>JBGPJF010000006.1:0-76775 GCA_041485285.1 Thermoplasmata archaeon | reverse complement strand
GGTCTACTCGATGCGCACGCCGCCGAAGGTGGCGCTTACGGCGGCCACCCTGAACGCCGCCTGCTCGCTGGGCAAGGGGCACACGGTCGGCACGATCGAGGAGGGAAAATTCGCCGACCTCGCGTTCATCGACGCCAAGTCGGTCGACGAGTTCGTTACCGACCTCAGTCGCAACCGCGTGCACGCGGTCGCGCGCAAGGGGCAGATGCATTACAACCATTGAACGGCGTAACAGTGCCAAAACGCTCTTCTCCCCCCCCGCCCCAAGGCACGGCGGTGGTCGGATAGCGGCGTATCCGGGGCATGGCCGCCGCACGCAGGCGCTTGCGCTCGTAGCCCTCGCCGTCCTGCCCGTGCTGACCGCGGGGTGCATCGATCCCCCGGTGAATTGGGATAGGGACGGCCAAGTGCGGGAGGGCACCGGCTTCCGCACGGTCATCATCGATCCACGCGCCGCCTTCGAGGTCGTCGAGGCCGGGCTAAGCCCCGACGGGCAGACCGTCGGCCTCCTCTCTTCCAATGGCGCGTTCCAGCTGTGGAGCATCAACGGGACGATGGTGCGCGCTTGGCAGATGGGCGCGGCCCCGTTGCAATGCGCCGCCGCGCATGGGTGCGGGATCTTTTTCCTCCCCAACGGGACGCTCCTTTCGTTCATCCACGACAACGTCACCGTCCTCAGCACGGAAGGTCAACGCCTGTGGAACTGGACGCCCCCGGTGGCCTCGGAAGGGATCCATTGGATGGAGCCCGCGGAAAACGGCACCCTCCTTGCCCTCTCATACAACAACGGCAGCGCCGCGGTGCACAGCACCCTCACGGGGGAAGACTTCCCGATCCCGGTGAGCGGGAACATGCGTGGCGCCGACATCAGTGCCTCCGACACGGCAAGCATCGTCGGGACCGCGGGCAACTCGACGCGGTTTTACAACCCGTCCGGCGACCTTGTCGCGGAAGTTCCAAGGATCGGCGACGTCGAGGTCGCAGGCGACGGCCGCGCGGGGTTCGTCTGGCAACACCCCTTCCAACGCATGGGCCTGCTCATGATCCTCAACCTCACGGTCAGCCCGGGGACGGCACAGAACTGGGCGGCTCCGCACACCTCCGACCGCCAGCAACCCGGGCAGGACACGCCCGACCGCCTCTTCGTCTCAAGCAACGGCAGATTTGCCGCCGTTCACGCGCAGTTCTGGGTTTCCGGCTGCTCGGGCGATGTCTGCAACAGCCAGCCGCGTGATTATGTCCAGGTGGTCGACGTCGCCGACCTTCAACGGGACCTCGGATTTGGCGCGGTCATGCCGATCCGCGTTTTCCTCGCCGACAACGGCTCGGCCTTCGCGGTGTCCTCCGTGTTTGTGGAACCCAATGTGTGGCGACTCGAGTTCACGTTTGCCGATGCCGGAGCCACGCCCCCGGAATTGATCCCGCCGCCGCCAGTGGTCTAGGCCCAAGCGTGTCCGAGGCGCTCGAGGCAGACCTTCAGCTTCGCCTCCGGCTGCGTCAGCGCAATCCGCACGAACCCCTTCCCGTGCTCCCCGAACCCGCGGCCGGGCGTCACCACGACGCCCGCGTCGAGCGCCTTCTCGCAGAAGAGCGCTTCGTCCTTGCCGACCTCGACCCACAGGTAAAACGTCCCTTTGGGCGCCTCGACTTTCAGTCCCATCTTGTTGAGGCCGGCGACCATCAGGTCGCGGCGCTTCTTGTAGATGGCCAGATTCTCGTTGACTTCCTTCGGCGGTTGCGCGCCTTTGTAGGCCTCGAGCCCTGCCTTCATCGCCTCCTGAATCCACATCGGCGTCCCCGAGTCGAGGTTCGACTTCACTTTCTCGAGCCCCGCGATGATGTCCTTGCGGCCCACCGCGAACCCCACACGGTAGCCTGTCATGTTGAACACCTTCGACATCGAGTGGAACTCCACCCCCTCTCGCGTGTACTGCAGGAGCGAGGGCGACCGGTAGTCGTCGTAGGTCATCTCGCAGTACGCGTGGTCGGACACGACCACCGTCTCGGGGTGCAGGTCCGCGAGCATCCCCACGGCCTTCCAGAACATCTCGGGGGCAATTGCGCCGGTCGGGTTGTTCGGGTAGCCGAAGAAGAACATCTTGCACCCCTTCACGAGGTTCAGGTCGGGCAGGAATGCGCCCGTTTTCGTGAGCGGCAGCATCACGTTTTCTGCGTCGTTGAGCAGCGACGCGGACTGGCGGTACACGGGGTACCCGGGGTTCGTGGCCGCCACCCTGTCGCCGGGGTTGACGTAGGCACGCGACAAGTTCGAAAGGCCTTCCTTCGAGCCGACCGTCACGCAGACCTCGCTCTCGGGATCCACCTCGACGCCGAACCGCCCCTTCATCCAACGCGCGACCGCCTCGCGGATGCGCCGTTCGCCTCGCGAAGTCGGGTAGCCGTGGCACGCCGGGTCGGTTAGGTGTGACTTCAATGCGTCCACGATGAACAGCGGGGGCGGGAGGTCGGGGTCGCCGATGCCGAGCGAAATGACGTCGACCCCTGCGCGCTTCTTCGCCTCGATCTTCCGCTCCATCTCGGCAAAGAGGTAGAGCGGCAGCCGCTCGATGCGCCGCGCATACGGGGTCTTCGGGGCGTCGGCCACGGGAGCACCTCAGGTGAAGTTGCGCGGGTCGAGCTGTCCGGCAAACACGAACGTCGCCGGCCCCCGCATCCAAACGCGCGAGAGGTCCTTCGGAACCGTGATGAACAGCGACCCGCCGGGCAGATTGACCTTTACCTCGCGGTCGAATTCCGTGTACGACCCGAGTGCCGAGGCAACCGCGGCCGCGCACGCGCCCGTCCCGCAAGCGAGCGTGAGGCCCGCGCCCCGCTCCCACACGACGAGGTTGATCTCGCGGCCGGAGACCGGCTCTGCGAATTCCACATTCGTCCGCCGCGGGAACCACTCGTGCCGCTCCAGCCGCGGGCCAATCTCCTTCGCCTTTTCGATGGAGGCCTGGGTAAAGAGGATGAAGTGCGGGTTGCCCATCGACACCGCCGACGCCGGAACAGTGTGCCCCGGCTCCATCTCAAACATCTGCCCGAGGTACGTCCCCGGGCCCGTCATCGGGAGGTTCGAGCGCGCGAGCTTTGGGGCGCCCATGTCAACCGTAACGTCGGCGACGGTGCCGTCTTTGTTCAGGTTCAGCCGGCACACGCGCATCCCGCCCAGCGTCTCCACATTCATCTCCGTGGCCCTCACGCGGCCCGTCTCGTAGGCCCACCGCGCCATGCAGCGGATCCCGTTGCCGCACATCTCGGCCTCCGACCCGTCGGAGTTCAGGATGCGCATCGTGAAGTCGCCCTTCTTCGAGGGCTTGTAGTAAAGAACCCCGTCGGCCCCCACGCCGAAGTTGCGGTCGCACACGCGCCTTGCAAACGCTTCCGTTTCGGGGATGTCGAATTTCGCCGCGTCGACGATGAGGAAGTCGTTGCCCAGGCCCTCGACCTTCAGGAATGGCACGCCCGCGATCTTGGGGGCCGCCGCCTTCTTCAGGGCCGGCTTCTTCGGCGCGGCCGACTTGCGCTTGCCCGCCACCTACTTCACCATCCGGATCCCCGGCTGGTCGCCGCTCAGGTCCTTGAACTGGCCCGCCTCGCGCAGGTGCTCGGGTACGACCTGGGGCCTTGCGATGTCTTCGAGCGTCTCCCGCTTGCGGATGAGGCGCATCTTCCCGTCCCAAACGAGCACCTCGGGGGCGCGCCCGCGCGAGTTGTAGTTCGACGCCATCGTCATCCCGTACGCCCCCGCATTGAGGATCGCGACGAGGTCGCCTTCGCCGAGCTTCGGCATCGGCCGGTCGCGCGCGAACACATCGCCGCTCTCGCACACCGGGCCCGCGATGTTGTACACGCGGTCGGCCGGCTGGTCCATCTTAGCCGCCGCCACCATGTGGTGGTAGGCTTCGTACATCGCGGGGCGGATCAGGTCGTTCATCCCGGCGTCGATGCCCGCGTACACGCCGCCCGGCGTCTCCTTCAGCGCCGTCACGCGCGTGAGCAGGTAGCCGGCGTCGGCCACGAGGTAGCGGCCCGGCTCGATGGCAAGCGCGGTGCTCGTCTCGCCGAAGTGTTCGTTGAAGACTTTGCAGACGCCCGCGGCCGCCGACTCAAGGTCGAGCTCCTTGTCTTCGGGCTTGTACGGCACCCCAAAACCGCCGCCCAGGTCGACGAAGTCGAACTTCACGCGCGCCTCCTTTTCGACTTTCTTGGCGATTTCGCACATGGCCTTGGCGGCTTCAAGGAAAGGCTCGGGGTTCAGCCACCCCGACCCGATGTGCGCGTGGATCCCCACGACATGGAAGCCGAGCTGCTTCGCGCGGAGGAACGCGGGCACAATGTCGCCCACCGGGACGCCGAACTTCGACCCCTTGTGGCCGGTCGTGGTCTTCGCGTGGAGGCCCGCCCCGATCTCGGGGTTCACGCGGATCGCCACATCGAGGGTGCGGCGGATCTTCGCCATCCGGTCCATCTGCGAAACGGAGTCGAAGGTCACAATCGGCTCGACCTTCGCGGCCGCCTCAAAGGACTCGTTGTCCACGTTGACGCCGGTGAACAGGATCCGGGCCGGCGGGACGCCCGCGAGCATCGCAAGCTGCGCCTCGTTCCAGCTCACCGCGTCGATGTACGCGCCGCGCGCCTCGAGTACGCGGAGCACCGCCAGCGCGGAGTTGGCTTTCATCGCGTAGTGGATCCGGAGGTTCTTGACGTGCTTCGAGAACGCGGCCTTGAGGCGGTCGAAGTTGGCCTCGATCCTGCGCTGCTCGTAGACATAGACCGGCGTCCCCGTCTGCTTGATGAGCTCGTGGAGATCCACGCCGTCGATGTTGAGGACGCCCTTGGTGTGGCCGTATTCGCGCACTTGGCTTACCTTCCCGCGGCCGGGCCGAAGAACTCCTTGTGTAAGACCCTTACGGCGCTTTCGAGCGACGCCCCGCGCACCGCGAAGTTGACAGCCACCGGCGAGGAGCCCTCCGAGATCATCTCGATGTTGATCCCGGCCCGTCCGATCGCGCCGAACACGCGCGCCGCGATGCCCGGGGTGGACGCCATCCGGTCGCCCACGCAGCACACAAGCGCCAGGTTGTCGGTGCGGAACACGTTCTCGACCACCCCCCCCTTCAGCGCCTCCAGCGAGCGCTGCACGCGTTCGGCCTCCCCCTGGTCGACGAGCATCGCGAAATTGGAGGCCGAGGTCGACAGCGAGTACAGGTTCACATCGAGCGCCGCGATGACTTCCACAATCCGCGCCGCAATCTCGGGGGCAAAGGCAAGGCCGGGCCCGTAGAGGCGCAGCGACGCGAGCTTGTCCTTGTAGGCGATGGCCGTGAACACCTTGCCGGTCTCCTTCGCCTCCTGCAGGATCCACGTCCCCTCGGCGGTCGGGTTGAACGTGTTCTTGATGCGGATCGGGATCTCCACTTCCTCGACGGGCTCCACCGTGCGCGCGTGGAGCACCTTCGCCCCGAAGTACGCGAGCTCCGCCGCGGCCTCGTACGACGTCTGGTGGATGAGCTCCGCTTCAGGGATCAGCCGAGGGTCGCACGTCATGAATCCGTCGACATCCGTCCAGATCTCGCAGACATCGGCCGCGATGGCGTTTGCGACGATCGCGGCCGCATAGTCGGACCCGCCGCGGCCAAAGGTCGTCGTGCGCAGCTGCTCGTCGCACCCGAAGTAGCCGGTAATGACTGCCACGCGCCCCTCACGCAAGTGGGGGATCACCGAGGTTTGGAAGTTCTGCGCAATCCGCGGGAGGATCGGGGAAGCCTGGCCGAAGCGTCCGTCCGTAATCATGCCGATGGAGTCCGACTCGAGCAGCACCGAGGGCGTGCCCCGCGCCTTGAAGGCGTGGTGGAGCAGCGTGCACGAAAGGCGCTCGCCGAACGAAAGCGTGAGATCCCGGGCGCGCGGCGTGAGCTCCTCGGTGTAGGCCGCGCCCTGCAGCACCTTGCGCAGCCGCGTCAGGTGCCGCTCGAGGTCGGCGAGGGCGGCCGCTTGCTCCTCGGGCTTCGGCAACAGCTCGCGCGCGATGGCTGTGTGCTGGCGCGCGAGCGCGTCCACATGCTCGTCGACTTCTGATTCGGCGGGCGGCGGGCTCACCGCGCGCACGAGCGCGTTGGTGACGCCTGTGACCGCCGACGCCACGCAGGCAACTTCGTGCCCGTCTGCGCGCTCCTTGCTCACAAGCTCGACGACCCTCCGCATCATAGGGGCGTCCTTCACGGACGTCCCCCCGAATTTCATGACCTTTCGCATGCGCCCTGCCCCCGCTTGGCCCACATTCACTTGCCTGTGAGCCCAAGCACGTCGGCCATCGAATAAAGGCCGCCTTTCTTGTGGCGCGCGACCCAGCGGACCGCCACCAGCGCGCCGGCCGCAAAGGCGGCGCGCGAGTGCGCACGGTGCGTGACCTCGATGCGCTCCGCATTTCCCGAGAAATAGGCCGTGTGCTCGCCGACGACATCGCCCATCCGCACGGCATGGATCCCAATCTCGCGGCCCCGCGGGCCCGTGATCCCTTGGCGGCCGTGAACGATCTTTGCGGGCCCCGTCGCCTTCTGGATGACCTCGGCGGCCCGCGACGCGGTGCCCGACGGCGCGTCCTTCTTCTGGTTGTGGTGGGCCTCGACAATCTCCACGTCATAGCTCGGCAACGCTTTCGCTACCGAGCCGAGCACCGACCACCAGACGTTCACGCCGACCGAAAAGTTGGGCGTCCACACGCCTGCCACACGCGCCTTCCCTGCGTCGCGGCCGACCTTGTCCAGCACCGCCTGCCCAATCGCCGTTGAACCCGAGACGAAGGGGACACCGGCGCCCACCGCTGCGGCCATGTACCCGCCGCCGGAGCCTGCGCCCGTCACCTCTACCATGACGTCAAAGTCCCCCGCGCCCAGGGCGGCCTTGAACGCCTTCTCGCCAAGGACGCGCGCCTTCGGGTCGAGCATCAGCATCCGGCGCACCTCGGACCCCCGCGCGCCGTCCCCCTCGCCGACGCCGACCGCGGCGACGCGGAAATCCTTGGGGGTGCTGAGCGCAAGGCCCACGATCTCGCGGCCCATGCGGCCCGCGCCGCCCGCCACCCCGAGTTTCAGCACCACGCTTCAGCCACCCCGCAAGATTTTGGAACTCCGCAAGACTTCGACGAGCTTCTGCTTGTTTCCGTGGGCCATCGGCGTGAGCGGCAGGCGCAGCGGCCCCACGCGCAGGCCCGCGAGGTTCATCGCCTCTTTCAAGGGGATCGGGTTGGACTCGATGAACATCGCCTCGTGGATCGGCAGGAGCCGTTCATGGATCGTAAGCGCTTGCGCCCACTTCCCCTGCATACAGAGATGCACCATCTGCGCCACCTCGCGAGGCACCAGGTTTGCGGTCACCGAGATCACGCCGGCCGCCCCCATCGCCATCATCGGGAAGGTCACCGGGTCGTCGCCCGAAAGCACGAAGAAGCCTTTGGGCGCCCCAGCGAGCACCTTCATGATTTGACCCAAGTTGCCGCTCGCTTCCTTGACGGCCCCAACATTGGGCACCTCCGCCAGGCGCAGCTGCGTGGCCGCTTCGATGTTCCCCCCCGTGCGGCCCGGGACATTGTACACGATGACCGGCCGCTCACTTGCGCGCGCGATCTCGCTGAAGTGCTGGAAGTAGCCCTCCTGCGTCGGCTTGTTGTAGTACGGCGAAAGGGACAGGATTGCGTCGACACCGAGGTCGCAGATTTCCTTCACCTGCTTCACGGCCTTGCGCGTGTCATTGCTGCCCGACCCCCCCGTGACGCGCGCCTTCGAGGCGGCGCCCACGACCGTCGAGATGACTTTGTTGTGCTCGTCGTGCGAGAGCGTCGCCGACTCGCCCGTCGTGCCGCACGCGACGATCCAGTCGGTGCCCTGCGACTCGTGCCATCGCACGAGCTCTTTGAGCCGCCGCCAGTTCACAGCCCCGTCGCGCTCAAAGGGCGTGACCAGGGCCACCATCGACCCCTTCAGATCCGTCTTTGCCATGCGGTGTCCTCCTAGTGTTCGTCAAGGATCGTCATTGATTCGGTTCCAACGACCCACGCGTTCTTGCGGATGCGCTCGATCGCGCGGTTCAGGCCGCGCGTGTCGGCCGCGTCCACGAAGGCGAGCAGGTCGACCTCCCCCGTGACCTCGAAGACCGAACTCACGCCGGGGACTTTGCGCACCGCTTCCGCCACGCGCGAGGTCGAGGCGCCCGGCTTCGTGCGCGCCGCCACGACCGCGCGGATCCCCCCCGAGCGGGCCACGACCGTGAATCGCTCGATCGTCCCGTCCTTCATCAGGCGCTTGACCCGCGCGCGGATCGCCCCTTCGGTCATCCCGATGCGCCGGGCCACGTCCACATACGGCGTGCGCGCGTCGGCCCGCAGGATCTGCAGGATTCTCAGGTCCTTCTTGTCCACGAAATGGGCTCCCTCCGGTTGCGGGAATCGTAAGGAGTCTGCGGAAAGCGCAGGGCGGCGATAAGCCTTGTGAGGGCGCACGGAGGGGGAATTGCGCTTTTCGTACGGCGGGTGGTGCGACGCGTCAAATACCGCGCCCCTAATGGCGCCTCGATGAAAGTCTTCGTCCAGGGCGCCACGGGGGTGCTAGGCCGGCGCATCGTCCGTGACTTTGCGGCGGCCGGCGACGAGGTGGTCGGCCTTGCCCGCGACCCCAAGGGCGAAGCAGCCGTGACCGCCGCCGGCGGCACGCCTGCCCGCGCCGACGTGTTCGACGCCGCCTCGCTGGCCTCCGCGGCCGCAGGCGCCGAGGTGGTCATCCGCGCGGCGACGGCGATCCCGGCAACCGCACGGCCAACCGCCAAGGCCTTTGCAGAGAACGCTCGTCTGCGCGCCGAGGGCACGAAGGCGCTCCTTGCCGCCGCCTCGCGCGTGGGCGCCAAGGTCTTCCTCCAAGAGAGCATCGTGTGGGTCGCGCGCCCGCCCGACGGCGCGCCCTTCGACGAAAACTCGGCCGTGCACCCCGACGCGATCAGCGCTTCGATGGTCGAGGCCGAGGCGCTCGCACGCTCGATGGGCGCCGACGGCAAGATGGTGACCACGACGCTGCGCATGGGGAACTTCTACGCGCCGGAAGCGTGGCACACGCGGCTGTTCGGGGAGCGGCTCAAGGCCCACAAGCTCCCGCTCATCGGCCCGGGCACCGCCGAATTCGCCATCGTGCACGCGGACGACGCCGCCTCCGCCTTTCTTGCCGCGGCCCAGGCGCCGCGGACCGGCACCTATCACGTCGTGGACGACCAGGCCGCGCCTATCGGCGACATCCTGAATGAATTCGCGCGGCTCCTACGCGCGCGCCCGCCCGGCCGTGTGCCCAAGTGGCTCGCCCGCCTCGCGGCAGGGAAATACACGGCTGAATTCTTCACGGTCCCGATGCGCACATCGAACGCCCGCTTCAAGCAGGCGTTCGGCTGGAAGCCGCGGTACAGCACTTACCGCGAGACTCTCGCGCAAGTAAGCGAAGCATGGAGCCGCGAGGGATTCCTTGTGGGCGGCGCTCAGTAGCCCGCTTCGAGGTCGACGCGGTACTTCACCCCCTCCCCCCGGGCGACCCGCAAGATGCTCTCCACCGCGTCGTCCCACTGCTCCCGGTGCATCCGCTCCGTGTACGACGCGCGGTGGGGGGAGAGCACCACATTGTCCAACTCGTGGAACGGCTGGTGACCCGGTGCCGTGTCCTTCACGCTTCCTCCGCCTTTCGGGTAGACGTACCACACATCGATGCCCGCCGCCCCGACCCGCTTGGACTTCAGCGCGTCGAAGAGCGCGTCCTCGTCCACGACGGGGCCCCGCGAGACGTTGACGAGCACGGCCGTGCGCTTCATCGCCGCAAGCTCCGCGGCGCCGACCATGCCCCGGGTCTTCGGCGTGAGCGGCGCAAACACAAACACGAAGTCCGCCGAACCAAGCGCCCCCTTCAGGTCATCGGGGCCCACCATTTGCACGCCCTGCGCGTCGACGCCGCGCGCCTTCCGGCTCGACCGGACCCCCACGACCCGCATCCGAAACCCGCGGAGCAGTTCCCCAAGCGCGCGCCCAATGGCACCGTAGCCCACGATCACGGCGGTTTTGCCTGTCATGAGTACGCCCGGCACGTCGTCGTACCGCAGCGTCCAGTCCCCCTTCCGCAGTTCTCGGTCCCCCCGCGAGATCAATTTCGCCGCGTCGAGGGCAAGCGCAAGCGCATGCTCGGCCACGTCCGGTGCATTGGCGTGCGAATTGCCCACCTGCACCTCGGGCCTCGACTTGAGGCTCTCGCGCACCGTTTTGTCGACGCCCGCCGCGCCCGTCACGAACGCCTTGAGCCGGGGCGCAGCGTCGGCCACCTCCTTCGGCAGCCGGTAGCCCACGAGCACATCCGCGTCCTTCGCCCCGGCGACGAGTTTCTCCAGGTCCTCCGTCTGCGGGAACACCAATTCGTGGCCCGGGCACTTTTCCCTGAAGTACCGGACCGTCTCAGGGTTCAGATCCTGCAGGAACACGACCTTCATATGGCCGCGGCACCGGGAGGCCGGGTAATGTCTTTGACGGCCGCAGGTTCGAAATACGTGCCGCGCGGCTTGCCGGGCTCATGTTCGTCTGCTTCACCTTCGAAGCAAAGCCTGGCAAGGAAACCGAATTCGACAAGGTCCTCAACAACCCCGAGGCGGCCAAGAAGGTCGCCCGCCTCATGGGCGCAACCCGCAACACGCTGTTCCTGAAACACGGCCGCATGGTGCGCATCTTCGAATTCCCCGAAGGAAAAAAGCCCGTTTCCCTCGGCGAACTTGCCAAGCACGATGCGGGAATAGACGCGTTCCTGCGCGCGCTTGGCCCGCTCATCAAGGACGGCTTCGACCCGGAGGTCCCCGGCAGCCTCGACGCGTTCAACGCGCGCGCGGCAGTCCCGATGGCGTACGACGTCGGCCCCTGACGGCGCCCCGCCTCCACGTTCATCTACCGGCGCCTCCGTCGCCAAACCGCCGTGACTGAGCCCGAGCGCACATGGGTCGTCCTGCCGTTCCGCGGCGAGTTCCTCGAGAAAAAGATCGCGCCGATCTTCCAGGAAGCGCTCTTCAAAACCCGCCCCGACCTGCTGAGCGACCTGGTCGTCGGCTACACGTTTGCAAGCGAGAAGCTGCGCGCGGACGCCGAAGCGCGCCTCACCCGCCTTACCAACGAAATCTCGGGGGGGAACATCGACTACCTCGGCGAAGGGCCCTACCCCGCGCATTGGCGGATGGACGCCGTGCGCGGCGTGTTCCACTACGCGGGCACCTCCCCGTGGTGCTTCGAGGCTTACCGGCTGCTGCTCGACCTTACGGTCATCGACCCGCCGCCCGCGGGGTGGCCCGCCTCTTTTCCGGAGGCGCCTCGTGGCTCGCTCGATTCGGGCGGCACGCTCTGGGACTTCTTCGGCGACATCTCGAATGAGGGCTACGAGTTCGACGCGCTCATGGGCAAACTCTTCGACAGCCTCCCGGTGTGGCTCTCGCCCCCCGAATCGACCTTTACGGGGTTCCTGAACGAGAAGGACGTGCTGAAGCTGAAGGCGATGATCGAAGCCCTCGGCGAGGGGCGGCGAACGCGGTCCTACAACCTCCGCGAATTCTACGCGTACCTCACGCGCGCCGCCGAACACAAAGTCGGGGTCACGGCCGCCGCCATCCCCAAGGACGAGGGCTGGCAGGACGAGAAGCCGATGACCGCGGACCGGAAATGGCTGAAGCGGTAATCACGCGACGCAGATCGCGGCGAATTGGTGACCCCCTTGCCCGCCCCCATCCACCTTCTTGGGATCTTCGGCACGCCGAAGCGGCCCGTCGACTTCGAATGCGGCAACTGCGGGCGTGGGGTCGCGGGCGGCGCCGCGATGTGCATTTTCTGCGCGACGCCATTCGAACCCGGGATCGCCAAATGCACACACTGTGCCTCGTGGGTGCCCCCAACTGTCACGAAGTGCCCCAAATGCAGCAGTGAATTCCGGCGGGGGACGCACGAGCGAGGCCTGCTGCGCGCGCCGCACATGGTTCTCCTGCCCAAGGTCGGCACGGTCGCAGAACTCGAGGCAAAGATTCGCGAACATGAGGCCCTCATGGCGCTGCCCGAGAGCCAGGAACACGAGAGGAACGTGCCAGAAGAGAGGCGTTTCAAGCCCCGAGGCCAGTAGGGTCGCCGCGCGCGTTGCGTGGTTAAGCAACACAAATCGCCGCGTACGCCACGACCTCGGCCATCCCTTTCATGAATTCCGCATCCGCCGAGTTCGCGTACTTGAGAAGCCGGGTCGATTTCGGCTTGAGCGCCTCGAACACCGCCATCGTGGGCCCGGGGCCGCACATCGAGATGTCGTGCTCGCGCACCGCGCGGTCGAGGTCGGCGGCCGACCCGCGCGCGATGGCCTCAAGCGCGAACTGGTCCTGGGCAGCGGCCCGCGCCGCGCTCTCGTAGTGGGTGAAGTCCGTCGAGGCGAGCACGCCGATCGACTTGCGCGGGTTCGCCGCGATGACTTGGGCGATGCGCGCCCCGACAAGCTTCGCGGCCTCGAGCGACTGGTCGAGCATAATCAAGGGCGCGATCCTCACGCTTGGTGCGAGGTGCTGCATGAAGGGCACCTCGACCTCGAGCGAGTGCTCGAGGGCGAAGTCGCCGTCGCAATGGGCGACGGGGCCCCCCACCAGTTGCTTGGCAAGCGCGACATCGCACTCCGCGACTCCAAGCGGCGTCCGCCACCCCTCCAGCGAGACTGCAAGGTCGTGCGAGATCCGGTGGTGCGACGGCCCGACGATGATCACCGTGTCGGGCACGCCTCGTCGCGCGATGTCGAGGAACGCATGGGCGGCCACCGGGCCCGAGAACACGTACCCCGCGTGCGGCACGATGTACGCCCACGGCCTGCCCGCGGGCCACGGCTTCGGCTCCGCGGGCAGCGCGCCGGGCCCCACCTTGTGCCGGTACGAGGCCTCGATCTGCGCTTTCAGGCCCCGCGCCGTCGCGTCGTAGAATTGCCCGGCAACGGCAGGGGGGCGCGGCATAGGCCAAGGTAGGCTCACGCTCGCCTAAGAGAATTGCCGCAAAAAGGGGCCAGCGGCCCGCTTACAAGGTCGCTTCGAAGTCGTCCACCGTCGGCGTGAACTCGCTGTCTTCCTTGATCGTGCCCCGCGCCTTCACCACTTCGCGCGCAAGCAGCCAGTAGACGACCGCAAGCGCCCGGCGCCCCTTGTTGTTGCACGGGATCACATAGTCGACGTACTTGTGCTCGTTGTTCGCGTCGCAAAGTCCGATGACCGGGATCCCGATGTTCACGGCCTCCCGCAAGGCCTGCAGGTCGGCCGTCGGGTCGGTCACGACGAGCACATCGGGCTCCGTGAAGTGCTGGAGCTGCGGGTTCGTAAGCATCCCCGGCACAAAGCGCCCCGCCACCGACTTCGTCCCCGTGTGCTTGGCAAACAGCCGCGTCGGCTTCTGCCCGTACTGGCGCGCGCTCGTCACCAGCACCTGCTGGGGGTCGAAACGCGCAATGAACTTCGCCGCGCCCCGTATCCGCTCGTCCGTCTTCTTCACATTCAGGATGTACAGCCCGTCCGAACGCACCTTGAAAATGAAACTCGCCATGTCCTTCGACTTCTGCTGCGTCCCGATCTGGACGCCCGCCGTCAGGTAAGTGTCCTCCGGGATCAGGAGCCCCTCGGAGTTCAGCGTCTGGAGTTCGGTCTCCGACATGCTACATGCCCCCTACTGGTCCCACTTGAAGTCAATTTCCTGCGCGCGCTTCACCGTGATCGGGATCGCGTCGTCCGCGTACTCCATCTCCGAAATCCGGATCGGGTCATAGAGGTCCGCCGGGATTACTACCATGATGGGAGCCCCCATCGACACCTGGAGCGCCCTGGCTCCAATAATCCTCGCCTTCTCGAATCGGGAGAGTTTCATGGACATTGGGTGGCCTCTTTTGGGGGGCGCGGGAGGCGGCGATCATGGCACCCCCATTTAAGCCTTGCCGACCCCCACGAGGGACGCTGGCCGCTACGTTTTCCCCGTGCGTGCGTCCGCCGTCGTTTGGTCCCCCGCCCCGATTGCCCGGGCCTTCCGACTTTTATTCAATCATCAGAATATTCCGACAGGACGTCCCCAGATTTTTGCCGTTGCCAGAGCGGTGATCGCCGCCGCATACGTATAAATAAGGCACCTTTCATTTTGCCCAAGTCCGGCCCTCGCGCCGTTCATCCAGTATAGCTGTTCTGATCCGGGTGGTCTCCTCTGCGCGCTCGAACAAGTCTGCTGATGGCCGGCATCATGCTCTTCTCAACCTTCGCGCCCCTCTTCACCGGTGCGGCCGCCGCCGCGCCCGTCCCCCTGGCTGTTTGCCCCGGGCCGCTGCCGCCCCCGCCAAGCCCCGCCCCCCCCGTCACCCTCCGCCTCAACTCCGGCGCCCTCTTCCCCACCAACGCCATCCGCGACCCCTACTACCTCGACTTCTCCCAGCTTAGCACCGTCATCCCCGGCGGCTGGGCCGGCGTCAACCAGGGCGGCGTCGACTTCGCCACCGTGTTCCGCTACCCCGGCCCCGGCCTCTCCTGGAAGATCCTCTCGTCCACCTACGACTCCAACCTCCCCGTCACCCTCAACGTCACCCTCAACTCCGCCAACGAGACGGGCAAGGTGTTCAACTTCGAAGTCGACGTCGACCTCGACCACGACGGCGTCAATGACACCTTCATCAGTTTCCCGAGCTACACCACGCAGTGCACCCTCGAACCCGAGCACGTCAACCTCGCCGCCACCTCCGTGGCGGGCTCCACGGCCAGCATGGTCGACGCGCGCGTGTTCCTCAAGGTCTGGCGCACGGACGTCGTCGCCGAGAACCCGCGGGCAATCTCTCGCCTCTACGCCGGCTACATCTACGAGTCGTCGATCACGCTGCCGTGGCTCAACCCCTCGCCGACGGCCAACATGGCCAAGCCCGACAACTCCGAGACGTACTGGACCTCGCTGCCCGTCACGTTCTCGGCCTACGGCACGGTCGACCCCGCTGAGAACCTCACGCAGCTTAGCTGCAAGTGGACCTTCGGCGACAACTCGACGCCCAAGTACGGCGGGTGCGACAGCAACGTCACGCACACGTACCGAGACTTCGGGTACTACAATGTCAGCCTCAACGTGACGAACACGCTCGGGTTTACCTCCGAGATCATCCGGCAGATCCGAGTCGTTTACAAGAACGTCCCGCCCACGGCGTCGGCGACGCTGATCCAGGGCATCGACGTCTTTGTGGGGAATTTCAGCGGATTTGCGGGCGTGCCCTACAATTTCTCTGCCATCTACGACGATGTCGATAACGGGGCCCTGTTCGTCTTTATTCTATGGAACTTCGGCGACGGCGGCTCCTCCCCGGAGGTCAACGTGACGCACACCTTCATCGTGGCCGGGAAGTACGATGTGGCCCTGCAGGCGTTCGACGGCAACGACACCACCGTATCGATCCTCACCATGAACATCTCCAACAATCGGGCGCCCGTGATCGTCTGGGACGCCAAAGCCAAGGTCATCAAGGGCGAGGTCGTCCAGTTCACGGCGGTTGGCACGAATGACCCCGACGGATTCCCGATTGCCACCTGGTTCTGGGACTTCGGCGACCAATTCTGCACGGAGTCTAACCCCTGCACCTCATCGAGCCCCGTGACGAGCCACCGCTACGATGTTGGCGGCATCTACCTCGTCCGTCTGACGGTGTCCGACGGGATCTCGCAGACAACCGCCACCCGGACCGTCAAAGTGGACGAGCAGCCCCTCGCGGTCTGCCCGCCGGCGGTCCACACGGAGACCTCGCGCAACGTGACCTTCGACGGCTCGCTCTCGCGCGACCCGGACAACGACGCGATGCTGTTCCGGTGGAAGTTCGGCGACGGGTTCGAGATTGACTACTCGCCGAACCCGGTCGCGACGCACGTGTACTCGATCCCCAAGCCGGAGGGGTACGTGGTCCAGCTGATCGTATCCGACGGGCTCTGGACGCACAGTTGCACGACGACCGCGTATGTGGACCTCGTCAATGAACCGCCGATCGCGCGCATCTGGTGCGGGGCCACGACGGTGTGGCTCGGCGACACGCTGAAGTGCTCGGCCAACCAGTCGACGGACGAATTCGAACTGCGGTACGGCTGGGACTGGGACTCGTCGGACGGCGTGGCCTGCCAGGACGACTTCCGCCGCGACCCGACCTACCAGTATGTCACGCCGGGGCAGTACGTGGCCACCTTATGCGTGACCGACAACCGCGGGAAGACCGACGAGGAGTCGGTGAGCATCGTGGTGAAGGACAACCCCGGTTACTGCAACCAGATCTTCGACATGTCGCCGTTCCTGAGGCAGACGACCGCCTCGCCCCCGGGGGTGGACGCCGGCGTGTTCGACGCGACGCAGTCGGTATCGCCGGGCAACCTCACCGCGGTGAAGAAGGGCTGCTGGGTCGCCTACTCGGTCGAGCTGAAGGTCGGCGACGAAGTCTTCGTCGACCTCGAGATCAAGCCGACGCTCGAGGGGGATGTCGCGGACTTCCTGATGTTCAATGTGCAGAACTTCCTCCTCTACAAGGACAAGCCGGGGACGACGTTGCCGCCGAACTCGCTCGAGAGCACGGACTGCTTCAAGCAGGGCCTGCGCGGCGCGATCTCTTGCCCGTTCGAGGCGATCAAGCCCGGAACGGTCTACTACGTCATCGACAACAGGGACCTGCCGGTGCTCACGGACACGAAGGGGCCGGTGGAGTTCAGCCTCCACGCCAAGGAGCCTTGGAAGGGCAGCGGGGGATTCCCCCCGCAACTCATCCCGTACCTGGTCGGCGGCGCCGGCGCGGCCGCGGTGCTCGTCGGTGTCATCTGGTTCCTGAGCCGGCGTGCGGAGCAGACCTACTAAGGGCTGCGCTTGGGGGATTTGCCCGCGGGGCGCTCTTCCACGAACTCCACGAGCACGCCGTGGCATGACGCGGGGTGCAAGAACGCGACCATGCACCCGCGGGCGCCGGCGCGGGGGGCCTTGTCCACGAGGTCGATACCCTGCTTTGAGGCGCGCGCGAGGGCGGCGCTGATGCCCTCGACCTCGAAGGCGAGGTGGTGGAGCCCCTCCCCGCGCCTCTGAAGGAAGCGCGCGACCGTCGAAGTCGGGTCGGTCGGCTCGATAAGCTCGACGCGCGTGGAGCCGGCGCGCAGGAAGGCGGCCCGGACTTTCTTGGGGGCGACCTCTTCGATGTGTTCGCAGGTGAGCCCGAGGACGCCCTCGTAGAACCCGAGGGTCGAGTCAATGGAGCGCACGGCGATGCCGATATGGCTGACGCCGGTCACGCCGCCTGCATGGGACGCGGCACGCTTGGCCATGGGCGCGGCAATCCGCCGCGCGGGGATGAAGGTTCTGCGTGCACCCTTGGGCCACCGCGCGCGATAGGGTGAAATACGACGGCCAGGCGTGGCGAGCGTGTGGCTGTGCGCGGGCGCAAGACCAAGGCCCCGGTTCAGGCGCTTGTGTGCGCGCTGACGCTCTCCTTGGCCGTCCTTGGGGCGCTCACTGCCCCATCGGCGTCGGCGGCCCCCGAATTGCGGATCGACTTCGTCAAGACCATTGAGAACCAGACCTACGTGACCGATGCCCACATCGTCGTCGCGCAGGGCGGCGTCCTGACGATCCGCAACGCGACGGTCGAGTTCAACCTCATCGCCAATGGAGGGCTGAGGCTGGAGGTCGAACCCGGCGGCTCCCTCACGATTGAAAACAGCACGCTGCGCCCATCGGAGAGCGCGACGGCCGCGGGGTGGCACTGGAACTTCCTCGTCGCGGGGCACCTCGATGCGCACCGGGCCGACATCACGAACCTGCGCGGCGACCCTGGGCTTGGAGGGATCGAGGCCACCGGCAGCGACATCCTGATCGAGGACTCGTACATCCACCACAACTCGTACTATGGAATCATGTTCCACTCGGGCTCCGCCACCGTGCGCAACACGACGTTCGATGCGAACACCGTGGCCGTCTTCGTGACGCCGGGGGCCTCGCCGTACCTCGAGGGGCTCGTCATCCGGAATTCGACGAGCATCGGCCTCAAGATCAATGATGCCGCGCCGGTCGTGCGCAACTTGACGGTGACGGGCAGCTCGTCGTTTGCCATCGGTGGGGTATCGGCGACCTTCGACATTGTGGGGTGCCACATCTCGGGCGCCGATGTGGCGGTCGACGCGGTGCTGTCGTCGAAGGGCAGGATCGAGGACTGCGAATTCCTGACCGTGGCCACGGCGCTGCGCGCGCGGGACTCGCCGGTGCGCGTGGCGGGGTCGACGTTCTTCAGCAATGGGCTCGGAGTGAACGCCACCAACTCGGCGGTCGACATCGAAGGGAACAACTTCGTCGACGTAGCCGTGGGCTTACGCGCCGTCGGCTCGCCCGCCGGCGTGGACATCGGGCAGGCGACGGGCAACGACTTCACGGGCACCGGCACGGGGTTCGAGATCTATGTTTCAAACTTCTTCCTGTCGGACAACACCTATGGGCCGCAGATTACCGGCGCCCGCGTGTTCCATACGATGGACCTCTTGGTCGTCGACACGGCGGGCAAGCCTGTGTTGCGCGCAAGCGTCCAACTCACGGCCGCCAACGACTCGGTGGTAAAGAGCGGCCTCACGAACGACACGGGGGTGTTCGAAGTCGTCCTTGAGGAGTACCGGGAGCTTGGCAACGGCACGCGCGTGAACCTGACGCCCTATGCCGTCCGGATCGACGCGAAGGGGTTCGCCACGATGACCATCCTCAATGCGACCTCGGAAAGGACGGAGCGGATCACGCTGCAGGACCCGGCCGCTCCCACCGTGTTTGGCATCACGCGGGAAGGGCTGCTCGTGCTGGCGGCCGGCCTTGCGGGGGTGGCGGGGGCGGGCGCCTACGGCCTGCGGAAGCGGCGGAAACGGGCAGACGCCAAGGCCGAAGAGCGCCGGGGAAGCGGCGGGCGCAGGCGTGGCCCGCGCTCGGGGCGCTAAGGGCCTCGCGGGCGCTGCAGAAGGGACCCCCGCGAGGGCGAATTTGAATACCCGGCCCAAAGATCGCGCGGCCCCCCTTAAGGGCCGGTGGTCTAGCGGTCATGACGGCGCCTTTACAAGGCGCATGCCGGAGGTTCGAATCCTCCCCGGCCCACTTTTTCCTCCTGCAAAGCGGGGCTTGGGGCGCGCGGCGCTTGCGCGCCTCGCGTTTTGCCGCGTGCAAATCGCTCGTGGAATCGCGCGGAGGAATACGTTTAAAGGCACTCGTGGGAATCGCCTGCTCGTGGACAACGGCAATTACGTCGCCAAAGAGATGTTTTTCACCAAGGGTGTCGGCCGCCACCAAGAGAAGCTCACCTCGTTCGAGCTCGGCCTTCGCAACGCCGGCATCGCGGCCCTGAACATCGTGCGCGTCTCGTCGATCTTCCCGCCGCACTGCAAGGAAGTGTCGAAGGACGAGGGCGTCAAGAAGCTGAAGCCCGGCCAGGTCGCGTTTGTCGTGCTTGCCGAAACGGCTTCGAACGAGTCGCACCGGTTGGTCGGCTCGTCGATCGGCTGCGCAATCCCGACCGACCCTACACAGTACGGCTATCTGTCGGAGCACCACGCCTATGGGATGACCGAACAAAAGTGCGGGGACTACGCGGAGGACCTCGCCGCGTTCATGCTCGCCTCGACGCTGGGGCTTGTCGACCAGGACGCCGTCAAGTGGGACGAGAACAAGAGCGAGTGGCGGATCTCCGACAAGATCGTGCGCACGCGCAACGAGACGATCGTGGCGGAAGTGGGCGAAGACGGCCGCTGGACGACCGCCATTGCGGCGGCCGTGCTGCTGCTTTGAGTGCGCGCCCCCATGGGGGGCCGGGCATCCACATTGCTACCATGATTAGAAGTAGCACGGTTTACACGTCGGACGTACTACAGTGGAGGATTTCTAAATGGCCAAGGTTGACGCAATCAGCAATGTCGGGATATTCGTTACGAACCAAAAGCGCGCGCGGGACTTCTACACCAAAAAGCTCGGGCTGAAGGTTATCGGCGGGATGCCCGACTGGGGCTACCTGGAACTCGCGGTGAGGCGGGGGGGCAAGGACGCGGTCCTGAACCTGTGGACGCCGAAGGCTTGGGGCCTCTCCACGAAGGAAGCGAAGAAGAAGGTGGGGGTCACCACCGGGATCGGCTTCAGCACCGACAATTTCGAGGGCACCGTAGCGCTGCTGCGGAAGCGCGGCGTCAAGGTCGACACCTGGTCGGAGGGCGAGGGCTACCACATGGCCACCGTGAAGGACCCCGACGGCAACGCGTTCTTCATCTCGGCCGACGCAAAGAAGAGCAAGAAGAAGCCGGGGGTCACGGCCCTCGACTTCGTGACGATCTCCTCGCGCAATTCGAAGCGCAGCGGCGCGTTCTTCCAGAAGGCGCTGGGGATGAAGAAAGTCGGGCGCGACTGGGCGGTCTACCGCGCATCGCCCGGCGGGACGGCGCTGATGCCCTTCACGCCGAAGAAGTCAAACTATGAGCGCGTGTCCGACTACAAGGCGGACATGGCGGCCATCGGCGAGGACACGGCGATCATGCTGAAGACGAAGAGCCCGTACGCGCTCGAGAAGGAGCTAAAGAAGCGCGGCGTCAAGTTCGAGTCGCCGATGGCGGCGCAGGACTGGGGCGGCGTCTCGGCGAACATCTTCGACCCGGACAAGAACAAGTACATGCTGTTCCAGCCGGGCCGCCCGAAGAACTAGGGCGCCGCAGGCGCAGCGGGCGCGCCTGGAGGCGCGCCTTTGGGCAGCGCCCCCAGGAGCCCGTAGGCTCCCACGGGCGAACGCATCTGCAGCGCGGTCTCCGTCGGCACGAAGATGGTTGTGGCCTTCCCCTCCATGCACATCTCGTAGAGCATGTTCATCGAGCGCAGGGACAGCGCGACGGGGTCGCGCTCGTAGGTCGACGCAGCCTCGACGAGAGTCTTTGCGATCTCTTTCTCGGCAAGCGCAAGCTGGGTGCGCGCGCGGCGCTCCCGGACGGCCGCCGCCTCGCGGCTCATGGCCTCTTCGAGGTCCTGCGACATCCATAGGTCGGTGAGCACGACGTGCTCCACCTTGATGCCCCAGGGGGCCGTCATGGCGTCAAGCGTGCGCCGCAACTCGGCCTCCACTTCCTCGCGCTTCTGCAGGAGGGCGTCGAGGTCGCGCCGGCCGATCGAGTCGCGCATCATGGACGCGGCCCCGAGCGCAATGGCCGTGGGCGCGTTGTTCACGTTCATCACGGACGCTTCGGGGTCCTGCACCTTCGAGTAGACGACGGCGTCCACCGTGACGGGGATGTTGTCGCGCGTGAGCGCGCGCTGCTTGGTGACATTGTAAACGACGGTGCGCAGGTCGACAGTGGCCGCCACGCGGTCGACGCCGGGGATCCGGAAGAAGAGACCGGGCCCTTCGATGGAGCGGAACCGCCCCAGGCGGAGCACCGCCATCCGTTCCCACTGCTTGGGGATTCGAATCGACGCACTAACAAATGCAGTCACAAACAGAGCCAAAACGGCCACCACGAGGCTGGCCAGAATGTCGAAGTCCGACATGTTTCCACCTTCTTGCCGCTATAACGCAGGCCTCCTTGGGGCCGGCCACAACGCGCCTAGCCGATCAAACTATCGCCCGCGGGTCGGCGATTGGCCATCGGCCACTTCGGATTCGCGATTCAAAGCGCGCGCACAATCGCCGCGGCAAACTCGCTCGTCTTCACCGGCTGGACCGGCGGCTCAAGCTGCCGGGCAAAGTCGTACGTGACGGTTTTCGCCTGAATCGTGGCCTCGAAGGCGCGCTCGATCGCTTCGGCCGCCTCTTTCCAGCCCATGTGACGCAGCATCATGCAGCCCGAGAGGATGACCGACCCCGGGTTGACCTTGTCTTGGCCCGCGTACTTGGGCGCCGTGCCGTGCGTGGCCTCGAAGAGCGAGGCGTCGTCCCCCACATTGCCGCCGGGAGCGATGCCAAGGCCGCCGACTTGCGCGGCGGCCGCGTCGGAAAGGTAGTCGCCGTTCAGATTGGGCGTCGCGAGCACCTGGTACTCGTCGGGACGAAGGAGCAGCTGCTGGAACGCGTTGTCCGCGATGCGGTCGTTGATGAGGACCTTGCCCGCGGGCACTTTGCCCCCGTGCTTGGAAAGCTCGTTCTCGGGAACGGTGACATCGCCGAACTCCTTGGCGGCAACCTCGTAGCCCCAGTCGCGGAAGGCGCCCTCGGTGAACTTCTGGATGTTTCCCTTGTGGATGAGCGTCACGACCGTGCGCTTGTACTCGACCGCGTGCTCGATGGCCTTGCGCACGAGGCGCTTCGTCCCGAACTCGGAGATGGGCTTGATCCCAATCCCGGAGTCGGGGCGGATTTTCGCGCCCATTTCCTTGGTGAGGAACGTGTGGACTTTCTTTTGCTCCGGCGAACCCGCCTTGTACTCGATGCCCGCGTAGACGTCCTCCGTGTTTTCGCGGAAGATCACGACATTGACCTTCTGGGGCTCCCGCATCGGCGAGGGCACGCCCTTGAACCACCGGACAGGCCGGATGCACTGGTAGAGGTCGAGGTCCTGGCGCATCGTCACGTTGAGGGAACGGATGCCGCCCCCGACGGGCGTCGTGAGCGGCCCCTTGATCGCCACCTTGTAGGTGCGGATGGCCTCGACGGTTTCGAGCGGCAGCCAGTCGTCGACCTTGGCCTTCGCCTTCTCGCCGGCAAGCACCTCGAGCCACGCGATCCTGCGCTTGCCCCCGTATACCTGCTTGACCGCAGCATCGAACACGAGCTGCGACGCGCGCCAGATGTCGGGCCCGGTCCCGTCACCCTCGATGTAGGGGATGACCGGGTCGCTGGGGACGACGAGTTTGCCCCCCTTGACTTCGATCGTGTGGCCGTCCGGCGCCTCCCCCATCGGCGTCCCCCCGTTTGGCGGTCAGTTCTTGGCGATGTCCGGGAAGTGCTGCTCGACGACCTTCTCCATCTCTTTGTCCGACAGCGAGGTCGTGCGCCCCTCTTCGAAGATCTTCATGATGTCCGTGTAGAGGGTCTGGACGCGCGGGTCGTCCTTCCCGATCTTGTGGCCGCCGGTGAGGCGGTAGTGGGAGTTCAGCCAGAAGGCGATGCCCGCGGTGCCCGAGTACGAGGTGATCCCCACACCCGGCGGCACGGCGAGCAGCTTCTCGGTGTCGAACGGCAGGTACATCTCGACATTCTTGAGGACGCCGTCGGCGTGGATGCCCGCGCGCGTCACGGCGAAGTTCTTGCCGGTGATTGGCTGGAACTCGGGGTTGACGTAGCCGAGGTCCTTCTCGTAGTAGTTGGCGATCTCCGTGATCACGCGCGTGTCCATGTGGTCGAAGGTGCCTCGGATGCCCGCGTACATGAACACCATCATCTCCAGCGAGATGTTCCCCGCGCGCTCGCCGATGCCGAGCAGCGTGCAGTTGTTGCGCGCCGCGCCGTACATCCACGCGGAGGTCGCGTTCGCGATGCCGAGGTTCAGGTCCTGCTGGCCGTGGAATTCGAGCCACTCGGCGGGCACATCACAGACCTCGCGCAGGACGTAGACGATCTTGGGGATCGAACGGGGCAGCGCCGCGACGTCCCAGGGGACGCCGACGCCGACGGTGTCGGGGAATCGGATGACGACAGGCTTTGCGTACTTCTCGGAGAGCTTCATGAGGCGCCGGACGAAGGGCACGACGACCCCGAAGAAGTCCGCGCGCGTGGAGTCCTCGAGGTGGCAGCGGCAGCCGTAGCCGGCCTTCAGCACCTCCTCGACGAGCTCGAGGTACCCGTCGATGACCTCCTTGCGGCCCTTGGAGCCGTACTTGTAGAAGAGGTGGTAGTCGGAAATCGAGGTGAGGATCCCCGTCTCATCGAGTTCGAGCCCGGTCTCGGCCTTGATGGCCTTCGAGGTGTCGGCAAACAGTTTCACGTCGGGCTTGGCCGCGCGGATCCACGCGGTGACCTTCGGCATGCCGCCCATGCGCAGGCACTCCTTGACGGCGTCGACATCGCGCTTGGTGTAGAGGAAAAACTCGGACATGGAGATCTTGTTGAGGGGGCCGCCCATGCGCTTCAGCATCCCGTAGAGCTTGACCATCTGCTCGGTGGTGTAGGGCTCGCGGGCCTGCTGGCCGTCGCGGAAGGTGGTGTCGGTAATCCAGAGGTCTTTGGGGACGCTGATGGGGAGCGTGACGCCGTCGATGGGCATGACGGGGGCGGTCGACCAGGGAAAGATGTCCTTGTAGAGGTTGGGCTCCTTGATGTCGACGATGCCGATGTCGGGCATGTCGATGGCCTCCTTCTTGACGTAGGAGACGAATTCCTTCTGGGCGCGCAGGTTTCGGTCCATGGGGGCGGTCACACCTTTCGGGCCTGTCGGATCGGCCCGTTGGAGGATGGCCGATGGGTTTCCTGCTAATTGAGAGTTGATGTATTCGCTTGCACGCGGTGGTCGGTGCCTGGCTCTTGCAGATTCAGGGCGCGCCGAAGGGGCGGATCGGCAACGTGGAGAGCCGGGGTGCTGTACGAAGCTGCCGCACTTCGCGAGGAAGCCGCGAACCTTTAAGGGCCCTTCCTGGGCTCGGCGGCGGGGGCTCACGATGGCGACCACGCTCTTCACCGACCCTCAGCGCGAAGCAGCCGAGCGGGTTTTGACCTCGCTCCCGGACTGGACGCGCATCTACACCGTGTCCGAGCAGGCGGAGCGCACGAAGGCGGCCCGCGAGAAGTACCCGGGCTCCCTGCGGGTGGAGGAGATCGGGCGGTCGCGGGCGGGGCGGCCCCTTGAGGTGCTCACGGTCGGAAGCGGCCGGATGACCGTGCTGCTGCTCGGGTTCCCGCACCCCGATGAGGGGGTGGGGGCGCTGATGGCCGACCATGTGCTGAACGCAGCGCTTGCCCGCCCCGAGTTGCTGCGGGCTTTCGACGCGCGTCTTGTGGTCGTGAAGTGTTGGGACATCGACGGGGCGGCGCTGAACGAGGGGTGGTTTGCCGGCGAGAGCTCGTTCGAGGCGCAGGCCAAGACGCACTTCCGCCCGCCTCCGGCGATGCAGATGGAGTGGACGTTCCCGGTCGAGTACAAGGCGCACAAGTGGGACGCGGTGCCCCCCGAAACGGAGGCCGTGCGGCGCCTCATCGACCGCGAGCGCCCGCACTTCATGCTGGGCTTGCACAACGCGGCGTTCAATGACCCGTACTTTTACCTGTCAAGGGAGGCGCCGGAGGCTTACAAGGCGCTTACGCGCGCGGTGGAGGGCGAGCGGATGGCGATGAGCGAGCGGTCGCCGGATGTGCCCTTCGAGGTGGCCTTTGCGCCCGGCATTTTCAAGATGTACGGGCTGCGTGAGTACTACGACTACGCGGAGAAGTACACGCCGGAGCGGCTCGTGCACCTGAAGCGCGGGGCCTGCTCGGACGAGTACCTGGCGGCCACGGTGCCGCATTCGTTTTCGTTCAACGCGGAGGTGCCGCGGGCGATCGACCGGCGGATCCGCGACAAGACGGCGACGGACCGCGAGCTGCGCCAGGTGATGATGGCGAGGACGTTCCAGCAGCGGGCGGAGATGAAGCGCCTGGACGATGAGATGAGCCCCATCATCGAGCGCCTCGGCACGGACGGCTCGCTCATCAAGGAGTCGGTGCGCCAGCACATCGGGGAGGCGCGCGCGCGGGCGTCGGAGTCGACCAACGACATCGCGACCGACCCGCAGTACGCGCGCCCCGCGACGGTTGCCGATGTGTTCGAGCACGAGGTGGTCGGCCCCTTCGAGGACATGATGGTGCTCGGCGAGGGGTGGCGGGCGGCCGGCGAGTACGCGAAGGGGGGCGATGCGGTCGCGAAGAAGGCGGAGCTCGCGATCTCCGCACGCATCACGGGCCTTGCGGCCGTGATCAAAGCGAAGAGCAAGTTCGAGCCGGTGCCCCTCAAGCGCAGCGCCGCGGTGCAGCTGCGCGCGCTCGTGTCGCTGATGGCCTGGCGGCTGAACTTTATGGGGATTTGAGGGGCGCTTCGAGAGCCGAGCGAGCGGCGCCCGAAGGGCTCAGCGGCCAAGCCCGGCTACCCATCTCCTTGGTCCGGCTGCTCCGTCTCGCCGGCGTTGATCTCGCCCGTGATGAGTTGGCCGACGGCCTGCGGGCTTTCGTAGGAGGCCCGGAGCGCCTCATCGAAAAGGGGTTTGAGGCCGAGCTCGGAGAACCGGCGCACCGCCGCCTCCCCGAATTGGTGGTGGAATTCGGCAAGGAGGCCGGTGACGGACTTGATCGCGTTGGAGGCTGCAAAGAATTCCGCGCGCCCCTTTGCGCCGTCGACGAGCACGCGGATGGCCATTTGGTAGCCTTTCTGGGTCTTGCCGTAGAACCAGGCTTCCGCCTCAAAGGGCTCCCCCCGTTCGAACGTCCGCACGATCAGGACGTCATGGGCAAGGACGACGGCCTTCATGGCCTCGAAGAGTTCGTGGAGCGGTGCGTCGGGCGCTCCCTCGCTCACCCCGTACGCCTTGAGGTCGAACTGGTGGAGTTCGGTCTCCACGAGCCTTCGCAGCATGGCCGTGTTCGCCTGTTCCTTCGTGAAGAAGATGGGGCAAACCACCTCAGCGGAGCGGCTCTTCATGGAGACGGTGTGGACCTTCCCATCCGAGTCCTTGTATCGGCACAACCCGTCGATCATCGAGGAGGTGCAAATCTGCGGGTCGAAGTAGAATGCGACGGTCGCCTTCTCGCCCGTATTGAGCACGCCGAGCAGCACCTTCGTGCCTGACACTCTGTAGCCCGTCGGCTCAATCTTATGGAGGCGGAGGACATCGGCGTTGAAGTCGACGTCGACGGTCACGCCCGTGATGACGCTCGTGGTGTTGTTGACCACGCCGACCTTGAGGCGGACGTAACCCTGGAAGAACTCGGCGCCCGACACCATCTGCACTTCCCTTGAGGTGGTGGCGAGGATGACGTCGCCGCGGGTGAGCTCCGCCGTGGGCATCCAAACGGACGCGAGGAGGGCCTCGGCGCCCGCAAATGCGCCCCTGTCGCCGTCCCACTCCTCGATGATTCCGGCGAAGTTGGCCTCGAGCTTGGAAAGGGCGTCGCGCATGCTTTCCCGCAGTTCGCTGTCCGGCTCCCCGAAGATCGTAAGCGCAAGGATCAGGTGCGCGCCGCGCTCGATGAGGACGGAGCCGTCGCCGTAGCTCATCCGGTCGAGCGGAGAAGGGCGCTTGAAGGAGTCCTTGACGAAATCCTGCACGGCGATGAGCATCGAGCCCACGAGTTCGGGGTCATCCATGCCTTCGCCCGCGGCCCCGCTGTGCGAGAAGATGGCCCGGCCGTCCCCATAAAGCAGGAACACGGTCTCGACCATGTAGGTGGGCCCCCGCGGCGCAGCAGCGGCGAGGGGTGGGGACGCTGCCGATAGAGCGGCCGCCGCGGCCGCTACAGGTCGGCCGGCTGCCCCCTCCACGGGCGTGAGGATGGGGGCGGCGGCGGCGCGCTCCTGCTGATCGAGCCGGCGCTCGACGGCGTTCTCTTCGGCCTGCGACAGGTAGACGCGGCCGGGCCTGGCAAGCGCGATGCGGGCGCCCGCGAGGGCCGTGAACCCAAAACATGCGGCGCCGATGATGGGGGCGGCGACCAGCTTGGCTCCTCCTCCGACCGCGAGCGGTAAGAAGGCGGCGCCGAGCCACGCCTCGAAGCTGGGCTGCCCCTGCGCCGTGCGGGCCGCGGCGGCCGCGGCGGCCACGCCGTAGAACGCGAGGAGGATGGTGCCCACGAGCGACATGACCGCAGTCGTGACAAGCGGGCGCCCGCTGACCCTGATGCCGGCGGAGCGTTCGACCGCGCGACCCGAAAGCCAGAAGAAGACGGCCGCCGCGGCGAAGACGGCGCTCGCGATCGCCCACAGCCCGGCGTTGGCGGCAAGTGCCGCGGCCAGCGGCGCGAGGTCAGGGGAGGCGGTCACCGAACCTTCGGCCGGGTTCGCAAGGGACCCGCGCAGCGCGCGGCTCCAGTCCCCGGTGGCCGATCCGGTGAAGCTGCTCCGCCACATCGTAGTGAGAGCGGCCCACGCGATGCACAGGAGCCCGGCGGCGGTTGCGGCGTACGACGCGAAGGGGCTCACCGCGCCGGATTCGCCCGACCGCCGCGACTTCCACCTAAGGCTCCTGACGCCGATCCCGAAGAGGACGAGGCCGAACCCCAAGACGGTTGCGCCGACCACGTCAAGGATGGTGGCGGCCGACAGCTGATCGAGGTATGCAAGGAGGGCCGGCTGCGTCGGAGTCCCGTACGCGTTGAGGCCCTGGGCGAGCGAAGCGTCCGCAAGCCCCAACATGAGTTGTTCGATGAGCAGGAGCACCGAGCCGGTGGCGATCAGCGCGCCCGACAAGCGGAAGGAGCGGCTCGCCTCCGTGATCTCACGGCCCGCCTTTGTGATGAGCCGCTGGTAAGCGGGCACCGCCTGCGCCTTGACCTCGCGCCGGACAACGAGCAGGGCCGCGCCCGCGGTCGCAAGGCCGACGAGCAGGAACGAGCCCCATAGAGCGGCCCCGCCGAGGACGGCAGGGGCAGGACGGACGCCGAGGCTCTCGATGGTGAGCGGGCGGCTGGCCTCGAGACCGCTGGGGTCGATGAGGGTCAGCGTTAGGGTGGGGTCCCCCGGCTTGAGGAACTTGACCGTGAACGTGCGGTTCACGGGGTCGTAGGTGAGGGTCGCGTTGGCTCCAGGGTCCGGGGCAAACCGCCACGTGAGGTTCTCGGCGGGGTCGTCGGGGTCATAGGTGAACGCGGCGGAGGAGACATCAATAACGACGGTGTCGCCGAAGTAGCCCGAGACCACGCCGAAGGTGCTGCGAATTTCGGGGGCCCGGTCGGGCGGGTTGCGGACGCGGATCGCGAAATCGCGGCGTGTGGTATCGATCCCGTCTGTGGCCCACACGGTAAGCGTTTCGAGGTAATCGACGGAGACTTCGGGCCCCGACGAGGGCGGGGGGGTAAATTCGAGGGTCCACTTCTGCCCCGCCTCGTGCATAGAGAAATTGGAATTGGAAACGGTCACCGTGAGGTGCTGGCCGTCGGCGTCGCTGACGATGAGGTCGGCGCTGTACGGCATGCCGGGCTTGGCGTCGCGGGGGATGTCGAAGATCTCCGGCGCGGCGTTCCCCACGTAGACCTGGAATGTGGTCTCGTTGACCGCGCCGCCGCGGTCGGTGAGGCGGATGGTGTAGTTGTACCACCGGTGCGTGACCGTGTCGGGCGTCGCGTTGATGCGCATGACGCCGCTCGCGGGGTCAATGAACACCCATGCGGCCTGGGGTGTCGGTACTTTGAAGAACGTGACGGACGCGCCTTCGGGGTCGAACGCCTGGAATTGGAAGGTCGTTTCGCGCCCGATGCGCACCGAGGAGGGGGGCTCGCCGATCAGGGACGGCGGCTGATTTTCGGGGGTGGCGGTGACGTTGGCAGGGGGGCCGAGGCCGCGCGCGTTGCGCGCGTAGATTACGTAATAATAGGGCTGTCCGTTGGCGCCAGTGTCCCTGAACGTCAGGGCGGTGAGGTTCCCGTTGTCGCGGCGGTCTTGGGATCCGGTGGCCGAACCGCTACGGTAGACCTCGTACCCAGTAATGGGGCTGGAGCCGTTGTACGCGGGCTCGGACCACGAGAGCATGACGGTTCCGTCGGTGGGGACGAAGTGGACTTGGAGGGGCTCGGTGGGGACGGTGATGGGCCGCACGGACGAGGGCGACGAGTAGGCGCCGGGGCCGGCACGGTTGTGGGCGCGAACGGAGTACGCATAGGTCTGGCCGGTGATGGCGGTGGAATCATTGAACGGAGACTCGCGCGGGTGGGGGATGAGCGGAGTGCCGTCCCGGTAAACGACGAATTCGTCGATGTCCGCGCTGCCGTTGTCGGCGTCGGGCGTCCAGCTCACGAGCACCCACCCTGCTCCATAGTCGAAGTCGAGGAGGTGGGGGGCGGAAGGCGGCTTGCAGGGGAAGTCCTCGACGCGCAGCGAGGGCGCGCTCTCGCCCATTGAATTGTTAGCGGTAACGCGGTAGCAATAGTGGACACCGTTCTGCCGCCCCGCGTCGGTGAACGACCGGGCTCCACCATCCGATGAAACGTTAAGCGCCGGGAAGGGTTCCGGATCGCTGCAGAGCCCCCCGAAGACGGTGTAGGAAAGGATGGGGGCGCTGCCATCGTATGAGGGCGGCGACCAGAGCACCGTGATGTTCCCGTCGCCGAACCGCGTCGAGACGCCGAGCGGCTCAAGGGGTGTGCGCTTGGGCGCCTCTGAAGCGTTCGCAGAACGCGCGCCCCCCCCCGCCTCGTTCCACGCACGCACGCTGTAGGTGTACACCGTCCCGTTGGCGAGCCCCGTGTCGTTGAAGAAGAGGGCGGAGGCGTTCGTGAGGTTGTCCCATCCGCCGCTGGTCGCGTTGAAGCGGTACACGCTGTAGTTCAGGATCGCGGCGCCGCCGTCGTACGGCGCGGCCCACCGGACCTCGATGAAGCGGTCGCCGGGCGTCAGACTGACAGCGTCGGGCGCGTCGGGGGCGCGCTTGGGGGTCTGGTTCACGGCGAGGCTGCTGCTGTTCCCCGCCAGGCTGAACGCGCGGACGCGGAACCAGTATTGGGTGCCGTTGGAAAGCGGCGTGACGGTGTACGAGAGCGTCGTGTTGAGGAGGTCCGTGCTCGCGGAAATGTTGGACCATGTGGTTCCGTTGGTCGACCACTCCACGACGAGGCGGGTCACGTTCCTCCCGCCGTTGAGGGCCACGTCCGTGTAGTCAAGGGCAGCCCACAGCAGGGTCACGCTCGCGTCGCCATAGTCGGCCCGCGTGATCGCGGGCGCGTTGGGGGGCCGCGCCGGGACTTCGATAGCCTCCGCCGAGACGGTGCTGCCCGCGATATTAGCGACACGCACGCGGAACCAGTAGGTCTGCCCATTGACAAGCCCCGTCACGGTCCGGTTCGTGGCATTCGGGCCGAGGTTGTTCGTCCAATTCAAGGGCAGCCAACTGACGTTGTCGGTGCTCCACTCGAGGGAGAGGTTGACGACGGGGCGGCCGCCGTTGAACGCGGCGCTGGTGTAGTTGAGCGCGCTCCATGTCACGGTAACGTTCCGGTCGCCGAAGGTCGTGCCGATGATCGATGGCGAAAACGGCGCGCGGGCGGGGGTTTCGTTCGCCTCGCGCGACCGGTTTGAGCCCACCGCGTTCGTCATGTTGAGGCGGAACCAGTACCGAGTGCCGTTTCCAAGGCCCGATACCGTGGCCTGCGCCGCGACAAAGGGGATCGCTTGGCTACCCTGGGGGATCCATGTGGCGTTGTTGGTTGTCCACTCCACCGAGAAACTCACGAGGTCGCGGCCGCCGTTGAGGACGGGGTCGGAGGCGTTGAATGCGGCCCAAAAGACCGTGGCGGTCCCGTCACCGAAAGTCGTGCTCGCGATAGCCGGGGCAAACGGAGCGCGGGCCGGCCTTTCCGAGGCCACCGACGAGAGGTTGAACCCCGCGTCGCTTTCCATGTAGAGCCTGAAATAGTAAAGCGTACCGTTGGCGAGGGAGCTGACCGTCACCGATGTGTCGTTCACGTCGATGACCTGCCGGTCCACCGGCTGCCAATTACTCTGGCTCGTCGTCCACTCGACGCGGAAAAGCGTCACGGGGTGGCCGCCGTTGGCCGCGGGGTCGCTGTTGTTGAAGGGGGCCCAGGAAAGCGTGACATTGCCGTCGCCGAAGGTCGGGGGTTGGAGCGCTGGGGGGAAGGGCGCCCGCGCCGGGATTTGGGTTGCAACCGCCGAGAGGTTGTAGCCGACCCCGTTCGTCATGTTGAGGCGGAAGTAGTAGAGGGCGCCGTTCGTCAAGCTGGGGACGAGCAGCGAAGTTGCGTTCACATCAGCGGTGAGGTTGTCTTGGGGGAGCCACGATGAGGCGTTGGTCGTCCACTCCACCTTGAAAGTCACGGGCGTGCGCCCGCCGTTGACCGCCGGGCTGGAGGCGTTGAAGGAAGCCCAGTAAACGGTGACCGACCCGCTTCCGAAGCCCGTGCTTGTAATGGCCGGGGTGAGCGGCGTGCGGCCGGGGCTGTCGGTTGCCTCGGCGGAGAACGTGCAGCCTGCGAGCGTTTCAACGCGGACGCGGAACCAGTAGGTGCGCCCGTTGGCAAGGCCGGGAATCGTAACGGTCGTCGCGGCGGCCCCAAGGTGCGCGGTGGCGTTGCGGTCGAACCATGTCGTGTTGTTTGTGGCCCACTCGACCGAGAGATTCGTCACGGAACGTCCGCCGTTTGCCGCCGAGGTGTTGTAGTCGAGTGTCGTCCACCGCAGGGTTACGCTTCCGTCGCCGAAGGTCGTGTTGAAGATCGAGGGCGCAGTCGGGGGGCGCGCGGGCGTCTCGTTGGCGACCGCCGACCACGTGGTTCCGACGGCATTGCGCGCGAAGATCCGGAAATAGTAGCGCTGGCCGTTCGTCAGCGGCGAAACGGTGGTGGTGGTCTGTGCGAGCGTAAGCGACGCATTGCTTGGCCAACTGACGTTGTCGGACGACCATTCAATCCGCATCTCGAGGAGGGGGCGGCCGCCGTCGGTGGCCGGCAACGTCCAGTTGACCGTGACGCCCTGGTCGCCGAAGTTCGTGGTCAGGGTTGTTGCGGGGTCAGGGGCGCGCCGGGGGCCGTCGGTGTAATTGGCGGAGCGGGGCCCTTCGCCCTCCGAGTTGATCGCGCTGACGCTGTAGTTGTAGGTCTCGCCGTTCCAGAGACCGGAGTCGTTGAACCACACACGGAGGAAGGTGATCACGAAGCTGCCGTTGGCGGTCGCGTTCCACCGGTAGACCGTGTAGGTTTGGAGGGCGGCGCCCCCGTCGCCAGGGGCGTTCCACGAGATGTTCAGCCACCGGTCGCCGAACGCGACCGTGTTAAGGCCGGCGGGCGCGGAGGGCCGGGTGCGCGGGGTGACCGACACTTCATTGGAGTAGTTGCCCTGGCCCACGAAGTTGACGGCCGCGACCCGGTAATAGTAGAGGACGCCATTCGTGACGTTGTTGTCCGTGAATGTAAGGTTCGACCCGGAGAGGTTCGCAATCACGGACGTGGGGTTGGGGGATGTTGACCGGAAAACACGGTAGCCGGTGATGGGCGTGCCCCCGTTGTCGGCGGGTGCCGTCCAGGTGAGGTAGGCCGCGGAGTCCCCGTAGCCCGGGGCCGCGAGCGCGGGGCCGGTGGGGGTGCTATAGGGGGTGATGGAGACTTCGCCGGAGAGTGGCCCTGCCCCGACGACGTTGACGGCGCGGACTTTGTAGAAGTAGGTCTGCCCGTTAGTGAGCCCGGTGTCGGTGTAGGTGGTCGCGGAGGCCGTCGTGTTGGCTAGGAAAACTTCGGCGCCGGAGGAGGTCGCCCGGTAGACCTCGTACCGCAGCAGGGCCGCGCCGCCTACGTCGGCGGGCGCCGACCAGTTCAGGAACGCCGTGCGGTCCCCGAAGGTCGCGGTGAGGTTCGGGGGCGCGGACGGCGCGCGCTTGGGGGTGTTGTTGGCTTCGGCGGAGGGCGGGCCCTCTCCGACGGTGTTGAGCGCGCGGACGTAGTAAAAGTAGGCCTGGCCGTTGGTGAGCGAGCTGTTGGTAAAGCTCGACACGTTGCCAAGCGACGCCATAAATGATTCGGTGCCCGGCGCCGTGCCGCGGTAGAGGTTGTAGCCGGTGACCGGCGTGCCGCCGGGGTCGGCAGGCGCCGACCAGTTGAGGTAGAGCTCCCCATCGCCGTAGCCGACGGTCAACGACTGCGCGGCCGTCGGCACGGTCATCGGCGTGACCGCCGCTTCGGACGTGCGCGTGCCGTTGCCGAACGAATTGACCGCAAGGACACTGTAGTAGTAGGGCTGGCCGTTCGTGAGGTTCGTGTCGTTGAACACGAACACGTCTCCCGAAACGTTTTGGAAGTTGACCGAGGCGTTGGGGCTCGTCCCGCGGTACAACCGGAAGGTGGTCACGTTGAAACCGCCAAGGTCGGCGGGCAAGGACCAATTGAGGGCGGCGGAGCGGTTGCCGAAGGCCACGGTGAGGCCCGTGGGGGCGGTCGGCGCCGCGCCGGGCGTCGCATTGATTTCGGCCGCCTGAAGGCCCTCGCCGAACACGTTGACGGCGCTGACGCGGTAAAAGTAAGCCTGCCCGTTCGTGAGATTCGTGTCCGTGAAGTTGAGGGCAAGGCCACTGGAAGTCGTGAAAAACACGGTGGCGCCCGACGAAGTGCCCCGATAGATGTTGTAACCGGTGAGGGCCAAGTCCCCTAAGTCAGCGGGCACCGTCCAGTTCAGCAGGACGGTCGCGTACCCGACCGCGGCTGAGAGGTTGCGGGGGGCGGTCGGGAGGGTGCGTGGGATCATCGCGGATGTCGCGTTGGAGCGGGGCCCGTCGCCGACGGCGTTGACGCCCGAAACGCGGTAGAAGTAGGTCTGGCCCTTGGAGAGGTTCGTGTCATTGAACGTGAGGTTCGTCGTGTTGCCAAGGAGCGTCGTGTTGTTGGGGCCAAGGCCGCGGTAGATGTTGTACCTCGTGATGTTGAGTCCCCCGTTATCGTCCGGGGCGGTCCAATTGAGGGCCACCTGCGTCCCCGAGGCGCTCGCTGCAAGGCCCTGCGGGGCCGAGGGCGAAACGGGCGCCAAAAACCGCACGGCCCAGGCGTTCCACCGCGTGGCGTCATTGCCGTGGAAGAGGGCGGTGGCGTTGCCCGAGGGTTCGACCGCGACCACGGCGCCGGTGGCGTCGGCCTGGAGCAGCGACTGGTTCCCCCAGCCCGAGGCGGCATCATAGCGCACGGTCGAGACGTTGTAGCGCCCGTTGGCATAAGTGTGGAACACGACCGTCGCGTTCCCGCCGTCGTCGATGCCGACCGAGGGGTTGTACGCGTCGCCTTCGGTGACGGAGTCGATGATGGCGGCCGTGCCCCACCCCGCAGCGGCGGTGTACCGGTTGGCCCAAATGTGGTACGCCGTCCCGTTCGACTGGTACCACACGGCGATGGCCCGACCCTGCGCGTCGACGGACACCTGCGGCAGCCCGCGGTCATAGCTGGTGGAGGTGTCGATGTCCACGACGCCGGCAAACCCCGTGGAGGGTGCGTAGGCGCGGCCTTCGATCCGCTTTGTGTCGCCGCTCTGGTAGGCGCCCTTCCACACGACGGTGGCGTTGCCGTTGGGGTGCACATCCACGCGCGGGTCAAAGTGGGAATCGCCGCACCCCGAGCACTGCGTCGCGATGCCGAACTCCGACCCCCAGCCGGTTCCAGGCACGTAACGGTTTCCGTAAATCCCGCAGCCGCCGCCGCAGTCCCACACGGCGATTGCATTCCCGGACGCGTCGACCCCCACGTCCGGATTGGAGTCATAGCCCCCCGTCGAGATTTGGGAGGGCGTTTCCCACCCGGACCCGGGGACGAACCGGGTGGCCATGAGGGCGGAGGTCGTGCAGGCGCTGTTACAGTACGCCCATACGACCACCACCCTGCCGCTGTCGTCGATGGCAAGCGCCGGGCGATTTGCGTGGCCGGGGGAGTCCGTTTCGACAAGCCGGGGGGAGCCCCACCCCGAGCCCTGCGTGTACCGGTTGGCCCACACGTTCCAAGAGGTGCTGTCGAACTGTTGCCAAACCACGGTGGCGTTGCCGCCCCTGTCAACGACCACCTGCGGGAGCATCGCTTCGTTCCAACCCGTGTCATTGGTCTCGACGAGCACGGCGCTCTCCCATCCCGACCCCGGGACGTATCGGTTCGCCCAAATGCTGTTGCGCGTGCCATCCGAGCGCGCCCAGACGGCGAACGCGACCCCCGACGGGTTCACGGCGATCTGCGGCCATGCGATATCGCCGCCCGAGGTCGGGATCAGCGCGGCACTCCCCCAGCCGATCCCTCGAGTGTACCGGTTCCGCCATGCCGTGTTGAGGGATGCGTTGGCCGACTGCCAAACCGCGGTCGCGTTGCCGGCGGCGTCCGCGGCCGCCTCGATCTGGCCGGCGCTCCCCCCGACGGACTCGATGAGGGCAGGGGCGGCCCACGACCCGGACTCGAACCGGCTCGCCCAAACGCCTTGGCTGGAGCCGTTGGCCTGGAGCCACACGGCGGTGAAGTTTCCCCCGCTGTCTACGGTCACCTTCGGTGCAGTCGCATTCGCGGAGTCGTTCTCCAAGGCCGACGCGTTCCCCCACCCGCTCCCTGCGGCGAAGCGGTTTGCGCGAACGTCATAGCTTAATGACGTGTTGTTCCACTGCTGAAAGACGACCTCCACATTGCCGCTGCTGTCCGCGCCGAGTTCGGGGCTCAGCGCCTCCCCGGTGTCGTCGGCCTCCAACAGCACGGGGCTTGACCACCCGGTTCCGCCCACGTACGAGCACCCCCAGATATCGGCGGTCGAGCCGTTTTGCTGTTGCCACACCGCCGTTGCGTTGCCCCCGGCCGCTGCCGCGATGCGAGGCCGCGTCGCGTTGCCCGAGCCGTTGTCGAGGGCGACGGGAGTGCCCCAGGCGGCCCCGCTGTACCGGCTCGCCCAAACGTCCGTGCTCGACGAGGAGCTGTTCCACTGTTGCCAAACGGCGGTCGCGTTGCCGCCGTCGTCGACCGTTACCGCAGGGCCGGTCGCATCGTTGGAGGTCGAGTCGATGGTGGCAGAGGCGTCCCAGCCGGACCCCGCCACGTAATAGCGCCCCCAAATGTTCCAGCGCGTCCCGTCATGCTTCTGCCACACGACCATGGCGTTCCCGTTGGCCTGGACATCGATTTGGGGGGCGGTCGAGGACCCCGCGTCGGTGGTCGAGATTGTGTTGGCCCCGAGCCATGCGCCTGCCTGGAACCGGTTCGTGATGATGTTGTAGCGCGTGCCGTCGGACTGGGACCATACCGCCATCGCGCTGCCCGTTTCGTCGACGGCCACCCGAGGGTCGGCGGCGTCCTGGGTGCTGGATTCGAGGAGCGCACGCGTCCCCCACCCGGTCGTGGGGAAGTAGGGGATGGCCCAAATGCTGTTGCGGTTGCCGTCAAACTGCATCCACACATCGAATTCAACGCCGCTGCCGTTGGACGCAACATGGGGCTTGGACGCGTTCACGGCGTCCTCGTGTTCGAGGAGCGTGGCGCTCGAATCCCACCCGTGCGTGGGGGCGGCGGCCGCAGGCGGCGCAAGATCGACCGATGCAAGCAGCGAAGAGAGCGCAACCAGCGCAACGACGGCGGGGCGCATCGCCCGCACTCCGCCCGTCCGCAAGAGAGGAGCCCCCACTCCGGAGCACACGCGCGGTGCGCCCCCGAGCCAGCAGGGTCGCTGTGGGCGACTAATGAGCGTTTCGGTATCCAGCCTTCGGAGCCCATTGGAATTGTGCATGCCGGCGCGGCGCGGCCGCCCGCTTCCAACGAAGGCGAAAATCGAGGCTTGAGGCCTCGCGCGTGGAACTCGACCTTAGGCCGTGTGTCCAAAGTACGTAAAAGTGTCGAACAGGACGCTCACGGTCAGTTCGTATCGGTGCTTGGCTCCCGCTTGAACGGTGAAGGCGTCCCCGGAGGACCACCGCAAGTCGCCGTCTTTGTCCTCGAAGGTAAGGTTGCCCCCCGCGAAGGACCCGACTGCGCCGACTTTCACATCGGCATGGTCGATGGCGGTCGCGCCGTCCTCGACGAGGGAGACCCTCAGCGTTTTCCCCAAGTCGAATTCCGCGTGCTCGTAGGCCATGCTCGCCTCAAAGACGTAGGGATTTTGGCCGCTGCCGTTGATGGTGACCGCGGGCAATGTGCCCATGACGTGGCCGTACCCAGCGAACCATCGGAGCGACCCCACAGAGACATCGTGCGAAAACAGGTCAAAAAAGACCTCCGTCCGATTCGCCAACCCGGTCACGGTGAAGGTGTCGCCAGCGTCAACCAGGCCATTGCCCGAGACGTCGACAAAGGTGAGGTTGAGGCCTTGAAAGGCCTGCGTCCCGGCCTGCAACGCGCCAGAGTAGGTGAAGGAACCAGAAAGGCCCTGCAGCTGGAAGGTGTGTTCGGCGATGGGCCGAGGCGTGCCGTCCAGAACGCGGTTTACCATAAGCAACGAGGAGGGAGAGGCGCCAAGCGTCTCGCCGGTATGCGAGAGTTGCAGGTCCTCGGGAAGGTCGTTGTACACGACCTCGTACGGGCCGCGCGGCCCGTTGAGGATTGGCTCCATGCCGAACACTAAGGAATCATACATGGGCCCTCCCACCGTCACGACGTATTCCGCCCATTTTCCGTTGTCGCCCGTTGGATCCAACCTGACGGAAATCCGGTCAAGGTCGCCGACCCTCCCATCGCGATTTACGTCATCGAAGCGGAGCCGGCCGTTGGTCCCGTTGCCTTGAGCGAATGTGCGTAGCTCATCCACGGCCCACTCGGCGGGGTACGTCCCGTTGAATGCCGACCATTGCACGTATTCCGTGGCCATATGGACAACCCACCGCGGTGGTCCGTTCAACGCGGCGAGGTCCGCGGGAGGGCGCGGAAATCTCACCAAGCCCGCCGGCCCAAGGTCCATTGGGTAAGTGTCCCCGTTTGGAGTCCGTAGCTCAAAGGCCGTCCAGCCAGCGGGGGCGCCGGGCGCGAATTTCAATTGAAGCCCGAAATGCAGCGACACCGCGTGTACCACGGTCTTGATCGCAATCGGCAGGCCGGGGAACGGGCAACCGAGCTCCGGCGCGGAGATGGCCGCCACCCCGTTGTACTCATACGGCCGGAAGTGCAGCGTCGTGCTGTAGGAATCGCCCACCCGGTACGTTGCCGAGGGGTCGCCAAGGGCTGTCCACCCCGATGATGCGCCGCAAATATCGTCCCCAAACCCGAGGAACACTTGCGGGCCATAGCTCGTGTTCACGTAGGCAAGGCTCCGGATCGTGTCCTGGAAGCCTTGGGGACCCACCGACCAGCTAAATCGGTGGTCAACCTCGTAGGCGGTCATCGGCCGCCAGAACCACCAGCCCGCGATTCCCCCGATCAGAAGGAGGACCATGAAAACAGCCGCAAGCCGCTGGCGGCGCTCTTTCGGCCATGGAGTGGCCTCAAGGACTCCGAGGCTCCCTGCCACGAGGCCGACAATTGCCCCTGCGAATCCAGCCAGGTAAAGGTCGTATTCGTATTGGGTAAGGAAAAGGGAGAGGAGGGAGGGGACGATGACAACGACGGACCACCTCCGCTGACTGGTCCGCTTGCGGTACTGCAGCGCGCCGCCGGCGAGGGCGATGGCCCCCATGGCGGCAAGAATCAGAAAGGCAAGAAACGGGACCCAGGCGGAGCTGATTGAATTCGTTAGAAAGGCAAGGTAGTTGGCGAAGACCCCGTAAGCCCCGACCATCATTAGGGGCGCAGCCACGAGGGAAAGCAGGAGCACAACAGGCGAACCTCTCTCTACCACGTGCAAAGTCCCCCGGGAGGGGAAAAACGGTAGGTCGACCTATTTAGTTTGAATCGCGCGCGCCGGGATAATCTCGCGGCCGCGGCCCGCCTCACGTGATCGGCTTCCAGCGGGATGCACCCTGCTTACCGCCCGGCTTCTGCGAGTAGAGTTCGCCCCTCGCGTACTTGCCGACCATGGGCGCGCAGAGGAGGGAGCCGACGGTCTGGAACGCCTCCTCGACGTTCTCCCCCGTCTTCGCGGAGGTGGGGACGTTCACCATGTGGAGGGCCGCGGCTTTTTGGGCGATGTCATCGTCGGTAATCGAGGCGTCCCGGTCGAGGTCGGCTTTATTGCACGCCATGACGCCGGGGATATTGCCACAGATGGAGTTCAAGGTCGCCGCCCATCGATCCAACGCGGCGAAAGTCATGGGGCGGGTCTGGTCGAACGCGAGGATTGCGGCCTCGGCACCCTTGAAGTAGATGGTGTACGCCCTCGGCATCCCCTGTTGGCCGAAAACGTCCCAGATGTAGAGCTGCAGCTTCACATGGAGCGAATGCTCCGGGAAATCAAAATCCATGACCTTTCTCGACGTCTTCGTACCGATGGTGATGATGTAGCGGTCGGAGAACACATCGATGACGAACCGGCGCACGAGGGAAGTCTTGCCGACGGCAGGCTCCCCGAGAAGCAGGATCTTTTTCTCGACCTCGAGAGTGGCCACGGGACGCTTGATCTCGGCTCGATCCTACATAGGGGTTTCGGCCGATGGTCGGCCATGGCGGAGGGGGCCGTCCGCAGGATAGCTCGCACGTGAAGGTCTGCGCCGCCGAAGCGGGTCCGGGGACGACCGCTGCCGCGAGGAGAGAGAATGCGGCGATCGCGAACGCTTCGGGCACAAACAGTCGTGGTTTGTTGGGGTTTCGAGCCATTTTCTTGCCTCCATTGAGCGTCAACAAAGCCTATGCGGGCGGCCAAGCGCCGGGGGGGAGCCGCAGAAGTCGAGGATGGTCCATCCCGGGCCTCCAAGATGGGCGCTTTTCAAAACCAGGGTCCCAATCCAAAATGTGAAGGTCGATGGGTCGCCCAGGACATCCTCGGAGACGATCAGCGTGGCGACTTTCCCATTGACGATGGAGTCGACCCCCGTTGTGGTCGCTTCCTCCGCGGTAACCAACGGCCGGCGGTCGATGACGTAAGCCGTCCATCCCGAAGAATCGGCCTCGAGGTCCAAGAAGAAGTCTTCCGGGTGGGTGCCCGAGGCGTTGCCGCTGGCAAAGGGATAGCCGGATGCAACAACGCCGTCGGAGCGAGTGTCGGAAGTGAAATCGGCCGTAGTGGTCTCTTCCGCCGAGGAATTCCAGAGGCCGGGCCGCCCCGCAATTTCCATGCGACCGCTCTGTACCGTTGCATTCGTGGGAATGCGCAGCGACGCCCCGAGAAGGTCGGTAACGCCTGGGAGGAAGGCGACGAGCGCCAGGTCCTGACCATTTGCAAACCCCGCGGCGCTGGTTGTATAGGCGGACACGGGGGTTGAAGATCCAAGCATCAACGCCAGAGCGACCGCGGCCATGGCCGAGACACTCGATCCGTGCACGATGCGTGCCCTGCGCCGGGGTCCATTCCACCCGCGCGTTGTCGCCGGGTTCATCGGCTGCGGCGTGTCGTTTTGTTTTCCACTCCTCGTCCTCGGTCTGTCCATCAAACTCCCCCCGACCGCAGAGTCCCGCTCTCGCGGGCTGTCTCGTCGAAGAGGAGCCACTGCGGGTGGCGCCCCGCCGAGAGGATAATCGGATCCTTGGATGATTCGAGGACGCCTGAAACATCGACTACCGCGACCTCCTTGGCTAGCCGCTCGCGATACTCGGCGAGGAAGCCGGCGAGGAGAGGCGCGCTGTCGGCCGTTGCAAAAAGGTCCAAGGTCCCGGGCTCGAAGCCCGTCGAAACGCAGAGCACGATAGCACTCGGCGTGCCCTTTGGGCGGCCAAAGAACCAGCTCTCGACACTGAGTCCGTCCCGTCCGCGGTATTCGCACGCGACATCCATTCGAAACGCGACGGCCGCTTGACATCCGATTCGGTGCCAGTCGCCGCGCCCTAAGTTCAGTGAATAACGAATGACCCGCCGCGCTGGGTCAGGCGAGGTTCGCCCGACGATGGCCTTGAGCGTTGCCGCGTCACAAGGCTCTGAAACTTCAAGTTCGGGGCACCAAACAACGGCCACCCGCGGGGCCATCTTGAGCACATCAAGCCGCCCGTTTGAATTGCGGAGCTTCAGGCTCCCATCGAGGTGGGTCTTCGCGCAGGTTTTCGGGTCAAAGTAGAACTCGAGCACTTTCCTCGCGCGGGCCGCCAACGAACCGACCTGGTACCGGCCGTCGGCCACGGGGAACGCGGGATGGGTGCGCTCCAGCCTAAGCGCCTCGTGGTCGAAGTCAAGCTCGAATTTTAGCTCCGTTGTGGGGGCCGTTGTCCAATTGTGAATCGCCACTTTGAGTCGAACGTATCCCGAGACGAAATCAACGGCTGAGAGAATCTCAACCGGCCCCTTCGCGGCCGGCGCTGGTCGCATCGGGGGCGATCGCATCACGTCTCCCGCGATGCCGCCCGCCAAGTTGGCGGCGGGCTGGGGACTCAAGGCTTCAGCCGTCGCATGCAGTTGTTGGCTGAGGAAAGCGTCGGCAATCTGTTCTTCCCCAAGACGCCGCGCAATGTATCCTCGAGTCTCTCCCTCGACGAAGAACACCCGTCGGCCCGAATCCCGGCGCGATTGGATGAGCTCTTTTTCGCGCACAAGGACGCGCAGGTGGTAATTGACCTGGTCCTCGGTAACTTCAGGGGATCCTGCCCGGAGCGCGGCTGTGATTGCTCCGGCGGTGCTAGGCGGGAGGTCGACCACCACCGCAAGGAGTTGACGCTGGAAGAGGGTCATTGAAGGGAGCGACTCGGCGTCCACCTTGTAGGCCGCCGAGAAGAAGCGGACGGAAGCTCCGCTGGCCATCCGCTTGATCTCTCCCGCCTTCTCAAGGACGCCGAGGTGGTACGCGCAGGAACCGTTGGCCAACGCCAGCCGTCGGCGGATCTCCGAGTACGAGGCGCCCGGGTGGTCTTCGACGAATTGCAGAATCCTCCCGCGCTGAAACTGCTGTTTGAGCTCGTCCTTTTTCAAGCGCAAGAAGAGCGGCACGAAGAGGAGAGTTGCGAAGGCCCACTTCGACCGCGACGAGAGGCTAATTGCCATGCCCACGGCCACGAAGCCGACGACCACGAACGCTTGGGCGGCGCCGTCGGGCAGCCACGGCTGAACTGACGCTCCGGCAACCCACACGGCCACCACCCGCTTGGGGCCGTCCATTTTCGTAGAGCCCGGGTGCGCCGCGGGGTAGAAGTCCCCGCTCCACCCGGAGAATTGGAAGCGCGACCCATTGGTGACGACCAGGTCAGCGTCAACGGAGAACTCGGCAATGGCCCCCTCGTCATACCACCCCGAGCCCGTGGGCGTGGCGTAAGGGGAGACGACGGTAAGGTAGTACTGCGTACGCCATTCGGCGACTACGTTTTTCGGGCCGTCCATCCTGACGGAGACGTCGAGCTGCTCCGATCGTAGGTCGCCGGTCCACCCCCTGAATGACCTGCGCGCGCCGTCGCCGATCGGTTCGACGGCTGGAACTGAAAGAGTTACTTCGGCACCCTCGTTGAACCAACATTCCGCCGCTTCGCACGGGGGGTTCCCGGTGACCCCCGTCGTCGTGAGCCGGTACTGCCGTTGAAACTCCGCTTGAAAGGTCACCGGCCTCAACGCGACTATCGTCTGATTGATGGGCCCCCCGTCACTCCAAGCTCGCCACACAAATCGGACGTCGGGGTCGAAGGGTTGCGGTGTTTGCACGTCCAGCGTGTGCACCGACCCCTCCGGCCACCACAATTCGGCCGGGGCCCGGACGGCGGTTCCATCCACCGTTACCTCGAACTCAGTGGGGCTGGTTCTGAACAGCGCTTGGAATTCCTGGTGGGCGCGCGCCGTAAAGGTCCGGTCGCCGTTGCAGCGGATTTGATGCGCCGCGGCACCGGCATCGGACCAGTTGTCAAACGCAAGCCGGGCGTCCCCGCGCGGCGCAATAGGCGAGGCACTGATCGTGGCGCTGGACCCCGCCGCACATGCGAAGGTGGCCGGGCCAGCCCGCGCCTGGCCATCGAAGGCAACCTCGAGGCCGGCGGGCACCGTGGTCAGCGTAATGTTGACGCGGGGCCGGAAGTCGATCGCGATGGCGAATACATCTTGGGCGCCCCCCGGCGTCGAATCGATCGCGTGGTCTGTAATAGGCAGATCCGAGGACTTCGAGGTTCCGGCCGCAAAGATCTTTCCGTCGGCCCCAACTGCCACGCTTGCCAACTCGTCGGAGGCTGCGCCGCCAACATACGAGGAGTAAGGCGAGCTACTCCCGTTTGAAGAAATCTCAATGAGCATCCCATCCGCCCCACCACCGCCGTAGTTAGACGCCACGGCGTCGGCCGTGGTGTAGAGGTCGCCAGCGTTGGTGTTCCCCGCAACCCATGCCGCCCCGCTCGCATCAAGCGCGACCTCGTTCGCCCACTCGCCGCCGCTCCCGCCGATGTAGGTCGAGTATTGCAATGAAGCGCCCGCGGGGTCGACTTTCACGAGCCAACCATCGGAGGTCCCGCCCGAATACGCCGTCTGAAACGCTCCTGCGGTCGTTGGAAAATCGTCCGACCAGGTCCACCCCGTTACGAACCCGTTCCCTGATGCATCTACGGCGAGGCCGGTCGCATACTCGTCCGAAGACCCACCAAGGAAAGTGCTGTAAAGCAGGTTCGCACCGGCCGAATCCAATTTCGCAACAAAGCCATCGTTGCCGCCTCCAAATCGCATTTGGTAGGCTCCCAACGTTACGGGGAAGCCGCGCTTCGCCTCGCCCGACACGTACACGTCGTGGTTCGAATCCACGACAATGGCGTTTCCAGCGTCGTGGCCGGGCCCCCCCAAGAAGGTTGAGAACAGGATGGAGGCGCCGGACGAGGCCATCTTCACTACGAAGACTTCGCGCCCCCCGGCGGCGGTCTCGCGATACGCGCCGGTTGTCGTCGTGAAATTCCCCCACGTGAGGCCCGTGACGTAAATGTCTCCCATTTCATCGAGAGAAACCGCGGTACAAAAGTCCTGGTTACCGCCGCCGAGGAATGTTGACATTTCAAGCGACGCCCCATCGGGCGAGAGGCGCGTCACAAAGCAGTCCTCGCCGGCAAGGCCCGTTCCCGCGGCTCCCTTTGTAACCTGGTAGGCCCCCGATGTCACGGGGAAGTCAGCGGAGTCGGTACGGCCCACGACGACCGCGCGCCCTTGCGCATCGGTGCGGACGGCGTACGCCGTATCCGTGTCGGAGCCGCCGATGTACGCTGCGTAGACGAGTGCTGACCCATCAGGGCTGAGCTTGGCTACAAACGCGTCGACCGTCCCGCCCTTGTTTGGCGAGCCGTAGGGGCCTATTGTGGTTGGGAAGTCGCGCGAGGATGTGTTTCCGACCGCATACGCGTTGCCCTGCGCGTCGATCGTCATGTCGAAGGTGGAATCGTTTCCCTCGCCTCCAAGGAGGGCTGCATAAACGAGCGGGTCGATCGTCAAGCGCTCCGAGGCGTCCCGGCCCAGGCATCGAAAGCCAACCGTCGTTTGGCCTTGAAGGGTGAATGCGCATTCGACAGCGGTTCCGTCGTCTGTCCAGGCCGAAGGAGCGTCCTCCTCGAGGGGCCCCACCGCTGTTTGCGCGACGAGGCGACCGTCCTTTTCAATGGAGAGGCGGCTGACCCCCGAATACCTGAGTGCGATCCGGGCCTCGTCGGCGCCAGGCTCGACGGTGAACGTGTATTTGGGACCGGTTTCCCTTAGTTCATACGTGAGCGTGATTCCGTTCCAAAGGCCGCTGTAGGTGACGCGGTCGTAGCTCGGGACGTCCGTCCAGGCTTCGGACGGGCCCGGCCCGGTGAAGAAGTGACTTCTGACAGCCCGTTCGCCCTCCCCCGAAGGCGTGATTGGGAGGGCGTCCTGGAAATCGACGCGGACGAGGGCACCGCCGACCTCGCCTTCGGAGCCGTGAACATCGTAAAGCACCGCTGAAGGGGTGAGCCCAACGCGCAGCGGGCCGGATGAGGCATAGAACAGGACGCCCGGGGCATCGAGCTGTCCTCGGTTCGCGACGAACGAGGGGGAGCGGGAAGGAATTGCGCGGGAGGCGCCCCGTTCGGAACGAGGCTCGGGGAGCCCATCATCGTCGACCGACGCCGCGCGCTGATCGACGAAGTCGGCGGCCCCTTCGGGCTCGCCCTCGAGATCGGTGTCATTGGGGATCTCCTCCGACCCGTGGGCAGCCATCAGGCTGGTGGGCGCCAAGAGCAGGATGTGCACGACCGCAAGCGCGATCAATCGAAGCGATGACGCCGGCGTCTGGCCATGTTGGGATGCGGCAGTGCGAGGGAACTTAATTCGAACCACCTCGGCTTTCCCATCGTCCTAGGGGCGCGAGGCAATGCGCTTTGCGGTGGAACGGGCGTTGATGCCCCACTCCCTCACCCCCAAACCAGTGCCTGGCCGCACGCAGGGCAATCGGGCGCCATCGAGGCAATGAACGAACCGCACTGAGGACAGGGCACGCCCCCGGGTTCGGGCACGGCTTGGGGGCGGTCATCGGGTGCCACGTCCATACTCATTTCCGCGGGTTCGCGGGCGGGGGCGACGGCCGTAGAAACCGCCGCGGGTGCCCCGCGCCTGCGGCGCGTTACAACCAGCGCGCCGATCACTCCTGCCGAAGCCAGCACCAGGATGAGACTCCAGTCAAAACCCGCGGTCGTCGTGGTCACGCCGGCCGGAACCACTTCGAAAACTGCGCTGACGTTTAGGGGCCCGCGAACAAGGATCGAGTGCGAAGCGCTTTGCCGGTCTGACCACGCCCCGAACCGGTAAGGCTGCTGCGAGAGCGTCTGGTCCGGGACCACGTCCAGGGCGTGCGTCGACTGGTCTTTCCACCAATAATTTTGGGGCGTGCTGACCGGAGATCCATCGACGATCAGGGAGAGCCCTTGGGGGTCTGATTCGATCGTGACTTGGAACTCCTTGTCAAACACGATCGAGAGGTTCCCCGCGCCCGTCACATGGACGGTCCGATCCGTTTCCAGGTTGCCGTCCGCCCATGATCCAAAGACATAGCGCGTCTTCCCGGTGGTCTGCGGCGGCGGGACCGAGAATTCGTGGGTCGCCCCTTCTTCGAACCAGAAGGACCGGGGCGCCAAGAAAGGCGCGCCATCGAGGACGAACTGTTGTTCCGGGGCATTTGCGGAGACGGCCCACCGGTACTCCGTCTTCACAGTCCCGATCAGGGCAATAGGGCCCTCGACCGTGACATTCTGGGTTCGGGGTCCTCCAATCGACCAAGAATTGAAAACGCGGCGCTCGAGCCCGAGCGTGTCGCTCGCGCTCGCGCCGATTCGGTGGGTGCTGTTCTCCCGCCACCAGAAGGAAACCGGGCCGCGCTGCGGGACATCGTCAAGGATCAGGTCGTAGTTCGGGGGCTGCGTGTCGGCGGTCACCCGGAATTCCCGGAAAAACGAGGCCGTGAGGTTGCCTGCGACGTCGGCGTTGAAGAAGTGCGCAAGAGCTCCCCCGTCCGACCACTTCAGAAACACGTAACGAACGTCGCCGGTCGACTGGGGGGTCTCAAGGTCCAGGCTGTGCCTTGAGCCGCGGCCCCACCAAAAGCTCACGGGGGTGTCCACCGGTTCTCCATCAACGAGCACCGGGAGGTCCGTCGGTTTCGTGAGAAAGCCAACCAAGAACTCAATGCCAAACGTCGCGGTGAAATTCATGGACGATTGGGTCGTCACGTTGTGGACCCGGGCCCCGTTGTCGCTCCAAGCCGAGAACACGTGCCTTTGGGATCCCTCTTGCTGCGGGCTCACCGTTCCGATCGTGTGCGTACTGCCTTTTTCCCACCAGCCCGCAAACGGAGCCGTCAAGACCGCTCCATCCACCGCCACCGGGCGGAACGCGGGGAGCGTGTCGATCACGGACCAAAAATCGGTCGAGAAATTTGCAGAGAGGGTCGCCGTTGCGGAAACGGTGAACGAGTGACTGCGGCCCATCCCGGACGACCAATCGACGAACTGGAAACGAGAGGAGCCGACGACCTGGGGAGTCGGGGCGTCTAGCACGCGCGAGGAATTCTCAGGCCACCAAAACGCCACCGGCGTCCCGAGGACCTGCCCATCAACGGAAATCTGGCGCCCTGGGGGGACGGTTGAGAAGAAGACGCGGTGCTCGAGGGCAAAGTCCAATTGAATCGACATCGGTCCCACGATGGTGATCGAGTGGTTTTGCGGCAACCCGTCGGACCAATTCTGAAAGACGTAGCGGCTTTGGCCGACCGCCTGCGGCGAAGTGACGTTCAGCGCGTGACGCGAACCATTGGCCCACCAGAACGACGCGGTCGTAGACCAACCAATTCCATCAGCGAGGCCAGTGGCGTTCGCCGCTGAAGCGGTGAGGTTGACGAGGAACTCGGTCTTGAAAAGGGCCGTGTAATTGCGGTCCGCAAAGCATTCGATGGTCCGGCTTGCGCTGGCTCCGTCCGCCCATCGATCGAAGACATATCGCGTTGCCCCGCCGGATAACTGCGGCGAAGGCGCGCGAACGTCGACGGGTTCCCCTCGGAGGCATGGCCACGTCAGGTTGGCGGAAACGATCGTGGCGCTAATGTTCAGGCGCAGGCCGGGCGGGTCGGTGATGAAGGTCAGGTTGTAGGAGGCGGGGATGCGGATTTTCGCAACGAACACGTCGCGGATGCCGCCGAGACTGCGGTCGAATGCGTTTGCTGTCGCTGGGAGGTCCGTTGATTCTGTCCATCCTGCGATGAGGGCAGCACCGTCTCCGTCAACAGCCACCCCCCACGCCTGATCGGTCGATTGGCCCCCGACATAGGTGCCATAGACGAGAGTTCGGTTCACCAAGTCGAAAACCGCCAGGAAGGCATCGATGTTGCCAAGGTAGGTGGCGTTCACCGCGTCGGGGGAGGTGGCAAAAGTCGTTGACGCCAGGCGGCCCGTCACGAAAACCTTCTCTTGCGGGTCGAGCCTGACCGCGAACGCTCCATCGTCTCCGGCCCCTCCAAGGTACGTGGAATAGCTGAGTTGGGTGCCGTCGGCGGAGAGTTTGAAGATGAACCCATCAGAGACGCCGCCAAAATTGGCCTGCCACGCTCCGGCGGACACGGGGAAGTTGTTCGAGGCCGTGAGGCCCACGACGATGGGCTCCCCGGCCGCCGTGACCGTTAGTGCGTAAGCGTACTCCTCACCGCGACCTCCCACGAACGTTGACCAATCGAGGGAAGCTCCGGAGCGATTCATTTTAGTCACGGCAATGTCCGCGCCCCCGGGTTTGACGCGGTTGTAAGCGCCTGGGGTCGTCGGGAAGTCCGCCGACCAGGTGTGCACGCACGAGTAGACGCTTCCGTCCTGTCCGATGGCCACGGAGTGACCCGAATCTCCGTCGATGCCCCCGAGGAAGGTTCCATACTCCATCTCCCCGCTCGATGTGTTCAAGCGAGTTACGAAGACGTCAATCCAACCGCCACTGTAGGTCACATCGTAAGCGCCAGGAGTAACCGGGAAGTCGGCGGATCCCGCGTTTCCCTGAACGTAGATTATGTCTGGGGAGCTCGCCGTGGGGTCGAAGGCCGATCCAATCGCCCCATCGTCTCCAAGTCCGCCGAGGAAGGTCGAGTACTCAAGCGCGTCCCCAGCGGGGCTGAGCCGGAACACAAAGGCGTCGGAGGCCCCGCCCGCGTAGGATCCATTGGCGGCGTTTCCAGTCACCGGGAAGTCCGATGAACCGGTGTTGCCAACAACGTAGACGGAACCGTTCGGCGCTGCCAAGATGGCGATGCCCTCGTCTTTGCCCGTCCCTCCCACGTAAGTCGCATACTCAAGGGAGGAGCCGTTGGCGTTGAACTTCGCCACCAGAACGTCGTATCCGCCGAAGAGGTTCGTCCCGTAAGCCCCCGATGTGGCCGGGAAGCCTACGGAATCAGTCATCCCCGTCACGTAGGCGTCACCCCCTTGATCGAGCTCGATGGTCCTTCCATACTCTTGCACCTCAACCCCCCCTCCGCCGAGGTACGTCATGTAAACATAGGGGTCGATGACGGCGGAAAGGTCGGGATTCCGATCAGGGCAAGCAAAGGTTACCTCGTCCGGTTCCGCGAGTGTGAAGCGGCAGCCCAACGGGCGATCGCCTCCCTCAAAGGAAACTGGGGCGGAGTCGGTGATCGCCCCGCGCGCGGTCGTGATAGAGAGGTCTCCCGTGGACGTTAGGGCAAGCTCATCGACACCGACGTAGCGGAGTCGGATAGAATCAATGCTCGCGCCGGCCTCAACGTTCAGCGTGTACTTGGCCCGGGACCCTTCGAAGTCGTAGGCAAGATCTACGCCCGGGTAGACATCGTCATAGGTGATGCTCCGGTAATTGGGCACGGAGGTTAGCCAACCTGACGGGTCGCGGCCGAGCAGGAAATTGCTGTAGAAGGGCGTTATCTCTTCCCCTCTCGGGGCCACCCTGCGGGCACCCGGGAGCTGTATTTCGAAGAGCGGGACATTGTCGCCCGCTGCCCCTTCCTCCCTGGCGGCGGAAACCTGAATCGAGCTTGGCCCGAACCCGAAGTTGAGGTCGCCGGACTGACCGTAAAACACGACGTCGGGGTTTGGGACCTGCCCATCGTTTCGCGTGAAGTATCCGGTTTGCGCCGACCGTTCCGACGGTTCGGCGCCCCGTCCCGGCTGGTAGGCTGGAGAAAATACCGGCCCAGGCGATTGATGGGAGGCGTCGCCTGCCTGTCCCCCTGTGAGGATGGCCATCAGCCCTGGGGGGCCGCCGTTGCTCGACGGGGCGCCAGGCACTATCATGATGAGAGCCAGGAGGAAAACGACGCAGGTGCCTGCGGACACGCTCGGCACGGCGCCCCTTGCTCCAATCAATGCACGCGCCCCCCGTCAGACGATCGGATCGTCCTTTCATTGGGGCGACGGGGAGCGGATAAGGCCTTGCGGGTGGCGGCCCCCCGCGCACATAAGGAGATTGGTGTAAGATCACGCGCCGTAGGAAGCGCGGCGATCGTGGCCCGGGTCCGGCGTTCCTGGTGGTGCTTCATAATGGTCCCCCCGGAGATCTTCCCGGTTCCGTGCCCCCTACGCATTTACCTTGAAGAGCCCGCTTTCCTTCGCTTGCAGTTCGATGCAGGGCGGCCCGGTCGACTGCTTCCCTCCGCAATGATCGCTGACGGTCAGCGCCACCCCGACTTGCGTTTTGAACTCCTTGCCCTCTGCGAAAGTCTTCGTGGCCGTATTGTCCTTCACAGTTCCCCCCGCCGACACCGCGATCCTCGCGGTGAACCCGTTTGCGCTGCTTGGACGCTCTGCAGAGCCGTTTGCCGACGAGGTTTGCAGGCAACTTGCCGAGCCCGCCGCGCCTTCGATTGCGACCCCGTCGATCAGCCAATCCCAGGCGACATAGGCGCCTCCCCCATTGCCGTCGCAGGATAGCTCCCACGTGAAGGTCTGCGCCGCCGAAGCGGGTCCGGGGACGATCGCTGCAGCGAGAAGCGAAAGTGTGGCGATCGCGAACGCTTCGGGCACAAAGAGTCGTGGTTTGGTGGGGTTTCGAGCCATTTTCTTGCCTCCATTGAGCGTCGAGGGAGCCTATGCGGGCGGCCAAGCGCCGGGGGGGGAGCCGCAGAAGTCGAGGATCGTCCATCCCTGATCGCCAAGATGGGCGCTTTTCAAAACCAAGGTCCCGATCCAAAACGTGAAGGTCGAAGGGTCGCCAATGACGTCCTTGGAGACGACCAGTGTGGCGACTTTCCCATTAACGCTGAAATCGACCCCTGTCGTGGTAGCTTCCTCCCCGCTAACCAACGGCCGGCGTTCGATTACGTACGCCGTCCATCCCGAAGAATCGGCCTCGAGCTCCAAGAAGAAGTCTTCCGGGTGCGTGCCCGAGCCGTTGCCGGTGGCAAAGGGGTAACCCGATGGAACAAGGCCCGTGTCGGTGTCGATCCCCCAAAACCAGAACAGCGAGTGGTTACCGGTGACGTATGGCGAAGCGGGGATGTTTTCGGCCATCTCCTGGGTGAAGGTGAAGGAGTCTCCGTCCTTGCTGACGCCGCAGCTAACGACGTCCTGCCATGGTTCGGTCTTCTTGCTCGCGTCGCCGGTTTCATCGGTCACGGAAGTGGAGATTGTGGCCGATGCCGCCCCCGAAACGGCGCCCAAAGCGATCAAAACGAAAACACCGATAGCTGCCGTAAACGCGCTTTGCCGCTGAGACTGTTGCAACATCGTGGGATACCCGGGCCAACCACTAGGCTCGGGGGGATAAGCGGGTTGGAGCGCGTAGACCGATCGTATTTGCCGGTATTGGTGCAAACGCACGGACGGTGCGAGAGCCGGACGGCGGTTCGCGTGCCGGGAGGCGTTTCACTTCGGGGTCGTAGAATGGGCGAGCTCCTTGCGCCCCGCGCGGGCCATCTCCTCGATGTACGGTTCATCGGCCTCAAGTCCGAACCCTGGCCGGTCCATCGGGTACAGGAACCCGTCTTCGAAGGTCGCCCCACCCTTCGCTACATCGCGCGCGAAGTCGAAGTGGCTGTCGAGGTCGGCGTACTGGATGTTGCGCTGCGAGCAGGCGAAGTGGAGGCCGGCGGCCACCGACACGATCGATTCGGACATGCACCCGACCATGACAGGGATGCCGCCCGCCTGCGCGACCGCGTTCACGCGCAGGGCGCCGGTGATCCCGCCGGTTTTCATGAGCTTGATGTTGATGAGGTCGGCCATCTGCCCGGCGGTCACGACGAAGGTGTCCGAGATCGACTGGACGCTCTCGTCGGCCATGATGGGGACGGAGGAGGCGCCGGTGACCTCCTTGAGCTGCTGGAGCTCGCCCGCGGGGGTCGGCTGCTCGACGAGTTCGATGTCGACGCCGTGGATGTTCTCGAGCGCGTCGACGACGCGAAGCGTGGTGGAGACGTCGTACCCCTGGTTGGCGTCGAGCCGCAGGAGGATGTCGCGGCCCACCGCCTCACGCACCGCGATGCAGCGCCGGATGTCGTCGTCGGGGTCGAGCCCGCACTTCAGTTTGAGCACCTTGAAGCCCTGCTCAATGAACGACCGGGCCTTGGCGACGGTCTCCTCGAGGGGGAGGATGCCGATGGAGATCGAGGTCTGGATGCGGTCCTTGAAGCCGCCGAGGAGGTTGGTGACGGGGAGCCCGGCCGACTTGCCTAGGATGTCATAGAGGGCGAGGTTCACCGCGGCCTTTGCGGTGAGGTTGCCGCCGACAACCTCTTCCATGATGTAATTCACGCGGTTGACGCGGTGGGCGTCCTCGCCTTCGACGCGGGGGATGAGTTTGCCAAGCGTCTTCAGCACGCTCTGGGGTGTTTCGCCGGTGACTTCGGGGTCTGGGCAGGAGTTGCCCCACCCGACCTCCCCGTCGGCGGTGGTGACACGCACGAGGACGTTCCACGCGTCCTCCTCGACTTCGTAGGCCACGCGGAAGGGCTCCTTGAGGTGGAGCTTGGCGGGGAACACGTCGATGGAGCGGATGGCGGAGCGCACGGGACCGCGCTTCGATCGGCGGTCGAGCCTTTACCGTTTGCGCAGGCTGTCAAGGCCCTACCGATTGGCCCGCTTCTGGAACTTGGCCATGTCCTCCCCCAGTTTCTTGCCAGCCATTTCGTGACAGGCTTTGAGGGACCCGCTAACTGCGGTGAAGAAGAGCACGGTCTCCGGCCGCGCCTCGAGGGTGCCGGTGATGGTGCGGGGGCCACTTGCGCCCTCAAATTCAAGGTCGATCGTGATGCGGCCGCCGAACTTCCGTGTGATCGCGTGGCGCTTCAGGGCCTCGTGGGGGATGACGATGTTGAGGGGGTCGCTCACGAGGGCTCTCAGGCGCTCCTCGCCGTCGTCCTGCTGGAACTTGTACTCGGGCGCCTCGGGCCTCGAACGCACGAGTATGTAACGCTTTGTCGTGTAGGCAAGGTCGAAGACCGTCCGGTCGGGCTTCTCGTCCGTGAGAATGCGCGCGGTCGACGGTTTGAACCACTCGGACATGCCCAACCGCCCCGAGGGGCCCCGTGATTCCCATGGGCCCCAAATAAGGCCTATCGCGGGACCTCCACGCTCGCGGCCGGACACGAATCGTCCCCCCTTCGATGCCATGAAGAAGGGTCTCAAATACGTCGATCCAGCCATGATAGAGGATGCCGTTATTGAGGCATCCAGCATGTCGCAACACAAGCCCCGAAAGTCACCTCGGAAGAGCAAACTTGCTGAACAATTCGAAGACCAAGGATTTTCCCTCGAGGAGACCGAATACGAGGTGCTTGCCGCCCGTGGCGACCACTTCGACCTGCGCCGCCTGCTTGCCCGGGTCGACCGCGGGTACTTCGGAGCAGACCGCCCGTTTAGCCTCCCCGACGTGGGGTGGGCCCCCTTGGACGCGCACAACGCATGGGCGGTTTACGTGCTCAAGGACGACCGGATTCTAATCGAGAAGTCGCTCGACAGCGCCGACACGCCCGCGTTCGTGATCGAATACCTGCTTATGCACGAGATGCTCCACCTCGTGCACCCGCCGGACGACCTTGAGGGGGAGCCGGAGTGGCACAACGAGCCTTTCGAGGAGTCGATCGCGCGCTTCGAGCGCGGCGGCGAGGCCGAAAAGTGGCTCGACCGGCGGCTCGATAGCGAATTGCGGGCGAAAAACCGCGGCCGGACGCGCTCGTCGGACACGTAACGGTGCCGAATCAGCCGCTGTGATTTGTGATTCGACACGTTTAAGACCAAGGCGCACTACATTGCGCCCTGCAGTCAAGTGATGGGACGCGGCGCGTTTGGGAAATCCGACGCGGCCGCAATGGTTTCGACCCCTGCCCCCCAAAAACGCCGGACAGATGCGCGAACCCCCTCTTGAGGTGACCTAACCCCGTTGTCAGGCAGCCTAGAACGCGCCTTACCCGCAGCCGTTGGCGAGCGCCGCTTCCTTTGGGACGGTGTCGGGAACACCATTTTCACGCAGATGCGCAACGTGGGCCGCGAGCTCAAGGTGCGCAAGCTCTTCGCGAAGTTCGAGGGGGGCAACCCGACCGGGACGCAGAAAGACCGCGTCGCGTATCAGCAAGTGTTCGATGCGTTCCAGCGCGGGTTCGAGATCATATCGATCGGGACCTGCGGCAACTACGGCACGGCGATTGCAAACGCCGCGTTCCAAAACGGGCTGAAGTCGAAGGTGTACATCCCGAAGGACTACCACACGCGCCGCGTGGAGGAACTCGCGCAGCTCGACGCCGAAGTGATTTGGGTCGAGGGAAAATACGAGGACGCGGTGGCTCGGGCGCAGGCCGACGCCAAGGCGAACGGGTGGTACGACGCGAACCCGGGCGAGCACGCCGCGCCCCTAGGGATGAAGGCCTACGCGGAGATCGCCCGGGAAGTTTACCGTTCGATGCGCCGCGTCCCGGAGACCGTGTCGGTGCCGGTGGGCAACGGCACGACGCTTGCGGGCGTCTTCGCCGGGTTCAAGGAACTCAAGTCCCAAGGGCGCACGGCCGAACTGCCGCGGATGATCGCGGGGTCGTCGCACCGCGGCAACCCGATCATCGCATCCTTCAAGGCGGGCAAGGACGTGGTCGAGGACCTAAAGCCGGAGGAGCTCCACGAGACGGCGATTAATGAGCCGCTCGTGAACTACCACTCCTTTGACGGCCAACTCGCGCTTGACGCGCTGCGGGAGTCCGGTGGATTCGCGGAGTATGCAAGCGACCGGAACATGGTGAACTACGCGCGCATGGTCCGCGAGCAGGAGGGCATCAATGTGCTGCCGGCCTCGACCTCGGCGCTGCGGGCGCTCGTGAAGACGGTGGCAGCCCACCCGGAGCTTGCGGAGGGCGACCATGTGGTTATTTTGACCGGACGGCGTTGCTAGCCGGAGGTTGGCTCGTTGGCCGAGCAGAAGTCCACCCGCAAGAGCGGGAGCCCGCGGAAGTCGCGCAAGCGTGGCGCCCTGAAGGCAAAGCCCCGTGACGCGCTGGATTTCCAGAACGCGAAGATCGGGACCAAGGACGCCAACGCGGTCATCCTGCTCGAGGGCGCGCTTGCGACCCCCACGGGGAAGTCAGGCAACGGCCTGCTGCGCCGCTCAAGGCGGTACAAGATCCGCGGCGTGATCGACTCAACCCACGCCGGCAAGGACGCTGGGAGGGTGCTCGATGGCGTTAGAAACGGCGTGCCCGTGTACGCCTCGGTCGACGACGCCCTCGCGAAGGACCCCTCGATCCACACGATGATCTTCGGTCTGGCGACCGACGGGGGGATGCTGCCCAAGGAGCTGCGGCCGTCCATGCGCCGGAGCATCGAGCGGGGCCTCAACATCGTGTCCGGGCTCCACGAGTTCATCTCTGACGACCCGGAGTTTGCGCCGCTTGCGGCCAAGAAGGGCGTCGATGTCTTCGACATCCGCAAGCTCCCGCTGCTTCGCCCTCCGAACTTCTTCACGGGGGACATCGAGAAGGTCAAGGCCACGGTCGTGGCGGCGCTAGGCACCGATTCTGCGATCGGGAAGCGGACAACCGCCTGGAAGGTCGTCGAGGCGCTCGAAGCGATGGGGTACAAGGCCCACATGATCGCGACCGGGCAGACCGGCATCATGCAGGGCGCCAAGTACGGCTTCGTGCTCGACTCGACGGTCAACGACTATGTCGCCGGCGAGATCGAGCACGCGGTGGTCGAGTGCGACCGCAACGAGCACCCGGATGTGATCGTGCTCGAGGGCCAAGGGGCCCTCACCCACCCGGCGTACCCCGGCGGCTTCGAACTCATCGCGGCCGGCCGGCCGAAGGGCATCCTCGTGCAGCATGCGCCCGCGCGCAGGACGCTCGACGGCTTCCCGCAGTTCAAGATGGCAGACCTCGGCCGCGAGATCGAGCTGCTCGAGAGCTACGCGCAGCGCCCTGTCATCGGGATTACCCTCAATCACGAGGGACTGACGCGCGCGCAGGTCGAGGAGACGGTGCGCCAGTACGAGGCGCGCTTCCACGTACCCTGCTGCGACCCGCTCTGGCAAGGGGCCGGCAAGATCGCCGCCGAGATCGAGCGCCGGTTCCTGCAAAAGTAGGTGGGCACGCCGTGGCCGACCTCCCCCTGCACTGCTTCAACTCGATCACCGTCCACCCGCCGGAGCTTGGCGACGACTGGGTGCGCGCGACCATCGAGGTCGACCCGGTGGGCCGCCCCGAGGGCGAGGTTGAACTTCGCTACAAGTACCAGGAGGACCTCCCCGACAAGGGCACGAAGGAGTTCGAGGACCTCGAGTACCTGATGGGGCTCACCGTCCTTTGCCCGCTCGTCAACTACGCGCTCTTCACGAAGGAGATCCGCCTGAAGTTTCCGCTCGACCCGCGCGACCAGACGCTGTTCGAGGAGTTCCTCCTCATCCAGTCGCGGGAGACGCTCGTCAACCGCGTGCTGCGCGGCAACGAGTACCTGATCGACGAGCCGAAGTTCAAGGACAACCCCGAGATCTCGAAGACCTACAAAGACTACCGCGCCGCGCTGAAGCCGTCGGGCACCGTGCGCCACGACTTCTCAAGGGAAAGCGACCCCGAACGCGTGTGCGTACTCTCGTCGGGCGGAAAGGAGTCGCTGCTCTCCTACGGGATGCTGAAGGAAGTGGGCGCGGAGGTCTACCCGTTTTACTTCAACGAGTCGGGGGGCCACTGGCTCACGGCAAAGCCCGCGTTCGACGCCTTCACGCGGTTCGAGCCGCGGACGCGCAAGGTGTGGTCGAATGTCGACCGCGTGTACCTGTTCATCAAGGACCACATGCGGGTGATCCGCCCGGACTTCCGCGATGTGGCGGCCGACCTCTACCCGGTGCGCACGTTCACATTCCTCCACTACGCGTTCGCGTTCTGGCCGTACATGTTCAAGCACGACATCTCGGCGTTCGTGGTGGGCAACGAGTACGATGAGCCGGGCGACTGGACGCACATGGGCGTCCCCCACTACTTTGGAATTTACGACCAGACGCAGGAGTTCGACTGGAAGATGACGCAGTACTACAAGGAGCGCGGGCTCGCGTGCGAGCACTTCTCGGTGGTGCGCCCGCTCTCGTCGTTCTCGGAGGAGCTGATCATCGCGAAGCGCTACCCGAAGCTGCTCCCGATCCAGCGCTCGTGCCACGCCACGCACCTCCAGGACGGGAAGGTCGTCCCGTGCGGCCGGTGCACGAAGTGCCTGGGAGTCCTGTCGATCTTGGTCGCGTCGGACGTCGACCCGCGCGTGATGGGGTACCGCAAGGAGGACCTCGACCTGCTTGAGAAGCGGCTTCAGGAGACGCGGCTTCGCCTCGACAAGCACGAGCTTGAGCACACGCTGTTTCGGCTTTCGCAGAAGGGGTACAAGGTGCTCGCGGGGGACCTGAAGTACGCGGGCGGCTACGCTCCGCAGGCGCACGCCGAGGTCGAGTCGATGAAGTTCGACCCGCAGAACTCGCTGATCGAAAACGTCCCGGCGCGGTTCCGCGCGAAGGTGTTCAAGGTGCTTAGCGAGCACACGGCGGGGGCCGTGAAGCTCGAAAAGGGCCGCTTCGTGGCGTTCGACCCCAAGACCTAGGCCGGGGGGAAGCGCGCTCAATTGGAGCCGAGGGCGGCAGGCACCGCGGTGCGGTCTGCGATGAGCCCGTCCGATGGGGCGGCCGCGGGGGCAACCTCCGCGACCGAGGGGGCCGCGGGGCGCGGCACCGCGCGGTCGGGGGCAAGCGATGCGTGCTCGGGCACCGGGGGGGTCGTGAGCGCGGTCGGCGCCAGCGGCCTGAGTTCCTTCACCATCTCGAGCGCGTCACGCGCTCCGCGGTACGAGTTTTGGTAATACCGCGTCCGGACGCGGCGGATCGTGTACCCATGCTTGAGATAGAGGCCGAGCGCGGCATTGTTCCGCAGGTAGACCTGGAGGATGGACTTCGTAAGCCCCCGCTCCGCCATGATGCGCTCGGCGGTCTCGATGAACAGGCGGCCGAGCCCGTTGCCCTGGGCCTCGGGGCGGACGTCGATGGTCTGGACGTACCCGACGGCGCACCCCTTGCGCCACGAAACGATGAGGAACCCTTCGACGCGCCCCGTGTCGCGGTCTTCGGCGACCACGCATTGCGCGTTCTTCGCGCGCAGGAAGTGGTAGATCTCGCTGCGCAGATAGGCGAGCTTCTCGGGGAAGCACGCGTTCTCGATCTCAACCATCCGCGAGAGGTCGCGCGCTCGCTCCGCGAGGCGGATGTTGTAGCGGTACGAGCGGTCCACGGCTAGCCCTCCTTCGGCCGCGTCCCTTTTGTCATTGCGAAACGTTGCATCCCATGCACGCTCCGTCCTCGTGGTGAGGCGGCCCCGCGCCAAGCCCGCAAGTCTATTTCAAAGTGAGGGGGAGGCCATCGAAGACGCTCCGCCCTTATACGGGTAGTTCAAGTAGCCAGGCAGGCGGGCCGGGCGGGGCGACGGGGTAGATAACAGTCGTGCTGGACAGCCGAAGTTATGCGTCGTGAAGAGACGGTGGTGGGACGGAGGCAGTCGCTTTCGCTGTGTCCGGCGACCTCGCCCCTTTTTGCGCCAAATAGGCGGTTCGTCCGGGGGGAGAAGAGAGTGGGGGTGGGGTTCGTAATCGGGCCCTTGGAGGCCCTCTCCACTCGTGGATATTTCCCATATATTCATCATATGGGAAACTCCCAGCATGATTGTGTCCGTCATCGTCTCCGTCGACAGCGCGGGTCGAATCCTGCTCCCCGCCAGCACGCGGAAGGAGCTCCGCCTGCGGCCAGGATCCAAACTGCTCGTGACGAATCTCGACGATGGTGGAGTCGCCCTCTTTCCGCTCGATGTTGAGAAAATGGTTCGCCAGATCCGCGAGGACCTGAAAGGAATCGACATCGATGCGGAGCTCGCCAAGGTAAGGGCCGAGATTAACGAATTGGCGAAACGACGGTACCCCGAAATTGCCAAGCACATGGCGCGGCTGCGTTAGGGTTGGTGGGGGCGGTGCGGTTGCATGAGCGACAAACAGCCCCCCGCCGGTCCGTACCTCCTTGACACAAACGTGTTCGTGGCCGCGATTCGGTCGGGCGAGCGACAGACCGTTTCCTTCCGCCTCATCGCCCGCCTGGTCGGCGACCCTATGGCCCGCCTGGTCGGCGACCCGCTGCTGGTCGCGGAGTACTCCCGTTACGCAGAGATTTTCCCATCGGCGGCGGCGGTGCGAGTCCTCGCTTCGCTCCTTGGACGCATCGAGGTCGTCAATCCCGCTCCGCGGTTTCAGCGGGCTTGCCTGGCCTACTTCAAGCCGGGGGAGGGCGTCGATGGCCTGCACGCGTCCGTGTGCCTGCAGACGGGAGCGCTCGTCATCTCAAACGACCGCGGCTTCGACTCGATTGCAGCGGCCGGTCTGATCCGCCGCCTCACAATAACGGAGGCGGTGCGAGCGTTTCTTTAGCGGGCCTCCGGCGATCAAACAAGCGCACCAATACCGCTAAACTCAGGACGCCTCTTTTCCGTCAATTTTTCCTTGCGGGGGTCAACCTCCTATGCAGCTGCGCTCAGACGGAATGCCAACAAAGATCGTCCTGCTCGCTTCGCTGACGGCCGCCGCCGTCCTTCTGGCAGGCTGCTTCGGCGGCTCCCCGCCGGCGCAGGCGCGCCTCGTGCTGGGGACCACGACCTCGGTGAACGACTCCGGGCTCCTGAACTACATCCTCCCCGACTTCGAGTCCAAGAGCCATGCGAAAGTCGCCGTCGTCGCGGTGGGCACGGGCCAAGCGCTTGAGCTCGGAAAGCGCGGGGATGCGGACGTGCTTGTTGTCCATTCCCCCTCGCAGGAAACGGCGTACCTGGCCAACGGCTCGGGGGTCGCACGCTGGCAAATCATGTACAACTACTTCGCAATCGTCGGCCCCGCCACCGACCCGGCGGGAGTGAAGAACGCGTCGAACGCGACCGACGCCTTCGCGCGCATTGCGGCGAACATGTCCGTCTTCATCTCGAGGGGCGACGGCTCGGGGACGAACACCAAAGAGATCCAGATTTGGACAGCGCTGGGGATGAACACCTCCGCGCTGCCCGCGTCGTGGTACAAGTCGATCGGCCAGGGGATGTCCGCCACGCTCCACATGGCGTACCAACTCGGCGGGTACACGCTGACGGACGAGGGGACCTACTGGTCGCAGACCGACATCGGCGCCAACGTCACCAACGGGCTCCTCATCCTGCGCGGCGGCCTCGCGCAGCCCACAAGCGACCTTAAGAACACCTATTCCGTGATCCAACTGAACGTGACGCGCGTTCCGGGAATCAACGCGACCGCGGCAACGGCCTTCGCGACATGGATCACCTCCAAGGAGACGGCGGCGCTCATCGGCAGCTACAAAGTCGAGGGCCACCAGTTATTCTTCCCGGACCCCAAGCGCATGTGAGGAGCGCGGGCACGTGGCGCAGACGGTCCTGCTCGACGTCGCGCTGCTGTCGCTTGCCGTCTCGGGCGCCGGGGCGCTGCTTGCCTCCGCCGTGGGCGTCCCCCTTGGCGCATTCCTCGGGTCGCGCGAATTCCGCGGCCGCCGCCTTCTTCGAGCGTTCCTCCAGTCGCTGTATGGGCTCCCGCCGGTGCTCATGGGGCTATTGCTCTACCTGACGCTGTCCCGTGCGGGGCCGCTCGGCGGCCTGCATTGGCTCTTCACGGTGCAGGGGATGATCCTCGCGCAGTTCCTCCTCGTGCTGCCGTTCGTAACGGGTCTCACGTGGAGCGCCGTGTCGGCGGTCGACCCCGCCTTGAAGGACACTGCGCGAACGCTGGGCGCGGAGCGGTGGCTGTACCTCCGGACACTCGTGCGCGAAGCACGCGCCGGGATCCTGGCGGCGGTGATGGTCGGGTTCGGGCGGGCGGTCTCTGAGGTAGGCGCCGTCATCCTGGTGGGCGGCAACATTCAAGGCGAAACGCAGGTGCTCACGACGGCGATTGTGCAGCAGACGAACGCGGGGAACTTTTCGCTCGCGCTCGGCCTTGGCCTCATCCTCCTTGCCATTTCGATCATGGTATTCGCGAGCCTCACCTTCTTGCAGGAGCGTGAGGCGAAGTGAGCGCGCCTGCCGCCGCGGGCCTCGAAGCCCGCGAGGTCACGAAGTCGTTCCGGGGCCGGAAGGTGCTCGGCGGGGTCTCCGTCACGGTCAGGCAGGGCGAAGTGCACGCGGTGCTCGGCCCGAGCGGGGCAGGCAAGTCCACGCTGCTGCGCGTCCTCAATCTCCTTGAGCCGCTCGACGGCGGCGGGGTGTACTTGGACGGCGAACAGGTCGCGCAGGCCGGTGACCGCATCACCATGGACGCGCCGCACCGCAAAGCGCGGCTCAAGATGGCGCTCGTCCCGCAGAAGCCCGTCGCGTTCCGGACCACCGTGTTCGAAAACGCGGCGTTCGGGCTGCGCATGCGTGAAGTGGAGGAAACCGAGATCGAGGCACGTGTGAAGCGGGCGCTTGAGCGCCTCGGGCTTTCGGCGCTTTCCGATGCTCCCGCGCGCACGCTGTCGGGCGGCGAGACGCAGCGGCTTGCGTTCGCGCGGGCGACGGTCCTGCCGCTCGAGTCCCTCCTCCTCGACGAGTTCACCGCGAACCTCGACCCGGCCAATGTGAAGGCCCTCGAGGCGGCCGTCACCCGGAGCGCCCACGAACAAGGGATCGGCGTGATGCTCGTTACCCACGACCTCTTCCAGGCACGGCGTATCGCCGACCGGGTGTCGCTCCTGTGGGGCGGGCGCATCATCGAGACCGCCCCGCGGGCGGACTTCTTCGAGTCGCCACGCGACGCGAGGACGAAGGCCTTCGTGGCCGGCGAACTGCCGGCGTAAGGAAGGCCCCAAAAGCGCTTACCGCCGGGCAAACCGAATGCTCCAGCCTTATAACGGGGTGCCGTCCATCCCTGGCTCCCTCAGCGGGGGCGGAAGATGAGCACCGAGAAGCCTTCGCCAACGGTCGACTTCAACCAGGTGCTGTCCCACGACCCGGTCACCGGCGTCCTCTCTTCGCGCGGGTCGCGCGTAATCCTCGCTGGCACCGCGCAATTTGCATCGCTTCGCAAGTCTTTGCTCGCGGCCCTCCCGTGGGCGCAGGTGCGCGAGATCTACCTGAAGGCCGGCCGCGACCAGGGTTTCCCTGACGCGCTTGCCGTCGCGCAGAGCATGCAGGTCGGCGACGACCTCGACTTCGTGAAGATCGGGGCCGCACTGGTCGCCCCGAACGGCCGGGCGCGGATGGACCTCGAAAAGGTCGAGTTCCAGATCATGGAAGGCCGCCTCCAAGTGCGCGTGCGTTTCCTCTCGTCGCAGGAGGCCGCCGACCACCTCCTGATGATGGGCCCGTCCAAGGAAGGCGTGTGCTGGACCGTCGCGGGCTACGCGCGGGGGTTTGTGGAGGCGCTTTTCGACGCGCCCGTTTACGTCGTCGAGTACGAGTGCGCCGCGATGGGGCACGCCTATTGCCGGATGTTGATCACGACGGACAAGGCGGAGGCCGCGGCGGCAGGCGAGGGCACAGCGCCTGTCAAGGGGGGGCCCCCTGCGGGGGTCGCCCACGACGTCGGGGCGATGCCCTTCGAACAAATTTTGGAGAACGCGGCAAACATCGCGCCGGGGGAGCGCGACCGGCTCTCCGAGCACTTCGCGCGCAAGGACGCCGAACTTGAGCGCTCGCGCCTGAAATACCGCGCGCTCATCGACGCGTCCCCCGATGTTGTGCTTGAGGTCGCCGACGACGGTGTAATCCTGGTGGCAAATGAATCAGCGCGCGGCCTCACGGGGCGGGAGCCCGGCGAGATCGTGGGCGCGCAGCTGGCGACCCTCTTCGAGGAGGTTGACCAGCCTGAGGTCAGTCGGTTCTTCGCGGCCTTCCGGGGCAGCTCGGTCGCCATTTTCCCGCGGCTGCGGGCGCTTGGCCCGGTGGGCACCCCGCGGATGGTCGAACTGATCATGAAGGCAATCCCTTCGAGCGGCGGCCGCACCACCTCGATCGTTGAGCTGCGGGACATCACGACGCGCGCACGCCTCGAGGCGGAGGTGCACGAGCGCGAAGGGCGCCTTCGGGCGCTCTTCGACGCGGCGGCCGACGGCATCCTGGTCTGGCGCGAGGGCGGCGTGGTCGCGGAGGCGAACCCGGCTGCTGAGCAGATCCTCGGGTACGCGCCGGGGACCCTGAAGGGCGTGCCGATCGAATCGGTGGTCCACTCGACGAAGGCGCGGGCCGCCGGCGGCCGGGGCGGGGGGGCCGTGCGCCTGCGCGGCCTCAAGGGCGTCGACCTCGGCACGCGTTGGGTGGGAGACGCGGTGCTCGTGCGCAAGGGCGGCGAAACGACGCCGGCGATCCTCTCGGTGACCCCGCTGCGCGTCGACGGCGAGCCCCTGAGCCACATCGCCCTGCTCAAAGACCTGCGGGAAGTCGAGGGCTTGCGCGAGGCGCTGGCGACCGAGCGCATCAAGACCGACGCCATCGTCGAGGCCATCGCCGAGCCGATGCTGATCTTCGACGCCAACGGCGGCGTGGAGTGGCGCAACGTGCACGCGGAGTTCGTGTTCGGGCGAAGGCGGCTCTTCCACGGCAGCCCGTGCCACCTGACGCTGTGCGAGGGGGCGGAGCCCTGCGAGACCTGCCCGGTGGCCGCGTTCATCACCGCTGCGCAGAACCCCGGGACGATCCACCACGCGCGGTCGCTGCACACCACCGACGGCGGCACGCACCCCTTTGAGCTCACGCTGCGGCGCCTCACGGAAGCAGGCAGGCCGCCGCGCACGCTCGTGCTCTTCCGCGACATCACGGCGGAAGCCGGCCGCGCGCGGGAAGCGCACGAGCGGTCGAAGCGCGACGACCTGACCCTCGAGGTGTCGGCGATCCTGCTGTCGGCGCGCGCGCTGCCGGACCTCATGGGCCGCTTCGCCGACCTCGTGGCGGGGGCGCTCAAGCTCACGACCGTCGCCGTCCTTTTGAAGGCCGGCGAGGACTGGCTGCACCCGATCGCCGTGTTCCACGGCGGCACCGCGGTGTCGAGCATCCCCCCCCGGATCCCGTCGGGGAACACAGGCGTTAAGGCGGTCGTGGCGGGGGGAGAAACGGTGCTTATCCCCGACGCGGACAAGTCCGCGGGCGCCGCCAGCCTGCTTGCCGTGATCGAGCGCCCGGGCGCCCCGCCTTCGGGGTCGCTTGCGGTGGCGCCGATGCGCGGCCGCGCGGGCACCACGCTGGGGGCGCTGGCCGTGGGCCGCGCGGAAGTCGACTCCTTCGAGGACGCCGACGTCACGCTGATCGAGGAGATCGCCGCAAGGCTCGGCCTTGCGCTGGAGGGCGTCCTGCTTGCCGAGGCCGGCCAACGGGTCATGAAGCTCCAAGAGGCGCTCCTTGCCGAGGCGGAGGTCATGTTGGACGCGTCGGACCTGCAGCGCAACACGCGGCGTTTCATCGAGATCCTGGCGGAAGCCACGGGGTCGCCGGCGGCGGGGCTCGTCTGGCTTGACGGGTTAAACGGCCGGTTCCAGCTTTTCGCGAAGTACACGCCGGCCGACGGGCACTCGGCAGGGCCCGCGCGGCCGGTCGCCCAACGCGACTGCGCGGTGCTGGAACGCGCGGCCCTTTCGAAGGACATCCTTGTCGTGGAGTCGAGGTCGCTGCTGCGCGCCGAGCGCGCCGACCCGATCCTTGGCCAGTTCCTCAGCGAACGCACCGAGACCGTGGTCATCGTGCCGGTCCTGGCGGGGGCCGTCTCGGGGCTGATCGTACTGGCGCTGCCGCCCTCCTTCAGGATGTCCTCCGAGGCCGAGCTTGAGGTCTTGCGGACGCTTGCGCAGCAGACCCGCCTCTCGATCGCGGCCCTGGTGGCCTCAGGCCGGACGGACGACATCCTGCGCCTGGTTGGCGGCGCGGGCAAGACCTGAAACCGTCACTTCGGGGGCGCCGGCCGCTCGCGGCGCGGCTGGGTCCCGCGAAGCTCGTCGAGTTTGAACGCGCGCTTGTACATGCGCGAGAGCGCGAGCTGGGCGACGATGGTGAGGACGAGCGCCGTGACGATGTTCCACACGACCGAGTACGTGCGGATGCCCAGGAAGTCGAAGGGCTGGTTCACGGGGAAGGGCATGAGCGGCCAAAGCGAGAACACGGCCGTCGGGATCATGAGCAGGAGCGAGACGCGGACGAGCACCTCGACGGCCAGCTGCAGCTGCCACGAGGCTTGGAGGGTTTGCTCCGAGAGTTTGGCGCGCACGGCGTTCGAGATGAGTTCGATGGTCGTCTCCATGTTCGTCTTCAGCCCCATCAGGCGGTCGAGTTCCTCGGCAAGCCGCGCGAGGTCGTCCTTGACGCCTTCAAGGGGGAGGAAGCGGGCGCCGCCGCGTTCGAGGGTGAAGAAGAACTCGCGGACGAGGAACAGGGTGGGGGAGAGGGTCTGCTCGAGGTAGCGGTGGATGTCGAAGAGGGCGGTCTGGATGGCGGCCGGCTTGAACTCCTCGCCGTAGACGTTGTCGTAGACCTGGCCGAGGCGCTTGGACTGCTTCTGGATGGAGCCCATCATCTCCGTGGTGCAGGACTCGGCCATCTGCAGGAAGGCGAATTCGCGAAACGAGCCGAGCGGCTTGTACCCGCCGTCGGTGCGGGCGTGGACGGCGCTGTCGATGACCTTGCGGGCGTCGGCGATGGGGTCGTGGGGGATGTCGGGGGAGTGGACAGTGACGATCGCATGGTCGCCTGCGGCGACAAGGACGCAGAAGCGGGGGGCCATCTGGTCGCGGACGAGGTAGGGCCAGCCAAGGACGGAGCGCTTGTCGTGGTTGGTGACCAGGTACTGTTCTTGGGAGACCTTCGCATCGAAGGGGGCAAGGGCCTGCTCGATGTCATCCGCCTCGATGTCGATCCACACCTCGTGCTCGCCGGCTTCAGCAATCGCGCGGGTCACGTCGGACAGGTCCTCGCTCACGGTTTCGCGGACGCGCCCGCCGCCGGCGAGCATGATGTGGATGCGGTGGGAGCCAGGCACCCCGGCGGAGGGCCCGCGGCCACCCGGCGCGTCGGGGGCCCGGGCCTGATGCGACGGGCGGTCGGGCGAGCTTTCCTCAAGGCTTCGGCGCGCGACCTCGGGGAGGTCGCCGGACTTCGGCCCCTCGTGGTCGAGCGTGGAGATATCGGTGATTTCGACCATGGGCGCTCCTACTCGTCAATCCCCTTGCGCGCCTCGACCCCGCGCTCGCGCGGGTGCTTGATGGATTCCATACGCGTGACGTAATCCGCGATCCCCATGAGTTCAAGCGGCGCGCCGCGCCCCGTGCATACGACCTCGACGTTGGGGGGGCGCGTCTCGAGGATGCGCAGGACGTGCCCGAGGTCAAGCAGGCCCATGCCGAGCGCGACGTTGACCTCGTCGAGGATGACGAGGTCGTGCTTCCCCGCAGCGATGACCTTCTCGGCGCGCGTAAGCGCGCGCCCCGCCGACGCGACATCGGCGGGGTCAGGGTGCTTGGGGTTCACGGCCCCCGATCGGCCGAAGCACTCGAACGTCACGTTCCCGAGCCGCTGGAGGGACGCGCGCTCGCCGCCTTCGGAATCTTCTTTGAGGAACCCGATGACGAAGACCTTGAGCCCATGGCCGGCCGCCCGCGCCGCAAGCCCCATCGCGGCGGTGGACTTGCCCTTGCCCGTCCCGGTGTAAACATGAAGGAGGCCGCTTACGCGACCGGCGGGCATGGAATCCGCGGGGGCCGAACCTGCCCAACCCACGGCGATTCCCCAGGCGCGCTGATAGAGGAACCCGTAGATTAGGTTTGAGCCAGGCGCCCCGGCCCCGCGGGGCGGGGAAGTTCTTTCAGAAAATCGGGCGGTCCTTGTGCTCGCCCCAGGCTTCGCGCAGCACGCCGCAGATTTCGCCGAGGGTGACCTGCGCCGCGACAGCCTTGAGCGTGGCGGGCATCAAGTTTGCCCCGGTGCGCTCGGCCTTGGCGACCCCTTTGAGTGCGGCATCCGTCTTGGCGGCGTCGCGCCGGGCGCGTAGCCCTCGGACGCGCGCAACCTGTTCGCCCTCGGCGGCCTGGCGGACCTTCAGGATCCGCGGCGGGGCCGCCTGCGCCTCCTCGGCAAACGCGTTGACCCCGACGATGCGCTGGTCGCCGCGTTCGACGGCTTGTTGGTGGGCCCATGCCGCCTCGTGGATTTCGCGCTGGGGGAACCCCTTCTCGATCGCGTGCACCATGCCGCCCATGTCGTCGATGCGGCCCATCAGCGCCTCCGCCGCCTGTTCGATTTCGAGGGTCATCGCCTCCACCGCGTAGGCGCCGGCAAACGGGTCGACGGTGTTTGCAGCCCCCGACTCGTGCGCGATGATTTGCTGGGTGCGGAGCGCCAGGAGCGCGGCCTTCTCGGTGGGCAGCGCGAGCGCTTCGTCGTGGGCGTTGGTGTGGAGCGACTGCGTCCCGCCGAGCACGGCGGCAAGCGCCTGGATCGTCACGCGCACGAGGTTGTTCTCGGGCTGCTGGGCGGTGAGCGTCGAACCTGCGGTTTGCGTGTGGAAGCGCAGCATCATCGAACGGGGGTCGCGCGCGCCAAAGCGGTCGCGCATCGTGCGGGCCCACAGCCGCCTGGCGGCACGGAACTTCGCGACCTCTTCGAGGAGGTTGTTGTGGGCGTTGAAGAAGAACGTAAGCTGCGGAGCAAACGCGTCGACCTCCATGCCGCGGGCCACCACGGACTCTGTGTAGGTGACGGCGTCGGCAAGCGTGAACGCCACTTCCTGCACGGCCGTCGACCCCGCTTCGCGGATGTGGTAGCCGGAAATTGAAATGGGGTTGAAGTTCACGGTCTCCTTCGCGCAGAACTCGATGATGTCGACGGTGAGGCGCATCGACGGCCCGGGCGGGAAGATGTAGGTCCCCCGGGCGATGTACTCCTTGAGCAGGTCGTTTTGGACGGTGCCGCGGATGTTTTTCCACGCCACGCCCTGCTCTCTGGCGACCGACAAGTACAGCGCGAGCAGGATGGAGGCGGTGGAGTTGATGGTCATCGATGTCGACACTTTGTTGAGGGGGATGCCGGCAAGCAGCGTGCGCATGTCGTCGATCGAATCGATGGGGACGCCCGCGCGCCCGACTTCGCCCTTGGCTGCGGGCGCATCGGAGTCGAGCCCAAGCTGGGTGGGCAGGTCGAAGGCCGTTGACAGGCCGGTCTGGCCGTGTGTCAGCAGGTAGTGGAAGCGCTCGTTCGTTTCGGCCGCCGTCCCGAAACCCGCATACTGGCGCATCGTCCAGAGGCGCCCGCGGTACATCGTCGGGTAGATGCCGCGGGTGAAGGGCGGCTCGCCGGGGAAGCCGAGGGTCTCGGCGCCTTCGGCTCCGGCGAGGTCGTCCGAGGTGTAAAGTCGACGCGCCTTCCCCGAAGGGGCCGAGTTTAGGCCCGCACCGCCCTCGGGCGACTGCTTGAGGAAGGGCGCAAGCGTTTCGCGCTGCCACCGCGCCTTGCCGCCGGCCGCCTGGTTTGCAGGCTTCTTAGCCACGGATTTCCGCGCGCCGGCCATCGGCGCTTGAAGTCGGTGCGGCGTATTTAGGCTTGGACGCGCGGCGGGGCGTGGGGCTGTCCTAAGAAACCTAGATATGGATCACCTAGGGATCGCGGGCGCGGCCCTGGGGGGGCTCGCCGCGGCGCTTTGCCGCTGCGCGGGGTGGAGGAAATGGACGAGGACAAGCGTGCGGAAGGCGGAAGCGAGAAGTCGGGACAGGATGGCGCGACAAAGGGCCGTGGAATCCTTGCGTGGCCGTTCGCGCGACTGCTCATTGCCGGAGCGTTTGCCGCGGAGCTCGTGGCGATCACGCTCTTCGTGGCGCCGAGCCCGGCCAATGCAACCTTCGTCGTTCCTTTCTTGGGGCCGGTCGTCGTCCTCTGCGCTCTCGCGCTCTGGAAGGGCCGGCGGTGGATGTTCCTCGGAGCGGGCATCACGCTGGCCATCTTTCCGATGCTTGTCCTGGCATTCTCGGTTGATTCGTTTGTGGTGCCACAGCTCGGGATCGTCTTTGCCGCGGGAATGTTCCTGCTGATGGCCCTGTTCATCGGTTTGCCGACCGGCATCTGGGTATTCGTGTACCGGAAGAGCGGCACGCCCCCGATGACGGCGCGCGAGGGGCTGAAGACGCGGTATGGCCTGTTCAACATCCTCGTGGTTGGAATCCTCTTGGGGGCGGCGCTCGCCGGCGAAGCCGCGTACATCAACGCGACCTCGGGTGGCGCGACCAACGGGGGGTCCGACCTCGAAGCGGAAGCGTGGGTTAACATCACGACCGAGAATTTCCTGTTCGTCCCCACGAACGTCAGCATCCCCGCCGGGAAGATTGTTGAAGTCACGGTGACCAACAAAGACAGCGCGCTCCACACCTTCACGTACAAGGTGGGGGCCGGGACCGCCAGCGAGAAGACCTACACCCACAACCTCCTGCCGTCTTCGACCACGAAATTCAGCCTGCTCATATCCACGGCGGCCACCGTCCACTTCTGGTGCATCCCCCATGAAGCGATGGGGATGGTGGGGGACTTCCACGTCGTGTAAGGAGGGAGCGCCACGGCACTCGATGCGTACACGGCGGCCAAGTACACGCACTTCATCGGTGTGGCGCTTTTCCTGATCGCCCACGGCGTGTCGGCGGGCGTTTCGTTCCGCCTGCGCGCCGAGCGCGACCGCGCGAAGCTCACCGCGCTGCTCGACCTATCCGCGTCGACCTACCCGGCGATGGCGGTCGGGTTTTTCCTGATCCTCGGGTCGGCGATCGCGATGGCGGTCATGTTCGAATGGTGGCGGACCGCGTGGTTCTGGGCCGCCGTGGTGGTCTTCATGGCGCTCATCGGGATGATGACGCCGCTCGCGACGCTGCGCTACGGGAAAATACGGCGGGCGCTCGGCCTCAAAATGCCGATGGGGTCGAAGGCGAAGGATGGCGACCGGCGCGAGCTCGGGGACGAGGAGCTCAATGCGATCCTGAACACCGTCAACCCCTGGATGCTGTCGGGGGTGGGGTTCGGGGGCGTCGCGGTCCTCTCGGCGCTGATGATGTTCAAGCCGTTCTAACCGGCATCGGTGCGCCCGGGGCGAAGGCGGGGCGCCTAGCAAGCCACACTGCGAACACAGGGTAGCCAACCTGCGTCAACGCCAGGAGGCTGAGCTTCCACGCCCCCTTGAACCCGGCGCGCTCGAGCCGCCTTCCGGCCATCGGCAGCCACACCTCCACCATCAAGAAGAACACGGAGGAGATTCCGAGGAAGGCGTAAGGCATCCCGGGCGGCGAGATCGAGCCTCCGCCGATCGCTACGAGCCCCTCGGCGGCTATCAGGAGCGAGGTGACGGCCATTCCGCCCAAGGCCGCGACACCAAACCGCCAGGTGCCGCGGCCCCCCGACGGGCCTGCGCCGGTGTCGGCCGATCGCAGGGCAGGTAAGGCGGCAAGCATCGCGACCGCCTGGCCAGCGTAGCAGAGGTCGTTCAGCGAGCCCCAAGGTTGGCCCAAGGTGAAAAAAGCGATAATCGTCGCGGTGGCGGCGGCCGAAAGCGCGGCGCTTGCAAACAATCCGGACCTGACTCGCGAGGCCGTGGAACCCGCCCCCGCGACTGCACGCCTTAGTAAACCGACTTCTCGCGGTATTCGCCGAAGACCTCACGGAACACGTCCGTGGTCTCTTGCAGGGTCACGTACGCCTTGGCGCACTCGATGATGAAAGGCATCGTGTTCTCGTCGCCCTCGGCGGCCTTGTGGAGGCGCCGCAGCGCGGCATCGGCCCGCTTGTTGTCGCGCTCCTTGCGAAGGCGGTTCAACGCCGCGATCTGTTTTGCTTCGCCTTGCGGGTCCATTTCAAGCAGCGGCGGCTCGAGGTCTTCCTCGATGGTGAAGTCGTTCACGCCGACGATGATGCGCTCCTTCGCGTCGATCTCCTTCTGGTAGCGGTAGGCGGCGTCGGCGATTTCGCGCTGGAAGAAGTTCTTCTCGATGGCCGGGATGACGCCGCCGAGCGCATCGATGCGGTCGAAGTAGGCCATAGCCTCATCTTCCATCTGCTGGGTGAGCGACTCGACGAAGTACGAGCCCGCGAGCGGGTCGATCGTGCCCGCGATTCCGGACTCATGCGCGATGATTTGTTGGGTGCGCAGCGCGATGCGCACGGCCTTGTCGGAAGGCAGCGCGAGCGCTTCATCGAGCGAATTGGTGTGGAGCGACTGCGTGCCGCCCAGGATGGCGGCGAGCGCCTGAATGGTGACTCGTGCGACATTGATGTCGGCTTGCTGGGCCGAGAGCGAGCAGCCGGCGGTCTGGGCGTGCGTCTTGAGGATCCAGGACCGTGGGTTCTTGGCGCCGTACCGGTCGCGCATTACGCGCGCGAAGATGCGGCGTCCTGCGCGGAACTTCGCGACCTCCTCGAAGAGGTCGTTGTGGACGTTCCAGAAGAACGACAGCTTGGGCGCAAGGTCGTCGACCTTGAGGCCCCGTTCGATTCCGGCGTCAAGGTACGCGAACCCATCGGCGAGCGTGAAGGCGAGCTCCTGCACGGCGGTGGAGCCTGCCTCGCGGATGTGGTAGCCGGAGACCGAGATCGGGTACCAGCGCGGCATGTGCTCGATGGCGTACTCGAAGGTGTCCACGACGAGGCGCATCGAGGGCCGGGGCGGGAAGAGGAATTCCTTCTGCGCGATGTACTCCTTGAGGATGTCATTCTGGATCGTGCCGCCCATCTGCGCCTGCGAGACGCCGCGCTTGAGGCCGTTCACGATGTAGTAGGCCCAGATCGTCGAGGCCGGGCTGTTGATGGTCATCGAGGTTGTGACATCAGCGACGGGGATTCCTTCGAAGAGCGTCTCCATGTCTTTGAGGGACGAGACGCCCACGCCGCACTTGCCAAACTCGCCAGCCGCCCATTCGTCGTCGGTGTCGTACCCGTACAGGGTGGGCAGGTCGAACGCGATCGAGAGGCCGGTCTGGCCGTGGGCGAGGAGGAACTTGAGGCGCCTGTTGGTCTCGGTTGCGCCGCCGAAGCCCGAAAACTGCCGCATCGTCCACAGGCGGCCGCGGTACATCGTCGGGTAGACGCCACGGGTGAAGGGGAACTCGCCGGGGAAGCCGAGGTCGCGCTCTTCGTCGAAGCCCGCGAGGTCCTCGCGCGTGTAGAGGCGCTTGACCGGCACCGAGGAGGTGGTCATGAATTCGACCGCGCGCTCGGGGGTTTTCTGGACGAACGGGCGCAGCGTTTCGGCCTCCCAGCGTTCGCGCTCGGCCCGGGGGGCTTTGCGCCTGGAGGCGCGCTCCGGGGACGGCTTTACGGGGGGGGCGGCACGGCTGGCCATGCGATCAACGGCCAAGCGGGGGGGCGGGGGAAAAGGCTTTCGACAAACGTACGGGAAGCGAGGTTAGGCGGGCGCGTAGAGGACGCCGAAGTAGTAGGCGATGAACGCGCCGGCAAGGATCGTGACGGCCGCCCTGATTGAATCGAACTTGGGCATGATCTTGCGCAGGCGCCCCTCGACGGCCGCAGGCGACGCGGTGGAGAGCACGGTGACAAGAATCATGAGCGAGCCCTTCCCGAGCGCGTACGCGGCAAGCGCAAGCGCGCCCGCGGCGCCGCCGACTAGCGCTGCCAGCGCAACGACGCTGAGGAAGATGGGAAACGTGCAAGAGAGCGAGGCAAGCCCGTAGGCGGCCCCGAACAGGAAGAACCCGACGGGCCCGCGCCGGTCGGGCGAAAAGGCGGGGATGCGGATTGGAATGCGCTTCCCGAGCAGCGTAAGGACGCCGAGCGCGATGAGCGCGAGTCCCACGCCAACGGCAAGCAAGGTGAACGACGAGGCTACCCCCGGGGAGAACCAAGCAATCGGCAGGCCCACAGCCATGAACACGGCAAGGAGGCCGAGGGTGGCAAGGCCGCCGAATGCAAGGCCGGAGCGCAGGGCGCGGCGGTCGGCGGTGGCTGTAAAGCCGGCGAGGGTGAGCGCAATGCCAGCGGCCGCAAGGATCACGGAGAGCCCGCGGTCCTCGGGGGCGCCCGAGCCAAGCGCGCCGAAGGCTTCGAGCGCGAGGCGCCCGAGGCCAAGCGCTGCAAGCAGGAGCCCGCCCCACACGGCGATGGCCCCGAGCTCCTTGCGCCCCCGTGAAACGGGAGCCGGCGCAGGCGCCGGCGCGGCCGCGTCCGTCTTGCCGAGCGTGAAGGAAACGTACGCGGGGAGCATCGCCGCGCAACACGGCGAGAAGAACGCAACCATCCCGGCGCCGAAGGCAAACGCGAGCAGCACCGCAAGGTCGACGGCCACCTTCGCGCCCGCGCGTGGCACGACGCGCGGGGGGGATGAAGATTGTCGAAGCCTCGTGCTGGGTAGCACGTTAAAGCCGCTCGTTTTCAAGCCATTGGGCTTACCCTCAGATACTAGGGCTCCCTTCCAGAAACACAACAATGTCGCAAGAAAAGCACTCCAGCAACCCCCCAAGGCTGTCATGGATCGTAGGCGGCGCCCAAGGGTCGGGCGTCGACACGGCAGCCACGACTTTCGGGCGCGCGGCGGCGCACGCCGGGCTTGAGGTGCTCGGCAAACGTGAGTTCTATTCGAACATCAAGGGCCGCCACTCGTACTATCACGTGATGGTGTCGCCCCACAAGATCCTCAGCCACGAGGAGCACGCGCACATCGTCGTGGGGCTCGACGCCGAATCCACGCTCCGCCACATCCGCGAGGTGGTCCCCGGCGGCGCCATCGTGTACAACCCGGCGCACGCGGCCGTCGACCCGCACGAGGTGCCGACCCTCGAGCACCGCATCCAGGACGAAATTGCCGAGCACTGCAAGGCCCACGGCCAGCCGACCACGCTCGGCGGACTCGTGAAGGCCGAAGAAAAGCGCGGGGTCAAGGCCGTCCCGATCCCGTTTACCGAACTGCTCACGAAGATCGCTCCGAAGGTGGGCGCCACCTACGGCGCGCAGATCGAGCGCGTCGCCAACACGATGGCCGTGGGCGTCTCGCTCGCGCTCGTGGGGCTGAAGGAGGACATCCTGATCGCGGGGCTGAAGGATGTGTTCGGCAAGCGCCAGAGGCTCTACGACATGAACGCGCTCGGCGCGACGGAGGGCTTCCAGGCGGCCTTGCCTTTTGCCTCGGCGTTCCCGCTGAAGCTTGAGCCGCAGAAGCCCGCGGGCCCGCGCCTGTTCCTCACCGGCAACCAGGCCGTCGCGCTCGGCAAAATTGCCGGCGGCTGCAGGTTCCAGACCTACTACCCGATTACGCCCGCCTCCGACGAGAGCGAGTTCCTCGAAGCACGCGAACAGCTGACGCTGCTCGACGGCACGAAGGCGCCGATGGTCGTCGTGCAGACCGAGGACGAAATCGCGGCCGTCACGATGGCGACGGGCGCATCGCTCACGGGCGCGCGCTCGGCGACCTCGACCTCCGGCCCCGGCTTCAGCCTCATGATGGAAGGCCTGGGCTGGGCCGCCATCAACGAAGTGCCCCTCGTCGTCAACCTCTACATGCGCTCGGGCCCCTCCACCGGGATGCCCACGCGCTCGGAGCAGGGCGACCTGATGTTCGCGCTGCACGCGGGCCACGGCGACTTCCCGCGGCTCATCGTCGCATCCGGCGACCTCGAAGAACTCATCCACGACGCGGCGTGGGTGCACGACCTCGCCGACCGCTACCAGACGCCGGTCATCCACCTGATCGACAAGGCGCTCGCCGTATCCTCGGGCACGATCCCCGCGCCCGACCTGCAGGCCATCACGATCGACCGGGGCGCGCTCATCACGACGAACGACCCCAAGACGGCCGCGTACCCCTTCCCCCGGTTCAAGGTGACGGAGTCGGGCATTTCGCCGCGGCCGGTGTTCGGGCTGGAGGGGCACATCTTCTACGTGACGGGCGACGAGTCCGATGAGATCGGGCACATCACCGAAGACCCGGTGACCCGCGACATCATGATGGCAAAGCGCAGGCGCAAGCACGCGACGGCGCTTCGCGAGATCCCCGCGTCGAAGATGTGGTCGTACTTCGGGCGCCCCGATCCCGACCTCCTCCTCATCAGTTGGGGCTCCCCGAAGGGAGCGATCCTCCAGGCCATCCACACGCTCGAAGCCGAAGGCAAGTCCGTGTCGTTCCTCCAGATGCGCCTGCTCGAGCCGTTCCCCTCGCCGGCGGTCAAGGAGGCCATCGGCCGCGCGGGGAAGTTCGCTGTGGTGGAGGCCAACGAGATGGGCCAGCTCGCCGACATCATCGCGATGCGCACCGGACTGCTCGCGAGCCACCGCCTGTGCAAGACCAACGGCCGGCCCGTGGTGCCTGCCGAGGTCGTGGAAATCTGCAACAAGATCCTTGGCGGCAAGGCCGCGCCCCGGGAGTTGATGACCCTTGGCAGCTAGCGCGACCCTCTCGGCGAAAGACTTCAAGACGGACGTCCACAACGACTGGTGCCCCGGCTGCGGGGACTTCGCCATTGTGACGGCGCTGCAGATGGCATTTGCAGAGCTCCAGCTGAAGAACCACGATATCGCGGTCGTGTCCGGCGTGGGGTGCTCGGCGAAGACCCCCCATTACGTCAAGACGTTCGGGGCGCACACGCTCCACGGCCGCCTGATGCCCTACGCGATCGGCGTGAAGCTCGGGAACCCCGCGCTCACCGTCGTGGGCGCCGGCGGGGACGGCGACGGACTGGGAATCGGCGCGGGCCATTTCGTGAACGCGGGCCGGCGCAACGTCGACATGACCTACCTGTTCTTCAACAACGGAGTGTACGGGCTCACCAAGGGGCAGGCGTCCCCGACGCTGAAGCTCGGCGTGCAGCCCAAGTCGCTTCCCTCGCCGAACATCAACGAGGGCATCAACCCGATTTGGCTCGCGGTCGCAAGCGGGTACACCTGGGTCGGGCGCTCGTACTCGTTTGACGTGAAGCACCTCAAGGAGACCATCGTGCGGGCGATCAAGCACAAGGGCCTCGCGTTTGTCGACATCCTGCAGCCGTGCCCCACGTACAACGACATCAACACAAAGGACTGGTATAGCGCAAAGGACGCCAAGGACGGCGGCAGCGGCGACGTGGGCCCGCGGCTCTACCGGCTCGATGCGATCGGCCACGACCCGGTCGTGCACCGGGCCGACGAGCAGGACGCCAAAATGCTGAAGGCGATCCAGCTCGGCGCTCAATGGGGGGACCGCATCCCGATTGGCGTCTTCTACGAGAACTCGCTCATCCCGACGTACGAAGAG
>JBGPJF010000005.1:0-78187 GCA_041485285.1 Thermoplasmata archaeon | reverse complement strand
GTGAGGGGGATCGCCCGGGAGGAGACGACCATGCGGGTTCGACCCCGAGCGAAAAAGTGCCAAGGGGGAGATTTGAACATCCGTTCCACCGGCCCGCGCATTGCCGCTCGCCCTTGTGCGCGGGGTGGTGCAGGTGAATCGTCGGCCGCGCCTCACAAGGGTCTCGCGGGTCCGCGTTGCCCTTGAATACCAGGGGATTTTCCGGGAGGTCGACGCCTTACGTTCGCGTCACACCTGCACAGAAAAGGCTCTTGCAGCGAGCAGCAAAGGCCATCGGGCGGGGCGAGGGGCGAGGAGTGACGGAAGGAGAAGCAATCGCCGAGGGGGCGAGGCGGATCCTCGAATCCGAAAGGCTAGTGCGGCGCGTGCGGCGGCTTGAAGCGAGGCGCCCACCAAAACCTGGTGAAATTGACCCCCTATATGATTTCGGATCGTGACTGGCGCGTGGAGCCCCACCGCGTCTCGGGACGTTGACGAAATCTTATACGGTTCAACGAAAGAATTTTCGAACGCCGCGGGCATTCGCTCGCGCCGCCGGAAGGCTCGCGCCCGTCGACAAAGAAAGTGAGAGCCGCCGACGAGAATTGAACTCGTGACCTACTCCTTACCAAGGAGTCGCTATACCACTTAGCCACGGCGGCGTGGGATGGAGCCGCGCAGAGGGGGCGGGCCATTTGAGCCTTGTGCAGGGGACCGCGCGCGCGTCTGCCGGCCGCGGCGCTGACATATTGCGCAGGAGGCCGCGGCCGCCCGGCGCAAGGGGGCGGCGCCGCGGGTGGAGAAAAAAGGCGAAAGGAATATACATTTGAACGCATACTTGTATACGATGACGACCATACGCCTGACGACCCTTCAGAAGCGAAAGCTGGAGGAAGCCGGAAAGATCCTCTCGTCGAAGCTCGGGCGGCGCCTCACGCGGGGCGAGGTCGTCGAGCGCCTCGCCGAGGTCGCACTCGAAAAGAGGGCCTGGCTGGACGAGGTGTTCGGTTCGGACGAGCCCGACTACGCGAGCGACCCGCTCTTCGACATGTCGATCGTGGCGGACATGGGCCGCACCGACGCCCGGTCGCATGACCGGATCCTTTACGGGTGGCGCTGATTGGACGAATTCCTCTTTGTCGACACGAGTTTCCTCGTCGCCCGGTTCAACCCGAAGGACAAGGACCATCTAAAGGCCGACCGTTTCATGGGGGCCCTTGCAGCGCGGGAACTTCCTCCGTACAAACTCGTCACCAGCGAGTACGTCTTCGATGAAACGGTCACGACCATCTACTCGGGCACCAAGCGTCACGACATGGCCGTGACCGCGGGCAACGTGTTGCGCGGCTCGAGGACCATGAAGCTGATGGCGGTTGAGCGCCCGGTCATCGAGGGGGCCTGGCAGATGTTCAAGGAGCGGCCGGACAAGCGATGGTCGTTCACGGACTGCGTCTCATTCACCCTGATGGAGGCCATGTCGATCCGCGCAGGGCTTTCCTTCGACTCCAATTTCAAGGAAGCCGGCTTCGCGATGTTCCCCTGAGGAATCCTGCGCGCCCCCAAGGCTTTTCAACGGGCCGCGGGCGTGACCCCCCGATGAAGCGCCGCGAGAGCCTCTCCGCACTCGACGTGTTCGCCCTTGCGCGCGAGCTCGACGCTTCCTTGAAAGGCGCATTCGTCGACAAGGTCCACCAGCTCGGGCCCGACGATGTGGTGGTGAAGCTCAACGCGCGCGGCGGGATTGGCCGGGCGAACCTGCTCCTGCTCGGCGGCCGCCGCGTGTACCTGACGAAGCGCGACATCACCGTGCCCGAGCGGCCGTCCAACTTCGCGATGGCGGCGCGCAAGCGGCTGGCCAACGCCCGGGTGGCGGCCGTCGCGCAGGTCGGCTTCGACCGAATCGTCAAGATCACCTTCCAAACCGCGGAGGGCGACTGCGAGCTTCTCGCCGAACTGTTGCCGGATGGCGCCGTCGCGCTCGTCGAGAAGGGCGTGACCTCGATTGCCGCAAAGCCGAAGATTTTCAAGGACCGGAAAGTCGCGCCGAAGCAGCCGTACCAAGGGCCCGCGCCCGGGAAGGATCCGCGCACGCTTGGGCTCGGCGGCGTTGCCGAGGCGCTCAAGGGGGCCGAAGGCGACCTGGTTCGTGCGCTGGCGACCAAGGCGGGGATGGGTCCTGGGGTTGCCGCAGAAGTGGTGGCCCGCGCGGGCCTTGAGCCCGCCCGCCCGGCCGGGGGCCTGAGCGCCGCCCAGTGCACGCTCATCTTCAACGCGTTCGAGGAACTCCTTCGCGAGGCGGAGGTCTCGCCCCTTCCCACCGCGCTTGCCGAGGGAGACGTGTTTACCGATTTCGCCCCCGTCGGGCAGCGGCGGTGGGCGGGTGCCACGACCAAGTCCTTCCCAACGATGAGCGAACTTCTCGACGCGTACTTTGACGCGCCCGTGGCGGTCGCGGCGAAGCTGAAGGCGGGCGCCCCGCCGGTTCGCGCCGACGATGCGGGGGTCTTGCGCCTCGAGCGGATGGAGGCGCAGCAGGCCGAGGCCGTGCGCGCGCTCGAAGGCGAAGTTGCCGCGGCCGTGGGCGCCGCGGAAGCGGTTTTCGCAAATTACCCGCAAGTCGAGCTTTTCCTGCGCCTTGCAAAACCGTCGGGCTCGGCCAAGCAGCTTGCGGAACTCATCAAGCGCGCGGGCCTCGAGACGGACGCGCCGGAGATCTCCGAGTCCGGCCGGGGAATCATGGTCGACCTGAAGGGGCCCGACGGCAACGCGCACCGCGTCGAAATCGAGATGGGCGGGGCGGTCAACGACATCGCACAAGCCTACTACAAAACGGCGGCGCGGGCTAAGGGGCGGTTGAAGGGGGCCTCGGTCGCGTTTGCAAAGACGCAGGAGGCGCTCGTCGCCGCGCGGAGGAAACGCGCTCGCGGCGAGCGCGTGGAGGCGGCGCGCGCAAAGGACGCGGAGGCCACGAGCGGACCGCTGGTCCCGCCGCAGCCGAAGAAGCGCGAGTGGTTCGAGCGGTTCCGGTGGTTGCGCGCAAGCGACGGGACGCTCATCGTTGCGGGGCGCGATGCCGGGACGAACGACGCCCTGGTGAAGAAGTACCTGCGGCCCGGCGACCGCTTCGCGCACGCGGATATCCACGGCGCGCCCAGCGTCGTGATCAAGCGCCCAGAAGGCGCGGCCGACGTGTCCGAAGTCGCCCTCAAAGAGGGCTGCGAATTTGCAGCGCTGATGTCGCGCGCGTGGGCCTCGGGCTCGGGCGAGGCGTCGGCGTATTGGGTTACGCCCGACCAAGTCTCGAAGACGCCGGAGTCGGGGGAGGCGCTGGGCCGCGGGGCTTTCGTGATTCGAGGAAAGAGGAACACGATCCGACACGTGACGCTCCAGGCCGCCATCGGCGGGCTGACCGTCAATGGCGAGCGAAAGGCGATGTGCGGGCCTGCTTCGGCCGTCGCCGCTCACTGTGATGTCGCCTTCCTGATCGGGCCGGGGTCGGTGAAAACCTCCGACGTGGCGAAGGAGCTGGCCGCGAAGATCAGGGTCCACCCCGATGAAATCGCAAGGGCGCTCCCGCCGGGCGGCGCGGAGGTCACTGGCGTGGCGGGCACTCCGATTGGCCGGGAGGCCAGCGGCGATGAGGAGTAGTTCCCAATGCGGCGCGAGGAACGTGTAATTGAAGAATCTCGACCGTGGTAATGACCCCTCCCCCGATTCAAACCGACCAATGGGCGCCGACGTGTTTCAACGGGACTTGTGACGGCTATGAGGAGCGAGCCCCAACGGAATGGCCGTGAAGTCCGGGTGCACCGGCGCGCGCCGCGGCAGTCTTCCGGCGGAACGGGCAGCGCGGGAGCCGCGATTTGCCTGTTCTTGTTGCCATTCATCGCAAACGGTGTGGCGGCTGCGAGTCTACCGGTCGATTCCCCACAGCTTGTTTTGAGGACCGTGGCAAGCGGAACTCACGACAGTTTTGCGGTCACCGCACCGCCTGGAAAGGCAATCAGCGTCAAATTCACAGTGACCGCGGGCGGAGCCGTGGATGTTTTTGTTTTTGACCTGGAAAACCTGACCGCGTACGAAAACAGCAGTGTCGATACGTTCTACACCCAGGGCGGGAGCCAGAACGTGACTTTCTGGAGCGGGACAGTCTCGAAGGGGACGTTGATGTATTTCGTGGTGGACAACGAGGGAACGACCCAAGGCGGCGCCTTCCCACGGGGATCCGTGGCCTACAGCGCCGAATTTCTCGACGGCGACATCACGGCCTCCAATGCGAACAACCGGACATTGGCCATTTTCGCCCTCACACTTGCACTCGTTGTTACGGTCGTGATCGTAGGGAAACGGCTTGCGGTAGCCGCGGCCCCGCCGGAAGGGATGCCGCCGAGCGGAGGGGCCGATGCCCTCGCAGGGAGCCCCTCTCTCCGGGCTCAGGCGGGGGCGCCGCCAGAGGGCGAGGAGCCATCGGAGCCCCTGCTGGAGCCACCAGCGTCGCGTTAGGGCAATGGGCACGCCGCAACAGCCGCGAAGGCTTCTTGAGGCGCCCCGCGCGTGGGGCGAACTGTGCGCCGAGCTTGTGCGATCGCCGCGGCCGTGCTCCTCAGCGCCACCGCCCTCGCCCTGCCCTCGGCAGGAGCGCCAACAGCGACCGCCGACGCGGCCGCGGGGTCGAACTGGGTCAACGCGACGGTCAACATCACGACGAACTTCGGCGCGATCGTCGGGATGCTCTACGAAGAGGGCGCGCCCATCACGACCTCGAATTTCATCAACCTCTCGACCTCCGGCTTTTACGACGGCATCAAATTCCACCGCATCGTGGACAACTTCGTGATCCAGACGGGCGACCCCAACACGAAGGACAACAACCCGTACAATGACGGGATGGGCGGCTCGGGCACGACAATCCCGCTCGAGATCAACGACACGCTGACCCATGAGGACGGCGCCTTCGGGATGGCGCGGTCGCAAGACCCCAACTCCGCGTCGTCGCAGTTCTACATCTGCGACGGGGCTCAGCACCAGCTTGACGGCAATTACTCGGTGTTTGCAATCGTGGTGGAAGGCATGGACGTCGTGCGGACGATTGCGTCCCAGCCCGTGTGGGGCCTGAAGCGGCCGCTTCGGCAAGAGCAGCCGGTGAGCGACATCGTGATGGAGAGTGTCGTCATCACGCTCGGTTACTGGAACAACACGACCGCCCAAGGCGGCGGCCGCCCGGGGGGTGGCGGCTTGCTCGACTTTAGCGATGGCGGCTCGGGGCCCGTCGTGCTGTTGGGGCTGGTGGTGGCGATCGCCGCGCTCTTCGTCTTCGTGCCGAGGTTCCGCGTCGAGGCGCTCAAGATGAAGTCAAAGATCCCCGGGCTCTCGGGCCTCACCACGCAGATGAAGCGCCTCGTCCCCCGGCGGCAGCCGCGCTAGGGTTTGCCCCCGATGGCGTGCAGGTCGGCCTTGTCGTTTGCGTCAAAGTCGTCGGGCGCGTTGCCGCCGAGAATCATCCCGACGACATCGCTCCCCTCCACGGCCCAGTACATCACCGAGTGCTCGTTCGACGAGTGGCCACGATGCGTGGGGTCTTCGTGGGGCGTGACCATCGGCGTCCCGATATTCACAAGCCCGAGGAGGTGGCCCACCTCGTGGACGACCGTTATCTTCTCAATGGCGTCGGTGGACACCGCGAACGTCGAGGCCGATTCGATCGTTGCGGCGAAAATGGCAATGGCAGACCCCGAATAGGCAACGCCGATGACCTGCCCCCCGCCGGAACCTCCAACCGCGTAGCTGTTGGCGAAGAGGATCCACATGGCGGCGGTGTCGCCTCCCGTGTGGTTCCCGCGGTTTGCACTCTCGACGGCGCGCAGATCGCCCGTGCCGTAGGACGACTTGGTGGCGGTCACCGCGTTTCCAAGCTGCACGACGATCCCTCCCGGCTTTGTGAGGAGCTCGTTGAGCCGCTGCTGCAGGAACGAGAGGACGAGCGGCGAGGGCCGGTAATCGTGCGAGCCGTCGACCATCCAATCCACTTCGACGACGAGCTTGGCGTAGCGGCCCGAGGCATAGTCGGACGCGCGCGAGCCGGCCGACCCGTCGCCCAAGGCAAAGGGGCCGACCACCAAAAGCGTGGCCGTGAGGACGATGACCAAGACGCCGAGTGCGGCAAGCTGGACGCGCCGTGCCGTGCGGCCGGAGCCTCCCCGCGGAGTGGGGGCCGCTTCGCTTGCCGCCGTGCCGCTCACGGGCCCCCGGTGCTCCCTTCCGGCAAATCATCCTTTTGCCGGTGCGTGAGGCCGAGCATGAGTCCGGCCGCGAGCATCAGCGCCCCGCCGCCAATTTGTACAATGGAGAGCCGTTCTCCCAGCACAAAATAGGCGGCTCCGGCGCCGACAATTCCGCCCAAGCCAAAGATTGCGGAGGTCCGATAGGCGCCAATGTGGCGCAGCGCGAAGTAGAACAGGGTGAGGGAGACGCCGGTGCCCACGCCCCCGGCCAGGAACAGACCGAGCAACTGCGGCGAGGTAAGCACCAGGTTCGCCCCGATCCCGGCAGCTGCCACGACGACCAGCGACGCGCCGATCACGTTTTTCCACGCCGCGACGGCGGCCGGCGCGTGGCGGCGCGAAAGCCCGGTCGAGATGTTGTTGTCGAACGCCCACAGGGCCGTCGCGCCGATGAGGAGCGAGTTCCCGACGATGTGTTCCAGGGAAAAGGCGAGCCCGAGGTTGGTGCTGAGGATGACAGCGCCCACGACAATCCCCGAGACGCAGGCGATTTCCCTCCGGCCTGCGTGCTCCCGCAGAACGACGACGGCAATGAGCATCGTGAACACGGTTTCGGCGTTTACCAGCATCGCGGCCTCAGAGCCCGATGTCCGGACAAGTCCGGCCCAATAGAGGAGCGGCGCCAGCGCAGCGCCGATGAGCGCGATGGCAAGGAGCCGCTTGGCATCCGTCCCGCGAAACGTCGGCTTGGGGGCAAGCGGGAGGATGATGAGGCCTGCAAACAGGTTCGAGTAGCCGGCGGCGACAACGGGGTCCACCCCGCCGACGTAGAGCTTTGCGAAGATGGGGATCAGGCCCGAAAGGCCGGCCGAACAGGCGGCAGCCGCAAACCCCATTCTCGGGTTGGCTGCTTGGGTGGCCGTCCCGGCCGACGCCTCCGCTCCGAAGGCGTCGCTGGCCCGCTTCCTCAGCCCCACGCCCGGCCCACCCGATGAGCGCGGCGCCCGCGCTCAACCCGGCAGGCGATCGACCCCGGCGTAAAAGGCTACGCGCGGGTCAGATCTTGGAAATCAGCGAGTCGAACACGTTGCTGTTGCCGACCGGACCCGTGTCGGCCGCAAACTGGAGGATGTCCCGCAGCACGCTCGACTCCTCGTACTCGAATTCGAGCCCGCGGTCGCCATCCATCCGTTCAAGGAAGTTGGCGATCACCGGTTCGTCGTCGGGCGCACAGTTTTCCATCGCGTATTCCAGGGTTCGTCTGAGTAGTGCTGCCTCTCGGTGCGTTAGTTGAAGTTGTGCTGGCGTGTTGGGCCCCCCTTTTGGGCACATAAGCGGCTCTCAGATAAACGTTCTCCACGGGGCGGGCGCGGGGTGTCGGGGCAATTGGAATCGGCGGACTGTGAAGTGGTGGCGATCGCTACATGCGCCAAACTTGGCTCAGGCTGGCTAACGGGCCAGGCAGGGCCCGGACGGGTGCGAACCGGGGGGCTTCTGGGGGCGCAGGCTACGTATACTATCATGGGGGCGAAAACGCTGGATATCGGTGTGGTTTCGCACGCATATGCCGTACTGGCGTTTCGAGCTGGCGCGATGAGGGCCAAGGGCCTCCAAGGGCGCCCCGCAGGCTTTCCGGTGGAAGTTCGGCAAACCCCAGATTGGACGGACCCAGCTCCAATCCGGCCTCGCAAGCCTTTATTTGAGCAACCCCAAGGTGGCCGCGATGGCAACCCCTAGACCGCCCGTCGGCTGGCGCGCGGCAATCGCCCGGATGGCCGCGTGGGCGGAGGCCTCCCCCCGGCGCGCGCGCCTCGTGCAACTGGCTGCCGCCGCCCTTGCCTTCGAAGGGTTCGCGCTCATGGCAGTCGCGCCGAAGATCGTCCAGCAGAACCCCGTGTTCTTCTGGGTCGGGGCGGTCTTCGTCGCGCTCGGCGGGTTCCTGCTCCTCCTGCCTACCCTTGAGCGGTCGCTCCCCGGCGCCCCGACCAAGGCGGGAACCTCGAGCGACGAGCAGCGGGAGGCGAAGCCCGAGCCCACGCTTGCGGACCGTTTGGTCGAGCGCGTCTCGCTCCACGGGCGCCTGAACAAGTTCTTCCCGGTCTTCGGCGCGGCCGTCGTTGCCTTCGACCTGCTCTACAACCAATTCCTGACGAGCTCCCCCCGGCTGCTCTCCAACGACTTTGCCGTCCTCGGGTTCGGCGCGGCCCTCCTCGCGTTCCCCTTTTTCCCGAAGGACTTCGAGCGCGAGCGCAACTTCGTCCTGATTTTCTTCGGCGCCCTCTCGCTGATCTTCGGGATCCCGCTCCTCGCGCTGCGCCTCGGCCACGACGCTTCGAGCAGCGTGGACGAATACACCGCGACCCTCGTGACGCCCCAGCTTGCGGCGATCCTGAACGCGGTGGGCAACCAGGTGGCGTACATTGGCAACGATGTGTTCTACATGGACCTCGCGGCTGGCCGCCAGGCCTCGGTGCACATCGCGACGCAGTGCTCGGGGCTTTACTCGATGGCCATTTTCATCGCCGCCTTCTCCGCGCTTGTCGTGACCGACTACCCGAAGTTAACGCGCCGCGTGGCCGCGCTGCTTGCGGCGGGCGTGGTGCTCGCGTACCTCGCGAACTTGCTGCGGATGGTCGTCATCGTGGAGGCGGGCCACCAGTACGGCTCGGCGGCGCTGTTGTGGACGCACGCCAACCTCGGCGACATCATTTTCCTCGCGTGGGTCGCGCCGTTCATGTGGCTCGCCTACCGCGTGCTCGACCCGCGCGAGGCGGGCGCCGCGCGCGAGGACGCCGAACGCGAGGAATTCCGCGCGGGGCTGCGAGCAAAGGGCGTGGACCCCGACCGCGTGACCGAAGACGACTGGTTCTGCGGCAGCTGCTACGCGCGCGTCGAAGCTCCCGGGGGGAAGGGGCCGCCCGCGTGCCCGTCGTGCGGGGCGGCGCTGTAATCGGGGCCGCCGCGCGGGCCGCCGAGCCAGCGGGCCGCCGGCCCCGGCAACCTTTAAGAACGAGCCCCGTAATCGCCGCAAATCCCCACGAGGGAAGCCTATGGGAAGAAAACCGGCCCGCATGTACAGGCGCGTCGTAGGCCAGGCCTACACGCAGCGGCAGTACATGGGCGGCGTCCCCCACAACCGGATTGTCCAGTACCACATGGGCGATACGAACGGCAAGTTCGACGTGCAGCTGAAGCTCATCGGCAAGGAACTTTGCCAGATCCGCCACACCGCCCTCGAGTCGGCGCGCGTCGCGGCCGGCCGCGTCCTGCTCACCACCGGCGAGAAGGCGTTCCACCTCCAGGTCAACGTTTACCCGCACCACGTCCTTCGCGAGAACAAGGTCGCGACGGGCGCAGGCGCTGACCGCATTTCGCAAGGGATGCGCCGTGCATTTGGCAAGCCCATCGGGACGGCCGCGCGCGTCGAGCCCGGCGCCACGCTGATGACCCTCGAGGCGCCAGCGGCCAACTTCCAAAAGGCCAAGCTCGCGCTGCACAAGGCGGCTTACAAGCTGCCGACCCCGTGCCGGATTATCGTGAGCCGCGGCGCGGAACTCGTGAAGTAAGCGCGGCCTCGGCCTAGTTGTGGTCGAGTTCCTCGCGGATATCGATCATTTGCACGCCTCCAACGAGGTCGCCTACCACAAAGCGCTCGGTGGTGAAGGTCGGGTCAATCTCGCGCACCGAGAGCCGCAAGAACGGCGTGCCGGGCGCCACGGGCGTATAGTTCAGGATCACGCGGTGGCCCGTCGGCGGCTCCACGTTTTCCGTCGTGAGCGTAAGCGGGACATCGCGCCAGGTGTCGAGGTAGGACGCCGCCGAGGCATCCCCCCGCCCGTCGATCCGCAGCCACTTGCCATATGGGGAGTCGACGATGGACGCGGTGACGTTGCCGAGCGTCGTCCATCCGGCGGCGAACTCCGCATCAGCGGGAACGGGGACTTCGAGGCGGTACGGGGCCCCGTTGGTGTCCGTGTAAACCACAGAATAGCGGTAGTGGTGGTCGAGCGGGCGGTGCGCGAGGGCCGCGAGCCCGGCCGCTCCGGAGGCAAGCGCGACGATCACCACGACGGCAACGAGCGCCAATCGGCGCGCCCGCCGCTCCGCCAAGGGGTCGCGCAGGTCCTTGCCGTCCACGCGCGCCAACCGAACGGGAGGCGATTTCTAACTTGCGCAATCGGGTCGCGGGCGTGTGCAAACTCCTTTACAACTTGACCGCGTTCACGCGGAGGGGGGGCGCGCTTGGGCTACCACTGCTTTTCGCTCGACCGCGTGGAGGGCGAGCACGAGCACCTCGTGGGCCGCCGCGTCGCCTTGCTCGCCCTCGCCAAGCGCAAGGGGTTCGCCATCCCGCCGGGGTTCGTGGTGCTTGCCAAGACCTTTGGTGACCTTGTGCGCGACACGGAACTCAAGCTCTTGCTGCCGTCGCTTGAGAAGCGGCTCATCGCACGTTCGCTGCCGATGGAAGCGATCTCCGCGGAAATCCGCAAGCTCATCCAGGGCGTCAAGGTGCCCCGCCACATCATGCTGGATGTGGAAGGCGAATGCAAGACACTCGGACTGGGCGAGCGGACAAGGAACCAGGCCGTGACGGTCCGCGCCTGCGTGGTGGACGAGCGGCTTTCGAGCGCGCCGCTGGAGCGGGCGGTTGCCGTCACGCGCCTCTCGGACGTGGAAGCGCGGCTCAAGGACTGCTGGGCCTCGGCGTTCGACCCGGAGAACCTGGAGGCGATCCGCCACCACAAGATCGACTTTGCCGATGCGGCCCCGGCCATCCTCGTCTCGCAGACCGTTGGCGCCGAAACCTCCGGGGTGCTCTTCTCGCACGCGCCCGCCGACCCGGGCGCGATGCTGATCGAAGCGGTGTGGGGATTCCACGAGGCCCTTGGCGAGGGGAAGTTTTTCCCAAGCCGCTACGTGGTGGATCGCGCCACGACGTCGAAGGTGCACGCGGAGGAGACGGCCCAAGACTGGGAGTACGCACAGGGGCCGCAAGGCCCGCTCGTCCGTAGGGAAGTGCCCGCCGACCGCAAGGGGCGGCCAAAGCTTTCGCGCCTCATGGTCGAAGAACTGGTGCGCTCCGGCTTCGAACTCGAACGGCTCGTGGGCGGGCCGGTCGGCGTCGAGTGGTCGGTGCAGGGCGGCGTCGTGTTCGTCATGCAGGTCGTCCCGATCGCCGCCCCCGTTGCATCACGCGGCGAGGAAGAGGTCGCCGAGCGGCACATCCAGGCGGTCGAGGCGGTGGAGGCCGTGGAGGGGCACCGGCGGGCGGCCGAGGTGGCCGACCGCGCGGCCCGCGCGCCCGCTGGCCTCATCGAGGTCTCTCCTCCCAAGCCGCCCGCCCCCGCCCCCAAGGCGCCGCGCGACGAGGCGGCCTCGCCCGCGCCGCGGCCGAGGCCGCCACCGCGTCGGGCAGCGAAGTTGCTGCCAGTGATCCAGTCCAGCCTTTTCGTCGAATTGCCGCCGGGCTCCACGGCGAAGGACGCTCTGCACATTCCGCACGCCGGCCTCGTGGTCGCCGCGCCCAGTTGGAGGCAACCGGGGCACTCGCAGGAGGCTTTTGCGGCCGAGCTTGCCCGCGCGGCCACCGCGGTATTCCCGCGACCGGTGCTCGTCGAACTCTCCGACATCGACCCCGGCGCGTACGAGGCGCTTGGCGAAGCCACCGAAAAGGGCGGCCAACTCTCCGAGGGAATCCTCGAGCGCCTCCTCTCCCCGATGATGGACGAAATGCGGGCCGTCGCCGCCGCGCGCAGCGAGTCGGGGGCGACGAACCTCCACGTCGTCGCGCCCTTCGTGAAGTCCGGCGAGGATTCCGCCGTCCTTCGCGCCGCCATGCGGCACTGCGGGCTCGGGGACCAAACGGGCCCGCGCACGCTCGCCTTTTGGGAGCTGCGCAATCCCTCGACGCTCCTCTTCAACCTCGACGCCGCCGGGGAACAGGACGGGATCATCGTCCGTGCCGACCGGTTCTACAAGGCGCTCGTGCTCGAAGGGGCGGTGCGGTCGGACGCTCCGAACGTCCCCTCCCCCTCGTTTGTGCGCGCGCTGCTCGACCTCACCCGCGCGTTCGAACGCGCCGGTGCGACGGTCCTCGTGCAAATCGAAACGGACGGCGACTTCAACACGATCTGGTTTTACCGCGAGCTCGGCGTCGACGGCTTCATCGCCAGGCTCGAAGACGCAGAAGCGTGCGTCCACCACCTCCTTGAGGCCGAGCGGCGCAAGCCTTATGGCCCGAGACGGAGGGGCCGGGGGACATGAAGTCGAAGGATTTCCAAGTCAAGCCCGGGTCGAAAGTCGACCTCAAGGACATCGACACCGACGACACGGGGAACTTCGAGGGGCCCGAAGAAGTCGCCCCGGCTGTCAACAAGAAGCTCGCGCGGATCGCGGACCTGCAAGAGCGGCTGTACGCGGAAAGCCGGCAGGCCCTCCTCCTCATCCTCCAAGGCATGGACACCTCGGGCAAGGACGGCGCGACCAAAAGCGTGATGCGTGACGTGAACCCCCAAGGCGTCGAAGTCACTTCCTTCAAGGCCCCTTCGAAAGAGGAGCTGTCGCACGATTTCCTGTGGCGCATCGAGAAGCGCATCCCGCCGCGCGGGATGATCGGGGTGTTCAACCGCAGCCACTATGAAGACGTCCTCGTCGTGCGCGTGCATGACCTGGTACCCAAGGCCGTCTGGTCGCAGCGCTACGACATCATCAACGAGTTCGAAAGGCGGCTCGACCACGAGTATTGCCGTGTGGTCAAGGTCTACCTCCACATTTCGAAGGACGAGCAGAAGCGGCGCCTGCAGGACCGGCTCAAGAACCGCGAGAAGCTCTGGAAATTCAACCCCGCCGACCTCTCCGAGCGCAAGTACTGGTCGCAGTACCGCGAAGCGTCGGAGGACATGCTCTCGCGCTGCAGCACCGACCACGCGCCGTGGCACATCGTGCCCGCCGACAAGAAGTGGTACCGCAACCTCGTGGTGGCGGACATCGTTCAGGAGGGGCTCGATGCCATGGACCCCAAGTTCCCCAAGCTGACCTTCGACCCGGCAACCGTGAAGATCGAGTAGCGTGGGGCCCGCGCGGGCCGCTTGGCCGCAAAGTTATTTACCGCTCGCCCGGTCGGGCGGGCTTGATGAGTTCGAATTCCGCCCCGTCCAGCGAGGCTGGAAAGGCCGCCAAGGCCCGCCTCAAGAGCGAGCTTGCCGCCGCGCAGGTCGTTGCGATGGGCGACTACGCCTATGTCACGCACCCGGTGCTCGACGGGTTCCCCCACCTCGACTCGACCTTCCTCGACGCGCTTGCCACCGCGATCGTCGACCTGCCCTTCGAGAACCGCGCGAACGCAAAGGGGATTGACGGCGTGATTACCGTCGAGGCGATGGGAATCCCGCTCGCCTACGACTTCGCGAAGGAAATCAAGGTCCCCCTGCTCATCGCCCGCAAGAAGGAATACAAGGTGCAAGGCGAAATCGTCGTTCGCCGCAAGACGCTCTACTCGGAAGCCAACCTCTCGTTCAACGGGCTCACGGAAGGCCAGACCTACTGGTTCGTCGACACGCTCCTTTCCTCGGGCGCCACGCTGAAGGCCGCCATGCTCGCCATCAAGCTTGCAGGGGCGAAGCTCGGCGGCACCGTGATTCTCGTTTCCAAGATGGACGAGGCCGCGGCCCAGAAGCTCGCGCAGATGACCGGCGCGCCGCTCTGGGCGCTGCTCACCCTCTCGGTCATCAACGCCGCGTCGGAGACCGGAGGTGAAGCTCGTGGGTACCGAGTTCGTGTATCGGACGGGTTCGCAATACGAGCTTGACCTCGCCAAGGCCGTCCACTTCGTGAAGGAAGGCGGGTACAAGATCGTCGGCCTCCAGCTCCCGGAGGGGTTGAAGACCGACGGCTACAACCTCGCGCACAAGCTCGAGGGCTGGACGGGGGCCACCTGCATCATCTCCGCAGACCCCTGCTTTGGCGCGTGCGACCTCGTGGAGCGCGACCTCGAGCCGATGGGTGTGCAGGCGATCGTGCACATCGGGCACACGCGGATGCCGGCGGTCCCCTCGAAGATGCCGACGTTCTTCGTCCCGGCACCGTCGACGGTCGACCCGCTGCCGGCCGTGGAGAAGGCGCTCCCGATGCTCAAGGGGCCCGTGGGGCTCATGACAACGCCCCAGCATGCGCCAGCCATCGATGCCGTGATTCAGTTCCTGGAGGGGAAGGGCGTCAAGGTGTACGTAGGGCGGGGCGACCGCCGCCTGACGTTCGCGGGCCAGGTCCTCGGCTGCAACTTCACGAGCGCCCAAGAGGTCGAGGGCGAAGTCAACGCGTTCTTGTTCGTGGGCTCGGGGATCTTCCACCCGCTCGGCGTCGCGATGGGCTCGAAGAAACCGGTCATCGCGGCGAACCCGTTCACGGGCGAAGTCCTTGACATGGTCGAGTACAAGGACCGGTTCCTGCGGCAGCGCTACGCGACGATCGGCCGCGCGCTCGACGCGCAGAAGTTCGGCATCCTCGTGGGCACGAAGATCGGGCAGATGCGGATGAAGGAGTCGCTCGAAACGAAAAAACTCATCGAGTCGAAGGGGCGGGAGGCCGCGGTATTCGCGCTTTCCAACTTCGACCCGTCGGTCGTCGACATCCACCCCGCCGACGCGTTCGTGTGCACGGCGTGCCCGCGGATCGCCATCGACGACGCGCTGCGCTACAAGAAGCCGATGCTGACGCCGCCGGAGCTGGAGATTGTGCTCGGGATCCGGAAGTGGGAAGACTACGAGTTCGACCAGTTCTACGGGTAGCCGTCGCGCCCCACCCGTGATTATTCGTCTTGCTCGTGATACTCCTCACGATGCCTTCATGGCGCACCCCCCTCGCATCCTGCGCCCATGAACGGAAGAGTGCCCGTTCCGATCCAAACTCCCAGAGACGCGGCCATAAACTGCAGCCTCAATTCGCAGCAACACGCGCGCAAGCGGCGATGGGAGCGAGGAATCTCGGAATTCGAGATTCGTGAGACGATCCGCGTGGGCACCCTTCGGTGGATTGGGAGGGAACAGAAATGGGAGAGCGAGAATCGGTACCAGAAAATCATGTACAGAGTGAAACCGTGCAACATCTTTTTGATAACGGTGATGTATCAGCGGGCGAGATGACAGGCCCCCGCCCCGTGCCGCCTCTTGGGAAGCCGTCGGTCCCGCGATGCCCTGATTGTGGGATGCGTTGGCGCCGGACCTTGACGCGTTGCGAATATGGCGCTGCATTCCTCGGGTACTATCCGACGGATGCCTGCCCAAAGGGACACGCCTACCTAACGCAGGAGAGCAGCCGCGCGTTGGATGCGTTGGCGATTGCAACCGGACTGTTTGGGAAGCCGCCCCCGCGCGTTTGGCCGCCGCGAAAGAGCCGGCTCGCGGCGCCAGGGCGGCGCAGGGCTCGACGCTGATGCCGTCACTTCTTCCGGCCCTTACCAGGAACGGGTGTCTTGCCCTTCGGAGGAATCGTGTTGACGTATTTCACCGATCTTGAAACCCAGGACTTTGACTTCGATTTATCTGCAAGCTCAGCGGCTGGCAGCACGACGTATTCCTTCATGGGCCGCCCTTTCATCGGTGCGAAAAGGTCGGCGCCGGGCAACTTCAATGCGGCCGCGCGGTCGGTCTCGTTCAGGCGAACGAACACTGCTGTCCCGAAGACCCCTGCGAACATGTGACCGTTTGTGAACGCCCCGAAATTGCCGAACATCGGCTTTAGCGTCGCGCCGGGCGCATGGGCCACAAGCGCCTCGAACGTCTTGACCGCCTTCGGGTCCGGCTTGGGCATCGCCACAGGCCGTCCCCCTATTCGCGCGGCGCGAACTCGAGCATGCGCCGCACCGAACGCTGGGCGCCCATGATCACGTCGTCCGAGAGCAACACCTCGGGATCGAGGCTCTCCATCGTGTGAAGCAGCTTGCGCAGCGTAATCTTCTTGTGCGTAGGGCACACGGCGCGCGGCAGGGTGTAGAAGGTTTTGTCCGGCGAGGCGACCTTCATCGCATAGGTCAACTCGCGTTCGGAGCCGATGATGAATTCCTTCTTCGGCGACTCGCGCACGTGCTTCAGCATTCCGCCGGTCGACCCGACATATTCAGCCGTCGCAATGACGTCGGGCGGGCACTCGGGGTGCACCACGACCTCCGCGTCGGGGTGCGCCTTCTGCAGGTCGTTGACCTGGAGCGGTGTCATGTTCTGGTGCACGTGGCAGTACCCGGCCCAGATGTGCACTTTCTTCTCGGGCATGTGCTCCTGCAGGTACTGCCCGAAGTTCTGGTCGGGCGCAAAGATGATCTCCCTCTCCTTGAGACTCCGGCACACGGCGAGCGCGTTGGCGCTCGCGCAGACCACATCCGCGATCGCCTTGACCGCGGAGCTGGAGTTGACATAGGCAACCACCGCGGCGCCCGGGTGGTGCTCCTTCATGAGTTGCACGCCTTCGACATCGGCCATCCCCGCGAGCGGGCAGAACGCCTTGTCGTCGGGGATGAACACGCGCTTGCTCGGGTTGAGCACCTTCGCCATCTCGGCCATGAAGTCGACGCCGCAGAAGACGATGTTCGCCTGCTCGACCTTGGTCGCCGCGAAGCAGAGCTCGAGCGTGTCGCCGCGGATGTCGGCTACGGCCTGGATCTCGGGGTACTGGTAGTTGTGGGCGAGGAGCATGATGTCGTTTTCGCGCTTCAGGTCGTGGATCCGCTGCTGGATCGAAGTGAGCCCCTCGCCGGGGGCCTGAACCTCATTTTCCCCTTGGGGCACGACGCGGAGCATCAATCGTTCAACTGTCGGTGCTTCGATTTAAAGCCATCATGGTGAACGGCGCGAGTCGCCCACAAAACGGAGCCAGCCCACCCCATTTTCACTTTCCGGCCACCACGATGGCCGTCCCCTCGTAGGTGAACACCGTAATCCAAAGCTGGTAGTGGATGGAGGCGCCCACATACGGTCGAACCCGAGTCGGTGCTTGCGCGGACAAGAAAAACCCCCAAGTCCCTTGGCCCGCCGTCGTATTGTTCACCCCGGCACTTGCGGCCGCAACCGCTTCCCCGCTGTCATTGGCCGAGACCGTGCCGTTCGGGGGGATGGGATTTGCCACATCGACGTGCAGCGTCCCCCCGGGTGCGTGGATTTCGGCGATCGACACGATGTCGCGCGTTTCGTTGAAAATCGCGAGATCCACAAACGGATCGGCGAGCGGCGTGTTCCCCTGGTCGCTCCACTCGAGGCGAACCTCGACGGCGACGATGCGCTCGTCCGTGAGGTTCACCTCGAAATACGTTTGGTCGTCGTAGGCGAGCATCCCGGTTCCAAGGTCGGACTCGTTCGAACCGACTTCGAACGTGACCTCGAAAAAATGCGTGCGCGGCCCGCCCCCACCCGCAAGGACCGTGACGCCGGCCAGCCCGGCGACGGCGAGGACCACCGCGACCACAACGGCGACGAGGGGCCACCCGCGCTTTCCGAATTTTACACGGCGGAGCACCTGTAGCATCGGGCCTTTCCCTTGCGGCGGGTATTCGATAAGCTTTGTGGAGGCTTGGGCCAACCAAGGTGGGCCTTTGCGGGGGCCCCGCTACTTCTCGGGCGGGGCACGCACGAAGAAGCTAGCGATCCCCGCCACGCGGTCGATCTTGATGTCGTTCGAGCCTTGGCCGCCGATGATCGCCCGCGCCTCGTGGACATCGGCAAGTTCCTTCGGGGCGGGGAGGACCTTGAAGTGTCCCGATTCGTTGAGCTGGAGCCCCGCCCGCGAGATGTCTTGATCCGCGAGCTGGGGCGGCAAGAACACGGCGATTTTGCCAAGCGAAGGCGCGTACGCGATCGCTACGGTCTCGAAGCCGCCGTCCAACTTGCGGTTCTGCACCACCGAAGAAACTTCCATCCGCTCGCGCAGCTCGTGCGGGAGGTCGCCGCCCGAGGTCCAATCCTTCGTCGTGTAAGGCAGCGGCCCCTGCATGGTCTCGACCATCTGGAGCAGGTTCGCCTTCTCGGCGTCAAAGCGCGCGCGCGCCTCCACGCTCTTGAACTCGTGGGCACGGTTCACGAGCTCGGAGATCTTCTTTGCAACCTCACCGACCGAGCGGCCCGTGGCGAAGTGCGAGCGTTTCGCTTTGGTGACGAGTCGCTCGAGCGCTTCATGGTCGTCGACCTCGGCCGCGCACTCCATCGCCTCTTCGTAGAAGTCAACGGCGATTTGCGGGAGCGAAAAGTTCGCCAGGTGGTCGCCGAAGTCCTCGAGCACCTGGACGCCGGCCTTCGGGTCCTTCTCGATCGCGTGGTACACATCGACCATCGCGGCGGAGGCTTCCGCCGACTCGCCGCGCAGGAATTCCGCGAGCGCCTTGCCCACGAGCGCCCGGGTGCGAGCGTCCTCGCGCATGAGGCGCTGGGCGAGCAGGTCGACGAGCGCAAATTGGCCGGAGGCCTGTTCGTACTCGAGTTGGTACAGGTAGATCAGCGACAGGAGGTAGTTGGCCTCCAGTGCGATCCCGCCGTTTTCTGCAAACAGCCCGAGCAGCGCCGTGTCGTTGAGGCGCGCTTCGCCCTGGTCCATCTCGCCAAGCGAGAGGTGGATCATCGCGGCGATGTACTGGAGGTCGGCAAGCTTCGGCGAGAACGTCTTGTAGAGGAGGTCTGCGTCGCGCGGCGGGATCGAGGCGAAGCCGACCTGGAGTTCCGTCTTCATCCCGTTGAGGCGCCGGTCAAGGGCCTCCAGCGCCTTCTGGGTCTTGCCTTCGCCCGCGAGCTTGGCGACCTCGCGCCGCACATGGTCGAGGTCGCGCAGCGTGTTGGTGAACGGCAGGAGGTGCTCGAACGCTTTCAGCTTCGAGGGGCGCACGCGCTCTCCGCGCAGGTACCGCTCGAGCGCCTGGACGTCGTCGCCTTCCTCGCCGGGCGCCGCATCGGGGACCAACGGCACCGGCGCGGGTGCTGGCGCCGCGCTGCCCTCCGGGCTCACGTTGGCGAGCGAGCCGATCATCGAGTCGATCAGCCAATCGAGCTTCGGCTGTGCGTCGTAGATGTCGCGCCTTGAGAGCATGTACTCGATCTCGAAGCGGCGAACCTTTCGGTGCAGGTCCTTGAAGCGGACCTTGCGGTTCCCCGTGCAGTCGTTCGAAACCTGCAGCAGGAAGACCGAAGGCGAGATGACCTCGAAGTGCTGGGGGATCTTGGGGGCGGTCTTGGTGATCTTGAAGTCGTCCGTCACGAGGGTGGTTGCGTGGCCCTGCGCCGTCAGCTCCGCGGAGAGCGCCATCAGGGAGAGGTCGGTGTCCTGGGGAGCCGCTGAAACGCCGATGAGCCGCTGGAGGGCGACGATTTTCTCGGTCGCGACCTGGTGCACCTTGAAGTGCTTCTCGACGAGCTCCACCATGGTCGCCTTCGTCCCGTAATTCGGGACCGTGCGGATCTCCTCCAAGACGCGCACCGACGTGTGCAGCTCGCCGTGGCCCTCCCGCGACCAGTTGATGAGCTCTTCGAGCGCCCCCTCGATCCGCGTCCGCGAGACCGAGATGTAGAAGTTCGAATCGATGACGAATGCGCGTGCCATGGGGCCCACCTCACCCCCGGCGGGGGTCACTCTGCGACCATCATCTTCGCGAGGTCGAGGAAAGCCCTTTCGACGTTCTTCCCCGTTTTCGCCGAACACAGGAGGCTCTTGGCCTTGTATTTCGTTGCGAGGTCCTGGATGTCGGCCAGCGAGAACTTGATCTGGTCGATCAGGTCGGTCTTGTTGAGCAAGATGATCATGGGCACATTGCCCACGACTTCAACCAGGCTCTTGACCCAGTCTTCGATGCTCTGGAGGGTCGTGACGCGCGTCACGTCGGCCACGACGAGCGCGCCCTTGGCGCCCCGGTAGTAGGCCTGCTTGACATGCTTGAAGGTCTGCTGCCCTGCAATGTCCCAGATGATGAGCGAGACCTGGTAGTACTTCTTGGCCTCCTCGTCGAAGAACTCGACCTCCTTCTTGGACACCTTGGACCCGATGGTCGAGATGTACTCGTCCTCGAAGGTCTCGTACACGAACGCGCGGATCAGGCTCGTCTTGCCGACGGCCGGGTTTCCAAGCAGGCAGATTTTCTTCGAGAGCTTCGTGATGGGGTCCGACTCGCCGCCTGCGCGCCCTCCGGCAACGGCCGGGGGGGCCGGGGGCGCCACGACCTTCTCCGGCGCGGGCGCCGGCTGGTCGGAACCGACCTTGATTTTCTTGAACCGGATCTTGGATTCTTCGGCCGGCATAGACTCACCCCAATCTCCACTTGAAGGGCCGCGCGACGGGTGGAATAATCCCCCGCGCCCTATAAACTGTCCCTACCCCTGCGCGCGTGTCCAGACGCCTTTCGACTGGGCTGGTCTTTTTTCGTTGCGCGAAACCACGTTTGGTTTCCATGCGAAGCAAAGCGCTGCGGCCATTCCCCGGTGGGGGCGGCCCGATAGTTGCAAAGCGCGCGTGCCCCGACTGCTTATTCGTGGATCGAACGCGGCCTCAAGGGAATCCAAAATCGTAACAGCTGCCCTTCAGATCCATTATTATGTTTATCAAGCCCCCTTTTGGGCAAGCCCTTAAATAGATTCTGAGCAAGAGGGCACGGATAGAGGCAACCGGGAGTTCGCTCTCGGGTGCTTGAAGGTGAAACAAGTGGAAATGTGGAAGCGGGTCACGCTTACCTCGAAAGTGTTCGACGCGCTGGCCTCCGAGGAGCGCATCTCGATCCTCAAATTGCTCGACCAGCGGCAGATGACGGGCACTGACATCGCCAACAAGCTCGGGCGCAGCAAGAGCTCGATCTTCAAGCAGCTCCAGAAGCTGCAAGAGGCGGACCTGGTGAAGCGGGTCGACGAGGGCCGCAAGTGGATTTACTATTACCCGACGGACAAGGCGCGCCGGATTCTCCACCCTGAAGATGTCGTGATCACGCTCCTATAGCCGGGCGGGCAAAGTGGGGAGGGTCGCTCCCGCCCGGCAAACTCCGAACGACGAGCGTGCGCTTTCGGTCTACTCCCCCCTCCGCTCTTAACCGCGCAATTCGTGAGGGAGGTGTGGGTGGGGTCTAGTAGAGGTTGGCGCTCGGCAGGCTGCGAGCGCGGATGGGTTTATCGCGGGCCGTGGAGTTCGACCGCACGTGGCTGACGGGGTTGCGCGGGGAGCGCTCATCACTGTCGAGGGCATCGACGGCACGGGCAAGTCGACGGTCGTCGCCTCGCTCGGCCGGTGGCTCGCGGCAGCGGGGGTAAAGGCGGCCGTCCAGCGCGAGCCGACCTCGTCGTGGCTCGGCGAGGCGGTGCGCAAGTCGCACACGCTGCGGGTTGACCCCCTCACGCAGACGTTCCTCTTCCTTGCCGACCGCGCGCACCATGTCGATGCGATGCGGGCGGAGGTGGCGCTTGGTGCCGTAATTGTCTGCGACCGCTACTTCGACTCCACGGTCGCGTATCAAGGGGCCGCCTTGGCGGAGACCGTGGCGGCCCGGGGTACCGACCCGCTGAAGTGGCTCCGTTCCCTGCACGAGCCGTGGCTCCTCGTCCCCGACCTGACGTTGCTCATCGTTGACGACCCGGCCCGGTGCATCGAGCGCGTCAAGGCGCGAGGCAAGACCTCGATCTTCGAGACGCCGGAATTCCTGGCGAAGGTGCAGGAAAACTACCGAAGAGCGGCCGCGGCCGAGCCCGCCCGCTTCCAAGTCATCGAGGGGGGCGCGCTTGCCTCGGTCGAAGAGCGCTGCAAGGCGGCTGTGAGCGCTTTCCTGCGCGCCAAAGGCCTGATTGCAGCCGGCGCCCCAGCTTAGTTCGGCCGCTCCGCTCGCGGAAGAAGGTTTGAGACCAAACGCACCTGGGTCCCGGGTGGGGGTGGAGGTAATAAGAGGCCCAGGCGCGCCTGATCTACAGCATGATCCTTGGCGTTGACGATATATGAAGACTGGCTGGATGTCTCTGAATCACGAATGACAGAGCATGCAACGGCGGGCCGCGGCGCGGAACGTGCTAGAGTTTTTCCTTCAACTCGCGCACGAGGTCGATCAACATCTCGACCTGCTCGCGCGACCTCGCGACGTAATACTTTTGCTTGTCATCGAGGGTCCCTTGGGTGGAAAGCAGCTCGAGGTACGCGCGGAGCGCGGTCGCGAGGTTGGTGAAGTCGTGCATCCCCGAGTTGAAGACCTCGGGGCTCAAGCCCGCCTTCTTGCGCGGGGCCTTTGCCTTGGAAGCCCTGCGGGTCTTGCTCCTCTTCGGCTTCCGCCTCGCTTTCGTTTTCTTCGCCATTGGAGTCAACCAGCGAACCGCCGGAGGTTGCATAAGCATTTGGGTGGGGCCGCGCCGGGATGACCCGCGGGGGGTTTTCGCGCGCGGCGGCAATGGGAGGCGCTCCGCGCGCGGGCGATGGATTATGAGAGAGGCTCGTGCTTTCCGCTCCCGGGGCTTGCGAGGTGGCAAAGGGGGCGAGCAGATCGGCCGGGCCGCCCCGGTTGATGTGGGGCTCGGAGGCGCTGGCGCTCGGGCTCATTGAATCGGGCGTCGACACGGTCTCCGTCCACGAGTCGGTGAAGTCCGCGGAGGTGGCCGCGGCCTGCCAGGGCGAGCGCAAGGGGGAGCGGCCGGGGGTTGAGCTGCACCTGTCGCCGGCTCGGGCCGTCGAGTCCGCGATCGCTACGGCATCGGTGGGGAAGGCCGCCGCCGTTGTCCTGCCGTCGCGTTGCTTCGCCGCAGGGGCCGCAGCGCTTCACTCGTTTGCCGAGCGGGGGACGACGACGGGCCTCGTGGTCGTCGTGATTGAGGACCCTGGATGCGAGATGACCCCCGGCGAGATCGACAGCCGCTACCTCGCTCGCGAGCTTTACATGCCAATCATCGAGCCGTATTCTCCCCAAGAGGCGCTGCACGCGGCGCGGGGCGCAGCGGGGCTCTCCGAGGCGTGGCGGCAGCCCATCATGCTCCGCGTCGGCGTCCGGCTTTTGGATTCGCGCGTGCTGATGGACGTGACCCCCCAGGCGCCGCCGAAAGCCGCCAAACTCGCGCCCGCGCCGCCCGCGCTTACGTCCGCTCCGCTTGGCGCCTACGGCGGGGAGGCGGCAACGGCCGCGCGGGTGCGCCGCCTCGACGCGATCGCGACGGCCATGGAGACGCTCCCCTTCAACCGCGTTGAACTCTCGCCGCCCACGGACATGCTCGTCGTAGCCGTCGGAGCCGCCTACGGCCCGACCCGCGATGCGCTGGCGCTCATCGGGATGGAGAGCGCGGTGCAGCTCGTGAAGCTCGCGACCTCCTACCCGCTCCCGCGCGCAATGCTGGGGGCCGCGATGCGCAAGGCGAAGCGCGTCCTTGTCGTCGAGGAGATGGAGCCTTACGTGGAGACGCGGCTCTCGGAGATCGCCAACAAGGATGGGATCCAAATCCAGGTGCGGGGGAAGGTGTTCATCGCCCGCGGCGGCGAGCTCACACCGTGGGACGTGGCCGACGGGCTCGGGCGCTTCGCGGGCGTAACCCCGCCCGTGGATGAGAAGCGCATTGACATGCTCGACAAGGTCGTTGCCCAGGTGCTCCCTTCGCGCGCACCGGCGTTGCCTGCGCAGCACGGCATGCGGATCGGGATCGAGGGCGCGCAAGCGTTCGTGGACGGACGCAAGGGGTCGTCGCTCGTGGTGGAAGCGCCGCCCGAGTGGCGCATCGCTCTCTCGGGGCTGAACCCTCTTTACTACGGCGATTGGGGGGAGGGCATCGGGGTGGCCTGCGCGCTTGCGCGCCACTCCAAGGATTTCGTCGTCGTGGTTACGGAGGGGCGCGGGATCGTGGGGGGCCTTTCAGCCTTGCGGGAAGCGCAGGCCGAGGGCCTGCCGCTCATGGCCGTCGTCTCGCCGGAGGGTCTCTCGGCCGATGTGGGGCGTGCGTTGCCCGGGTCGCACCACCGGCCCCTCGAACTGCATGCACTCTCGGCCGCGCTGGGCCTCGAAAGCTCAGCCATCGCGGAGGCGGGGCCCTGTGACGCGGCCAAGCTTTCCGCCGCGATCGCGTCCGTGTGTGGCGGCGCGCGCAGCCCGCGCATCCTCTCCTACACCGTTGCACCGAAGGGGGCGGCGTGATGTCGTTCGACATGGTGATCGCAGGCGTGGGCGGACAGCCCATCGACCGGATGATCGAACTGCTCGCGGCCGCATGCGCCGCGGCCGACCAGCCCATGTCGTCCACCGCCCCGCGGGGCGTGCTCCTGCTTGGAGGCTCGAGGCTCGCGCAGGTCTCCCTGGGGGAGAATTGGTCGCCCATCGTGACCGAGGACACCGGAAATCTGCTCATCGGTTTGGAGGTCGGCGAAGCTCTGCGGGCCGCAAAATACTGCGGCTTCGACGGGGTCGCGCTCGTCGATTCGACCGTGCTGCCGCCAGCCGCCCCGCGCGACCGGCGGCCCTACCCGGGGCCCGCCGAGATTGAGCCGGCGCTCAAGGAAGTGCTGAAAGTAGTCCACATCGCCGACTTCGGCGCGCTGTGCGCGAAGGCGGGGGCATCGTCGGCCGATCTCCACGCGTTCCTGCTGGGCGCGGCGTCCCGGATCTCAGGGATGGATTTCGTTCGCGAGGGGTGGAAGGCGGGGCTGAAGGCCGCGCAAGCAACCGAGGGCGAGTCCGCCGCCTTCGCGGCTGGCGCCAAATGGGGCGACGAAGCCAAGCTGTAGGCGCGCTCACGTCTTCCCGACCACGAGCGCCTTCCAGCGGTCGTACTCGCGGGCCAGCCCCAATTCCTTCGAGGTCTGCGCCAGGTAGAACCACACGGACTTCTCCTCGGGGTCGAGCTCGAAGCTCTTCTTGAACACGATCATCGCCTCGCGCAGCTTGCCTTCCTTGCGCAGCTGCGTGCCGAGCTTGATGTGCGACTTGGTGTCGTGCGCCTCAAGGGCGCCCATCAGGCGATTGGCGTTGAGGGTGACATTCAGCGAGTCGAGGTCGACGTCGCGCCGGTGGACGTTGTAGTCGTGGTTCGAGATCAGCTCGTCGACGAGGTCCTCGTAGAGCCGCTCCCCGCCGCGGAAGTGGATGGTCGCGATGTTCGTCTTGTCGATCATCTGCACAATCTCTTCCGTGAACGACCCGCCGCTTGTGAGGAACGACGCCTCGCCGACGTAGATGCCAAGCTCCACGCCCTCGTGGTTGATGAGCTCGAGGCCGCGGCGGGCCGCGAAGTCCTGGTAGACGCCGCTGATGTCGTCACTGCGCCGTCCGAGCTTCAGGGTGACGGCGCGCACGCCGAGCTGCTCCTCGGCCTTGAAGGCGAAGTTGTAGAGCGAGAACTGCGAGACCGCGCCTCGCTCCACGTTTTCGCCGAAGCGGCGAAGCGTGCGCACCGAGCGCTCGCCGAGCAGCGGGTCGTCCTTCTTGAGTGCCGCGTAGTGGATTTTCTCGAGGGCGTCGAGCCACTCTTCGCGCGACCCTTCCGTGCGTTCGCTTGCAAGGAGCGCTTCCAAGGCGCGGATCTTAACGAGGTCGTCCCGGTGCTTGGAGAGCTGCTTGAGCTTGGCGAGCACCTGGTCGTCGTCGCGGGCCATTTCGGCAATGGCGTTGACGACGGTGTCGTCGAAGTACAGGGAGCGCTTCTGCACCTGCTCGAACAGGGCCGGAGCGTGCTCAGAGCGCTCGTGTAGCGAGAGCACCGCCTTGAGATTGTAGTAGCGCCGCTCGTGCTTGAGGCCGCTGCGCAGCGCCGAGGACGCGTGGTTCGGGTCGTGCAGGTGCTCGCTCAGGTAGGTCGCGAGTTCCCGCGCGTGCTCTCGCAGGACGCGCTTGCGCAGGCGCATCGCGTCACGCACGAGCTGCAGGCGTTCGCGCTCGCCGGTGATCATGTCGTCGTAGAGGGTGATGGCGTCCGTGTAGCGCTCGGCCTGCTCGAGGATCTCGCCCTTGATGAGCGTGAGCTCCCCGAGGTGGGGGCGCTTCGTGATCTCGCGGTCGAGGGTCGACAGCGCCTCGGTCCACTTGCCCTTCTTCTCGAACTCGAACACCGCGCGCTGGACTTCCTCAAGTTCCGAGAGGGCCATCGGGTCTTTCTCGCGCTTGTCGCGGACGACGGCGTCGTAGAGTTCCGAGAAGAAATTGCGCGCGCTTGCGTGGTCGGGCTCGACTTCGAGCACGCGCTTGTAGGTCTGCAGGGCGGCCTTGAGGTTCCCCACCTTGCGAAGCAGCGCGCCCTTGGCCATGAGGTGGCTCACCGCAAGGGGCTCGCCTTCGATCGCCTTGTCGATGCACGCGAGCGCCTGGTCGTACTCGAACAGGTGCTCGTAGAGGTCGGCCTTGGTGCGCAGGAAGTCGGACCGCTCGGGCCCATCCCCGGCATTCGCGCGCTCAAGCGTCTCGAGCGCCGCTTTGAGGCGGGTATAGGAATACTCAGGGTACCGCGCGAGCAGTTCGCTGCCGCCCGTTCGGGCGGATGACGCGGCGCTCATGGGGGACCTCCCGCTAGAATTAGTGCGCATCATGAACCAGCCCCCCTAATAAATGCCAAGTGTCAATCCCGCTTGCGTTCAACGCCAAAATGTCCGAATCGCCGAAGTCCACCGTGAAAAAAGGGGTTAATAAAGCGCAAGCAACGGTGTTCAGCGGCCGTAGGTGATGTGACTCAGGATCATTTCAGGGTCAAGTTTGGCTTTGGCGACATTCGTGTCCACGGCGGCTTGGGCGACGGCGAGGGCGACCTCGGGGACTACACGCGGGTCTATGGGGGAGGGAATAACATAGTTTGCGGAGAGCATTCCATCAGGGATGAGTTTGGCAATGGCCTTGCTGGCCGCGAGTTTCATTTCCTCATTGATTTGGGTTGCACGCACGTCCAGGGCGCCCCGGAAGACCCCTGGGAACCCGAGGACGTTGTTGGCTTGGTTCGCGTAATCCGACCGACCGGTGGCAATAACGGCCGCGCCGGCCTCTTCGGCCTCTTCCGGCGAGATCTCGGGGTCGGGGTTGGCCAGTGCGAAAATAATGGGGTCGTGGGCCATCCCGCGGATCATCGGCTGGGTGAGGGTCCCCGGCGCGGAGAGCCCCACGAACACGTCGGCGCCCTTCAGAGCGTCTGCGAGCTTGCCGCGCAAGCCCCGCGGGTTCGTAAAGGCCGCGATCTCGTCCTTGTAGGGGTTGGACTCCTCCTTGCGCCCCGCGAAGATCACGCCTTTGCGGTCGCAGGCCGTGATGTCGCGCGCGCCGGCGTACTTGAGGTAGTGGACGAGCGCGATTCCCGCCGCCCCTGCGCCGTTAATGACGAACGCCGTCTCCTCGATGCGGCGCTGGGTGAGCCGCAGGCTGTTGAGGATTCCGGCGAGCGCGATGATGGAGGTGCCGTGCTGGTCGTCGTGGAACACGGGGATGTTGAGGAGCTTGCGCAGCCGGGCCTCGATCTCGAAGCACTGGGGGGTCGAGATGTCCTCGAGGTTGATGCCGCCGAACACCGGCTCCACGCGTTGAGCGGTCTCGACAAACTCGTCGGGCGTCTTGACGTTGAGGCAGAGCGGGAAAGCATCGACATTCGCGAATTTTTTGAAGAGGATCGCCTTGCCCTCCATGACGGGCAGGCCGGCGTACGGGCCGATGGGGCCGAGGCCCAAGATCCGGGTGCCGTCGGTCATGATGGCGACCATGTTGCCCTTGGACGTGTAGGTGTACACGTCCTCCTGATTCTTGGCGATCTCGCGGCAGGGCTCGGCGACGCCGGGCGTGTAGGCAAGGGCGAGGTCGTGCGAATCCTTCATCCGCGTTTTGGCGGCGATTTCGAGTTTGCCGCCGTAGCGGGAGTGGTAGCGCAGCGCTTCCTCGCGGGTGATTTTGGCGAGCCTGCGGGGGGCGGTCTGGCGTTTGCCTTCCGTGCCTTCGGCAGGAGAGGGCTTAGCGGGGTTCGTGGCCATTTGAGGCATCTGACCTTGCCTGACACCCTATAAAATCTGGGGCGCGGTGAGTGGAACGCGCAAAGGCGCGCGGGGGATTGCTGGATGCCCGGCGGGAAGGCGAAGCTGAAGGCGATCATCGATGAACACCTGCACCGGGAGGGCCGGTCGATGGCCGACCTCGTGGTGGAGGTCGATGACCGTTCCGTCGTCGGCGGCTCGCGCCTCGTGCCCGGCAAGGAAATCGCCGGAGCAAGCGGGGGCTTCATTGACATGAAAGACGGCGGGCGAATCCCGTTTCACAAAGTTCGGTGCGTGACGGACAAGACGGGAGCGCTTTACGATCGCCGAGGCCGGCCGCGGTAGCCGATAACGGGAGCAGTCAGGTCTGCCCGCCCATCGCGGCGTCGAAGAGCGCCTGGGCCACCGAAATCAGGTCGGTCACCTGCGTTGCACGAACGCGCGATTCGACCGCCGTCATCCGCTTTCGGACCTTGATGTAGTGCTCGACGATCGTGAGCAGGCGCTCGAGTTCCTTGTCGTCGGCCTCCTTGAGCAGTTCATAGTAGGTCTCGACCATCGGCTTCCCCGCATCGAACCACCCCTGGCGGCCCCCGTCTTCGTCTTCGCTTTCGCCGTAGAGGCTTGCCGTGAGGTCGCGCAGGAGTTCGCCCACGGCCATGTCGATCTGCTCGAAGGCAAGTTGCGGGTTGCTTGCCGCGAAACTCGAGGCGCGGTCGATGAGGCTCTTGCGGCTCACGATCGACATGTCGAGCTTGGGCTTCTCGAGTTCGATGAAGCGGGCGGCCTGCACGATGGCTGCGGCGGCCGCCTGGCCTTCGGCGTTGTAGACCTCGTCGAGGGCCCGTGCGTGCTGCAGCGCTTCGGCCTCTACATGGATGGGGCGGTAGACCTCGCGCTGCTCCCTCCACTCGATGGGCCGCGGGAACCGCTGGAGGGGGCCGAGCCGCAGGCGCACGCGCGGGGGGTCGCCCTCGCGCCGCTCGATGCCGCGGACCTCCGCCCAGTGGGTCAGCATCCCGGCGTGGCGGGCCCGCAGGATGCCGAGGAACGCGAAGGGCGCGCCCTCGGGGATCAGGAATGTGGGGAGGTCGACCGAGCGCGACTCGAGCGCGGCTTCGAACTGCGCGTCGGTGAGCGGGACGAGCAGCCCGGCGCCCCCGAGTGGGAAGTTCCCCTTGGCCGCCACGGGCCGCGATGGGGAGGCCTCTCCCATAAAGGCTCGCGGCGCGCTCGCACTGCGGAGGAACGGACGAACTGTTCGAGAAACGTTCGAGACCCTTCGAATCGTGTACGGCAACCGCTAAATCTCGAACAGGTGTGGTAAGTGGATTGACGGTGGCAAGGCTGCGCTCCTCGGGGATCATCGCGTCTGCGTCCGTGCTCGCGCTGGTGCTTGCGCCGCTCTGCCTTGCCACCGTTTCTCTCGCCGATGACCCGGGCGACGGCGTGTTGGAGCAGCCGCCCGGCGCGCCGCCGCCGTCTGAAAACGCAAGTGCCTCCTCGCGGGAGGCCCCCTCGAAAGACCTCGACGCGCTGCGGGTGCGGTTGACCGCGCAAAACATGGAGCTCGGGGAGCAGGGCGCGCGCCTCTCCGTGTCGCAGGCGGCGCTGCGCGACCAGGCGCTGCGCGCCGACATCCTCGCCTGCATCGCCGTGGCCCTGCTCGGCGCCGTGCTCGCGCTGGCGTGGCAAGCTCGCCGAGGGGCTCCTTCAACCTCGCGGCCTGAGCGGAAGCCGAGGCGCGCCGAAAGAGCCAAAGGGCCGCGCCGCCCCTCCTCGATCGAGCCCCATGACCTTGCACTGCCGCGACTGTGACAAGTGGTACGGGTCGGAGGACGACGGGTACGGCCCCTGCACGGTGAAGTCGCAGCGGGGCGAGAAGAAGCCCCTTACCTACGGCGGCCACCCGTGCGACGAGGGGTTCGACCTCGTTTCCGGCAAGATCGTGGCGGCCAAGGCCCCGACGAAGCGGAAGGGCTGAAGCGGCACCTTGCGCGGGAGGTGCGTGGATGCCAAAGCCCCGCGTCCGCCCGATGGTTGCCGGCGACTTCCCGTTCGCCGTGGCGCTCACGGACACCGAAGGCTGGGGATTCACCCTCGAAGATTTCGAGCGGTTCCTCGCGCTGTCGCCGGACGGGTGCTTCGTCGTGGAGCACGAGGGTGACCGCGCGGGGATGCTTTCGACGGTCCTTTACGGGCAGGTCGGCTGGATCGGCAACGTCATCGTGAGCGCGCGCCTGCGGGGAAGGCGGCTCGGCGCCGCGCTCATGGAGCGCGCAATCGCGCACCTCGAGGGCGCGGGGGCGAAGGGGGTCCGCTTGTGGGCGTACGAAAACACGGTCGCCCTCTACCGAAAGTACGGGTTCATCGACGAGGGTGTCATGTCCAAGCGTTGGAAGGGGTTCGGCCACAACAAACATGAAACGCCAACCACGCACGCGCCCAAGGGGTGCGCCGTGTTCCCCGTCAACGCGCTGACGCTGCCCCAACTTTTCCCACTCGACAAGGCGGCCTTCGGCGCGGACCGCTCGCGCGTGCTGGAGCGCGTGGCGCTCGAGAACCCCAGGAGCGGGCTGCTGGCGCGCGCGGCGGACGGCAAACCGGCGGGCTTCCTCCTCGTCAAGATGTCCCCCAAGGGCTGCGAGGTCGGCCCATGGGTCGTGGACACGACGCACGCCGCGTGGGCGATGCCCTGTCTCTTGGAGGCCGTGCTCGACAAACTCGCGGGGCAGTCCGTGGAACTTGGCGTCTACACGGGCCGCGACGACGTCGAGGAGAAGCTTGCCGACCACGGCTTCCACGCCGGCTTCGCAACGGTGCGCATGACGCGTGGCAAGGCGCCGCCCGAGGACGTCAAGTCGATCTGTGCGATCGGGGCGCTGGAGAAAGGTTAGGGCTTTCGCTCGGAGCCGCCGCTGCCAGGGTGCGTGCCAATCATTAAATCGCGTTCCTCAAGTCTTCGCGGCGCCGTAAGGCGGGTGGGGCATGGCTCAAAAAATCTACAGCACCCGCTCGCAAAAGGTCGAGACCTTCACGGCCCAAGGTGGCAACCGCGTCCGCATGTACGTGTGCGGCCCGACGGTCTATGACTTGGCGCATGTGGGCCACGCGCGCTCGTACGTGTTCTTCGATGTGGTCCGCCGGTACCTCGAGTCGCTCGGCTACGACGTGGTTTTCCAGCAAAACTTCTCGGACATCGACGAGAAGATCACGCAAAAGGGGGTGGCCCAGGGCCGGGACCCCCTCAAGGTTGCCGAGGACTACATCGGGGAGTTCCTCGCCGACATGGACCTGCTGAAGGTCGAGCGGGCGACGATCTACTCGAAGGCCTCCGACCACATCAACGAGATCATCGCAGCCACCCGCTCGCTGTTGGACGCGGGCGCGGCCTACACCGTCGACGGCTTCGTCTACTTCGACCACACAAAGTCGAAAGCCTTTGGGACGCTGACCCACCAGGACATCAGGGCGATGATCGCCCGCGAGATGACCGACGCCACTTCGCGCAAGCGTTCGCTGCTCGACTTTGCGGTGTGGCAGCAGTGCAAGAGCGGCGACCCGTCGTGGGACTCGCCGTGGGGCAAGGGCAAGCCCGGGTGGCACCTCGAGTGCTTCGTCATGAGCCGCGAGCACCTCGGCCACCCCCTCGACATCAAGGGCGGAGGGCGCGACCTGATCTACCCGCACCATGAGAGCGAGGCCGCCGTCTGCGAAGTGCTCACCAAGAAGGCCTACGCGCGCATCTGGATGCACAATGGGTTCGTGACGATTGGCGACACGAAGATGTCCAAGTCGCTCCACAACTTCGTGACCATCCGGGAGGCGCTTGCCCTCGACCCTCCCGGCGCGCTGCGCCTTTGGGTGCTGTCGGCGCCCTACCGCGACTCGCTTGCGTGGAGCAAGGCGGCGATGGCCGCGGCGCGCAAGCGCTACGAGGTGCTCGTGGGCGCCGTTGCGAAGCTTGAGGTGTGGGCCGGGACGCTCGAGGACGGCGAGGGCCCGATGCTGAAGCCCGCGCAGATTCCGCGGAAGGACCTCGAGCGCATCGAAGGGTATGAGGCGCGGTTTTCGAAGGCCATGGACAGCGACTTCGACACGCCGGGGGCGCTAACGGCGATGGAAGAGGCCGCGCAGCTTGGCGTGAAGCTCTGTGCGGACGGGTCGCTCGTCGACGACGCGCGGCGGGTGGCCGCCGAGATTGCGCTGCGCACGGTGCTTGCGATGAACGAGGTGCTGCAGATCGTCGAGATCCACGCGCCCGCTAAAAGTTCGTCGTGATGTCGATGCGCCCCTTGCGGCGCGCGGAGCGGTCGAACTGCTTGAAGATCAGCACCGAGAGCGCGAAGAACAGCACGGTCAACGCCACCATGGTGATCAGGAGCTGCCACGTCGGCATGGATGCGAGGTACGAGTTGGCCTGGCCCGCGTCGCCGATGAGCGAGCGGCGCATCGCTTCGATCCAATAGGTCACGGGGACTGCGTAGGCGATGTTCTGGGCCCAGCCCGGCAGGATGGAGATGGGGAAGACAACGCCTCCAAGGACGAAGAAGATCGCCGCCACCGACTCGCCCATCTGGAACCCGTGGCGGGCGGTGAGCAGCGTGATGCCCGCGAGCATGATCCCGAAGGTGGCGATCCCGAGGATGCCAAGGACCAGCGACACGACGAGGAGCACGGGGTCGAAGGCGGCGAAGTTGATGTGGAGCACCAAGGCGCCAACGCTCAGCGTCACCACGCAGGAGATGGCGGTCTCCGCGACCTTGGCAAGCCCGCGAGCGAACAGATAGACGTAGATCGAGCCGGGCGCGATGTACACGTACTTCAGCGTCCGGTAGTGTTCGCGGTCGTCGAGCACCGCCTGCGAAATCCCGAACAGCTCTTGGCCGACGAACATGAAGAACGCCGTCCCGACATACACGAACGCGAGGCGCTCGGGCGTGTAGGTGCCCGTCGCCGCCGAGACGGCGAGGTACATGAACGTCACGATCCCGACGCCCGCAAGCGGCCGGATGACCGAGTAGACGGCGAACACCCAAGGCTCCGCCCAATTCGATTCGATCTGCCAACCGAGCCACGCCGCGCCCTTGAAGGTCTGGAAGACGGACGCCTTGGAAGCGACGGAGGGCCGGGGGGCCATCACGCCATTGGCTACTGCCATCGCAGGGTCAGCCTCCCTTCGCGCTTGGCTTTCCGCTCCATGTGCTTGATCGAGTAGTGGGCGCCGGCCGCGAAGCCGACGAGCATGAGGGGTATGGCCGTCGCTTCAATCCAAAGCGGCAACAGCCCCGCGGCGCCCGGGATGAGCAACTGCCGGATCGCGTCGAGCCCGAAGGTGAGGGGGACGATGGAGCCGACGACCTGCACGGCCACCGGCAGCGTTGCAACGGGGTAATAGAATCCGGCCGCGAAGAATACCGGTTCCTGCAGCGAGCGCGTGAGGTGTTCGCCTTCGCGCCCGTAGACGAGGAATATCGAGGCGAAGATCATACCGAGGCAGTAGAGCGCGCCGAGTGTTACGATCATGATGAGGAGCGCCGCCGGCACATTCTCGGCGCGGAACGTGGCGCCGAAGACGAGCACCCCCACGATGATGGTGGCCGATGCCCGCAGGGAAGTGGTGACGAGCGACCCGGTCGCCATGCCGAGCATCATCGCCATCGGCGACACGGGCGACACAAAGTACAGTTCGAGGTTGCCCGACTGCTTTTCCCAGAAGATGTGGTTCGCAATCCCCCAGAGCATGGAGAGCCAGAATGCAACCATTGCGCCGCCGAGCACCACGAAAGAGACGAACCGGTCGGAGTTCGGCGATCCCGCCGAAAGGTACCGGTAGATGTACAGGTACGCGATGACCGACAGCATCGGCAGGAATGTCTCGAAGAAAACCCACGACGGTTCCTTGTTTCCCGAGAGCCGGATGTAGGTGCGCGCTTTCCACGCTGCGATGAATGTGCCGACACGCCCGTGGTGGAGGCGCTCGCCGTCGGCCGCCCGCTTGAACGAGGCGAACGGGTTGTCCGGGTCGTGGGTCCTGACGCTCATTCCTTCGCCTCCGCAGGCGGCGGGGGGATCTCGTCGGTGCCGAGGCCGCGGCCGACGAGTTTCACGAAAACGTCCTCAAGGGTCGGAGTGGTCTTCGAGAGCGCGATCAAATCCACCTTGCGCGCGGTGAGTTCGGAGATCAGGTCAGCGATGGCCGATTCGGTGTCGAGCAGCAGCTTGAGGTCCGCAGTGGCGCCGTCGAGCGAGCGCGAGGCGGTGAACGTCCGCACGCCTTTGACTGCCTTGACGAACTCGAAGGCCCCCGACGGCGGGGCCTTGACGCGCAGCGTGAAGATCACGTCGTCCTGGACGAGCTTTTTCAGTTCGTGGGGCGGCGCGCAAGCGATGATCCGCCCGCGGTCGATGATCGCGACGCGGTCGCACATCTCGTCGGCCTCGGCCATGTAGTGCGTCGTTAACAGCGCGGTGTTCTGGCGTTTGTCGCGCACCCATTTCGACACGAACGCCCGGATCTGGCGGGCGGCGTTCACGTCGAGGCCGAGGGTGGGCTCGTCGAGGAAAAGGACCTCGGGGTCGGAGACAAAGCCCCGGATCAAGTTCATCTTCTGGCGCTCGCCCGTCGAGATGCGCGAGGCGCGCACCTCGAATTTGGGCGTGAGCCCCAGCACCTCGCCGAGGGTGTCGATGCGGTACTTGGCTTCCTCGGAGGGGACGCCGTAGAGCTGCGAAAAGAACCACAGGTTCTCGCGGACCTTCAAGATGCCGTAGCCGCTCGTCTCGCCGCCGGAGACCATGTTGATGCGGTGCCGCACCTCGGCGACGTCCTTGGTAACGTCGTGGCCCGCGACGAACGCCTCGCCGCGCGAGGGCAGCAGCAGCGTGCACAGGATCTTGATGAGCGTCGTCTTGCCCGCGCCGTTCGGGCCGAGCACCCCAAACAGCTCGCCCTTCGAAATCTCGAGGCTCACATCGTCGAGCGCCTGGGTCAGCTCGAACTTGTTGCCGGCCGCTTTCCGGTCCGCTTTGGAGAGCCTGCGGCGGAAGTCTCGGCCGAGCGACACCGTCCGGACTGCGGGTTCGCCCATAGCCAAGTCGCCGGAAGGGGGATTTGGGCTTAAAGGCGACCAAAGGAGCCTCCCTCCCCCCTTCCAATCGGCGGCCGTTCGATGCGGGGTTTTTAGGCAGCGCGCGCCTGCTCCCTGTTGTGCACGTCCCTGCGCGCGCGGCGCCCGCGTTCCCCTACGACTTCGACCCCACCGCGCGCACGAAGGCCCGCGCGTACGAGCGCGGGTCGAGGCGCGTCTCGATGGTCGGGGGGACGGCGCTGCCCCTCGCCTTCGCGGTCTTCTTCTGGGCTTCGGGCGCCTCGCGTGCGCTCGCGGACTTCGCCGCGGCCCGCGCCGGGGGGAGCCAGCTATGGGCCGACACCCTGTACATCGTCGCGTTCGCGATGCTTTTCGCTGGCCTTACGCTGCCCGTCGCGTTTTACTCCGGCCACCTCCGCGAAAAGCGATGGGGGATGACGCACCGCGGCGTGCGCGACTTCGGGAAGGATGCCGCCAAGAGCGCGCTCCTCGGCACCGCCTTTGCGCTCGCGCTCATGCTGCCCTTCTTCTACATCGCGCGCCACACGCAGGCGTGGTGGCTCGTGGCCGGCGCGGTTTACGCGGCGTATGTGGTCGTGTCGAGCGCAATCCTGCCGAACGTGCTGATCCCCATCTTCTACAAAGTCCAGCCCCTGCCTGAAGGCGCGCTGCGCTCAGCAATCCTGGAGGTCACGGCGAACGCCCGGGTGCCGCCCATCCGCCAGGTGGCGGTGATGAAGGAGAGCGCCAAGTCGCCGCGCGCAAACGCCTTTATCCACGGCTTCGGGCGCACGCGGCGCATCGTCCTCTTCGACACGCTGCTGAACGACTTCCACCCCCGGGAGATCCGCTTCACGGTCGCCCACGAGGTCGGCCACCTCGCGCACCGCGATGTGCCCCGGTTCCTTGCCTTCACCCTGGCCCTCGTGTTCCCCGAGATGTGGCTGCTGAGCCTCGGGGTCGGGGAGGCCGGTCGGTGGTTCGGCGGGGGCGGGGCCGGCGACGTGGCGGTCGTCCCCCTCCTGCTCGTGCTCGTCGCCGCCATCACGCTCGCCGACAAGGTCGCCTTCTCGTGGATCTCGAGGCGCTCCGAGGCCGCCGCCGACGCCTTTGCCCTCGAGGCCACGCAGGACCCCCAGGCGGCCGAGTCGATGATGAAGCGGCTGTGCGACCGCAACCTCATCGACGAGCAGCCAAGCCCTCTGCTGGAGCGCCTGTTTTACTCGCACCCGGCCCCCGCCCGCCGGATCGACGCCGCCAGGAGCTTCGCCAGCCGCGCCAGCGCGGCCAGGCCCCCGCCCACCCCCGCCAACCTCCCCTAAGTGGCCTTCCCAAGCGCGTGTCCAACCCCGCGTACCCTTCGAGGTTCGTTTGAAAACGCTTAAGAACGCGAGGCCGAACGTTCGTATGTCGGAATCGGTGGCACATCGCTAAGCCAGACATCTGGTTTCTCAGTGAACCCTGGGGAAAAGGTGTTATATCGGCAGCCTTGTAACCGCCCAAATTCCGCCGCCTAATTGTTTGACCCAGGTGAGTGCGATGATCCGGAAGAAAACCTCAACCAGCCCCGCCCGTGTATTTGCCGCCATTGCGCTCCTCGCCGCCTCCGCCTTTTTTAGCGTCGTCGCCGCCTCCGTGGCGGCCGCTCCCGCTCCCACTTCGGCCACCCCCCAAACGATGCAGGGGTCCCATGACGCCGCAAGCGCCGCGGCCGTTGTGTACAACACCGTGGGCGCTTTCTACGGCGTGCGCAACGCCACAAGCGGCAACATCGAACAGATCCACGGCTACCTTGCCGCCTCCGACCCCCTCACGAAGCGCAACGACTACTACAAGATCGACCTCGCGCGCGGCAAAGTTCTCGATGTCAAACTCTTCACCGTCGGCGCCGTCTACGTGCCCTTCGGAATGGGCAGCCGCGTGTCCCCCGACTTCGAGCTTTTCACCTACGCCGGCTTCCCCGGCCCCGACACCATGATCGACTGGAACCTCGCTCCCTTCAACAACCGCGTCTGGCAGGAGAACAACATCCTCACGCCCATCACGCCCACCGCCACCTATTACATCAACGTCTCAATCTGGTACGGCCAGGGCTCCTACGACCTCTTCATTACGGTCGCCGACCCCACCTCCATCACGGGTGGCGACTACACGGGCAACCTCGACCAAGAGGCGCAGAACCCCGCCAACTCCGCGCTCACGCGCGACCCGGACACCTTGTGGTACCGCTTCACCGCCGTCCACGACACCGCGGCCCAGATCTTCCAAGAGGCGTCTGGGTGGCTCGAAATCACCAACTGGAACTCGGTCGACCCCACGCAGGTCGACGCGATCATCCGCATTTTCGCCGAAGACACCGGCTACAGCCCCACCAACCCCATCGGAAAGCCGATCGAAAAGTCCGAGGCCCCCAACCGCCAGATTGAGCCGTTCAATGTCCTCGCGCCCTACACGGGCACCTACTACATCATGCTCCGGCTCTCCAACCAGACCTCGTGCGCCTTCAACCTCCACTTCAACCTCACTAACATCCCGCGCTTTGCCGCCGGCGGTTACTTCGGCGTCCACAAGGAGCGCACCTACGACGACACCGACTGGTTCTGGTTCAACATGTCCAAGGGCGGCGGCTCCCAGCCTGCCGACCGCGTCGTGTTCAACATGTCCGAGGTGAGCGACGACCCGCTGAAGCCCGTCAACCTCAACCTGTGGCTCTTCGGCTACCGCGACTACTTCAAGCCCGGCGGGTCCACCGCGGACTTCGACATCCTCAACTCGTCCTTCGAAGGCGACGCGCCCTACAACCTGACGCAGAACCCCGAGCCTCGCCACGAGGAGGTCGCCGCGCAGGCAAGCTACACCGGGATCTACTTCCTCGAACTCGAGGACTACAACAACACGGGCAACTACACCCTGATCCAGTCGTTCGACACCTCGCCCAACCGCCAGGCGAGCGACTTCAACAACGAACCGAGCCAGGCCGCCGTGACCCAGTGGGGCCAGTACACGAAGTTCAACATCTCGCAGTCGGAGGACCACTCGGACTTCTACAAGGTGTCCGCCGTTGCCGGCGAGACCATCGAGGTCACCTTCGAGATGCCGCGGCGCAGCGCGCCCGACGGCTCCGTCACGAACCAGTCGATGGGGCTCATTTGGGTGGGCATTTACCAGCCCGGCATGCAGCTCCTGGCGTGGGGCTGGAACTACCACTTCGACTATGCCAACAACAACCCCACCGACTACCTTGAGTCGACGGCAACGGCGCGCGCAACCATCGCGGCCGACGGGGACTACGTGATCGAAGTCACCGCGATGCAGGACGGCTACATCGGGCCGTTCACGATCCCGGGGATGCCGCCGAGGACCCTCCAGGTCTTTTGGCACATGGACTGGAACTTCGCGACGACCTACGCCCTCTGTATCTCGCGCCTGCCCCTCTACAACTGCCAGTTTGAGGTGCCGGTCATCGCGAGTTTGCTGCCGGACATCACCCTCGACGAGGGCGCCACGAGCTCCGGCGTCTACAACCTCTCGGACTACTTCTACGACCCCGACGTGCTGCAGGGCGACACGCTCAACTTCACCTTCTCGTTCTCGGGGATGACGAACCTCTCGGTCACGCAGTCGTTCGGCCTGGTAACCATCACGCCCCGCATCGACATGAACGCGACGCCGCCGGTGGACAACACGGACTGGCACGGCACGAACACGCTGCAGGTGCGCGCCACCGACCAGCAGAAGAATTACGTTTCGCAATACTGGAACATCACCTACCGCCCGGTCAATGACCTGCCCTATGTGTCGGCCAATGGGCCGGTCACCATTGACGAGGACGCGGGCGTGGTCATCATCCCCGTCACGAGTGTCATCCGCGATGTCGACGGCGACACGCTGCAGTTTGCGCAGGTGCCCGACAGCAACATCACCGTGACCTTCACCGGCACGACCATGCGGGTCGTCACGGCCCAGGACTTCCAGACGACCTCGCTTGGCTCCACCTACCCGGTGTGGGTCGATGTGAACGATGGGACGGCCACGGTCCGCCTGGAGATCCCCTTCCGCGTGAACAACAAGCTCGACGCGCCGCGCGTCGTGCCGGGCGACCGCAACCTCACCTGTGATGAGGATGTCGCCTGCCCGACGTTGGACCTCAACAAGATCTTCTACGACCCCGACGACCCGATGCACACGACGCCGCTCACCTTCGAGGTGTCGGGCAGCCAGGACATCCCCTTCGACCTGTTCAACGGGACGCTGCTTTTCAAGCCGCCGGCGGACCTCGCGGTCGCCAAGACCATCCAGATCCGGGCCATCAAGTACTACCAGCAGGGCATCACGCTGACCCCGCTGCCGTCGGATGTCGTCGAGATCAACCTCCTCATCCGCGAGATCAACGACCCGCCGCGCGTCCTCTCGTGGAACCCGGCGCCCATCGAGTACTCGATCACAGAAGGGCAGACGAAGAGCTTCACCGTGGACGCGGTGGACCCTGAAAACCTGCAGCCGACCTTCCGGTGGTTCCTCGACGCCGACCCGCTCGACAACACGCTCCCGAGCTACACCTTCATCGCGGCGTACACGATGTCGCACCCGGGCGCGAACACGGTCTACACGCTCAAGGTCGTCATTGCCGACGGCGTGGGCGGAGAGGCCACGCACGAATGGAAGGTCACCGTCATCGACCTGCCGCGGCCGCCGGTGGTCACCATCGCCTCGCCGCTCGAAGGCAACCGCGGCTACGAGCAGGGCAAGCCCGTGCACTTCTTCGCGTCGGCCTTCGACCCGGACGGGGACGTGCTGTCCTTCGCCTGGACGCTTGCAAGTTCCGGGCAGTCCATCCTCGACAAGGGGGAGGGCGACTACGCCTTCACGACGACCGGCACGATGCGCGTGCAGCTGGTTGTTTCCGACGGGGTGAGCCAAATCTCGCTCACGGTCAACGTGACCGTGTCGGAGCCCAAGAAGACGCAGCCCGGGTTCGACGCGCCGGTCGTGGTCGGAGCGCTCGGTGCGATGGCGGCTGTGGCCGCCGTAGTGGCGCGCCGCAGGCGGGTGGAGTAGGATCTCCCGCGCCGGCCGGGGTGGCGGGCACTTCCCGCGAAGGGTAGCGCAGGGCTTCGCGCTCGCGCTGCTCTGCGCCGTGGCGATTGCCGCGGCCTCCGGGACCGCCGCCGCAGACAAGGGCCCCGCCGTGGCACCGCCGCCGCCGGTCAAAGGGCCCCTTTCGGTCAACATGTCGCTCGTGCCGGAGATCTTCCCGAACGCGTCGGTGTCGGGGACGCTGGGGGCCGGCGCGCCGCGCTACTTCAAGGTGTTCGCGAACCGGTCGCTTGCGGCTCCCGAGACGCTTTCGGTGACCCTTGAGGCGACGGGGTCGCTCTTCGGGGCGGGCGCGCTCGGGCTCTTTGACCCCGAGCAGGTGCTCCTCGACGAGCTGTTCACCTACAACCCCGGCAACATCGCGGTGTCCCTGTCGATCGTCCCCGAGACCGGGTACTACCTCATTGTCGTTGCAGCCGACGCATCGTACACTTGGGCCGTTACGGTCAATTGGACCGCCGGCGGGGCTGTGCCCAACGACAACGACAACGACCTTGCAAACGCCACCGTCCTTTCGTCGGACTCCGGCTCGCTGATCAACAACGTAACGGACTGGAACGACCTTGTCGACATGTTCGCCATCGACCTCACCGTGGCGCCCCCCTATGGGCAGGCGCTGCTTGTCAACCTCACCTCGCCGAACACCGCGGACATCGACGTTTTCATCTACCACATCGTGGGGGGGCTTGCCGTCATCGATGGCCTGTCCAACTCGCCAACGGGCACCGAGTACGCCGCTGCGCTGCCGCCCGCGTCGGGCCGCTACTTCATCCGCGTCATGTCGTACGCGGGCTCGTCGGCCTACAACCTCACCTGGGGGCGGTTCAATGTGTCGGCCGACAACAACGCGGCCCCCGCGACGGCGACCCCGCTTACCGCCGGATCCTTCGCCAACAACCTGTCGCGCTGGGACCTGCGCGACCTCTTTGTGATCACGGCGCCTGCACGCACCACGCTGAACGTTTCCCTCCACACGGAGGGCTTCAACGCAACAAGCCGCGGGCCCGACCTGCAAGCGATCCTCTGGGACGCCAACTTCAGCCGCGTCACCTGGTCGTACGACTTCGACCCCGACGAGCGGATTAATGCGCTACTGCCCTTGACGGGCGTTTATTACCTGGACATCTTCCTCGCCGACCCCATCTACTACCTCACGACCGGGCTGTCGTTCAACTACACGATGACCGTGCTCATCGACCGTCCGCCGGTCCTTGCCGATGCGGCGTGGAACTACAGCGGCCTTGAGGACGGCGCTGCCGCGTTCGACTTGCAGGCGCTGGTCCCGCAAGACCCGGCGGGAGAGCAGCTTTCGTACGAGGTCGTCCAGTCAAGCGGCAGCGTGACGGCCGTGCTGCTCGGGGACGGGCGGACGCTCTCGGTCATCCCCGCGCTCGACTGGTCGGGGGCCGCGGTCGTGACCGTCGCGGCGACCGATCGCTGGCAGCGCGTGGAGATCGCGCTGGCGCTCCGCTTCGCGCCGGTGAACGACCCCCCGCGGCTCGCGGTAGGCGCCTCGCCTGTGGTGTTCCCGGAGGACGGCCAGGCGAGCCTCAACCTCTCTCCGTTCATCGAGGATCCCGAGGGGGACACATGGACGCTCCTCTCCATCGGCCAGGGCGGCGCGACCAACGCGTCGGTAGCGGGCGGGTCGCTGCTGGTGACGGCGCTGGCCGACTTCTTTGGCCCTTCGTCCTTCTCGCTTCGCGTCGTCGACGCGTTTTCGGCCGAGGCGGTGCTCCAGGTTGCGGTGTCGGTGACGCCCGTCAACGATGCGCCGCGGTTTGTCGTGGCGCCCGGCCCCTTCTCGATCGACGAGGACGCTCTGGCGGCCCAGGCGACCTTCAACCTCTCGGGGCTCGTCGTTGACCCCGATGGCGACCCGGTCGTGTTCTCGCTGCACGGCGCCCCCGATGTCGCCTCCCTTGCGGTCGGAAACCTGCTCTCGCTCTTCCCAAAGGCCAACCTTTTCGGCCAAATCAGCGCGTTCCTGTGGGCTTCCGACGGCGACCTTACGGGCACCGCGCGGGTGGTCATCGACATCCGCCCCCTCGACGACGCCCCCACGCTTTCGCCCCCCGCTGGGCCGCTCGTCGCTCGCGAGGACGCGTCGTTTGCCTTCGACGCAGAAGCAAGCGACATTGATTCGACGCTTGCGGAACTCGTGTTCACCTTCTCGCTCGACGGCGCGGCGCCGAGCCCGGCGGCCGCCGGGTCCTCGTTCCAGCACACCTTCGGCTTCGACGAGGGCGGGTTCCATGTGCTGCGGGTCAACGTGTCCGACGGCAACCTCAGCGCCTGGGCCGACTACACGTTGTTCGTTTCGGAGACCAACCGGCCCCCCGTCGCGCAGATCCTCACGCCACGCGACGGGGTGCTCCCGCAAGGCGCGGTCGTGTCCTTCACGGCGCGCGCAAACGACCCGGACGGGACGACCGTCAACATTACATGGGTCGTCGACGGGACGGCGGTTGCCAACACGCCGTCCTTCTCGCTTGACCGGCTCCCCGCGGGCAAGCACACCGTCCAACTGCTCGTGTTCGACGGCGAAACGACGGCCACCGACGCGGCGGACTTCGAAGTCCAAGGCGGGCTGCCGGGGCTCGGCGCGCCCTTTGCCGTCCTTGCACTTGCGGCGGCAGCCGCCGTGCTCGGCTTTTTGGCCCGCCGGCCCTCCCGCGCATCAGCAAACGCCCCCAAAAAACTCAAATAACATCCTCCCCGGTGACCCAGCATCCAGCATCCGTTTTGGATGCGGCCCCCGGTGATTGAATGGACAAGAAGACGGCGCTCGCGATTGTTGGAATTGCGTTTGGAATTCTCATCGGAGCCCTTGCGGCTATGCCGTCGGCGGCCGCCGCCCCCACCCCGCAGGCCTGGGACCTGTCCAAGACCTACGACGAGACGTTCAACAACTACACGACGGCGCTCAATGTCACGACCAACGCTTCCACAGAGATGCTCTTCGACATGGACTGCAGCGCCAACGATGTGGACGTCCTGTCCGTGTGGATGCCTGCCGGCCGTGACTTGAGGTTTCACATTTACCTCGGAGACCCCGCGTTCGCCCCGCCGACCCGCTTCGAGGGGCACTTGAAGTCGCCCGAGCACTTCGAACTCGCGTTCGAGGGCCAAATTACCGCGCAGGCGGGGATCGTCGATTACTATTTCGACACGACCACTCGGATGGATGGGTCGTACTACCTCTTCCTGCAGCGCTGCGTCAATGTGAACGGGCTCTACAACGTCACCTGGTGGTCGAATGTCACCGGTGTTTCGAGCGACAACAACAACCGGCTTTCCGAGGCGACCACCATTAGCGACGGCCTCACGGTCACCAACAGCGTGACCGAGCCAACCGATCAGCAGGACTTCTTCCGGCTCGATGCGACCTTTACCCCCCCGCCTTACCTCTATTTCCAAATCACCAACCTCACGTGCAGCCCCTACCAAGTTGAGTTTTACAATGCGACCGGCGTGGCCTTGGAGGATCCGAACCCCATCTACCCAGTCGGAAACACGTGTTTCTTTATCGTCTCCCCCGCGGCATACCGCCTGCCCCCTTCCGGAACCTATTACATCCGCATTTGGACCAACGGGCAGACCTCGTCGTATTCGATCACCTTCGGCGTATTCAACTACAATCCCAACTTGCCCACCTGCTTTGACTTCTCGACAACGTGCGTTGCCACGGACAACTGGATAAACAACTCGGGAGTCAACGCCCTCGATTATTCCTTTGAGCGCACGCACATGTTCAAGATTTTCCTCCCCGAAAACGCCACCATCTGGGTGAACGCCACGTCCACCCAAATCGACATTTCCTCGCGGCTCTACAACCAGTCGCTCAATGGGTCGACCTACTCGAAGGCGGCCGCCAGCCACGTGTTCCCCTCCGGCGGCGAGGACGTTGAGGCCTTTTCGTACCGGATGAACGCCGCCGAACTCGGCTACACAACGCATTGGTACTTCATCGAGGTGCGGATGAATAGCGGGCTGCCGGCCGCGGGCCGGTACTCCCTGAAGGTGTGGATCAACGACCGGCCGATCGCCCTGAACCAGTCGGTCACCACCGATGAGGACGTGCCCGTCATCGGCTACAACCTCAACACGCTGTTCTACGACAACGACTGCAAGCTCGGCGACCTCCCCGACTGCACGCCGCGGATCAACATGACGGGCAGCGACCCCGCCGGGTTCAACTTCACCTTCGACGGCAGCTACATGGTCAACGTTACGGCCACCGCGAATTGGTCGGGGGCCGGGTGCCGGAATTTCCAGGGCTTCGACCCGAAGAACCTCAGCGTGACGGCGCAGCTGTGCGTCACGGTGCTGGCCGTGAACGATCCTCCTAGGAACGTCGCGGCTCCAACGAGCTTCCAGATGACCGAGGACGTCACCGTTACCGCTAAGAATATCGGCCTCTGGTTTGCAGACGCCGACGGCGATGTCCTCAGTTACGCGGTGTCGGGCAACTACAACATCACGATCTCGATCGACAACGCCACGGGTTTTGCCGACCTGAGCCCCGAGCGGAACTTCAATGGCCAAAACGCCGTGGTCTGGGAAGCCTGCGACACCAACGGCACGTGCGTGGATGCCGCGGCGCTTATCATCGTGGGGCCCGTCAACGACCCCCCCGAGGCGCGCGGCAGTATTCCGTTCCAGGAGTGCAATGAGGACTCGCTTGTCTCGGTCAACCTCGCAACCCTATCGTACAACGGCACCCTGGGAACCTTCTTCGACATTGACGGGGACAACCTCACCTACCGCGTGGCCGGCGTCCCCGCGGAGATCGACGTCGACGTGACGGGGCCCGTCATCACGATCCGGCCGCACCCGGATGTCGCAAACATCTACTATTTCGAAGTGAGGGCATGGGACGGCCACGAGGAGTCGTTCCCCGCGTCGGTCCGCGTCACCGTGCTCGCGGTCAACGACCCGCCGGTCGTGAATGTGAAGACGCCCCCCGTGTCCCCGGCTACCGTCCAGGAAGGCTCGTTCAAGGACTTCGCCGTCACCGCGACGGATGTCGACGGCAACCTGCTGAACTACACCTGGTTCGTCGACGGCGTGGGCCAGAACGGGCAAGTGCAGCCCACCTTCCGGTACGCCGCCGAAGTTAGCTCGGCGGGCAACCGCTCGGTCGTCTTGAAGGTCAACATTTCCGACAGCCACGGCGGCTATGCTGAAGCGTCGTGGACCCTCCTCATCGAGAACCTCAACCAGGCGCCGACCAATGTCACGATCACCTCGCCGACCGCGGGCCACCTCACCTTCGCCGAGGGCGACGAGATCTCGTTCTCTTCGACGGCGACCGACCCCGACGGCGACACGCTCACCTACAGCTGGTCGAGCGACCGCGTGTTCGCGCCGATCGGCGACCAGCAGACGTTCGCCACGAAGCTTGCCGCCGGGACGCACGACGTCACGCTGCGGGTCTCGGACGGCCACGGCGGCGAGGGGCGCACGAACGTCACGGTGGTCGTCACGCCCAAAACGAACAATGGGCCCGGTGACAACACGATGCTCGTCGTGGGGGCCGTGGTCGTGATCGCGGCGGTTGCTGCCGTCGCGGTCTTGATGATGCGCCGCAAGAAGCCTCAGCAAAGGCAGTAAGCCTCGCGACCGGACGCGCTCGCGGTGCAAGCGCGAAAGGTAGTTATGGCGCGCGCGCAGGCTGGCCAGGTAGCCTGGCCGCGGGAGGATTACGTGTTGGCTCCGGGCTCGTGGCGGCCGCTTGCGTCCTTGCTGGTCGTGGTTTTGCTCACCCTGCCGAGCGCGGCCGCCGCGGCGATCCTGCAGCCGCCCGTTGTGGCTGCGCCAGCCTACTCGCTTTCTCAAAGCACCGCCGCCGCGGGGATGCGCACGCCCGACGCCTCGGCCCTTGAGGGCGATGTCGCCGACCGAGCCGTTACCCCGCCGCCGACGTTGCGCGCGCCGCTTGCGGCCCCCGTCAACTGGACGGTCCTTGTCTACATGGTTGCCGACAACGGCCTCGAGCCGTTTGCGATTCAAGACCTCAACGAGATGGAGTCGGCGCCAGCAAGCGCGTCGGTGCGTATGGCCGTCGAGGTGGACCGTGCGCCGGGCAACGACGCGAGCAACGGCGACTGGACCGAAGCGCGCCGGTACCTGATCGGCCACGACAGCGACACGGCCACCGTGACCTCGGCGCTCGTTGCGTCCATGGGCGAGTTGGACATGGGCGACCCGCAGACGCTCGCCAATTTCCTTGTGTGGGGCGTTGACACCTACCCGGCCGCGCACTACATGGTCGTCCTGTGGGACCACGGGTTCGGCCTCTCCGGCTTCGGGGAGGACGAGACGGATAACGACCACCTGTCGCTTGGCGAGCTCACGCAGGCGCTGGCCGCCGGCGCGTCCCACCTCGGCCGGCCCTTCGACCTCCTCGCGTTCGACGCCTGCCTGATGCAGAGCGTGGAGGCGGCCTACGAGTTCGCTTGGCTTGCCGACTTCCAGGTCGCGGCCCAGGACCGCGAGCCGGCCGCCGGGTGGCCCTACGCGTCGATGCTTGCACCTTTGGTCGAAGACCCCTCGATCTCGCCCGAGGCGCTCGCGGGCGCGCTCGTGCCCGCCTACGTCGACCCCTACGGGGCCCAGGGCGAGACGATGATGTCCGCCGTGCGCATGTCGAGCGTGCGCACGGTGCTCTTCGATGCAGTGAGCGCCCTCGGCTCAGAAATCGCGGCCGTGGTCGAGGACCCGGGCACCGCGAACGCCTCGTCGGCCGAGCAGGCGATCAGGGACGCGCGCGCCGGGTCGCCGGCGATGTTCACCGGCGAGGCCTACGACCTTGGCGAGTTCACGCGGCTGCTCTCCGAAGATGCCCGCTTGCCCGCGTCGCTGCGATCGGCCGCCTCCGCCGCGCGCCAGGCGCTCAACACCACGCTCGTTGACGAGGCGCACTCCCTCTACTACACCGGCTGGTCGGGGATGTCGGTGTACCTCCCCTCGATTGGGATCTCGCCGCGCTACCCGACCACGGCGTTTGCCAAGGACGGGTACTGGGACGAAGCGCTCACGGCGTTCCTCTCGGGGGTGCCCTCCGGGGGCCTCCGCCCCTCGCTCCAGGTGCTTTCCCCGTCGCCGGGAGAGGCCGTCGCGCGACGCTTCGGTTCGTCCGTTTCCGTGACTTTGCAGGGTGGCGGAGAGGTCACGGCGGAGTCCAAGGCCGGATGGGCGGACTTCGCGCCGGTGGCGCAGGGCGCAGCTCCGCTCCAGGCGTCGGCCGTCTTGGACGCGGGGGCCGATTCGGGGGACGTCGTATTCACCTTCCGCGCCGTGTCCGCCTCGGGCGTGCCCTCGACCACGGTCGAGCGGCTCCTTCATGTCGAGGCGCCTCTGGTCACCTTCGCGCCTGCCCTTACCGAGCTCGCCGTCGCGGTCAACCGCACGCGCACGGTCAACCTGACGCTCACGCCGCGCTCGCCCTACCCGAGCTTCGACATCGGGTGGTCGGGGCTGCCCCCGGGCGTCTCGGGCGCCGGGACCACCGGCGCCGTGAGCCTCTCCACCGCGCCGCCCCCGCCGTTCAACATCACGCTGCAACTTTCCGCCAACGCCTCGGCGGTGGAAGGCGCGTCCCCCGTCACCCTGTTCGTCCGATCGGCAAGCACGCCCTCCGTCGTCGCGTACCTCGACCTCGACCTCCTCGTCACGCGGCCGCTCCCTGACCTTGCCGTCGCGCCCATCGTGTTGTCGCAAGACCTGCCGCTGCCTTCGGAGGTCGTCGACGCGGCAAGCGAAATTGCAAATCTCGGGTTCGAGGACATCGCCCTTGCCCGCATCACTGCAGTGTTCACCGACACCGGCGGCAACGTCACGGAAGTCGCGAACTTCACGGTGGGGCCCCTCCACCCCGGCGACCGCGTTCCCTGGACGGGGAACTTCACCGCCGCGCGGGGCACCCAGCGGCTCGAACTGCGCGTGTCGAGCGAACCCCCCGGCGCGCTTGAGCTGAACGCCTCGAACAACGTGCAGTCCCGCACCGTGGAAGTCGTGAATTTCTCCGTGGCGCTCAGGGGCCCCCCCGGGACGGCGCGGGCGTCGCTCGGGCCCACGCCGACCGCCATCGAGCTCGAGCTCCAAAACCGCGGCACCGAGGCCGACACCTACGACCTCTCGGTGGCCAACCTGTCCAACGCGACCTGGCAAGTGGCCCTCGTTTCGACGACCGCGACCCTGCCGGGGCGCAATACCACAACGATCACCGTCGATGTGCTGCTGCCGGCGGCGGCGCAAGGCGGCGACGAAGCGACCTTCGAAGTGGGGGCCTCCTCCCGCGGCGACGGCCTGGTGGCGGCCTCAGCGTCCATCCGCGTCGCGGTCAACGAAAGCTACGGCGCGACGTTGCGCCCGCAGCCGAGCGACCTCGAACTCGACGCGCGGGGGACTGCGAACGTCACGCTCCTGCTGCAGAACACCGGCAACGGCCGCGAGACGTTCACGCTGTCGCTCGAAGCGATGGAGCCGAAGCTCCAGGCTCGCGTGGATGCGGCCACCTTTACGCTTTCTCCCTCGCAGGCGGCCTCCGCACACCTGACCCTCACGGATGCCGGGCTTTCGGCCGCCGACCGGCCGTATACGGTCGAGGCGGTTGCCGTGTCGGACTCATCGGGGATGCGCTTTACGGCGATCGTGTCGGTGCGCGTGAGGGCCGCGCCCGCCCTTGCCGTCGAGCCCCTCGAGCCGCACCTTGCCGCCCCAGCCAACGGCACGGCCGAATTCCATGTGCGCCTCACGAACACCGGGAACACGAACCTCATCCCGGCCCTCGCCGCGCTTGGCGCCGACCCCAACCTGACGATCACCCTGCCCCCCGATGCCGGGCTGCTCGAGCCGGGCGCAGCCGCTGTGGTCAACGGCACGACGCACTTCGCCGCGCCTCCCTTCGCCGGTCCCTACAAGGTGACGCTGAGCGCGGCCGACGCCCGCCTCGGCGTGAGCGTGAACGCGACGTTCGAAGTGCGCGTGGAGGCCGTCCACGACCTGCGCACGACGCTCTCGGTTGCGGCCGGCGAGGGGACGCGCACGCTGGTGCGCAATGTGCTCGTCGAGAACTTCGGCAACACCCCCGAGCCGGTGACCGTGCTCCTGGGGTACGTGCCGGTGGGCACGCGCGTCGAACTCGAGCCGGCAAACGACACCTTCGTCGTGCCGCCGGGGCAAAACGTCACGCTCAAAGTGCGCATCTTCGGCCCCGCCGACGCCGGCGCAAGCGGCGCGATCGAGCTGGTGCTCATCGCCGAAGGCGGCACTCTCTCGCGGACTTTCCAAGTGAGCTACGACTTCACGGCCCCGCCGCCCCCTCCGATCCTCGAGTGGCTGGCGGTCGTTGGGCTCGCGGCGGCTTGCCTGGGCCTCTGGGTCTTCGCCACGCGCAAGCGGGCTCCGCCCGCTCCCCCGCCGCCCTAACGGCTCAGGCGGAGCGCACGGCCAACTCGAGGACGACGGCCGCGGTCTGCGCGGCGCCCGAGAGCGTGGCGTCCACGAGCAGCGTCAACTTCGCGGTGGTTTGCGCGCCCACGCGCATCGGCTGGGGTGCAGCGTGGAACGGTGCGGCGCCGCCCTCGTGGGGCAGTACGATCGGCACGAGCGCGACGCGGTACGGGAGCGCATCGCCACCCGAAAACAACTCGACCTTCACGATTGCCTGGGAGGGCAAGTTGGGGGCCGCAGCCCGCCCGAGTACGGCGCCGCTGATGTCGGCAAACGGCAGGCCCGCGTCCATCGAACTTGACGCTGCCGTTGAGCTGTCAAAGGCAAATCCCTGGCCGGCCGAGGCGGAGAGCGAGCCCGTGACGGAAGCCGACACCATGAATACGGCAAGGGCGAAGCTCGCAAGCCCCGTGACCCCGGCCGCCTGCCAAAGCGAGTAGTTGCACTCGCGGTGCACCGCCGCCACCAGCTCGTCGGAGTCCGATCCCGCGGCCTTCGCCTCGCGCGAAAGACGCGCCATGCCCCGCAAGGGGAGGAAGTAGCCCGCGGTCACGGCCGCGACGGCTCCAAGTGCGATGAGGGGGCGGGCGTCGGCTCCGGCCGCAAGCGCCACGGCCGGCCGCGAGAGCGCGAAGTACCCGAGCGAAAAGGCGAGGAGCGGAAGGGAGATCGCGCAAAGCGTGAACGCGAAGCGCAGCGACCGCCGGAGCCCCATGCGCACCGCAGGCGTTGCGACCCCCGCCTTCAGGTCCTCCGTGAAGTCGTAAGCCTGGTTGATGTACTCGAGGGAGTACGCCGAGATGCTGAAAGCGGACACGAGGAGCACACCGGGCGCGTCGAGCGACCCGCGCGCAGCGATGTAGAGGAACAGGAACGGGACCGTGAACGCCGAAAGGGACAGCGAGACCGCGTGCGCCGCCACCCCGCGGGTCTTGAAGGCGAACGGCTTTGCCGAATACGCAAGCCCGAGGAACAGGCCGCCGAGCGCCAGCGGAACGAGCCACAGGTTGTTGATCCGCTGGGCCAAGTCGACGGTGAGCACCATCCCCACCGCGATCTGGCCGGCGATGAGCCCGAGGATCCGCCGGTCGCCGAGTTCTCCCGCGGCGTTTCCGATCGCCCGCTTGAAGGTGCTGTACTTGAGGTCGATCTCGCGGTCGGTGACGGAGTTGATCATGAAGCCCGTGACATAGAGCAGCGAGAACACGATGATCGACTCGATCACCTGGATCGAGAACAGGGTCCCAAAGGAGGTGGCGCAGAGGAGCGCGGGGATGAATACGGCGGGCAGTTCGCCTTTGATGTACTCGGCGCGGCAGATGCGGGCCATCGCCTGGATGAAGGTCACTTGCGCCCCCCGTTTGAAGGACGTGGGCCAGCCCGAGCACGCTATTTAATTGTTGACGCAACAGGAACGAAAGCGCGGCAGTCGTGGGGGGAAGCCTGGGTGGGCCGCGGTTTTGTTCGCGCGGCTCAGGGGACGGTAAGGGATGCGGCGTCGACCTGGCGGTAGTCAAGGCCGTCGCGGTTGGAGTCGATGCGCAGGGTGAAATCGAGGCGCACGCCGCTGAACTGCGCGGGGGTCGGGAACACGTAGCCGCTGATCTCAACGGTGGCCCCTGGGGGCAGCGGGGTCATCCAAATGTGCACGCGCGTGTGGGAGACGCCCCCCGGTTCGCTCGCGTTGACAACGACCTGGACGGCCCACGGCGGCAGCGGGCGCGCGCCCCCGTTGTGGATGTGGAGGGTGAACACGAGCGTATGGGTGAACGGCCCGGGGCCGGCAGTGGGCTCGCCTGAAAACTCGAGCGACTCGACGGCCTGATTGTCGAGCACGACGCTCGCTTGGACCGTGGCCGCGAAGAAGAGCAGCCCAAAAGCGGCCATCGCAGCGATGCCAGCGGCGTGGAAATTGGCGTAGTTGACCACGGTGCGCATCCGCGGGACCGCCTCGGATTCCGATGGGGCCTCGCGGACGGCCGCGCGCATTTTTGCAAGGCCGCGCAGCGGCACGGCGTAGCCTGCCCAAAGCAAGGCGGGCGTCCCCAGGGCAATCGCGAAAGCCCCGGGGGTCCCCCACGCGGCTGCGACGATGGGGCGAGACAGCGCGAGGAAAACGAGCCCGAACGTGAGTGCGGGGAGCCCCACGGCAACCATCGCCGCGGAGGCCGCAAGCGACCGCCGCAATCCCAAACGCACCGGCGGCGTCTTGACGCCCTCCCTGAGGTCGAGGTCGAAGTCGTACGCCTGATTTGTGTAGGTGAGTCCGTAGTGCGTTAGCGTAAATGCGGCGCAAATCCCCAACCCGATCGCGTCGATTTCGCCGGCCGCTACACGGTAGAGGAAAAGGAACGGGATCGCGAACGCGGAGAGCGACAGCGCGACCGCGTGCGCCGCGACGCCGCGGACTTTCAGGTGGAGCGGCGGCAGCGAGTAGGCCATCGCGAGGAAAGTGCCGACAGCTGCAAGCCCAAAGAGCTCGGGGGCCGCCATCGCGATGGAGAGGTGCGCCGCAAGCGACAGGGCGATCACGAGGTGGGCGCCGAGCAGGACGCGCACGCGCTTGGCGCCCAGGCGCGCCGTCGCCTCCCCGATCTGGCGCTTGAAGGTGTCGTACTTGACATCGAGGTCGCGGTCGGCAAGCGCGTTGACGATAAACCCCGAAAGGTAAAGCACGGCGAATACCGCCACCGCCTCGAGCACTGCCGGGGAAAAGAGCGCGCGCAGGGAGGTGGTCGTGATGAGGGCGGGGATCAGCACCGCCGGGGCTTCGCCCCGCAGGTACTCGAGACGGCATACTTTCGCGTACGCCCAAAGGCTGGAATGTGCCGCCAACGCAACTCTTTTGGCAAGCCCCGTGCGCGCTACAAAAAGGTATCCGGGGCGGGGGGCGGCCAGCGGTGCTGGACGCCCCTACTTTGCCGGGCGCGCAAACACGCGAACGCTTATCAAGCGACCCAGCGATCGGCGCGCGCTTTAGTCTGCTGGCTCCGGGCAATATCAGGCGGGGGAGGTGGCGTTTGGTCGAAACCGTTTTCGTGCTGATCAAGACCAAGCCCACGCTCATCGAGCCGGTGCTGAAGGCCCTGCAGGCGATCCCGAGCGTCGTGGAAGCGCGCGCGGTGACCGGCGCGTGGGACATCGTGCTGCGGCTCGAGAAGGACTACATCACCGACGCGCTGGCGGTCGTGGTGAAGGACATCCGGGGCGTCGAGGGCATTGAGATGACCGAGACCCTCGTCGGCGTCAACCTGTAGGCCGCCTGCGGCCTTCGCCGGTTCCGCCCCCGAGGGCGCGCAACGTTGATTTGGGGGCGCCGTCGATCCCCTGTGGGGTTCCGGGCATGGCGCGTGCCCCCGACGACAAGACCGTGTACATCGGGCGAAAGCCCCGCATGACCTATGTCATCGCCGCGTCGAAACAGATGAACGACGCGGGCGCCGTGATCCTCAAGGCCCGCGGCAAATCGATCTCGCAGGCGGTCGACGTGGCGGAGATCGTGCGGCGGCGCTACATCAAGGACGCCACGGTGGACGATGTGCAGATTGCGACGGAGGTCCTCGAGGGGGAGGACGGGGAGCGGGCCAATGTCTCCTCGATCCAGATCTTCATGTCGAGGCCGCTCTTGGAAGACGGGAGCCTGCCGCCGCCGGTGGACCTCTTTGGCGACCGCGAGCGGGCTCCGCCGCGCCCGCGCCGATACGGTGAAGAGGAATAGCGCGGTTTGCGGGGTCGGATGACCGCTGCGAAGTCCGGGCCGCGCGCGGAGCACGCGTACTCGGACGCCGAAGGCGAAGCCGCCGTGCGCGCGGCGCGCGCCGTGGTGGAAGCGGCTGTTTCCGGGGAGGCGCGAAATCCCCGCTTGTCGCTCCCCGAGGCCTTCGAGCGCAAGGCGGGCGTCTTCACGACACTGACGACACACCCGGGCGAAAAGCTGCGCGGGTGCGTCGGCTTCGCCGAGCCGGTGATGGCGCTCAAGGAAGCGCTTGCAACTTCCGCGCGCGCGGCCGCCACGGAGGACGGGCGGTTCCAGCCGGTGACGAAGGCTGAGCTGGCGGGGATCGTGGTTGAGGTGTCGCTGCTTACGCCGCCACGGCCGATCGATGCCGAGCGGCCCGAGGACCGCGTGAACGGGGTGGTCGTGGGGCGCCACGGGCTGATCGTCCGCAAGGGGCGATGGGGCGGACTCCTCCTCCCGCAGGTGGCCACGGACTGGGACTGGGGCCCCGAGGAGTTCCTGGAGCATACTTGCGAAAAGGCGGGTTTCGAGCCGGACTTTTGGAAAAGCGACGAGGCGACGGTGCTCGCCTTCGAGGCGGAGATCTTCGGCGAGGAGTCGCCGGGCGGAGCGGTGCGGCGACACAAGGCGTAGATACTCCGCGGGGGTGCGCTATTGTTTTGAAACGGTTAACCGAGCGGGTGCCAACGGCTCCCTGGTCTTATGCGACGTGCTTCATTCTCGCCGCGGTGGGTTCATGCTTGGTGAAGGTCTTGCGATGGGCGTCATGCTACTATCTGTTTTCGTTGGTTTCGGCGCCGCGCTTTTCGCTCCGCGGCCTCGCGTGGTCGACTTGTCATCGTTGGCTTTCTCAATCTTCTCCGTCCTTGAAATGTTCTGGGCTTGGGCTGCGACGGTCGGAATCCTCTTCCTGGTGCTGGCGGCCGTTCTTGTGGTCCCGGGCTTGGGGGGCGCGATCTGGATGGCTCGTCTTCGAGGGCGGAGGTTCTGGCTTTCGGGGATCCCCCCCGACGCTTGGCGTCGCGTTCTTGAAATCGTCGGTGATGCAACGGGCCGCGAGGGCTCTCTGTGGACGGATGCGGGAATGCCCAGGATCTCAGGACAAGCAGATTTTGTGCTCGCCGCCCGACCGGGCAGTTGGGTTCTGTACGTGCGCTTCGACTCGGAGGTGGGGACTTCCGAGATCACGCGACTTCGTGAGAGCTTACAAGCCGAATTCAAGGGAGTGGCTTGGGTTCGTGGGGTGGCCTTCCCCCTGTCAGTCGTCGGGGCGGCGATGGTGGCGGCAACTGTGATGGTCGTCCTCTCCATCGTTCTCGAACGGTGGGTTGCGTCGATTCCGTAGAACCATCCGGCCTCACGGGGGGGCCGTCGCGCCCGAAGCGGCGGCGCTCGAGCGAAAATGCTCGTAGCCCCGAAGGCCAAGCCTCTCGCGCGACTCTCCGCGCACGAGGAAAAGTCCGTCGTCCCCAACGGCGCGGCCGACGACCGTGAACGGGATTCTTCGCCCCCGCATCGTCTCCTTGAGGCGTGTCATCGTCCGCGGCGGCGCGCAGAACACAAGCTCGTAGTCGCCGCCCCAGTCGAGGGCCTGGGCCAGCGCGGTCTCGGGCCCGAGCTCTTTGCGAAGGCCCGGGTGCACGGGGAGCGAAGCCTCGTCGATCTCGAATCCGACGCCGGGGTTGACGGCGGCAAAGTGCAAGAGCGAAGCCGTCAGGCCATCGGAAGAATCGATGCAGGCAATCTGCCCACCGAGTGCGGCAGCAGCCTGCCCCGCTTCCACGCGCGGCTCGAGGTTGTACATGAGCTCGTGGCCCATCGCGTCGCCCTTGGCGGCGAGCGCCGCGCCCATCGCGGCGCGCCCGAGGAACCCGGTCACGGCGACCGGCCACCCCGGCTTGATGGCACGCGCGCGCCGCAGGGCGCGGCCGCGCGGGACGGTCCCGACGGCAGTGCCGGTGACGTAGGGCGCCTCCGCTTCCTTCAGGTCGCCCCCCCAGAGGTCAAAGTCGAGCTTGTTGCAAGCGGCGCGGAAGCCTAAGGCGAGGTCGAGGAGGTCGCCTTCGGGCGTGGTGCGCGGCAGCCCGAGCGCCACGAGCATCCCGCGGGGCTTGGCGCCCATCGCAGCCAGGTCGCTAATCGAAACGGCGCAAGCGAAGTACCCGAAGGTGCGCAAGGGCACGTTGTGCATCCGGTGGGTGGCGAAGGATAGCGTGTCGGTGGTCGCGACGATTTCCGACGCGGGCGCGCCCGGGACGCGGACAACCGCGGCATCGTCGAGCCGCGCGGCCTCCGCGGCGCGCTTGCCGAGGACCTCTTGAAGGCGGCGGATCGCCTCGCGCTCGCCGAGGTCGGCCAAGGTCGCCATACGAATCCCGCCGCTTCGAGAGCGGCGTGCTAGGGGAAAGTAGGTTTCGGGCGCGCCTCCACCCGCGCCGTGCGCTGCGGCTGACAGAACAGCGATACCTATCACGAAAAGTTTGATAACGCGCAGCCCGGAGTGTTTGCCCGATGAACGCTGCCCGCAGGCCCCAAAACATGCTCCAGCTGGCCGAGGGCGTCCTCGTGGTCGCGCGGGGCGAAGCCAAGGAGGGCTATTCGAAGAAAGACACGCTAAAGATTCGCCAAGCCGCCGAGAAGGCGTGGCTCGCCGTCAATATGGCCACCGACCACGCGATGGGCAAGCACGACCGGACGCCGGCGCCGGGACCCGATGCGCACCAATCGCGCCACGAGTTCTTGGAAGCGATGGGCCGCCGCGACCTATCAAAGGAACTCTCGTTCTTTGCCGACCGCATGCACGGGGATTGCTTCTACAAAGGGGCCTGCCCCACCGAGGACGGCATGGAGCTGGCGCTGGATGAGGCCTCCCAGTTCCTCAAGCGCATCAAGGTGGAGCTGTAGCGTCCGCCCTCGTTTCCCGCTGCGCCGCGTTTGCGCGACAACCTTTAAGCGGCTCCCCCGATGGGGCGAGCGTGATCCCCGAGCACTGCTCGAATGTCGCCGTCGTCGAGGTGGAATTCCCCCTCACGCACGACTCCGTGCACAGCGCGTTCCGCGAGCGCTCCGCGTATGTGCGCACGGACTTCGCGATCTTCCGCCGCGGCCACGACACGGCTGTTGCGCGTATCGTGAAAGAGAAGACGAAGGGCCTCTTCCGGCCGGTCGCCGATGTCGAAGTGCTGTCCCTTCCTGACTCGACCGTGTATCTCGAGGATCCGCGCGTTGACGTGATGAACGCCAACTCGCTCGCCACGGCCGCCGCCGCCCACCCGGGCAAGACGGTGGTCGTCGAGGGCGAGTTCGGGCATGTCAACTTCATCCACGCCGAGACGCCCGTGCAGGTTGTCGTCTTCGACCTCACGCCCCCCGAGCCCGCCAAGCTCACCACGCTGGTGGCCCGCGCGCTCGGCGCGTTCCAGTTCGGCAGACCGATCCTCGCGTCGTTTGAGGGGAAGAGCCTCAACGCGCTCGGCGACGAACTTTCCGACCACCGGTTCGTGTTCTTCCCCTGCAAGACCGCCGGGCTCTCCGCGTGTTCGCCCGCGCTCACGCGGTATCTCGACCAGCCGCCCGCCGTCCGCCCGCAGCCCGGCGAGGCGGCCGTCGTGGGCTGCGAACTCTCGCTTCGGATCTTCCGCGAACTTTTCGGCGGCGAGCCAGCGGCCTTCACCGAGATCTGCCCGGCCCTCAAACACCCCGATGTGGGCGACGGCACGTTCCTCTTCGTGAAGTGCTGCAAAGTCAAGCCGCCCTTCGAGCGCTCGGGCAATGTCTTCGCGTTCCCGTGGGGCGTCCAGCTCGAAGACATCGTCGCCGCATGCACCGAAATCGCGGGCGTGCGCGTCAAGGGCCCCCGCCCCCAGGCGGAGGGGATCCCCGGCGTCACTCCTCTTCGTCTGCAAGGGCCGCCGTCTTGGCCACGCGGTCGGAGCGCAGCAGCTCCTGTTCGGCCCTCTTCTCGAGGCGCCGCTCCTCGCGCAAAGCGGCCGCGCGCGCGACGCGCCGCTTCTGCCGCGCCTCGAGCAAGCCGGGCAGCTTCGTCATCCAGAACCACGAGAAGGCGGCGGACAGCGCGATCGCGATCGTCCCGCCGATGAGCCAATAGTCGCCACGGTACGCGGCGCCCGGGGCCTTGTAGAACGGGGCCAGGTAGAACACGAAAGTAAAGATGGGGACGGTTATGAGCGAAAGCAAGAGCGTCCCGGCGAGGATCTTTTGGAGGGGCGTGAGCACTTCTTCGCCCTCCGGAGATCCCCCGGGAGTTGCAACTGGCTTGGCCATTGCGCGCCGATCGAGAGGGTCTTATATGAAGGTGGCGGGGTGCCGCGCCGGGGGCGCTGGAATGAACCTGCGGCCTCTTGCGGCGGCCGCCTTTTTGGCGCTGCTTTGGCCCGCCGCCGCGGCGGAGCAGCCGCCCACCGTGGACACGGTTGTGATCCCCTCGGGCGCCTTTTACGAGGAATCCATCTATGCGCCGGCGGACGGCTCGGCGTGGCATGTGGAGGCCGTGAGCCAGAACGGCACCGGGCCTTTCGACCTGTACATCGTGCGCACCACCGACCTGATCAGCGCGTACCCGCACGGCAACTTCGACGCTGTCCTTGCGCATGACAACGACACGAGCGTGACGTTCGACTTCTATCCGCGGTCGAAGATCCAGTCCTTCACCTTGATCGTCGATAACCTCGACAACTCGCGGGACCACGACGCCGTGCCCCAGGGCAACATCACCGTGCTGCTCACGCGGACGCCGCCGCTGCGCTCGAGCCCCGAAGCAACAGCCGCGCTCCAAGCGGGCACGACCGTCTGCGCGGCGCTGCTCGGCGTGGCGGCCGTCGGCGTTGCCATCTACCTCAAGCGCCGCCCGCGCGCGGACTTTGCCGGCGAGATGGACGGCACGGCGCCGCGCATGGAGGTCGACATCGAAGTCCCCCCGCCGCCGCGGGGGGCATGGGCCCGCGAGGTGCCCGACGCAGACCCGCCGCCGGAGGACGCCAAATGATCCCGGCGTCCTCGGTGGTCGTCGTGACCTACAACGGCGCGAAGTTCGTCCGCCGGCTCTTCGACTCGCTGCGCGCCCAGACCGAGAAGGACTTCGAGGTCATCTGCGTCGACAACGCTTCGACCGACGGCACGCCCGACATTGTGGACGGCGACTACCCCGAAGTACGGCTGCTGAAGCAAACGCAGAATCTCCATTTCGCGCGCGGCAACAACCTCGGCTACCGCGAGGCGAAAGCGCCCATCGTGGTGCTCCTCAACCAGGACACATGGGTCGAGCATGACTGGCTCGAGAAACTCCTTGCCCCTTTGTGGGCCGACGACGGGGAGTCGATCGCCTGCACGCACAGCCCGATCCTCAACGAGGGCGAGGGGTACGCGAAGTCGAACGCGCGCTTTCACGCCGAAGGCGCAAAGCTGGCGACGCTCTCGGTGGCGGGGCGCAACTGCGCGACCCCCTTCCCGCTCGACCGTGAGCTCGTGTTCTACGGTTCGGGCGCGGCGCTTGCGGTGCGAAAGTCCTACGGCGGCGACGAGCTGTTCATCCCCGAGTTCGGGGCCTATGGGGAGGACGTCGCGCTGGGGTGGCGGCTCCGTCTCCAGGGAGGCCGCATCCTGCTCGTCCCCGAGGCGCACGTGCACCACGCGCTGCCCCCCGAGGGCCGCCCCTCGACCCCCGAGATGCTCCACATGTGGGAGCGCAACCGGCTCGCCGCCATCTACCTCCACTACACGCCGTGGACGCGCTGGATTCTGAAGCCAGTGCTCGCGGCCGACTTGCTCGCGCTGGCGCTTCCCAAACCGGCATCCCTGCGCCCCGACGGCGTGCCGAACAAGGCGGCCGCGGGGCCTGTTCCCAAAGGGCAACGGCGCGAGCAACGGCGGGCCATCGGCCGCGCGGTCCTCGATTCGCTTGCGCGCAACCGCGCGCTTGCTGCCAAGGCCGCAGAAGTCGACAAGACGCGCAAAGTCTCGGAGTCGCAGGTGACCCGCGCCATGACCGCCAGGCTCACGCCCTTCGACGAGGGGATGCAGGGCCGCATCAACCGCTTCTCGATGGCGTGGTGCCGGGCCTTTGGAATCGTGACCGTGGAAACCGCACGGGGGGACGCGTAAGTGAAGGGGCGGCCCGCCGTCTTCCTGGACCGCGATGGCACGATCATCCGCGAGTACGGGCACTTCTGGGAGCCCTCGCAGATCGAGCTCATCGGCGGCGCGGCCGACGCGATCCGCCGGCTCAAGGCCGCTGGGTACATGGCGATCGTCACGACGAACCAGGGGGGCATCGCGCGCGGAATCTTCGACGAGCACCAGTTCTGGATCGGCGAGCACAAGATGGAAGAACTTCTCGCCGCCGAGGGGCTCAAGCTCGATGCCGTGTACTTCTGCCCCCACCACCCGAGCGCCGGGGACACGCCGTACCGAGTTGACTGCGAGTGCAGGAAGCCGAAGCCCGGGATGATCATGCGCGCGACGCGCGAGTACGGCATCGACCTCGAGGGGTCGTACATGGTGGGGGACAGCGATGTCGACGTCGGCGCGGGCAACGCGGCCGGCGTGCGGACGGTCAAGGTCGACACGGCCTATGGCCGCGGCGTGGCGCCGATGGCAAGGCCCGATGTGGTCGAAGAGGCCACGGGCGAGCCGCCCAAGCCGAACCACAAGGCGACGAACCTCGGAGAGGCGTCGCACTGGATCCTGCGGCAAGGGCGCTAAGCCCCGACACTAACCGAGTGCGAGGGCTTCTTGGTGGGACTTTGTGAATGCTTCTTTGGCTCTGCTGAACCACGAATCGCGGATCGTGAACCATTCATGTTTGGCATCAACATCCTCTACCGCGTGCGTACGAATGAGGTTGCCAATTCGGGTGTGCAAATCTGCCTCGGCTACCCGGCCATAGCAGCGCTGCCGCAAGATTAGTGCCAGGTGGCGCAGCGTGACGCCAGGTCTGCGCGCCCCGGTGTGGCCTGACAGAGTGAGCCTTTGAAGGAAGAGGGCGTGGAGCAGCCCAAAATATGATTTCGGAATCCCGATCCCGAATTCCTTGCTCAGATATTCGGGATCTTGGACGCAAAGGGCGAGGAAGGGAGTGGGATCGCCGGCGTCGAACGTGATGCCTTCCTCGCCGTACGTTTTTCGATAGTGCTCAATGTACCCAGACGCCCGCTCTGTGAGTTGGTACCCGTCTCGCCGATTCCCTTTTATGATTTCCAACGCGAACATCTGATTGACGTACCTGGAATCGATTGCCCCGCTGTGGGGCAGGGGCTCGCCCTTCTGGAGATAGCGTTCGTAAGCAAGCTTGAATCTGCTCAATTGATTGCCGACGCTGTCGACCATTGCCACGCTTGGGCTAAACGTGTGGATTACGGCCTTGTACGATGTTGAGTCTCGAAGGTCCTCTGCTCGATCAAATGCTTGATGGAGTTCCTGCACCGAAGGTACCACAACCGTGAAGGTGCGGCCCTCTCTCGTGAAGTTCTTTCGTAGAATCCTGTGGAGTGGGGTCACCACCTTCTCAGTTTCGCCGCCAACGACCGGGACGAAATACGAGCGTCGCCCTGCCAGATACAGGGTCTCGTTTTCGGCCGGCTCGGCCCAGAAGGCTCCCCCGGTCTCGTTGATTAGCAGCTGCGATACCAGGTCAGAGAGCTCCCGCCTTGACGTCGCTTGGATAATGTGGCCCATCCCAAGATTACGTTCGCTCATTGTTTTTCCGCCTTCCGGGTGTCGAAGTCGGCCAGCCTAGGTTCGCGGCGGGGGGGTGCGGCAATCCCGCGCTCTTTCGCCTTCGGCTGGACGGGCTTCATGCGTTCCAGGACGGTTGCCTCTCTGGCGGCCTCGCCCTGATGGTAGAACGCTTTGAACCTTTCTACCTCGATCTTGACCACGCCCGCCGGCCACCCGGCCTCCTGGTGCCTTGCCTTCAAGGCCGGATCACCGTCGTGCAGCAGCAGGTCTTCTCCCTCCTTGCCGATGACCACCACGTCATGTGCCGGGCCCAGATAGTCAACGCGCTCGAAGTGCGCCGTCGGCAGGTCGTCCACCAGGTTGTGGTACTGCCGCACATAGCCGTGGGACATGGCCACGGCAAGCCCATGCTCTTGGGGAAAGGAAGGGATTCGTTCCACGAGGAGCATGAGTTGGTCGAAGGGGAGCTTGCGATGAAACGTCGCTCGAATTCCGTGATCCTCAAGGTACGGAGCCAGCGCACGCTCTGCCTTGCCCACATCGACAACGCCTTGATTCCATTTCTTGATAATCCCTTCCTCATCAAGCCGCCTGATCATGTGCCCGCCGTCAACTTGCCGGCCGATCAGCCTTCCCGCGTTCGCCAACGCTATCGGAAAGCACGTGCAATCGATTTCGATCGGCTGGAATTCCGCGATAACCTCGGCAAGGGACGCCTTCTTCGCCTTTGGCATGCTCAAAGCCCCTCCAACGCCGGGATTGCGGGCCCTTCGTTGAGTGTGATTCTGGCACGGGCTATATGAAACGGTGCTGGGGATCGCCTTGCCCCTCTCGATATATCGTCGGGCGCGGCGAAACTATCGGCCGGTCATTTGAGGCTCCCAAAAACCCGCGCGGCAGGCCACGCCCTCTTCATCGGCTTCCGCCATCCCATTCAGGCGGCGCCCAGTGGATTAGCTACATTACGGGAGGGCCCCACTTCCGAACCATGCCCCCGCTTCGCGTCGCCCTCCTGTCCGCGGAGTACCCGCCGTTCCATTGGGGTGGCGTCGGGACGCTGGCGTGGGGGCTTGCCAACGGGCTGGCGCGCGAGGGCCACGAAGTCACGGTTTTCACCCGCGACAATGACCTCAAGCCCGTCGAGAACCACCCGAAGATCGCCTTCGAAAAAGTGACATGGCTCAAAGCGCCAATGGCCTTCGCTCTCTCCTTTGGGAAGAACGCCGTTAATGCCGTTCTCGCCAAGGGCAAGGGCGCCTTCGATGTGGTCGAGGTTCAATCAAACATGACGTTGCTCCCCCGCGCCGCGTACGCGCGCCTCCCCTACCCCATCCTCTCCCACATGTCCGGCACCTGGGAGGGCGAGCGTTCGGAGCTGCGAATGTCGAACATCCGCCCGTTCTCGAAATCGGGCCTCAACGACCTCGCCGTGAAGTGGCTCTCTCGGCGCTACGACAAGTACGAGGACTACGCGCTCCTGCAGTCGGACGCCGTTGTCGTGGAATCCGATTCCGAGGAGCGCGCGGTCAACGCGCGCATGAAGCGGCGCGGCCACGCTGAGGCGGCCGGCGGCGACTTCCTGGCCAAGCGCGGCGGCGTCGAGCGCATTTACGGCCCCATCGAAGTCTCCGAGTTCGACCCGGTCAAGCGTGACGAGGCGGTCCACGAGATGTGGCTGTTCGGTCACCGCGAGCTCCTCCTCTTCGTCGGGCGCCTGGCCGGGCGCAAGAACCCCAAGGAAGTGGTGGAGATCCTCGCGGCCTACACCCGCGCCGGCGGCGACGCGAGCCTCCTCGTCGTCGGCAAGGGGAACCAAGAGAAGGCGATGCAGAAGCTTGCAGCCTCGCTCGGGGTCGCCGACCGGGTCCACTTCGCGCGCGAGGTGTCGATGGGCCACCTCCAGCTCCTCTACGCCGCGTCGGACGTGTTCGTCTTCCCGTCCCTTTGGGAAGGGTTCGGGTACGTGACCGTCGAGGCCGCCGCCTCCGGCGTCCCCGTCGTGTGCCGTAAGGTCGGCGGCGCGCCCGAGGCCGTGCCCCCCGAGGTCGGCGCGTTCTACACCACCGTCGAGGAAGCTGCCGCCCTCATCCCCCAAGTGCTCAAACTCGACCGCGCGAAAATCGCTGCGCGCACCAAGGAAGTCTTCAGCTTCGACCGGTCGGTTTCCCAATATGAGGCTCTCCTCCAGCGCATCGTCGCCGAGGGTAAGACGCGGTCAGCGAATGCGCAGCGATAGGCGGGCCACTGGAAGGAAGGCTCCTGCAAGGCGGCCATCTTGGCTCTGGAGACACGTCCATATAGACGCCTCAAATCTGTTAGTTCGGCCCACGGCCGCCGGAGGCGCCTCTCTTCGCCGAAGGTGCGCAGTCGAACCTGCCAGATCTGCCCGCCGCCGACAGCGCGCCGGGCCGGATCCTTAAGCGAAGCGTGCAAATGTTCGTGAGTGGAACGTTTCTTGTCGTTTTGGCACTCTTTTGGGCATTATGGGCTTACTTCATGGTCGCGCCATATTCTTCGACACGGTACGCGTACGCAGGCGCGTTCGTTGTGCTTTCTGTCTTGGGGTTCTTCCTGTACGCGATGGCTCATGCCCTTCGCCTCCGCGCGCTCAGGATGATGGGCGGAAGCGCAGACCGGTTTTGGAGCTTCCAGGAATTGGTTGCGCGCTACGGACGTGGATAGCGTCCGCCCCACCATCGGCCTCCACAAATGGCCCCCCCGCGACCGCGATGAAGCGAATGGATCGTTGAGCGGTTCGAAGGTGGGGGTTCGGGTGCAAGCAGAACCTGCGAACCTCCGATCGGAAGGGATTGGCCCCGCTATCGGCGTGGCCTCAATGCTGCAGGTCCTCGTCGTCCCGCTATCATTTCCATCGCTGCTGTGGGCCGTGCGAGGCGCGGCCCCCTTGGTGCTCGTCGGAATCAACGCCATGGAAGTCCGTCGCGCGCCTTAGACGGCGTGCAGCTGAAGCCCATCGCGCGACGGCGGGATGACGGCCGCAATGGGCGAAGAGCGAGCTTATCTGGCCGCAACGGGAACGTTCCTTGCGCACCGGCCCCCAATATTGAAATATCGATGGCGGCACGTCCGCGCACCCGGAGCCCTCCAATGACCTCGCCAGTCCTGTCCAATTTGCCCGGGCTGGCCAAGGGCCTCGGCTTCCGCATGGCCTTCGCTACGGCCCAGCCCCAGCACCCCACTTTCATGATCATGCAGACCACCGTCGCGTGCAATTCCCGCTGCCGCATGTGCTCCATCTGGAAGATGGTCCCTGAGAACGAGATGTCCCTTGAGGAGATTGAGAAGTTCTTCAAAGACCCCTACCTCAAGAAACTCCGGTGGCTCAACCTCACCGGTGGCGAGCCCTTCATGAAGCAGAATTTCGCCGAGATCGTCAAGGCCGCCGCCGACAACCTCCCCAACCTTGAGATCATCGCCATCCCCTCCAACGGCTTCATGCCCGACCGCGTCGAGAAAATCACGCGCCAGATGCTCGCCTACCTCAAGGGCAAGAACATCCTCCTCAACGTCAACATCTCCATCGACGGGATCGGCGAAAAGCACGAAGAGATCCGCCGCATCCCCGGCGGGTACGAGAAGGTCACCGAGTCGCTGCGCCGCCTCCAGGTCATCGCCAAGGAGAACCCCCAGCTCGAAAGCGGGGTCGAGGCCGTCATGACCGCCCTCAACGTCGGCGAGATGCGCAAGCACTACGACGGCCTCAAGGCGAAGACCGACCATGTCAACCTCACCCCCGCCATCATCTCGCCCTACTACCTCGGCAACGAGCACATGGCCTCCGACGTCAAGATGAAGGGCCCCGAGATCGACCAGATGATGACCTTCCTGAAGGAAATGGAGGAGAAGGAGCCGGCCTACGCCTACTACTTCAACAATGTCCGCTCCATCTACATGCACGGCCACCGCACGTTCCCCTGCCTAATGGGCTGGAAGTCGATGTATGTGAACGCCTCGGGCGACGTGTTCGTCTGCCACATCCTCACGCCCGACTACAAATTTGGCAACCTACGCGAGGGGTCGCTCGAACAGCTCTGGACGGGCCCCGCGGCCAAGGTCGTCCGCGAGCGCCTCAAGAAGGAGGAGTTCTGCGCCAAGTGCACGAACAACTGCGACCTGATCAACAACCTCAAGGAAGAGACCTGGAGCTTCGCGTCGTACATGCTCCAGCACCCGCAGACCTTCTCGCGGCTGCTCAAGGAAATCAAGGAGAAGGACCACCTGCGCAAGTACGCAGGGGGCCGTGTGAAAGTGCCGACGGCGTAAGCCGGGGCCTTATTGGGGGCGCTGCGGCGCGCCCGCATGGGGCGAGTCGTCCTCTTCGAGCACGAGCACCACTTTCGCCTTCGGCGAAGGCATGGCCGCCACCGTTTCCTTGCGGCTGGCCACATCGTCCAGCGACGCGAATTCCTTCAGAATTTGCTCCCCAACAAGCTGGCGCTCGAGCGAGCGCGCCGTGATTCGATAAGCCGCCAAACCCCAATCCCCCGCGGAATTCAACTTAGGGGGCGATCGTATAACAAGGTTTTGGCAAAACTCCCCATGCCCCTGTTGTGCGACAACGGGGGGCCGCTACTTGGCGATGGCGACCCACTTGCCGCCCTTTGTGCGCAGCGTGCCCGCCTCGACGCAGGCGGCCAGCGTCTCCTTGAGGAGCGCTTCGCCCGGAGCGATTTTGAAATGTTTGAAGAGGTTTTCCTTGAGCTCGGGATAGGTGAGCGGGTCCTCCAGCGCCTTCGGGACGATGTTCCGGAGGTCCTCGCGGACGTTCCACGGGAAAATGAACCAGGTCCACTCTTCCTTGGGGATGGCCCGCGCGAAGAAGTCGGGCGCGATGAGCGAGTGGGCGATGTGGAGCAGCGTGGCCGTTTTCAGCTGGCCCGGGTGGAGGCCGTTCACGTGGTCGCGGGCAAGGAGCAACGACTGGCCGGTGTCCGTGATGTCATCGACCACGAGCACGCGCTTGCCGCGGATGTCGGCGGTGAGGGACTGGGCGAGCTTGGCCTTGCCGTCGGGGGTCGCCGTGAGGCCCCAGTGCTCGGTCTTCACCGAATAGAGGTTCTTCACCACGAGGTGGTCGCAGATCAGCCGGGCCGGCACCAGCCCGCCGCGGACCATGGCGATGACGGCGTCGGGGTGGAAGTTGTCGTGCGCCATCTTCGTGACGAGCGAGGCGACCCATGACTCGACGGTGGGCCAGGTGACCAGTTCGCAGCGGAAGCCCTCGGCCATTGCGGCCCCCCCTACAGCTCGGCGCCGCGCAGCGCGCGGCTGCATTCGCATGTGCGGTCCTTGGGGATCTTGGCAATGGCCGCCTGGATGAGGCGGCGCGAGTTCGTCGCGTTCTTGTCAAGGACGCGCAGGATCTCCTCGACGGACACCGGCCGGTCGGCCCAAACGTCGTAGTCGGTCGAGGTCGCAATGGAGATGTAGCACATCTCGAGCTCGCGCGCCAGTTGCGCTTCGGGCACAAGCGTCATCCCGATCACATCGGCAAACTGGCGGAACATCCGCGACTCCGCGCGCGTCGAAAACCGGGGCCCCTCGATGCACAGGTAGGTCCCCCCCTTGGTCACGGGGGCCTTCAGCTTTTTGGCCTCCTTGTGGAACACTCCGAGCATCTCTTCGCAGAAGGGGTCGGCCGACGCGATGTGCACCGTCTTCGGGCCGTCGAAGTACGTGTAGTCGCGTTTCTTCGTCCAGTCGATGAACTGGTCGACGAGCACGATGTCTCCAGGTTTGATCCGTTGCTTGAGCGACCCGACCGCGCAGGGCGAGATCACGCGCGTGCACCCGAGCTCTTTGAGCGCCCACAGGTTTGCGCGGTACGGCACCTTGTGCGGCGGCAGCCGGTGGCCCTTCCCGTGGCGGGGCAGGAACGCGACGCGCACGCCCTCGAGCGTCCCGATGTCGATGTCGTCCGAGGTGGGCCCGTACGGGGTGTGCAAGTTCACGCGCGTGACGTTCTTGAATTGCGACGGGTCGTAGACGCCCGTGCCGCCGATGATGGCAAGCTGCGCTTTCGCCGTGGGCACGCTGATCCCCCGTGGGGATTTGCCAGGCGACGGGAAAAGGGCTTCGGTGGGGTGAGGTAGAAGTACGGGCTTGCTCGATCGGCGCGCCAAGGCGGGCACCCTCGTGAAATGCGGCGTGATTGCGTTCCCGCTCGACCGGCCCGTCGGCGGCGGGATCGACCGCTACGTCCACCGGCTGGCGCATGAGTTTTCAAAAGGCCCGCATGCCGACGAGTTCGGGTGGATCCACGGAGCCGCCTTTGGCACCGGCGCGAAGGGATTTGGCCGCGAGGTAATCCTGAAGGAGCACGGCCTTGCCGCCGCGCTTGAACGGCGCCGTTGGTCGCGGGAAAACAGGGAGGGGCTCGACGTCCTGTTCGGGCCGTACTTCGGCGTGCTGCCCGGGCCGTTTGCCAAGGTGATGACCGTCCACGACCTCTATGCGTTCACTTCCACGGACGCGGGGGCGCTTTGGACCATCCGCTTCCGGGCGGCCACGCGCCGGATGGCGCGGATGTCCGACTGGATCATTGCAGACTCGGAGGCGAGCCGACAGCAGGTGATCCAGTACCTGCGCACGCCCTCCGAGCGCGTGGTCACGGTGAAACTCGGCGTCGACGCCGTCGCCCCCTTGACCGAGGCCGAGCGGACGTTCACGCGCGCGGAGCTCCGCAAGGCCCACGGTTGGCCCCCGGACGCGCGCGTCATCCTGTTCGTGGGCGCCCTGATCCCCCGCAAGGACCCGGTGCTCCTGCTGCGGGCGTTTGCGAAGGTGCACGCAAAGCGGCCCGATACGCGATTGCTCTTGGTGGGCGCCTCGACGCGCGCGACGCCACCGCTAAGGAAGGAAGCCGAGCGCCTCGAGGTCGCAGGTGCGGTGGCCCGGCCCGGGCACGCAACGGACGCGGACCTCGCGCGCGCTTACGCCGGGGCCGACCTGCTCGCGCTCCCGTCGCGCTTCGAGGGGTTCGGGCTCCCGGTGCTCGAGGCGATGGCGCACGGCGTGCCGTGCGTGTGTTCGACGGCCGGAGCCCTCCGGGAAATCGCGGAGGGCGCGGCCCTCACCTTTGCGCCGCGCGACGAGGGCGCGCTCGTCGGTCATTTGGGAAAGCTCCTCGATGAGCCCGCCGAGCGCGCCCGCCTCACGAAGGCGGGGCTCGAACGGGCTGCAGGATTCACCTGGAAGAAATGCGCGGAGGAGACCTATGAAGTGCTTGCGCGCGCGGCGGAGCGCTAAGGGGGAAGCTCGGCTTCGAGCACAATCTGGCTGCCGAAGAAGCCGGGCATCACCGACATCGCGCGGTGCACGGCGTTACCCGCGTGCTTTCGCTCAAGGAGCCGCTCCCACCGCGCCACCAGGCCGGGCATCCCGCTCGTCGGGGGCGCGACGGTGATGCTCTCGTGGGTCACGCGGAACCCGGCCTCCTCGAAGAGCCGCTTCGCGCTCTTGCGCGTAAAGAAGCGCAGGTGCGTGCGGTCGAGGATGCCCGTCTCCGTGTACTCGAAGCGGCCGGCGAGGAGCCGCAGGCGCACGCCGTAGTGCGCCACGTTCGGGATCGACGCGAGGATGCGCCCGCGAGGCGCGAGGATCCCCTTCAGCTTCTGGAGCGCGCCGGCCGGGTCGGTGAGGTGCTCGAGCACATCGGCGCACACGATCACATCGAACGTGCCGAGGTCCGAAAGGTCTGCGGCCTCAAGGTTTTTCACAGCCACTTCGAGGCCCCGCGCGCGCGCCGCTTCGGCGCGCGCGGGGTCGACCTCAAGCGCCACGACCTTGCACCCGCGGCGGTGGAGCTCGTCGGCAAAGGCCCCCTCGCCGGCGCCCACATCCAGCACGCGGACGCCGTCGGGCACGCGCAGGGCGAGCATCCGGTGCGTCCCGAAACGGCTCCGGGCCGTCTCCCGGCCATAGGGGGCTGGCCCCGCTCCCGGCGCTGCGCCCACGGTTACGCGCTCCTCCCCCCTTTCGGGGGCGGCGCTTCATCGCGGCTCTTCCCATTTGAACCTATAACGCGCGCCGGGACTCCACGCATTCGGTGGTCGCTATGTGGAACCCTTATCTAACACGATGTCGGTGGATTGGAGGTACTGGCCTGGGGGCGTCGGTGTGCGGTCAAAAGAAGGCTCGAAACTTCCGAACGTGTGCGCCGTCCTGTTGCCCCTGGCCCTTGCGGCCCTCGCGCTTAGCGCCTCCGCCCTGACGGTCACGGTCACGGCTCCCACCCCGGGGGTATGGACGGCGTCGGACACGATTGGCGTAAGCGGCACCGCCTCGGCGCCGAACCCCGACCGCCGCGTCCTCGACACGACCGCCGATTTCGCCAGCGGCTCCGAAATCAACGTCAACACCAGCGGCGACCGGGTTACCGTCGCGACCTCGCAGACGGAGACGTTCCAGTACGCGCAGAACTTCACCGGCCTTGCCCTCAGCGCCACGATCGACAGCCACTGGATGTGGAACCTGACGGGCACCTTCTGGCAAGTGACCAACGACGGGACCCTTAGCGCCGACCCGCCGTCGCTTTCGCACTCGGGCACCACGACGCAGCACGTCTACTGGGACAGCCTGCTTGCCGGGCCGCTTGTCGATGGGCGCGTGAAGTTCGGCTACCTTTGCCAAGCCAACGCGTTCATCAACGTCTACGTGTCGGCGGACGGCTCGTTTGCCAACCGCACGGCGTTGCTGACCACCGGGGGCTCGGTCTCGGGCACCTCGGACACCAATGTCACCTCCCTCGTTTCAGGCACCCGCTCCCTGTACGTCCATTTCGAGGTGGGCGCGTCGTCGGCCACCAACTCGTTCTGCTCGGTCGACGACTTCCAGGTCACCGCGGACCTTGACGTCTCCCAGGGGCTCGGCACCCGCGTCCAATTTGGGGACACCTTTTCGGCGGGTGCAAACAGCGTGTGGAACGGCTACGATACGGGCTGGGCCGTCGGCTCCCCCGGGGGCGTGTCCGACACCGAGCCAGCGCTCTACCACATTGCTACGGGGACCACCTCGGCGTGGGCCAACTGGGGGTCCTCGACGCCCATCGTCAACGCGTCGCTTTCCTTCCACTACCAGTGCCAAGCAAACGCGGCGCTCCAAGCCTACCTCAGCCGCGACGGGACGACGGAGACCCGGATCCTGAACGGCGCGCGCGGGGCAGCCCACACCGTGTTTACCTACAACGCCACTGCGCTGCTTCTCGGTTCCACGGCCATGTTCTTGCGCTTCGCGTCGGACGCGACGACCACGCCGAATTATTTCTGCGGCGTCGACGACGTGGCGATCTCGTGGAATGTGACGGGGTACCTCAACGTTACCTACGCCGGGTCCTACGCCACGCCTCCGATTGACATGGGGGCGGCGGCGGCAATGACCACCGCAGATTGGGTCGCCGTGACGCCGGTCCAGACCACCGTCTCGGTCAGTTTCCGTTCTTCCATGGACGGGAGCGTTTACACGGCGTGGGCGCCGCTTTCGTCAAGCGGCGCGTCGGTGGCCGGCACCGCGCGCTACGGCCAGTTCCGGGTCAACCTCACGACGAATGGGGTGCGGCCGCTCCCCTACCTTGACCGCATCGCCTTGAACTTCAGCGCGCTTATCCGCGTCGAGGTCTCCGTCAACGGCGGCTCGTGGGCGCTTGCGGTGGGCACCTCCAACTGGGCGGCAAATGTCTCGCTTGCAGGCGGCTCGAACAACATCACGGCGCGCGTCACCGACACCTCGGGCGCGACCGTGCTCTCGGTCGTCCAGGTGTTGCGCGACACGTTCCCGCCGTCAGCGCCGGGCAAACCGACCGGGCCGGCGGTCACGAACCAGACTTCCGCCTCTTGGGTATGGGGGGCGGCCACGGATGTGGGGCTCGGCATCGACCACTACACGGTGGACGTCGGGCTCACGCCGGGCGGCGCGGAGCTTGGCGCCGACCTCCCCGCGACGGGCGCGAATTTCACGATGACGGGCCTTCCCGACAACATCCGGGTCTACGCAACGGCCTTTGCCGTCGATGGCGCGGGCCTCGTCTCGCTCACGGGAATGACTTCGGATGCGACCCTCGTCGACCGGACGGCGCCCGGCGTGCCCACGGTGCGGGCCCAGACCCTCTTCACCCAAGAGAACGCGGTGACATGGAATTGGACGGCGGCCCCCGAGTCGGGCTCAGGCGTGGCCCTGTATGCCGTCCGCGTGGGCACAACCCCGGGAGGCGCCGAAGTCCAGACGGCCACAACGGCTGGACTCAATTACACCTTCGGGGCTGGCGTCAGCGGGCAGACGTACTACCTGTCGGTCGCCGGCGTCGACATCGCGGGCAACCAGGGCGCGTTTGCCTCGTCGCCGGCCGTCACCGTCGACCAAGGTCCGCCGACGAGCCCCGCGCCGGTCACCGCCCCCTCCACGGTCACCAACAGCACCGCGCTCACGTGGAGCTGGACGGCGTCCACCGACGCGCTCTCCGGCGTCGACCACTACCTCGTGACCCTCGGCACCAGCCAGGGCGGCAGTGATGTGGAGACGCTCGCGTGGGCGAGCACAAGCTACACCGCCTCATCGATCGCTCCCGGGATGCGGTACTTCTTCGAAGTGCGCGCAGTCGACCTTGCCGGCAACGTGGGCCCGGCCGCGACCGCCCCGGGCGTGCTCGTCGACGACGAGTCGCCGAGCCAGCCCGTGGCGCACGCCATGCAGTCGTTCCAGGCCAACGCGTCGGTCTCGGTATCGTGGAACGCGTCGGTCGACGCGCCTTCGGCAAACGGCTCCGGCGTGGACCACTATGTGGTGCGGGTCGCCGACGGGACGAACGTGAATGTCACCTCGGTCACGGGCCTCGACACGAGCTTCGCGGTCACCGACGGGACCCACTACTCCGTGACGATCGCGGCCGTCGACCTCGCGGGCAACGAGGGGGTGTCGAGCTCCGTCTCGTTCACCTCCGACCGCAGCGGCCCGGCTGCCCCTGTGGGCCTCAAGGTCGTCGTGCTCGTCCCGACGGGCCCCACGCTCCAAGCGTCCTGGAACGGCACCGTCGACGCGGGCTCCGGCGTGAAGGAGTACCGCATCAGCATCGGCACGACGCCGGGCGGCACGGATGTGGCGAGCGGCCGCGTCGTCACGGGCACCACGGAGAAGTGGACGGGGACCTTCGGCAAGACGTACTACGTGACGGTGTGGGCCATTGATCTGCTTGGCAACGCGGGGCCGTCAACCTCGACCACGCAAGGCGTCACCGCCACCAAGCCCACCGAGGGCGGGGGATCGCCCGGCCTCGAAGCCAGCGCCGCGGTGATGGCGGTGCTCGGTGCGGCGCTCATCGTCGGCCTGCGGCGGCGGCAGAAGTAGCGCGCGGCGTGCGCGCGCTCGATTTAAACGAGCTTTCGAGGCGGCGCGCCGCACGGCGCGCGGGTTTCCGCCTACTTCGTCAGCATCCCGCGCTTGCCGCAGTTCGGGCAGCGGATCGGGGTGGGGCGCTCCATGGTGAAGACCGGCACGATGTGCTTGCACTGCGGGCAGCGCACTTTCGACACGGGCTCTTGGCCTTCGGGGCCCTGCACGGGCGCAGCGGGAGGAGGGGGAGCCATCGGGGCCTGCTGGGCAACTTGCCTCGCGGGAATCGGCGGCGGCATATCGAAGGCCTGCGGCTGCGGCGGCGGTGTGTAGGCCGGGGGCGGCGGTGTGTAGGCCGGGGGCGGCGGCGAATACGCGGGAGGCGGCGGCGCGTAGGCCGGAGGCGGCGCCGAGTAGGAGGGAGGAGGCGGTCCAAAGGCGCTCGGCTGGCCGAAGGCCTCCTGCTGCGGCGCCGACTGGGCGTACCGCGCGGAGCTCGCCGGGGCCGGTTCGTCGGCCCGGGACGGGCGCCCGGCCGGCGTGTCTTCTGCAGGCTTGCCGCGCCGGCCGAAGAACCCGCCGCGCTCGGCATCGTCTGCAACCTTGTCTTGTGCGCTGATCGGCGCGCCCAGCGCCCCGAGGGGCGCGCGGACGGCGCCCTCGATGCTCAGCCTCTCGATCTTGCGCGTGAGCGTGCGCAAGTCGCGGCGGAGGTGGAGCATGTACTCCGTGACGAAGAACATCGAGAACAGCACGAGGCCGCCGACGATCACCATCGGGTCCATCTTCTGGATTTCCCAGGTCATTTCGTACGACAGGCTCGCGTCGGTCGCGTTCTGGTTGGCGAGCTTCGCCTCTGGCGTGATGTGCACGGAGATGCGGTAAACGACCGGGCCGCCGTGGCCGCCGCCGATGGTCACATCGGGCCCGCTCCCCTTTGCAACCGCGAGGAAGTCGTCGGCGGAGGCAAAGCCCGACACATTGGCAACTCGTATTTGGCGCGAATTCAGCGCCACAACCAGCACCGTGACGGGGAGGTTCGAGGTCACGTGGACCTTGATCCATGACTGCGAGGGCGACTCCGAGGTGTCCCACGGGGCGGTGGTCACGCCGACATCCTTGGTCACGGTGACGCTCTCGGCGGCCCCGGCCATCTGCCCGGTCATCCCGCCGATGGCGGGCCAAAGGCCGGAGAGCAGGCCCCAGAAGGCAAGCACCAGCAGCGCGGAACGGAAGATGTCTCCAATCGTTTCGGAATCAAGGCGCGCCAATGCTTTACCCCCCACTTTGTACGGATTGCGCGTATATGAAAGGTAAGGGGCGCGACGACCGGATGCGGGGGCGCGCCTTCCCCGCTACGGCTGCTTGCGCCGCGACTTGTCCAGCAGCGAGGCCAGCTCGCGCGAGAGCGCGTCGTTCGGGTTCTTTCCCGAAGTGTTGTCGGCCCCCGAGATCTCGCCCTGCGACGCTTTCGACGGCGACTTCTTCGGCGTCTTGCCAAGGGACGCGGCGATGATCGCGTCGAGGTCGGGCGTATCCTTCGACCGCTCGTAGCGCTCCGCCTGCCGGACCTGCGCGGGCTTCGGCGGCGGCGGCGCCGGCGGGGTGAGCCACTGCCCCGGCATCTTGTCGGGGGCGCGCTTCGATGAAAACGAGGTCTCCTCTTCCTCTTCGGGCAGCGCCTGGGCCTGCGCGGGCTCCGCGGACCTGACGGCCTTCGCGGCGGGCGCAGGCGGCGCGCCGGGGGCCGCGGGCTTTCCGCGCGCGGGAGCCTTGGGCGCAGGGGCGGGCGCTTTCGGCTCCTCCACGACCTCGAAGGTCTCGATTTCGGCGACGGCCTCGAAGGTCTCGGGGACCGCCGGCTCCGCGACCGCCTCGAACTCCGCGGCCGGCTCATCGTATTCCTTGAGCGGCTTGATCGGGTGGAATTCCTCGAACCCGCCTCCGGCGGCCTCGAAGTCCTCGGCCTCCTGCCACTCGCCGCCGGTGTCGGTGTCCGCCTCGAAGACCTGCGCGTACTCCGCCTCGTGGCCGGCCTCGACGGTGGGGGGCGGCGGCGTGTCGCGCGCCTTGCCTTCGCCGGTCGGCGTGTGGGTCTCGAGGAGCGACTCGAAAGGGATGTACACGGGGCCGGAGGGCAGTGGCGCGTCGGGGTTTCGCACGTCGATCTGCGCGTGGGGAAGCGCGCGGCCCATGAACTCGAGGGCCATCAGCACGAGCCGCACGGTGCGCGCCCACTTGCGCGCCTCGTCGATGAATTGCGCGTACTCTTCGGGGGACATGACCGACTGGTTGGCCACGAGCGCCCGCTGGACGCGCCGGAACGTTACGGCGGCCCGCGCGAGGTCCTGCGAAAGCTGGTCGGCGGTGCCCGCAAGCTGGCCGGCCACCGCGTAGGTCGGCGGCGCGATGCGCCCCAAGTGGCGTTTCAGCGTTTCCTGCCCGAGCTCCTGCGAGAACTGCTGCCAGTAGCGCATGTCGCGGTCGGGCGCAAGCCCGCGCGAAAGCTGCGCCTCGAGCTCCTTGGCCGACTGGTCGGCCTTGGCAAACCACGCCGTCACGAGGAAAAACCGGTCGCCGTACTTGCGCACGCGCCCGCGCTGCACGCGGCGGACGATCCGCGTCTTTTCGTCCTCGATGATGAACCCGATGATGCGCCCGCCGTTGCCCGGGATCGTCTCCCGGATGGTGCCGACGGGCTCGATCTGGTCGACGAACCAGACGCGCTGGCCCACCATGGAGACGAGTTCGTCTTCCTCCTCGGCCTGGCGGCTCTTCGCCCGGCCTTTGGGAGCACTCATTTACGGCGCAACTCCAGCGTCAAGCGATGGCCTGCGCGCGCTATAAATACCCGTTGCCGTGGGCGGCGGAACCCATCATGCCAGGCGCGCCCGCGCGACGCGCTTTTCAGCGACCTGCGCCATCGGGGACAAGCCAAGTGATGAGAAGAGGGTCAGGCGAGGCGGAAAACGCCGGTGACCGGCCGCAATCTCTGATGGCGCTTCCAATCGCGCCCAGCCGCAAGCCACCTTTTTATCGCCAAAGGCTTGTCACCCTCCTGTCGCCCCCGGCGGACACGAGGAGGTGCTCGCACGAAACTCAAGTGCTGGCACTGCGAGACCGTGAATGAGGTCGACAACGAGAAGCTCCCCGCGCCCATCCGCGAGTTGCTGGGCCAGTCGGGCAAGCGCGTCGAGCGGCCCGTCACGGGGGACTTCCGGTGCCTCGCCTGCGGGCGCAAGAACCACTTCGAGTTCTTCGGCACGGAAGAGAACGGCGAGGCCGTGATTGACATCCGGTGAGCCGCTCCCCGAAGCAAACCTTTATGCGAATTCCGGCCGCCTGGCGTCCTTAGAACCATGCTCGAAGGGTCGCTTGGCCACCTCTCCGAAAATGTGGAGATGTACCTCAAGGTCATCCTGCTCCTCCAGCAGGACCTCAAGGCCGCGCCGAAGACCGGCGACATCTCGAAGGAGCTGAAGGTGAGCCCGGCGGCCGTCACCGAGATGCTCGACCGCCTGCAGAAGGACGGGCTTGTCAAGCACGAGAAGTACAAGGGCACGGCGCTCACCCCGGAGGGCAGCAAGCGCGCGCGCGACATCATGCGCAAGCACTGCATCATGGAGCGGTTCCTCGTCGAGACCCTGGACATGCGCGACAGCGACTTCCACGACCAGGCGTGCCGGCTTGAGCATGTGGTGTCCGACGAGATGGCGCAGCGGATGACGAAGCTCTCGAAGATCCGTCCTGAGTGCCCGGACTGTTACGACCTGAAGACCAAGCACTGCACGAAGCTCGCGGTGTGAGCCCAAGTGCGGGAACGCGGCGCCGATGAAAACAGGGGGCGTGCGTCGGAAGGCGGGCGTCCTGGCCTTCCTATCCCTGGCCGCCGCTTTGGTGAGCGCAATTCCGGCGTCGGGAGTTGTGCTTGATTGCACGATCAAGATTGCGCTCAGCCCCACGCGCACGGCCGTGGTCTCTGAGTTTTCGGGGGCCAACGCGACGTTCCCTGGATACATTTCGGTGACGAAGCCCTCGCCGTGGGTTGGCAACATTACGTTGCATCTGTCAGGAACCACTTTGGCTTCATCGATCCAACCCGGCCAATTCGAGGTCGGCGCCGGCGAGCAGCTCTACGTGGAGTTCATCGTGAATGTCACGGTGCCGGCGGCCCAGCCGGAGCGTGATTGGGTTTCGTTCATAGTTGACGCGACGGCGCAGTTGGGGGGTGGCACATGCTCGGTGGGGGGCGGCCACGCAACAGCCCACGCCAAGGCCTATTACGCCGAGATGACCGGTGCGGTGGCCCCCGATGCGGTTTTGCTCAGCCAAGAAAATCCTCGTGCGACCGTCGCGGTGAACGTCTCCCAAGCGACCAACGAGGATCCCCGCTTTCCGGTACAGGCGTGGGTCGATGTCCGGGGCATTTTGGGCCTCAACTTTTCGGCGCCCCGGCTCGTCAACATGTCCCAGTCTCGGCCCGGGCACGACGCGACCACGTTCAACGTTACCATTGAATCGAGGAACGCGCCTCCAGGCGCTTACGAAGTGATCGTGAACGTTACTTCCAACGCTTTCGGTACCGTTTCGGTCGAGAATAGGAGCGGAGTGGACGTTGTCATCCGCGTCGTCGTCGAGCGGCCCCTTGCCGCGCTCCAAGTCACCGGGGCGACGGCGGTTGGCGGTACTGCGCTTGCCGCGCTCGCCTTCTGGCTATGGAAGGAGCGCCGCGAAAGGCGCGGGAACGAGTGACCGCTCAGGGCGCCGTCGCGGCCGTGGCCGCAAGCACCCCGGCGCGCTCGAGCGTCGCGGAAACTTCGGGCAGGGGCGCGCGCACGTTGAGCGCCCAAAGGTACTCGAGGAAGCTCGACAGCGGGTAACCGTTGGCCCAGCGCATGATCCGAGCGCCGTGCTGGGTGCGCTCGATCTGCGGGATCTTCGCCATCAAGAGCTTCGCAAATGTCCCGTGCGACTCGCGCAGCCACCACAGCCCGCTGTCCGAATCCGAAAGCGGCACGGCGAAGATGCGCCATGGGTCGTCGCGCGCGCCCTTCAGGCGGTACGCGTAGAACGGCAGCAGGTGCGACCTCGCGCACTGGTTGACCATGTTCTGCGCCTGCTCCTCCGCCTTTCCGCTCGAGGACGAAAAACGGAAGACGTCCGAGTTCGACGACTTCACCTCGATCGGGAACGAAAAGTCCCCGCGCATCGCGACGAGGTCCATCCCGAGCGACCCCGCCGCGCGGATGACGACAAACGGGTACTGCGCCGCCGAATAGTAGCAACGGCGCTGGTGGATGTTGAGGCGCTTGCCCATGCGCACAAGGGTGTCGCGGCGGCCTTCGAGGATGTCCTTGAGCTCGCGCTCGTAGATCGATCCTTTCAGGCCATCCCCGCCGGTAAACGGCGCGTCGGCCCGGATAAAGGCGACGGGGGGGTCGCCGGGCGCGCGCTCACTCGTCTTCGGCCCACGGCCTCGAGTGCGGCGTCGCGACGTCGGGATAGAGCTGCATGAGGAAGGTCACGTACCCCTGCGAGAGCCCCTGCTCGATGGCGCCCGAGACCATCGCGTCGAGGAAGCGCGCCGAGGGCGGCACATGCGGCAGCTTGCGCGCGACTTCGCGCGCCACGCCCTCGACCTCGTCGCCGTTTTCAAGTTCGATGCGGAC
>JBGPJF010000004.1:0-90395 GCA_041485285.1 Thermoplasmata archaeon | reverse complement strand
GGCGCCCGGGGCGGCGGCGGCGGCGGGTTCCGCGACCGTGGCGACCGGGGCGGCGGTGGCGGAGGGTTCCGTGACCGGCCCCGACGCGACGACGGCCCGCGTGATGACGCGCCGCAAGGCGACGGCCCGGCCGGTGACGCACCGCAGGGCGACGGCCCGCGTGATGATGCTCCACGTGACGATGCTCCTCGAGACGCGCCGCAGGGCGACGCTCCCCGCGAAGGCGGGGAACAGCGCGAAGGCGGCTCCGACCGCATGGACGAATTCGCTGACCGCGACCGCATGGGCCGCGGGCGGCGCCGCGGCGGACGTGGCGGCGGCCGCGCAGGCGGCTATGGCGGCACCGGCGGGCGCGACCGGGAACGAAGGTCCGACAGCGGCGACAGCGGCGGGAGCGACACCGGCGGAGACGGTGGGTCGGGCTCCAACGAGGGAGGTGCCCAGTAATGTCGGAAGAATTCGTGGCGTCCCTCAAGCGGGACTACCTGCACGAGCTTTCGCTGAAGGAGCAGCGCCTTGACGGCCGCAAGGCCGAAGAGATGCGCCCGCTCACGATCACCGCGCACGCCATCGGCACCGCCGACGGCTCTGCGATGGTGGAGCTTGGCAAGACGCGCGTGGTCGTCGGCATCAAGGTCGCCACCGGCTCGCCGTTTGCCGACCGGCCCAAGGACGGCGTCATCATCACCAGCGCAGAGCTCGTGCCGATGGCATCGCCCACCTTCGAGGTCGGGCCCCCGAGCATGGCATCGATCGAAGTCGCCCGCGTCGTCGACCGCGGACTGCGCGAGTCCAAGATGCTCGAGCTTGGGGACCTCTGCATCGAGGAAGGCAAGAAGGTGTGGATGATCAACATCGACATCCACGTCATCGATTACGACGGGAACCTGTTTGACGCCTCGACGATCGCGGCCGTGACCGCGCTGAAGACGACGATGCTCCCGATGAAGCGGCTCACGCTCGGCGACGAAGACGTGGCGCTGAAGGTCCACCACACGCCGACCTCGATCACGGCCGTGAAAATCGGCACGCGCGTGGTCGTGGACCCGACGCACGACGAGGAGCAAGTCGCAAAAGCGAGGCTCACCGTTGCCGTCGATGAGCACGGCGCAATCCGCGCGATGCAGAAGGGACTGGCTGGTTCTTTCACGGTCGACGAGGTTAAATACATCATCGATCTTAGCCAAAAACTCGGCCACGATCTTCGCGCCGCGATCCACAAGGCTGCCAGCAAGTAAGAAATCGGCGACAATCTGCGGGGGGGAAACGCCGTGGCGTCCGGGAAAAAGAAGGTCGGCTCGGCCGGCCGCTTCGGCGCGCGCTACGGCGTCAAGATCCGCAAGGGCGTCGACGAAGTCGAGAAGCTGCAGAAAGCGAAGTACAAGTGCCCGCGCTGCGAGTTCGTGGCCGTCAAGCGGTACGCGTCGGGAATCTGGCGCTGCCGCCACTGCGGGCTGAAGTTCGCGGGGGGCGCGTACTCGCCGCTGTCGAAGGACATCGAGGCGCTCGAAGAGGTGCTCTCGGCCAAGGCCCCTGAGGCCGTCGAGGCTGAGGCGGCCGCCGAGGCGGCCCCTGAGAAGTAGGACGCCTGGAGGTTTTCGCGATGATGTACAAGTGCGGCCGCTGCAAGCAGAAGGTCCAGCTCGACACCTCGACGGTCGGGCTCCAGTGCGAGCGCTGCGGCTCGAAGATCTTCTACAAGACGCGGCCGAATGTCAAGCGCACGATCAAGGCGCGGTAATTGCACGCGCGTCTCGACTCCAATCTATGGACAAAAGCGCCCTCCCGGGGCCGTCCGCCCCTTTAGGTTCACCATGTGTGCCGAGAGCGCCGTTGGCGTGGCCTCAAGCACGGCCCAGTGCACATCACGGATCCCTTCGGAGAACACGACCGGGTCCACCTCGGAGCAGGCTGGCCGGATGGCGCCATTCGCGTCGGACCTTTCGAAGTACAGCCCGCGCATGCGGTACTGCGGGTAGGCGGGCGCGGGGCGCTCGATGAAGACCGAGTACCCCCCCCAGAGTCTGCGATACGAATCACTTTCATCGACCCACTTCCAGCCCCGCTTGCGCAGGCGTGCGGGTAATTGCATCCAGCCGCCCGTCTCCCCCGCGAAGCGCGTGGACAGGCGGCCGCCCTCGCCCTCGCCAGGTACGAAGTACTTGCGCTCCACCTGCTCGAAGGCCTGTTCAATGCCGCTCTCCTCGACGAGCGTCTGGGCTTGCTTGAGCAGGCCCGCGACCGCAAGCGCGGCGGGGTGGGCGATCTTCGCCGGGGCCGGCGCGTCTTTCGGCGGGCCAAGGTGGAGCTTCCGCTTCCCGTCCCACAGCACGAGCGTCGGAAGAATCTCGCGCGCGGCGAAGTCGCCGTCGAGGAAGCGCAGTTCCGCCTCCGAGAGCATCGAGCCGTCGCACATGAGGAGTTCGAACGCGCTCTTGTAGCGGTCCGCGACTTCCCCGAGCTCTTTCTGTTGGGCCTTGAATTCGAGGAACCACTTCGCGCTCGTGATCATCGGCGGCGGACGCGCGACCCGTTTGTCGCCCTTCGAGATGATGAGTTCTGGGCGCCGCCCGAGCACGCTGATCCGGCACTCCGTGTCGGCGACCTTGAAGGTCCCGTCGCCGAGGGCCTTCACTGCCGCGGGGCGGATCTCGAAGCGCCATTCGAGGCGGGCCGGCGAGCTGAGGCCGGCCACCGCCGCGAGGTTCTGAAGAGCGACGGCGGCCGCCGCCTCTTCGCTCTCGCGTTTGATCTTGCCCCCCTTGGCTGCTCCGCGCGCGAACGTCAGAATCTGCCCATGGCGGGCCTCCACATCGGCCGTCCCCGGCAGGCCGCCGAGGGCTTTGATTCCAAGCTGCGAGCGCTTTGCCACTCGAGCTTCCACTTCCTTGCGGTTGAGGCCGAGCGCCGCCTGGACGAGGAAGATGGCGTCGGGGCGCCCGAGCTTCACGCGCCGCTCGAAGGTCTCGATGACTTTGCGGACCCCCCCGTTCCCCAGCGCTGTGGCCGCCGATTCGACGGCGGTGCGGTCCACCACGCCGCATGTCGGGTCGTTGCAGTCGGGGACCTTGAGGAGGACGCCCCAATCCGAGATCTTCTCGAAGTTGTCGGGGTCTTCGCCCTCCTCCGCGGGCGCACGCTTCCCGAGCCCGTACACCGCCTCTATGAACAGCGCAAAACCCGGCATCGCCAGGGCCTCTTCGAAGAATTGCCTCCACGGGTACGCGACACACCCCGCGACGAGGAGCGTCTGCGCCGAGGTTTTCTTGAGCGATTCCACAACCGACGCCCGAGGCTCTTCGAACGAGGGCCGCGTTTTCAGGAGCATGCCGACCGCCCCCTTCGGTGTTTTTCCCGCGCCCTGGGGGCCGACGCCGAGGCTCGTTGCGCCGGCCTCCTTGATCCGCTCGAGCGCCAGCAGCACGAGGGCGGAGCCCTCCACCGCCCCCGGCGTGATGACTTGTACAGCCTCCGCGCACGCCTCAGGGGCGGTCCCCGCAAGTTCGTGCACGAATTTGTTCACGTAGGCCTGAATGCCAAGCGCAAACTCCGCGCGCCTTGCGCCCGCGTCCGGCTCGACGTGCGCCTCCTCGCTGCCGCGCGATGAACGGGGGCTCCGCAGCACCCGGGTTTCAAATTCGGAAAGCTCCTGCAGCACCCCGTGCGAGGTCATCGAGCGGCGCGCGACGTAGGCAAATGTGGCGTAGGGGAAAAGGCCCGCCTCGAACAGGGCACGCTCAGGCTCCACTGCATGTTCCTCGTACGCTCCGTCCTCGCGGACGCGCGCCGATAGGCCCGGGACGCCCAGGGCCTCGTCGAGGACGGCCCGCCATCGGGGCGCCCAGATCCAAAGGAGGATGGCGGCCTCGCGTGGGTACGTCTGGATCCGTTGGACCTCGTCGAGCGAAGGCGTCCGGATGCTGGCGCTTTTCCATTCTTTCTTCCCGTGGAAATCCTCGAACAGCGGGCGCAGCTGGTTGGGCGAGGCTGCGAGGCTCTCGAAGTCGCGGGGCGTTGCGGGGGCGGGGCCGAGCCGCGCGACGAGCGACCTGAAGAGCCACGCGCTGTTCCCATCGAATAGGCGTTGGCTCGCCGCCACCTCGAGCGCCGCAACGAGGCGCCCAAACCCTTCATAGGCAAACATCGGGACGGGGCTCAGTATCTGGTAATGGGCTTCGAAATTGGGAAAGATCTCTTCTTCGTGCAGGCGCACGGTGAAATCCAAGACGAGGGCGGCTTGGTCGGCCGTGTAAACCGCCTTGTCCCCCGTCCATGCGCCCGAATAATAGCGCCGGCGGACGCCCTCGAGGGCGTTATTGATGCACTCCAGGGGGAGGATGATGTCGCGGAATGCCTCGTAGTTGAACAGGCCGAGGGTGTGCAGGCGCTGGATGTCCGTGACCACCGTGTCGGCGGTCACCCTGATGCCAGCAACCTCTACCGACTTCGACCGATCAGCCATTGCCTGCCATTTTCAGGCACAACGGGGAGGCGGATAAACCCTACCGGTGCTTACCCCCGGTGCCCGCGACCTTGGGGGCTTTCGCGGAGCGGCTTCCTTTGGCCTGGGAAGGCTGCGCTTCGGGCGCCGCATCGTGGAGCTGGTCCAGCAGGCTCTTGCCGGTGGCGTCGGGCGTCGTGAGCGCGCCGCGCAGTTCCTCTTTGGCCTGGCTGATGCCGGTGCGCAAGGCGTCCATGAGGAACGAGCCGCCGGGGAACGCGGACATCGCGGGGTTGTCGGCAAGCGCCACGACGCCTTCGAGCATCCCGTCGAGGTCGGCGACCAGCAGGGCGCCGCTTCCGGCTTTCGTAACCACGCGGATGTCGCTCGTGCCCGTGCCGCCCTTGGGGAGCATGAGCGCGACGGCGTCGGCGTCCATCGATGAGAAATCGAACGCCCCGACGGTACTCTTCGAGGCGAATTTCGAGTCTTTGAGGGCGGCAAGCACGGGGACCGTGAGCGTTCCGCCGCCTTGGAGTTTGCGCGTCTCGGTCGGCAGGTCGTCGCCCTTGCCCATGACGATGACGGGCGTGTCGGCGGCGAAATCTTTCCGCAGGGCGTCGGTGGTGAGGTACGGCCGCACGGCCTTCTCGAAGACCGCGTCCAGCGGCGACGAGCCGTCGGTGGATTCTTCGCTCAAAGGGCCGCCCCCATCCCGCTCACGCTGGCAGCGTCAGCTCTCGTCGTCGTCGCTGGGCGAATAGCCGGCAAGGCTGATCTCGCTCTCCTCGGGCTCCCAGGCGTTCAGGTCGCGCGTGCCCCCGCACTTCTCGCAGCGGACGCGCGTGGGGTCTTCGGGGTTGAGGAAATCGTGGCGGCGGACGGTTTGGCACGCGGGGCAGAAAAGGTCCGCGTGCGGGAGGGTTACCTCGGGTTCCGACAGCGTCATTTTCACTTTGCCCTTCAGGTCGGAAATTGGCCGTCGCCTCGACTGGATATTCTTGCATGCTAGTAGATAAGAGTAAAGGAAGGGATAGCAGGGGGGCTGACCATGGGCGCCAAGAAAGAGGCTCGCCACGTCGCGGTGTTCACCGCGACGGCGCCGCGCGGGAAGGCGGGCGAGGCGAACCTGCGAGCGCTTCACCAGTCGCTGTCGCCGGAGCAGGGCGGGGCGCTCCCGGGCGCGCGCATTTTCGTGCGCCGTGGAAAGGGTGGCGCCGTCGAAATCCGCATCGAAGCCGACACGGTGACGTCCCTGCGCGCTGCCGTAAACTCGTACCTGCGGGCCGCCGCGCTGGCCCTCGATGTGGCCGCGGCCGCCGGCGAGGATTGACCGAGCGCCCCCCGATGGTTTCAAGTGGGCCGCCCTCTTACCCAGGCTGGCTCAAGAACCGGAGCGATACTCATGGCCGTTCCTCGTGAAATCCAGGAGAAGCTTGCGAAGTACCAGCAGCTCTACCAGCAGCTGCAGATGATGGCCCAGCAGCGGCAGCAGTACCAGTCGGCCGTCAACGAGATCGAGTTCGCGCTGGAAGAGATCGACGGGCTGCCGCAAGGGTCGACCCTGTACAAGGCCGCGGGAGCCCTGCTCATCAAGACCGACGACGTCGCCGGGATCAAGGCCGCGCTCGGCGAGCGCAAAGAGGAACTCGAGATCAAGGTCAAGGGCGTCGAGAAGCAGGAGAAGCAGCTGCAGGGGCTCTACGAGCGGCTGCGCAACGAATTGAATGAGGCCGTGCAGTCGGGGTAACGGGCCGGCGCGCCAAGGCCCGACTTCGGGGGGCTTGCGATGGGGATCAATTACAACTTCGAAGAGATCGAGGCTTCGCGAATGCCCCTCCTGCGCCGGTGGATCGAGACATCCCGGCACGAGGACTACTCCGCCTTCGAGCGGAGCGGCGGAAAGCCCCTTCCATCCGTCTCTTTTGACAAGGTATTCGGTTTCCTTTACGACTATGTGTGCGAGCAACCAGGCGACGAGCTGGCCGGCGCGCGGTTGGCCATCGCCGGGCCGAGGGCCCGCCCTCGTGATGACGGCCTCTGCCACCTCGAGCCTGCCGAGGTGCGCGAAGCCGCAGCGGGCCTACGGAGGGACCGGGTCGTCGCGCTGGAGAAGGCCGTGCACCGAATCGTCTTCGCGACGGATGTTGCGCGCGACGATCAGGCGGGAGAGGTGCGCTGGCAGAAGCTCAAGGAAGAGAGCTATGCAATTTGCCTTGCCGACCTAAGACAGCTCCACGATTTCTACGAGGCGGCGGCGTCAAGGGCAAATGGTGTGTTCATCCACGTCGCCTGAAATGGGCATCCTCCGCAACCCGGCGATCCAGCCGAAACTACATATTGGCCCCCCGCCGATGGAAGGCGAAACAAAGCCGCCCAAGGCGCGGCCCCTAATCAGGAAGCGACCCTCCCTTGCGCGAACCGAAGCACGAAGACCTGGCGCTCGTCGACCACATCATCACGCGCCTGCGCGCCTCGAAGAAGACGCTCGCGGTCGGCCACGTCAACGCGGACCCCGATGCAATCGGCGCGGCCGTCGCGCTCGCAGAAGCGTTCCCTCACGTGACGGTGGGCGCGTTCGAAGGCCTCAACAGGTCTGCGCAACGCGTGGTCGACGCCCTCGGAATCAAGGTCACGATCAACCCGCGCGTCGAGGAGTACGAGACCGTCGTGGTCTGCGACGCGACCTCGGCGTCGCAGCTCAACTGCAAGGACCCGCAGCAATTTGCCACGGCGATCTTCATGGACCACCACCAGCCCTCGAACTTCGCGGGGACGCCCTATTACTGGTCGGACGCGCGGTACAAGGCGACCTGCGAGATGGCCCTGTTCCTCGTGCGGCGCGCGGGCGCGCATGTCACCGAGCGTGCGGAGGTCGCGCTCCTTGCCGGCATCCTCACCGACACGGGGCGGTTCAAGTACAACGACGAGGAGGTGTTCGCGTCGGTCGCCGAACTCTTCCGCGCGCCGAGCGTGCCGAAGGCGGGCACCTACCAATTCGCCCGAGCGCTCGTCGAGGAAGCCGACCGCGACCCCTCGGAGATTACCGCGCAGCTCAAAGGGCTCCAGCGCACCCAGTGGGAAAAGGTCGGCGAGTGGTTCGTGGCCTGGACCGTGGTGTCCGCTTTCGAATCGAACTGCTCCGTCCTTTTGCTCTCCGCCGGCGCGGACATCGCCGTCGCCTTCTCCGAGCACGGCCGCAAGGTGCGCGGCTCTTCGCGCGCCACGCGCGGCGCGGCCGAGGCGGGCGTAAACCTCGGCGCGCTCTACCGCGACTTCAAGACGAAGGCGCACGGGGTTGCGTGGGACGGCGGGGGCCACGCCGCGGCCGCGGGGTTCACGGCTGAACGCGCGGAGGGGAGCGCCAACGGCGGGTCCGGCGGCAGCGGGCTCTCGCCGTGGGCCGATGGGGTGCGCAAGGAGATCATGGCGGCGATCGCGGCGATGCTGGTCGGCAAGGCCCCCAAGGCATCGGCGATCTCGCCCCCATGGGACGCGGGCGCTGCCCCTGGCGCCCCTGGGACGGACTAGCTCCTGTGCGCTCCCCCTCACTGTGGCTAAATGTCGTAGCCGTGGCCGCGCTCCCAGATCTCGGGGACGAGGACGTCGCTGCCGTCAACCTGGTAAACCGCGCGAAATTTCCCGACGCGTAGCCGATACAGGTCGTCGCGCCCGCGCGTCCCGTCGAGCCGTTTGATGTCTGCGCCCGAGCGCGGCGTGAAGGGGTCGACCTCCACCGCCCGGAGCCCGGCTTTGATTCGCTGCCCTTGCGTCCGCTGAACTCGCTCCAGAAATTTGCGCGCCTCCCGGTGGAGGGAGACCTGGAACGTCATGCGATCTCGTCGAGCGGCGTGAAGTCCTTCCGCTTGGCCAGCCGCCGGTACTGCCGTTCCATGAATTCCTCGTAGTCAACGCGGTTCATCAGCTGGACGACGACGTCGGCGTACGACTGACCCTTCAACCCGTAGCCCTTCAGGCGGTCGCGCACCTTTGGGGGGAGCTGGATTGTGGTTACCTTGGGTGTCGCCATATAGGGACTATGTAGAACCCATAGGTGTTAAGGATGTCGTTCAAGGCCCCTCACTACCGGTGGGGATGGGCAAACGGAGAAGGGTGCCCATTTTGGTGCGTTTCAAAACGACAACCGGGTCAGACTTCTCGCTACCGAATTCCGTCCTGCGGTTGCGCTTTCGCGCATCGGCCCCCTAAACCTTAAAGTCGGCCCGCCGCTCGGGGCGCGATGGCCGACGCAGCGCGCACCCCCCTCTCGCGCACGAGCGTGGTCATCCCCACCCTGAATGAGGGCAAATCCATCGGCGGCGTCCTCGACGAGATCCCCGAAGGCGTGCTCGAAGTGATCATCGTCGACGGCAACTCCGCCGACAACACGCAGGACATCGCCCGCGCCAAAGGCGCCCGCGTCATCGTCGAGCCCCGCAAAGGCTACGGCCGCGCCTACAAGACCGGCTTCCTCGAGGCCAAAGGCGACTTCATCGCCACCCTCGACGGCGACCTCACCTACCCCGCGGAGCGCATCGGCGAACTTGCAGACCGCCTCGTTTCCGCGGGCCTCGACTTCATCACGTGCGACCGGCTATCGAACCTGCGCAAGGAAGCGATGAGCGGCGGGCACCGGTTCGGCAATTTCGTGCTCTCCGTCACCACGCGCGTGCTCTTCCGCGTGCCCATCAAGGACTCGCAGAGCGGCATGTGGGTGTTCCGCCGCGAACTGCTGAAGGACCTCACCCTCACCGCCGACGGGATGCCCTTCTCGGAGGAACTCAAGATCGAAGCGTTCCGCGCGCGCAAGGGCAAGGCCCTCGAAGTCCAAATCGACTACCGCGTGCGCATCGGCGAGGCCGTGCTCTCGAGCTGGCGCGACGGGCGGAAGAACCTCACGTTCCTCTTCGCCAAGCGCTTCGGCCGCGCAAAAGGGAGCAGGGGCGACCTGTACGCGGCCGCTGCGGCAGCGGCTACACCTTCGGACTGATGGTCACGTCTGCGAAGTCGTGACCGTGAAGTCCACGCAGTCGGGCTCCCCGGAGTGCGTGTCATAGGCGCAGACGGACCCGGTGTAGCTGCGCGAAATCGTGCTCGACGGATACGTGTGCGTCTCGGTGGGGATCGCGCCGTTGGTCACCGGCTGGGTGTTGTCGCCGAAATACCAGGTGAATTGGACGATGGCAATGTCGTCATGCGAGCAGCTTGCGTCCGCGGTTATCGTGTAACTGTTGGCGTTGTTGCCGTGGTACGGCGAGCCCACCACGCACGCGTAGGGGCGGTTTTGCACGAAGGTCCTGTTCGAGAGCGTGAGCGTCTTGATGGGGGAGTCGGGCTTGACCCACTGGTTGGTGAATGTGGCATCCACGGTGAAATTGCCCGGCTCGGCTGCTCCCACGGTGAAATTGTGCGTGTAGAAGGTCTTGCCCTCGACCGACACATTCAGGGGCACGTCAATGGCGATCCCATTCTTGCTCACCTGCATCGCGAGCATCGAACCCGGGGGGGCCTTTGTCTGGAGGTTTGCCGAGATGTCGCTGAAGAAGTACACGGAGTAGGCGATCGCTCCGATGTGCGCGTCGCCGCCTCCGGCGCCGTAGACCGTCGTGGCCGCCTCAGCGCCTGGAGGCACGCTCGGGGCGCCGATGGCCGTCACGATGAAGTTCGTGGTCTCGGGCGTCCCGATCGTGTACGTGGCGGTGCCCGTCCTGTCCTTGTATTGGAGCTTGAACAGGTAGTCGCCGTTGGCCACTGTGAATTCCGCAAGGTGGACGTCGATCCGCCCGCCGCCGCCCCCGGCCGCGAAGCTGCGCGAATGCACGGTGGCGCCGTCGTGGGTGATGGTGAGCGCCGTCGCGCCCGTCGCGGGGGCCCGGTCCGTCTTGATCGTGTACGCGAAGGTAAGCAGGTCGTCGGTGCGGCTGGGGCCGGTCAGCACGACGCTCTGGGCGGCGCCCTCGTCGACCGAGAAGAGCACGATGACGCCCGCGACCGCGCCGACCACGACGAGCACCACGATGAGCATCGTCATCGTCTTCTTCGAGAACGCGCCGATGGCGGCGTCGGCGTCGCTTGCACGCTCGTCATCGTGCAGGATTTCCTCGTCGTGGATGCTGCGCGACATCCGTCCGGTTCAACTCCCAAAGCGTCCGCTCGTGGTTTGGCCCTTCAAGGAGGAGCGCGCCCTCACTTGATGATCCGCCGGCGCTTTCCGCTTGCCATCCCCGCGCCCAGCGCCGCCGCGCACACGCCGAGTACGGCAAAGGTCGCGTCGAAGCCCGGCACCGAGAACCCGACGGTGCGGATGAAGATCGGGAGCGAGTCGGTGAACGAGCCGCCAGCTTCCACGGCGCCGCCCGACGAGACCTGGAGGTCGATCACGGTGACCTTGTTGTCCGAGGTGAACTGCCACACCTTCGGCAGCGCGATGGTCACCTGGATGTCCTGGAACAGGGTGGGTTCGATTGTGAACGAGGTGCGCGACATCTGGACGACCCATTGAGCCGCCGAGAGGTCCTCGAGGTTCTTGATGTTGACTTTGACTTGGTCGCGCACGTTGCCTTCATTGTAGATCTTGAACACGGCGACGACCTGCGTCGAGTACCCGCTCTCCATGAACGGCGTGGTCGAGGACGCGATCGTGCGGAAGTAGGCGGCCGGCGAGACAATCGCCTGCGCCTGGGCTTGGGACTGCAGCCCGCCCGCGCTGATGCGGCCGGTGACCAACAGCTGCCCGATCTCGGTCGCGAGCGCGCCCGCCGGGACTACGACCGTGACCGTGTAGATGATGGAGCGCTGGTTCGTGACCGTGATGGAGGCCGGCGAAACGGTCGTAACCCACCCGGTCGACACGGTCGCCAAGATCGAGACCTGCCCGCGCTCGAAGCTGAGCTTGTCGAACGTTGCGTTCCCGTTGAACTGAACGGCCTTGGGGGACGACGCTGTGATTTCAGCAACGCGCTCGCCGGGCGTCAGGGTAAGGGCGATGACGGGAACCGGGTTCTGAGCCGATGCGGCAGGCACGAGGGCCAGGAAGGCCGAGACGACAACCATGAACGCGATCGATGTCTGTGCAATTCTCTTGCTGGCTTGCATACGGATTGGCTCCTGGCGGTCGCTCGATCGTGCGTACGATATTTAACCCTTGAGGGGCGGTCGGCCAGGCACTCCAGCCGTTTTTCCGTCCCACCCAGGCGTCAAATTTCGCACGCGCTCAAGCTCCTGCACCGCTGCCGTGGGCGCCTGCTATATTAAGAAAAGTGGTGGCCCACTTGGACGGGCCGCGATCTCAGAGCGAAGTGAGGTCGGACGGGGCGGTCGCGCCTGCGACGTCTTCGGGGTCGCGCTTGCCGCTCGTGGGGCCAACGGCGCGCAGGAGCACCTCGCGGCCGCGCCGCTCCCCGCTGAGGATGCCGGCCTCGCGCAGGACGCCCACATTGTACGAAATCACCTGCTTCGACTCGCCAAGCGCGTACGCGACATCGCGCTGCGAGATGCCCGGCGACTTCTCGACCGCTTCGAGGATGTCGACTTGGAGGCGCGTGAGCAGCGTGCGGCCCTTCGGGATCTTGTAGTCGCGCGGATAGAAGCGTTTGAACACGCCTTCGTTGCGCGCCACCACGAACTCCTCGCGCAGCAGGACGCGCAGGTGGTACGCCAGCACCCCGTTTTCGATGTCGAGCACCTGCTGGATCGCGGAGTAGTGCGCGCCGGGGTTGGCCTGGATGTAGCCGAAGATCTGCCCGCGCGTGAAGTTGTCGAGGACTTTCTCGTGGCGGATGCGGGTGAATAGGGGGACGAGGACGGAGAACGAGAGGGCGAGGTACCCGACTTCGGTGAGCGAGAAGTACGCGACGATTCCGACCGCGAACATGCCGATGCTGATCGCCACCCAGTACTGTCCGAGGAAGTCAGGCGTGCCCGTGGGGGGCGTCGCGACAATGCGGTCGACCGAGTAGGGGATGGTGGTGGAGGTGGAGACCTCGGGGTTCGAGCTGGAGGAGACCGCGACCGACCAGGTGTAGTCCCCCGCAATCACCGTCGCGCCCGCGCGGACCGTCACGAGCACGTACGCCTCGTCGCCCGCGTTGAGGATCTGGATGCCCGGGTTCACGACCGAATAGGTGAAGCCGGTCGGGACCGTGAACGCCTCATCGAAGTCGAAGTCGAACGAGCCAAGGTTCCGCAGCGTCAGGTTCCAGCGGGCGGCGCCGCCCGGCAAGAGCGTTTTCCCCTCGGCCGCGGGGAAGATCGCAAGCGGGCCGCGGAAGACCGAGACCGTGAACGGGGCCTGCGTGTCGATCGGGAAGATGGTATCATTGTCCCTGGCGCGCAGCGCTAGGGAGTAGACGCCTTCGGCGACTTGGCGCGGCACCTCGACCCACCCCGTGACGCGGACATCGGTCGTCGTCTGCGAGGGCGGGAACGGCGAGGGGGCGATGTCGGAAACCCAGCTGCCGCCGACCACCGTCAGGGTGAGGGCAACGCGGTGTCCGCGGTCCGTCGTGATGTGGACGGTGCCGGTGAATGGAACCCGCAAATCCGCCGTCACGTGATACATGCTCGCGGTCAGCGCGCTTTGGTCGAGCTTCACCGTCGCGCCGACGCTGCCCTGGTCGTCGGCGGCCGCAAGCGATGGCGCAAGCAGGCAAACCAAAAGCGCCGCGATCCAGAGGCGCGCCGCGCGGGGGGCCATCGTGCTCTCTTCTCGCCGTTCGTTATTATATCAAATTGGTGGAACTAATTGACTGAGCCGCGCGGTCACGCCTCGGCAAGCAGGCTCGGCAGGAGCTTCACGAAGGCCGAACGGGCGAGGATTCGGTCGCAGCCGGCGGCCTCGGCCTCGAGCTTGAGCTCAGTCATGACATGGGAGAGGTAGCCAATCGTTGTCGCGCCACGCGTGCGCGGGTCGGCCTTGAGGGCGCGGACGGCATCGAGACGCGAGTAGTCGTCGCCGTTCAGGTCGAGGAGGATGACCTTGGCCTTCGAGGTGGCGGCCTTCTCGACGGTGTCCGAAAGCGACTTGCTGAAGACAAGCTCGGTGCCCGACGCCTTGGCGGCTTCCTTCAGCTTTGACGCGAAGAACATGTCACTTACCGCCGCCACCGCCACGCTCACTTCCGTCTACCTTCCCGCGCGCGCTTGCCCGGCGGCCATCGGGGCCTTCGCTATTCAATGCTGAGGAGGATGACGGCGGTTCACCGCGCGCGAATCTTCATCAGGCCGGGCACGTAGTCATCAGCGACGGGGCCCCCCATGGAAGTTGGCAACGATTCGTCTGCATCCGCACCCCCTGGCGCGCCCACGGCCGGTCGCATCCGCCGCGTCGAAATCCGCGAGCCCGAGAACGAACTCGACGCCGCTGTGGACCTCGCCATCGCGGGGTTGTTCTTGTTCGGGACCCTAAACGCGGCAAACGGTTTGCCCTTCCTCTCTTGGGTAAACCGGGCGCGCCCCTCTCCTTTCTTCGAACTCGGACCCACCTGGGTGATCGCCACGCACTATTCCCGTCGGGAAACTCTTGGCGCCCGCATCCATTTCGCGCAGGTCACCCGCAGTCATTGGTCGGAGGGCGCCAACCGTAAGCACCCGTCCGTTGCCGACTTCCATTGGTACCTCGATGCGGGACCCGAACTCAGCGCAATCGTCGATGGCCCGACGCTTGGCAAGGTCATTTCCGAGCGGGAATACGTGCACGAACTTAGGCAGCTGATGCGCTTCGCCCACCACAAGATCTCGGAGCGCTTGGGGCCGCCACCCGCCTAATCATCGAGCGCGGCCGCGGGTCGCGCACGCAACTATAGGGCGCCGTCCACTTCGATCGTCGCGCTTCCGCGGACGAACAAGACCGGCACGCCTTTGGCGCGCAACGCCACGCGCAGCGCCCGGTCGTTCGTAAGCACCGCGCGCTTGGGGCCCGCGACCGCTGCCGCGAGGATAGCGGCGTCCCCCCGACCTTCGTTCGCGAGTAGTGGCAGTCGCTCTGCGAGCGCACGCGCTTCGCCTGCGAACTTCCGGTGCCCCACGACCTCGAGCTCGCGCACCACGCTCTCGGGGACGACCGCCGTCCACCCCGGCGCCGCCTTCTGCAACTTCTTCATGATGTCCAGCCGCAGCCTCGCGGCCGTAAAGAGGCCGTTTGCATCGACAAGCACGATGCGCTCGCGCGGCGCGGCTCCCCCCACCGCCGCGCCCCCTCACTTGAGGATCAGGCCGTGGCCGATCAGCCGCCACCTGGCGCCGAACCGCCGCGAGATTGCCACCCGGTCGCCCAGCTCGGCGCACACGGGCATCTTGAGGTCGAGGTCGATCTTCGTGCCGGACATCCCCTTGACCGTCCCGACATCGGTCGCCGCGCCAATCGAGAGCATCAGCAACTCCGCGGTCCGGATTTTCTCGACCTTGATGTCCTCGCCCGCGCCCACCACGTAGTCGAGCAGGTGGGCCTCGATCGTCGTCTTCTGAATCTGCTTCGGCAGCGAGCCGGGACGCCCGAGCATGCGTCCGACCAGCGAGTCGGCCTTCGTGAACGCCGGGTCGATGGCCGTGCCGACCGCGATGAGGCCGCCCGAGTGGGTCTCGGCGACCGACTGGCCGCCGACCATGAGCGAGACGATCTTTGTCTGCAAGTTTTCCCAGCGCGTGCGGCCCTCTTCCTCGACCTTGCGGCCCGGGACGATCTCCACCTCGTCGCCGACCTTGAGCGACCCTTGGATCAGCGATCCGCCGAACACGCCGCCGCGCAGGTCGCTCGGGCGCGTGCCGGGGCGGTTCACGTCAAAAGAGCGCGAGACATACATCCTCGCCGCCTGCTTCGGGTCGTTTTCGCGCGACGGGATCGTCTTGTCGATCGCTTCGAGCAGCGCGTCGATGTTCACGTCGTGGTGCGCCGAGACGGGGATGATCGGCGCCTTCTCGGCGCCGGTGCCCTTGAGGAACGCCTGGATTTCCTTGTACGATTCCTTCGCCCGCTCGATGGTGACGAGGTCGACTTTGTTCTGCACGACGACGATCTTCTCGATGCCCGCGATCTGCAGGGCGACGAGGTGCTCCTTGGTCTGGGGCTGGGGGCACTTTTCGTTGGCCGCCACCAGCAGGAGCGCGCCGTCCATCAGCGACGCGCCGGTGAGCATGGTCGCCATCAGCGTCTCGTGGCCCGGCGCGTCGACGAAGGAGACGGTCCGGATGAGCTTCGTGGGCTTGCCGCAGTGCGGGCACTCGCTCTTCACCGAGTAGGCCTTCGCGCCCTCCTCGTTCTCGCACCTGTAGAACGCCGCGTCGGCGTAGCCGAGCTTGATCGAGATGCCGCGCTTGACTTCCTCGCTGTGCCGGTCCGTCCATTCGCCCGTGAGCGCCTTGGTGAGCGTCGTCTTGCCGTGGTCGACGTGGCCCACGACGCCAATGTTGATCTCAGGGGCTTGGGGAACCTTCACGCGGCGCCTTCCTTGGGAGGTGGCGGAAGGGGCAAGGGGTATTTCCCGGTTTTCCCGCACCCCCGCGGATTTCTCGCGCTGGATGCGGGGCGGCGCGCGGACGAGCAAACCGTTTTCCCCCCGGGCCGCTTTGGCAAGGGTCGGGCGCGGAGCAGGAGGCGGCCATGTCAACACTGGACGGCGATGTCGACGCCGAAGTCCCGCGCCTCCAGTCGCTGCCGGGCGCGCGCCGCGCGCAGCTTGCAATCGCCGCCGTCGGGTTCGGCGTGTTTGCCCTCGTCGTGCTCGGGTGGAGCGCGGCCCGCGGGCTTGCGGCCATTCAGAGCCCGCTCCTGTGGCTCGCGCTCGCCGCGTTCTGGTTTTCCGCGTACTGCGCGGCCTACGCGCGCGCCGTCGGCGTCGTGCGGCGGGCGCTTGCGTCGGCCGGCAGCCTCGAAGCCACCGGCGTGCGGATCTACTGGATCCGTGCGCCCCATTCCGGGGCGCTCGGCGCCGGGATGGAAGTGCGCGCGCGCTCCTCCGACGAGCGCTACCCCCTCGAGCTTGCGGTCTACGTGAATGTGAACGTGCTCTGGGCGGTGCAGGTGGTCGGCGTCCGCTGCGCGTGGACGTGCAAGGAGAGCGGTGTGCTCCTGCTTGCGCCCAAGCGTTCCCGCTTCCTCGGGGGGGCGACCCCCGAGTCGCTCGGGCTCCCCTCGCAGGAAGAGGCGGCGCTGCGCAGCCTGCTCCGGCGCAGCGGGCAGGACGACGGGACGCCCGAGTGGGGCGCGCCGGCCGGCGCGCACGCGCGCCGCGCCCTCGAAGAAGTGGGGGCGGAACGGTGGCTGTTCGGCCCCGAGCAGCCCTTCGTCGTGCTCGAGGCCACCGAGGGGCACATCGAGAAGTTCTGGTCGCCGGTCGCCTCGCGCCTGGTCGACCTCGATGTGGAAAGCGCCCTCGACCTGCTGCGCGTGGTGCGGGGGTTCGACCGCGACGCCATCGCGTCCCGCGGCACCCGCGCTACTTCTTCTCCGGGCCCTTCTCGTCCGCCTTCTTCGCCTCGGCCTTGAGGAGGTCCTCAATCGGCTTGGCGCCGCGGGTCGTGATCTTCAGGTTGACCTGCGAGGTCTCCGGGGAAATTGTGTTGCCGCGCACGGGCTTCTTCTTGCGCAGGCCCGCCTCGTGCGTCGGCTTGTCGCGCTTCTTCTTGTGGCGCGTGGTCGAGCGGAACCCAGGGCCCTTGGTGGCAAGCAGCCGGCGGTAGCGCGTTCCCGGCAGCGCGGCGATCATCGGGAACCCGGCGCGGTCGGAGCCGCCCGTAATCTTCAGCTTGTAGCCGGGGAGCTGGACGAAGATGCCGTCGATCTCGTCGCCGATCTTCTTGCCGACGAGCGAATTGGCAAGGTGCCCGACGACCTTCGACTGGAAGGACTTCCCACCCTTGGGGTCCGACACCACGGCGACGAATTCGACCATCGGCTACACCTGAAAGCAAGGCTGCAAGGTGCGGGCAATCCTGCCTTTCGATATAAGCGTTGGGGGGTTCCAGCGACGCTGCAATTGGCGCGCTGGCCTTACATGTCGCCGCCGCCGACGGCCCCGCCGCCGCCGCCCGTTGGAGCGGGCCCGCCGCCGTCGTCCATCCCGCTGTCGCTGGTGCCGCCTGGGCGCACCTTGCGCGGGGACAGCCGGCGCTCGACGACCGCGATCAGGTCACGCTTGAAGTCCTTCGAGATCGAGGTGGCGACCTGCAGGTCGGAGAGCTTCATCCCCTCCAGACGGCCGAAGAGCTCCTCCGAGAGGTTCCAGACTGAGGCCACGACCTCTAGGTCGCGGCGCGTGACTACGGCGTTGGGGTTGACGGTGAGGACCGGGGGCGGAGGCGCCGGGGGGGGCCTTGGCGCCGCTGGGGGGGCAGCCAGGTTGGGGATAATGCGGGGTTTCGCGGGGGCCCCGCCGGGTCGGCGGGCCCGCTTTAGGATCTCATCTCCGACCGTTCCGAACCCCCCCGGGGTCACTACTTGAAGGCCTGAATCCCGAAGGCCAGCCTTCCCTTAAGGGTATATGCGTCCAGTTAGATAAAACCGTTCAAGTTCGGTGGGAAAGAGGCCGTGAAGTTCGTCTATCACCCTCGGTCGCTGGAGCATGTCCAGTGGGCCGGCCACCCCGAACGGCCGGAGCGGCTCCAGGCAATTGTCGATCGGCTGGAGACGGAAGGGCGCCTGGACGGGTTCATCAAACCCGCCCCTGCAGGCAAGCGCGATGTGTGCCACGTGCACGACGAGGCCTTCGTCGAGAAGATCATGCACACGAAGGAAGGCGCCTACGACGCGGACACGTTCATTCGGCCAGGCACCTACCAGCTGGCGCTCATCGCGGCGGGGGCCGCCCTTGCCGCCGCGCGCCACGCGATGTCAAAGAACGAGGAGGCCTTCGCGCTCACGCGTCCCCCCGGGCACCACGCGGGCACCGCCTTTGCCGGCGGGTTCTGCTACTTCAACAACGCCGCTGTCACCGCGCACCACCTCTCGAAGGAGGAGGGCCTTTCCCCCGTGGCCATCGTCGACCTCGATGTGCACCACGGCAACGGGACGCAGGAGATCTTCCAGTCGCGCAAGGACATTGTGTACCTCTCGACCCACCAAGAAGGGATCTACCCCAACTCCGGGAGCGTCGAGGAAGTCGGCGAAGGCGCGGGCGTGGGCCGCATCGTGAACATCCCGCTCCCCGAGGGGTCGGGCGACGCCACCTTCCGCCTCGCGTGGGACCGCGTGCTGCTCCCCGTCCTCGAGCAGTCCAAGCCGAAAGCCGTGATCGTGTCGCTCGGCCTCGACGCGCACTACGAGGACCCGCTCGCGGGGCTCACGCTCACCTCGGGGGCGTACATCGACCTGTGCACGCGCGTGGCGAAGTTCGCGCGCCAGAACGCCAAGATGCCCGCGGTGTTCGTGCTCGAGGGCGGGTACAACCTCTTGGCGCTCGCGGAGACGGTTGCGGGTATCGCGGCATCCGTGGAAGGCAAGCCGTTTTCGACGTCGCTGAACGAGGTCAAGGACTACCGGGCCGTCGGCACCGTGGCGGTCGAACGCGCGCAGGCGGTGCAGGCCAAGCAGTGGGGATTGCCGGAGCCGCGCTAGGGGTCGCGGAGCGCGAGCGGAGACAGAGGGTCGGGCGCAAACACACCGCGAACCCAGATCAGTGCGGTGATCGCGATGACTGTCCCGTCGATCGCCCAGAACAGGATGAGGCCGACCGCATCAATTCGCCCATAGTTCGAGGCAGGAAAGGCGCCAGGGTCGTGGAATAGAATCCACGAGGTCATGTTCGCGACCACGAAAGTGAGGGCCGCGGCGCACACCGAGAGGCCCGCGCCGACGGCCGCATAGGCTCTCTTCGAAGAGCCCTTGTGGGGCGTGGCGTCCGGACGGCTTTCGGCGGGGGCCCGCTCCAAGGGAGCCCCTCCCGACCGCGCCTACTGCAGCTTCGCGCGCCCGCGCGGCATCGCGCCGGCGCGCGCCTTGTTCGGGCTCGGGCGGTGCTTCTCCTTGTCGCGGCGCACCTGGCTCTCCAGCCGCTGGAGCACGGAGTCGACCGCCCGCAGCACGTCTTCGTCTTCCGCCGTGGCCGTGAACAGGCCGCGGTCCGTCTGCAGGCGCGCGCGCACCTCGCCGCGGTGTCCGTAGGTCCGGTGGTGCTCCATCACATGCGCGTTGAACGTCATGGGCTTCGCGTGCACGGCGATCCGCTGAATCCCCGGCTCGATCACGCTGAACACGTCCTCGAGCAAAAAGGGGTCGTGGCCTTCGAGCCCCGTGACCTGCAGGAAGCAGCCCTCGCGCGGGGCAACCGACGCCAGAAGTTCGAGCAAGTCGCCCTTCGTCACGATGCCCTTCGGCTTCTCGTTGTCCGTGATCACGACCGAGGAGGCCTTCGATTCGAGCATGAGCGAGGAAAGCTCTTCGACGGTTGCGTCCCGGTTGGCCTCGACCACCGGCGAGGTCATGACGCCCTCGACCGTTGCCCTCGAGGCCGATTTGCCCTTGACCGAGCCCTTCGGCACCCGCGGCTGGGCCGCCCAACCGGCGTACAACCGCAGGATGTCGCGCGCGCTCACGACGCCCACCAAGTCGCCGCCCTTGTCCACGACTGGGATCGTGGGCTCGTCGAGCCTGCGCATCTCGTCGATGGCGTGGTCGATGGTGTCGCTCTCCTTCACCACGACCGGGTCGGGCGTCATGACCGCATGGGCCGGCAGCTTTGCGATTTCAGGGTCGCGGCGCAGGATCTCGAGAAGCCCCCACCGCGAGATCTGGCCGGCAACGGTCTTGCCCCCGGGCTGGAAGACGGGCAGCTCCCGCAGGCCGTTGGAGAGCAGCGCCTCCGCGCCCTTCGCCAGCGGCTCGTCGGTGGTGATCCGCGGAGGGACCACCAGCAGGTTCGACACGTGCGACCCGAGGGGGAGGCGCCGCCGCTTGAGCAGCGTCTCGTCGGAGAGGATTCCGAGCAGCTCGCCCTTCGGGCCCATCACCGCGAGGTCGTGGAGCCCGTTTTTCTTCATCGCGCCCAGGGCTTGGGCAAGCGTGGCATCTTGGCCGACCGTCGCCTTGATGGGTTCCAGCGCGTCGCCCACCGTCATTTCGTCGATCGAAGCCGGTTTCGCCATGGAACCGATTCTTGCAAGCGCCCTGGCGAAAGTTAAAGCCTTTGACCCGGCTGATTGCGGCCTGTGAGGGTCGCACTCACCGGCACGCCGGGCACGGGCAAGAGCGCCGTTGGCGCCGCGCTTTCTCGCCGCGGGGTTCCGGTGCTCTCGCTGAACGCGGAGGCCGCGCGCGCGGGGCTGCTCGGCGCCCGCGACCAACGGCGCGGGTCGTTCGAGGTCGATGTGCACGCGCTCGACCGCGCGGTGTCGAAGCGCGCCAAGGCGTTCCCCCAAGCGGCGCCCCTTGTGCTCGAAGGGCACCTCGCCCACTTCCTGTCGGTCGACTGCGCGCTCGTACTGCGCTGCCCGCCGCCGCTTTTGGCGCGGCGGCTGCGGCGGCGCGGGTGGGCGGAGCCCAAGGTCCGCGAGAATGTCTGCGCCGAGGCGGTTGGCGTGATCGCCACCGAGGCCGTCGAACGGCTCGGGGTGCGCCGCGTGTTCGAGTTTTCGACAGGCGGGGCGCGAGCGCCCCATGCTGCCGGGGCGGTCATGCGCGTTGCCGCCGGGAAAGCCACCTCGCTGCGCGCCGGCCGCATCGACTACCTCGAGGAGGCCCCCGCATGGTGCTAGACAAGCAGCGCGCGCGCGGCGAGGCCGTGCTCGGGCCGCTCGCTGACCGCCTCGCCCCGCTCGGCGCCGACCGCATCAGCTGGATCTCCGTTGGCCTGGCGGGCGCAGCCGGCGTGAGCTTCGCGCTCGCGTCGGCCGCGAGCGCATGGCTGCTCATTCTAGGGGGGCTCCTCGTCTTTGTCTCCGGCGTGTTCGACGGCCTCGACGGCCTCGTCGCGCGTCGCGCGGGGACGGCATCAAAGGCCGGCGACTTCCTCGACCACGCCCTCGACCGCTACGGCGACCTCTTCATCATCGGCGGCCTCGCGTTCTCCGCCTTCGGCAACCTGCGCTGGGGCTTCTTCGCCCTCACCGGCGTGTTCCTCACAAGCTACATCGCGACCCAAGCCTCGGCCGTCGGCCTCAAGCGCGACTACCGCGGGGTGCTCGGTCGCGTCGACCGGCTCGTGCTCCTTACCGCCGTCCCCCTCCTCCAAGGCGTGCTGGTCGTCGCCGGTCTCTCCGTCACATTCGCCGTGAACGTCCCGTGGAGGCCGCCCTATTCGGCTCCCCAAATCATCACGCCCATCACCGCGCTCCTCCTTGCCTTCGCCGTCCTCGGCCACGCCACCGCCGTGCAACGCTTCGTCCGGTCGCGCCGCGCGCTCCTTCGGCGCGACGGCAAGCCCGGCGAACTAGTGCCGTGATCGATAACTAGGCTCCTACATTTGCCCGTACTCGCCAGAGCTGCCGCCGGCGCCTCCGCCGGCGGTCCTCGCGCGCCTGCAGCATCTCCTTGCGGTGCGAGTTCTTCCATCGAAGCGCCTTGTGGAGCGCGCGGCCCGCAGCGCTCCAATCTTGGTGGTTGGTCCCCGAAAAGGCGAGCGTCCGCACGCTTGCAAAGTGCGCCTCGATCGGGTTGCACCACGAGGCGTTCGTCGGGGTCTGGACGAGCGTAACCTTGTGGGCCTTGGCCCACACGCGGATTTCGGGCGTGAGGTGCGCCGACAGGTTGTCCATGATCAGGTAGATCCGTTGGTCCGCTGGGTAGTGCCGACGGACGAGCCGGAAAAAGGCGAAGATCTCCTTCGAGCGCTTGCGCTTTCGAAGGCGCCCGAAGAAAGTCCCTTTGTAGAAATTGAACGCCACAAGGAACTGCCTCGTCCCGCCCTTCCGCTTGTACGTGGCCGGCACGCGGTCGGGGTGCCCCGACCGCGCCCAGTGCCCGCCCTTGATGGGCCGCAATTCGAGCGGCCCCAACTCGTCGTACGCGATCACGACGGGAGGGTTGTGGCGCTTGCGCGTGAGGCGGTCGACCCGACTCTTCTTCTCGTGGAAGTCGGGGTCCTTGCTCTCCTTCCAGGTCTTCACGACTTGGTAGCCGAGCATCTCCTCCGTCATGATCTTCTGGACGTTCGAGACGCTGATGTCCGCAACGATTCCCTGTTCGATGATCGCCTCGCGCAGCTTGCGCAGCGACCACTTCTCGAAAGGGTACCCGAGCGTTCGGGGTGGCGTGAGGGCGAGGTTGACCATCTCCAGTCGAATCTCGTCGTCGAACACGCGGGGGCGCCCGCCCCCGCGCGGCTTCGGGCGCAGGGAATCGAACCCCTGCTCGTTGAACTCCTTGATGATGTGCCGGACCCAGTCTGTCGAGATCCAGAGCATCTCGCCGATCTTCGGTGGAGTGAATCCTTGGGCGGAATGAAGGAGAACCTGTGCGCGACGCATCGTGACAACGTTGTTCGTTCGCTTCACGAGGCGGGAGAGGCGGTTGCCCTCGTCGTTCGAGATCTCACGGACGTGTAGGACCATGGAGGGGTATCCCCCTCCATGGATTCGAATCTTTCGCCGTGAAATGCCGAAGTCTGTTTCGAATCACGGCACTAGCGCAAGATCCAGCAGCGCCACCGGCCGCGCCGAAGTAGACGCGCGCCGCCCCGGAGGAAATTCCAACTGCACGCCCGAAATTCTTCGGCGATTACACGTTGTTGAGTCCAAGGTGCCGCCGCTCGAAGCCTTCATATATGGACGCTTTGATCCCCGGATACTCCGCCCACACGCTGGCGGTGTAACTATCGCACCCATCGCGATTGAATGCAACAAGATGGTGCGGGAAGGGAAATATCGTGGCGACCCCGGCCGTTGGTTCGAGAGCAACCACGCTGGGCCCCGAGGCCCCTGCCACCGAGGAGAAAGGCTCGTGGCTCCCCACGCTCAACCTCGAAATCCTCGTGGTCGCGGTACTCATCGCCGCCTCCCTCCTCATGATTGTCGTGGCCGCGTTCCTGTCCTCGCAAACCGCGGGCGTGTACAAGCCCGTCGGCCAGGAGCCTCTCTCGGCCCTCCAGCCCACCCCCCACATCCCCGGCATCGACAGCGACAACGACGGCCTCTTCGACATCGATGAGAACTACATCTACGGCACCGACGTCAACAAGGTCGACACCGACGGCGACGGGATGCCCGACCCCTGGGAAGTCCAGTACAAGGACACCCGCAACAGCGAGACCCGCGAACTGGTCATCGACCCCGTCGACCCCACCGACGCCTACGAAGACCCCGACAACGACGGCTACGACTTCAACAACAACAACCGCGTCGACTCCTACCAGGACTCGGTCCTGCGCTCGAACCTCTCGATCCCCCCGAAGTCGCAGTACACCACCCTCGGTGTGTGCGCCCTCTCGCAGAACCAGCTCGCCTACGACGGCCTCCTCGTGCGGTTCGACCGCACCGCCGTGATGGACAACGGCACCTACGGCGACCCCGACACCAACCCCTCCTCCGCCCTCAACGTCCATGTCACCGACACCACCACCCGCTCGGAAGGGCTGGCGACCCTCTACACCCCGCGCGACGAGTGCGACCTGCGCGTCGAACTCACCTCGGGCTCGAGCCGCCCCGCCCAGCTTGCCGCGTGGCAGCAGCGCACCGGCGGCTGGATCGAAGGCGACCTCATCAACCTCGAAGGGCTCTTCCACGTCGACCCGGACAACGCGCAGAACTGGTGGCTCGAAGTCCGCGGCGGCGAGACGTTCCCGAACATCCAGGAATACCAGACCTGGCACGACTATGATGGAAGCGGGCGCCTCACGGGCTCCAACCCCCTCCTGCGCGACACCGACGGCGACGGCATGTGGGACGGGTTCGAAGCCCACTACGGCAAGGGCCACGCGCTTGCCACCAACGGCTCGACCGTGCTCCAGTGGGTCTGGGACTTCTTCCTCTCCCCCGTCAACACGACCGACGCCCACCTCGACCCCGACAACGACGGGATCATGATCAGCTACCAGGAGTACTACAGCCCCCTCACCAACCGCCAGTGCCTGCCGCGCGACCCCGTCAACGGCACGTGCCTGCGCGAAGTCCCCCCCGATGTGTCGCCGAGCGACTTCGTGCTGGCCGGCACCAACATCGACGAGTTCTACCTCCACACGCGGCCCGACCAGGCCGACTCGGACAACGACACCTACCCGGTGCCCGAGGAAGGCGTCCCGATCACCGACTGGAACACCGCCGACATGCAGGAAGTCCTCATCCTCGGCACCAACCCGATCAGCCCCGACACCGACGGCGACGGGATGGACGACGGCTGGGAAGTGTTCTACAGCCTGCTGCCGCTGAACGGCTCGGACAAATTCCAGGACCCCGACAACGACAGCCTTCCGAACATCAACGAGTACAACAACCCGGGCTGCCGCCTCAACCCGCGCAACAACGACACGGACCAAGACCTGATGCCCGACGGCTGGGAGGCGCAGTACACCCTTGACACGTGCCACAACGACGCGCTGCAGGACGTTGACCTGACCCGCGGCGTGGTCACCCCCGACGGGCTCACGAACCTCCAGGAGTTCTACGCCCACACCAACCCGCGGCGCATCGACACCGACGGTGATTTCCTCTCCGACTTCGACGAAGTGACCAAGACCTGGACGGTCAGCGTCGAGGGCAAGACCTACTCCTACCGCACCGACGCCACCACGGCCGACACCGACATCGACGACCACCCCGATGACGAAGACGGCGATGGCAACTCGGCGCCCTGCGAGGAGATCCTCGACGGCGTGGACAACGACGGCGACGCCAAGTTCCAGCAGAACGACAACATCGACAACGACGGCGACAGCGTCATCGACGACGGGCCGTTTGGCAAGGTCCCGACCGCCGGCCCGGCGGGCACCGAGCCCTCGTCCTGGCTGCCGGAGGGCGTCGACGAGGAGCACGACCTGTGCGACTGGAACGAGGTCACGATCTACAAGACCAACGCGACCAACGCCGACACCGACCTCGAGGGCCTCTCCGACTGGGTCGAACTCTTCACCGACCGCAACGAGAGCAAGCCCGGCATCCAGGGGACGAACCCGAACCTGAAGGACTCCGACGGCGACAAGCTCGACGACTTCAACGAGGTGCCCCACGTGGTGGAGGGCGGCCTCGAAGAGTGCATGCGGCTCTACCTGCCTGGGTTCACGGACAACGTGACGCGCTGTACGGATCCATTAAACCCAGATACGGATAACGACGGACTCCAAGACGGCTTCGAGGTCAACACGGACTGGATTCCGGGCAACTTCATCGCGGGCACGGCCAAGGAGCAGGTGGACTCGACCGACCCCACCATCCCCGACACCGACGGCGACGGGCTCACGGACGGCTTCGAATTCGACAACAGCGACATCGACGGGGACGGGCTGCCGACCAAATGGGAGCTCGACTTCCTTGGAATCTACCCGCTCGCCTACAAGGAGACCGACGCCAACGGGAACCTCATCGACGACGTCAACGACGACTTCGACGGAGACGGCCTCACGAACATGCAGGAGTACATCCTGCGCCTCAACCCCATCGACCTTGACACCGACGGCGACGGCGTCATCGACACCAACGAGCAGCCGGGCAAGTTCTACATCCCGCGGCTCCCGGTCTACGCGGACACCGACGGCGACCTGATGCCCGACTGGTGGGAGAAGGCCAACCTGTTCGACCCCTATGTCCCCTCGAACGGCTGCTCTGCCGACGCGGACAACGACGGGTTCTTCGACCTCGACGAGTACCTCTACAACACCCCGCCCCGCGGGCACCTCGACGAAGCGGTCCCCGACAAGTACAACCACGTGTTCATCGCCAACCCACTCTCCTGCGACGGCGACCACGACGGGATGGCCGACTGGTGGGAGTCCTATTACGGGCTCAACCCCGCGGACCCCGCCGATTACAGCACGAACCTCGACAAGGAGCTCAACGCGACCCACGAGGTTGACCCTGACACGGGCATCGTCATCCTCGCGGACAACTGGACGAACTGGGAGGAGTACGTGTACGCCCGCGACCCCTACAACCACATCTCGACGAACCCGCGCATGGGCGACTCGGACTATGACGCGTGGGACAACCCCGGACACCCGGTCATCCGCGTGGACGGCAGCTTCAACTTCACGCAGACGCGCGTCGATTACCAGAAGTTCTACACGGACGACAAGGACCTCGACCCGGTGATCCTGTGGCACTCCAAGCGTCCCACAAACCCATCGGTCAATGCCACCGCGCTGAACCCGGTCCGCCGCGGCGACTCGACGGGCGACATCGACCGCGACGGGATCAACAACACCGTGGAGGCCGTGAAGAAGACGAGCGCGTTCGACCCCGACACCGACGGCGACGGGATGCCGGACGGCTGGGAAGTCCAGTACGCGATTGGCAACGCAACGACCGGCAAGCCGATCCTCGACCCCCTCTACCCGGGCGACGCGAACCAGGACCCCGACAACGACGGCTGGAACTACAGCCGCGTGGTCGACTCGAGCCAGCCGATTGACATCTGCTCCGGCAGCTACCCCGCGGTCATCACGCGCCGGGACTTCAACGGCGACGGCGTGGTCGACGACTACCTCGACAACGAGCAGTTCACGAACATCGAGGAGTATTGGTTCGGCGACGATATCGACGGCGACGGGATCAACGAAGTCACGACGCACCCGGGCAAGAAGATCACCGCCGCGGCGCAGAACTGCCAGGGCCCGGTCGACGGGTTCGTGCAGTACTTCAAGGACCGGGACTTCGACCAGCTGCCTCGGTGGTACGAGGCCATGTTCGGCTTCGACGACGCCGACCGCACCGGCGTGAACGGCCGCGAGGCCGACCCCGACCTCGACGGCTGGAAGACGGTCATCGAGGCGCGCTCGTCGCCCTGGTTCAACCCGCGCGACCCGGCGAGCCACCCCGAGTGGTGCAATGTGCCGCGCGAGTTCCTTGCCGACCCGAACAGCCCGCCGCCGCCGTGCTAGTGCGCGATTGCGACTCGTACGCGGTGCTTTCGACCCCTGTAGGACAACGCTTTAGTAGCGAGCCAGGGGCTTTTCGAGGCGGCCCTGGTGTGGGGAGGCCGCTTGCGTGGGGGATGGACGGGCCCGGGCGCGCGCCATTTTCATTGCGGCGCTGGCGCTCCTCGCGTCATTCGTCCCCGCGGGGCACGCAGACCCCTCCGCCTCGATCGTGCGCGCGGACTTCGACGCGGTGGACACAAGCGGCAACGGGCTCGACGACTACCTCAACATCACGCTGGCGCTCTCGCCGCCGGCGACGGGCAATTACCTCGCCAATGCGACCCTGATCTGGCCGGCGGGCGGCACGGTCGTTGCATCCACCTCATCGCAGGCCAACCTGCAGGCCGGCGCTGCGGTGCTGACGGTGCGCATTGAAGGTCCCACGATCAGCGAGAAGCAGCTTGACGGGCCGTACACGCTGACGGTGCGGCTCACCTCGGCGCCTTCGGGGGCGTTCGACGAGAACGCATCGTTCACCTCGCCGCCGTACCTTGCGTCGGACTTCGAGCCGACGCCGCTTGGCGACCGGCCGCGCCTGCAGGTGGGGCCAGGCCAAGTGCAGCTTGCCTCCCCGTGGATGAACGCGACCGTGAACTTGACGCGACCGCAACTGCGCTTCGCGCCGTCAGGCGGGTCCCTCACGGGCATCGAGGCGACCTTTGAGCGGGCCGTGGCGTTTGCCGACACCGACGGCAACGGCGCGTTCAACGGCTCCGAAGCGCTGTGCGCGGCCGACCTTGGCGGGGCCCCGTGGGCGCTTGTGTCGCTCGATGTCGGCCCCTCGCCCGACTTCGGCAGCTTCGTTCGCTTCACGCTGTCGGCCCCCGTTCAGTTCACGGGCACTTGGTGCCCAACGCCCGTGGGTGCGGAAGCTTCGCTTTCCTTCCTCATCACACAGCGCAACGGCACCGCGCCGGGGCCGCTGCCGGTGCCCGTGCTCGGCGGCTTCGAGCTCAAGGTCGACCTGCGCATGCGCCTCAACGGCACGCTGCCCGGCAGCGACCTCGCGTTCCAGGTCGACCTGAAGGCGCAGGCCGCGGGCGCCACCTACCTCGTGGCCGGCCCGGGCGGCTATGAACGGCTGGACCCCGCGGCCGGAAACCTCTCGAATGCGCCGATCGCGTCGAGCACCCCCGCCGACCTGGAGCGCGTCACCGCCGTGAACGCGACGGGAGCGGTCATCGGATACTTCGCGTGGCTCACGCTCGCCGACCAGGCGCTCGCCTCCGGCCAGCAGCGCTTCGCGCAGGTGTCGGCCTCGCGCGCGCTCAACAACCAAACGCTCACGCTTTACCTTGCGGCCCCCGCCGGGCCGACGCTTGCCTCCGTCGGCCTCGACCCGCTTGCCGGCGTCGTGGTGAACCCGGCCCCGCCGCCGCTTGGCGTCCCGCCTGCCCCGCCTGCGCCCCCCCGCCCGTCGGCCCTGGTGTTTGCCGCGGCGCTTGCCGCCGTTTCGGCGATGTTCTTCTTCTCGGTGTACGCGCGCGCGAAGAAGTACTGAGGTCCGCCGCAGGCGGCCCTCTTGCTTGCGCTTCGCGCGCGTGCACCGGGCAAGGGAAGCAAGGTCGCGGAGGACGAGAGCGTGACGAGTGTAATCGACGTGGTGCTGGCTGCAGGCGTGATCGTGCTGTCCATCGGGCTTGCCGGGACAACGTGGCTGTCGCTGCACCGCACCGGGAACCGCCGCCTCATCTGGGTGACCGCCGCCTTCGCCGCCTTCGCGCTCAAAGGCTTACTCACGGCCCTGTCGATTTTCGCGGCCGTGGCGATCGTGCCCGTCGACACGGTGCTGCTGCTGGTGGACCTCGTGATCCTGCTGCTGCTGTACCTGTCGCTCATCATGAAGTGAAGACCGGGGGGAGGTGAGGAAACGGCAGTAAACGGTGGTCGCGTGCGGGGAGGGCTGCAAGCGACCGGTTGAGAACGTAACAGAAAAGGAGGTGGAAAAATGGCAGACGACGGGGCCCCGGAGCGAAGAGCGACGCCCACGCCGGGGCCCGCGGCCGCCGCTGCGCCTCCGCCTGCCCCGCCGCCTCCCCCGCCTGCGCCGCCTGCCCCGCCGCCTCCCCCGCCTCCGCCTTCAGGGCCGCCCGCCCCGCCGCCGGGGCCGGCGCCGGGAGGGACGCCGACCCCGCTGCGCTCGCGCCGCGACCGCACGCCCCCGCGATCCACGCGCCAGATCATCTTCGAGTTCGTCCGCGACTTCCCGGGCACCCACCTGCGCGGGGTGCAGCAGGCCCTGCAGCTGCCGCTTGGCACCGTCGAGTACCACCTGCGCGAACTCGTCCGCCTCGAGCTTGTGACCGAGCGCGAGGACGGGATCTACCGCCGCTACTACGTCGCGGGCCAAATGGGGGGCTTGGACCGCGAGCTCATCGGCGCGCTGCGCCAGGAAATCCCGCGGCGCATCGTTATGCACCTGCTGCTCAACCCGGGGTTGAACTTCGGGCAGGTGCGCGAAGCCTTCTCGATCTCCGGCTCCACCCTCCACTACCACCTCAAGAAACTCGAGAAGCGCGGGATCCTCTCCCGCAGGCGCGAGGGCCGCGAGACCTACTTCACCGTCCTCAACGAGCGCGAAGTGGCCAAGGTGCTGCTCGCCCACAAGAAGTCGTTCGGGGACGACCTGCTCGACGCGTGGGCCGCCACGTGGGATGAAATCCGGCCCTGAACCTCGGGGGCAAAGGATCAAGTGCAATATTGCCGTAATTTCCCCAGATGGCCCGGAAGATCGTCACCTGCCAAGAAGCCAGGGCTGAGGTCGCCGCCTCGGGCTGCCACTGCGGCGCGGCGGCCCAGTACGAGCAGGCGCTGAAGCTTGGCCTCATTGTCCTATCGGACACCGACACGGTGCCCGGGCTGCACGCGTGGTTCGACGCCGACGCCGCGATGAACCGCCTGTGCGCGTTCAAGGAGCGCCCGCGGGAGCAGTTCATCTACCTCTTCCCCGACCTGCCGTCGGTCGAGATGCTCGCAGACCTCGAAGCCGTGAGCCTACGGGGCCTCGGCCGCCTCATGGACGCGGTGCGCGTGCCGATGACGCTCATCTTCCCGAGCCACGACGAGGACGGGAACACCTCGGTCGCGGTGCGCGTCATCACGCACCCGTTCCTGCGGGCGGTCCTTCGCTCCTGCCACCCGATCGCCTCGACAAGCGCGAACAAGCACGGCTCCCCGCCCCCCGAGAACCTGCGCGATGTGTCCACGGCCGCGCGCGAGGCGGCGGACATCGAGGTGCGCACGCCGCTGCCTTCGGCGGGGATCCCGAGCGCGATCGTGGACTTCTCCGTGCGCCCTGTCACGGTGCGAAGGCCGGGGCAGTTGAACGAGGCCGAACTTCGCTCGGCGCTGCGCGCCTTCGAAGTGCTGCGGTGAGCCGCGCGGGGCCCGACCGGCCGGCGCAAGCGACCCAAAGGGCTTTTCCCCACGCTCGTGCTCGCCGGACTCCAATGGCCAAGGACGGCCCCCTCTCGGACGACGCCATTGAAAAGTGGCGCAAGGCCGGCAAGATCACCGCGCGCGCACGCGACATGGCCATCTCCCTCTGCGTGCCAGGGTCGAAGTTGGAAGAGGTGGCCGAAAAGGTCGAGGGGTACATCCGAGCCGAGGGCGCCGCCCCCGCCTTCCCGCTCAACCTGTCGGCGGACTTCTGGGCGGCCCACTACACCCCGGACATCGGCGACGCGCGCGTGTTCGAGGCGGGCCAAGTGTACAAGGTCGACATCGGCGCCCACGTCGACGGGTACCCCGCGGACTCGGCGGCCACCGTCGAGGTCGGCGGAGGCCGGCGCTTTTCCCAACTTGTCCGCGCTTCGCGCGATGCCCTTGCCGCCGGCGTCGAGACCATCGGCCCCGACATGCAGCTTGCCAAGGTGGGCGAGGCGATCGAGCAGACGATCGGCGCCTTCGGGTTCAAGCCGATCTCCAACCTCACGGGCCACCTCATCGCCCGCAACCTCCTCCACGCGGGCAAGTCGGTGCCCAATGTGAAGACGACGAGCAAGGAGGTCGCAAGGGCCTACGAGGTCTTCGCCATCGAGCCCTTCGCCACCAGCGGCGACGGGGAGGTGCTGAACGGCCCGCCGGGCAACATCTACCGGTTCCAGGGGCGGCGCAAGGTCAAGGACCCCGACGCCGCCGTGCTGATGGACGCCATCGAGCGCGCGCACCCCTTCCTGCCGTTTGCGGCGCGGTGGTGCAAGGACCTCTGCAAAGACCCCAAGAAGAGCGTGAAGCTGCTGAAGAGCGCGGGCGTGATCTACGCGTACCCGGTGCTCGTCGAGAAGGGGAGCGGCTTCGTGTCCCAGCACGAGCACACGGTGCTGATCACGCCTTCGGGGGCCCAGCTGCTGACGTAGTCCCCGTCCCCTTCTCGGCGGCGGGCTTCTTTTCGGGGACCTTGGGGGCTGGCGGCGGCGCGGGCTTGGCAGGGGCCCCCCCGGCCAACGCGCGCTTGGCCATCCAGGCGGCCACCGACGCGAGCAGCACAAACATGACGACGAGCAGCACGTTTTGCTGCCACATCCGGGTGAACACGGTCGCCGGGTCGAGGTCGACGACAAGGTCGACGGGCGGGGCCAGGTCCCACGGCGTGCGCGACGACAGCGCCTCGTTCATGTGGAAGGTGAAGTCGCGGTGCTCGCCGTTCAGCGATGCGCTCGAGGCCATGATCGAAATGCCGATGCGCATTTCGGCCCCCGGCTGCAGCACGATGGTGGACGAAAGCTCCGACCCCGTGGCGTCAAGCAGGCGCAGCGTCCACGACGAGTCCTCGGTATCGCCTTTCATGATCTTGCCTGTGACCTCGACGGAGACCGGCGCGTTGCCTTGGCTCACGATCGCCGCATGGATGACGGTCGCGCCGGTGCCGTTAAGGATGATCTGCGAGGGCTTGCCGTCGATGACGAGGAAGTAGTCGACGACCCGCTTCACGAGCAGCGTGAAGTTCAGCGTGGCGACGTGGGTGGGGTCGTTGTCGAACTGGACGGAGAGCGTGAATTGGTACTTGCCCGACCGCGCGTGCGCCGGCAGCGTGACGGTGATGCCGACCACCTGCGAGGTGGCCGGGTCGCAGCAGTCGATGGGCGGGGAAATGGTGATGTCGCCGCCGTCGACGCCCTTGATGGTCTGCGGCGTGCCCAGCTCGGACACCGAGATGTCCGAGTTGTTGACCAGGTGCTTAGCCAGCGGGTCGGTGTTCGTGAGCTCGAACTGATAGTCCACGTCGCGGTTTGGGTCGGACTCGGGCTGGACGGGCAGCGAGGTCTGGATGATTTCGATGCCGAGCACGAGGAAGGTCGTCGCCACGAAGGTGGACACGGCCGAGGCGTTCTCGACCGACCTTGCCGTGACGGTGCACACGAACGTCGTGTCGGGCGTGGCCGCGCTCGGGGCCTGCACGGAAAGGGTGAGCACCACCGAAGCGCCGGCGGCAAGGCCCGGCAGGCGATACCCGCCGGCCTCCTCGACGAGCCCCGAGCCGTTCAGCGCGCGGTCCCAGCCCGAGGGCGCGGCGGTGGCGTTGAGGGTGACATCCGTGGAGAGCCCGCCGTGGTTCGTGATCGTGAAGTCGTAGGTGGCAAACCCGGCGAGCTTAACATTGGCGGTCGTCGAAGGGGGAGCGATCTCGAGCTCGATCTCGCGCTCGATGATCGTCGTGGTCTCCAGGCTGTCCTTGGCCAGCTGCAGGGGGTCGTCGTTGGCCCGCGCGACGACCGTGATCTGGGTCGAGGTGCCGGGGCCAAGTTGGGCGTCGGGGCACGCATTGAACGTCGTGGTGTCCGACTCACCGGGGTCAAGCGAGAGCGTCGCCTTCGTGAAGTTCGTGTGCCAGCTCGGGGGGTCGCCAGTCTCCTTGAACATGCTCACGCTCGTGGCGGCGCCCCCGATGTTCGTGACGGTGAGGTCGTAGGCGGCGCACGCGCCTTGCGTCGTGTAGCGGGTCACCTGCCCGCCGGCCGCCCCCTGCGCGTTGATCTGCAGGCCGTAGCCGACGAAGGTGAACGCGGTCGAGGTGTTGTACAGGTGGCCCTGCGTGTCCTCGACTTGGACCGCGATGCTGTAGTCACCAGCGGGGCTGCGCGGGTAGCTCCAGGTGTACGTCCAGTTGTCCTTCGAGACAACGCCCGTCGCGTTGTTGACCGCGTTGCCCGAGGGGTCCTTGAAGGTGAGGCGCACGGCGGACACGAACGCGTCGGTGAACGCGTTTCCAAGCGTCCCGTTCACGATGATCTCGCGGTTGCCGTCGATGTCGTTCGGGTAAAACGCGGTCGCGGGGCCCTTGGGGCTTTCCGTGTGGGCAAGCGGCGCGATCGGGTCGCTAATGGCAAACGCGATGTGCGCGTTGCGGATGTTGGCAACCGTCGCGGAAGCCGTCCCGGCCGTGACGGTCGAAAGCACTTCGAGGGCCAGTGCGTGGCCCCTCAGCACGGTGCACCCGCTGCGTTCGCCCGTGAAGTTGAGGTTCCAAATCGTGTTGGAGCCCGCCGGCCGCGGGGCCCCGAAGGTGCCGTTTGCCAGCACGACCGTCCCGTCCTTGACCTTGAACGAGAGCTCTTGCGTTGCACTTATTCCCGTGGCCCATGCGAGCTGGAGTTCGACCTGGAAACCGACGTGCCCGCCGCCGATGTCGACGCCCTCGATGCACTCGTCCTTCTGGAACCCGTCGGACATCGTCCAAGTACGAAGGGTCGTTAGACTGTCGGCCGCGGGGTTATCCTGCGCGTTGCCCGCCATCGAGAGCGTGTAGTCGCTGTGGATCCACAGGCTGACGGGGACCTGCGTGACGGCAAGGGGGGCGGGGGCCGCAAGCACGCCGGCAAACGGAATGTTCACGGCCACCAGCGCCGCCACAGCAAGCGCCAGCGCTCGCCGCTTCGGGGGGGTGGCTGCCACGCGAATGCCAGGCGGGCATCCGCCCAAATAGTTTCCGTTTTCGCGAGGCGCGCGGTGCGCGTGGGGAGAGGGAATGCGGCCACCGGGATTTGAACCCGGGTTTAGAGCTTGGGAAGCTCCAGTCCTGACCGCTAGACTATAGCCGCACGGAATTGAGCCAGGCCGCCTCGTGGAGGCGGAGCCGCGCAACGGGAATCGTCTCATAAATTCTTTGGGGCGCTCGATCGGCTTTCCCCCCTGCTGCGGCGGCGGTGGCGGCGCTCGAGTTCGGCGCGTGAGAGCAGGTCGTCGGCGAGCATCCGGGCCGGGGGCCGCGTGATGGCGCGCATCATCCGGGTGGAGGCGAGGCCAATGGCCGCCAGGCATAGGACGCCCGCAAGGGCCGCCCACTTCCAGGAGTAGACAAAGGTGAACGCGGCCGCGTCGACAAACAGGAGCAGGATGAGCACCACGAAGGCCGTGTAGCGCGCGATCGACGCGACATCGTGGACAAGGAAGCGCAGGCGCGCGAAGTCGACCTTGGGGACGGCCTCTTCGACATCGATGCGCACCTCGCGCCAGATGAACAGGGAGATGAGCAGGACAAAGGGCGCAAGGACGGTGTGGCCGGGCCCCGAGGAGAACGCGAGCGGGACGAGGAGGACCAGGTACGCTCCGCAGAGGGCGAGCAGGACAGGGTCGCCGTGCGTTGCCGGGTGGGAGCGCGCGCGAGGTCCGATCGATTCCCCGAAGATCGCGCCGATGACGCGGCCGCCAAAGCGCATCGAGCGCGGCGTGAAGCGCGCGAGGCCGTAGGCGATCGATTCGCTGCGCCGCATGAGCACGGGGGTGATGGCCGAAGTGATGAGCGCAAGCCCGCCGGCAAGCGGGAAGAACTCGCGCGAGTGGGCAAGCGCCGGCACCGTGACGCCCCCCTCGGTGCGGCTGAGGTTCGAGCCGAGCGACGCGTAGATGATCGCGTCCTCGCTGCGGCCGCAGGCCGCGGTGCCGATGGCGACCGCCGCGCGCTTGCCAAAGCCGAGGAGCACGGAGAACGCCGAGAGGATGAGCACCTCGTCGATGAGCACGACGACCACGCAGACCATGAGGAGCGGGAACACGCCAGGGATGAGGTCGACGGCGATGTTCATGCCGAAGTGGACGAAGAACACGGCCACGAACGCGTCGCGGAAGGTGGAGAGCTTGAGTTGGAGGCGGTCGGTGAGTTTCGTCTCCGAAAAGGCCATGCCGATGAAGAACGTCCCGAGGATGAACGGCGTGCCGAAGCCGACGGCAAGGCCGGCGGAGGCGAAGATCAACGTTAGGGCGAGGAGGACGAACACCTCCTCGTTCTTGATCCGCGACAGGGCCGCGGCAAGCCGCGGCGTGAGGAAGACGGCGGCCGCGAGGAACCCGCCGTAGATGATAGCGGCGCCCTGGACGGAGTGGAGGATGGCGACGGTGGTGCCTTGGCCGGCGACCCACCCCACGGAGATCGTGAGCAGGATCATCGACAGGAAGTTCTCGACGACCATCGACCCGAGGAGCACCTCAGTCTCCGGGTGCGCGCCGTCGAGCCGCTTGAGGTCGATGAGGCTCTTGGCCGCGATCCCGAGCGACGACATCGCCATGATGCCGCCGAGGAACAGGGACTCGACCGGGCCCCAGCCGAAGGCGGCCCCGACCAGGAACCCGGAGAAGATCAGGACGCCGTAATCCACGAACGCGAGGATCGTCGAGGGCTTGCCGGCGGTGCGCAGTTTCCGCACGGAGAACTCGAGCCCGACGAAGAACAGGAGGAATGCGATGCCGAGGTCGGAGAGCGCGATGACGGTGGGCGACTCGACGAGGTTCACGCCCGTCTGCGGCTGGAAAAACCATGTGTTCAGGTTGCCAAGGGCAATCCCGATGACGAGGTAGCCCAGGATCACCGATTGGCCGAGCTTGGACGCCACGACGGCGCCCACGAACGCGGCGATCGTAACGACCGCGAGCGAGAGAAAGTCGAACGCCACTTACTTCACCTCCGGGCCGCCGATTGTTTCGTGTTGGTGTTGGGGGTTGAAGGGGCTAAGCCGCGCTCCGCGCGCGAAGGGCGCGCGAGGGCGGGCGTGCCGCCGGGGGTCATGCGCCCGCGTGGACGAGGTCCTCAAGCTTCGCGACGCCTTCGGCGTCGGCGATGACGACCAGGATGTCGTTGGCCTCGACCGCGGTTTCGGGGGCGGGGTTCGGCAAAGACGAGCCGTCCTCGCGCAGGATCGCGACGATCGAGCAGCCCGTGCGGCGGCGGATTTCGAGGTCGGTGATCTTCCGGCCGACAATCGGCGACGCGCCGAGCACCGTGACGGTTTCGAGGCCCGCTTTTTTGGCGAGTGCCGCGCGGAACATGTCAATCGGGGAGGGTTGCCAGAAGCCGCCCGTGAGCACCGCGGCGAGGCGTTTGGCCTCGCCGTCCCCGAGTTCCACGGCGATCGGGTCGTCGCCGCCCGGCTCGCGGAAGTAGAGGTCTTTGTCCCCGCTCTTGTGGACGACGACGGCAAGTTCACCGCCCGATTCGAGGGGCAGCGTGAACCGCCGGCCGATCCCTGGCAGTTCCGCTTCGAGAATCCCCGGCATAGTGTGCATCCCGCGTTTCTGATGGAAAGGGGCTGGATAAAAAGGTGATCATTGGCCAGATTCCAGCCATTTTGGGAGGAATTTCGCTTCGAATTCCGTGTTCCCGCCCGCCCCTTTTGCGGCCGCTTTCCGGTGCCCCTGGGGGTGGCTGCGGGACGGGCCCCGAAAAGGCCCTCCGCAGAGGCCGCCCGAAACGCCCCCGGGCGCCAAAAGTGGGGGCGCCCCGATTGAAAACGAAGTCGCTGCCGAGCCGGGCATACCGAAAATTCCAATACGTGGCCCCACAAGAGGTTCTCCATCGTAGGGCGAGGCGGGGCTGGACGGTCATGACCCAGAGACGTTCGAGAGGCGCCCGCGCCGCCGCTTCAACCGCGGTGTTCCTGTTGCTCGCGGTCGGTGTCCCCGCGCCTGCCGAGGCCGCGACCGTCCACTACATCGCTTTTGCCGGAGGCAACGCCCCCGACCGCCTTATGGACATGGTTGTGGCCCCCGATGGGGCGGTGATCATTGTTGGCGTAACCTTGTCGGAGGCGTTCTCGGCCACCGCGGGCGCGCTCAACACCAGCGGCGGCCAGATTTTTGTGGCCAAGATCAACGGCTCGGGCGCCTCCTACGATTTCGTCGCCCGCATTGGCGGCTCCTGGTACGACGGGCAACCCTCGGCGGCCGTCGACCGCGACGGTTTCATCTACATCGGGGGGTGGTCGAGGGATTCGCACTTCCCCACGACCGCCAACGCGTTCTCGCACGACGGCGGCGGAAGCTACCTTGCGAAGTTGACGCCCAACGGCACATCGCTGGTCTTCAGCACGCGGATCCCGGGCTGCGAGGTGGAGGACCTGGCGGTGGACGCCCAGGGTCATGCATTCCTCGTGGGGCGCACCTACCCAGAAGGGCTCCCGAACGCGGAGCCGTTTCCCCTAACGCCGGGAGCCTACGATGTCGAGAGGCGCGCGGGGGAGCGCGCGTTCATGATGAAGGTCGCGGCGGATGGTGGCTCCGTCGCCTTTTCCACGTACCTCGACGGCAACGCCAGTTGGCAAGAACCCGCCTTCGAGCGCCCCCTGAGCACCGCCACCGCCGTTGCCGTGGACTCAAACGGCAACGCATTCGCGACGGGCTCCTCACTCGCCGGATTCCGTTGGACGGTGGGACCGAACTCCCAGAGCGGAGATGGAGAGGGCATCTTCATCGTCAAGCTCGCGGCCGATGGCACTCGCGCGATCTTTTCGACCGGGCTTGGAAGTGGCGCGGGCGGGGAGGCGGGCGCAATCGCCCTCGACGCGGCGGGAGCCGCGTACGTCGCGGGGAACAGCCCCGCAAGGATCCCCGCCGCGGTCGCCGCGGGTGCGATTTCAGTCACGGGCCTTGCGCCGTTCCCCGAGACCGCGGGCGCCTTTGCCGGTGGGGACCTCGTCGCCGGCCTGTTCCTTGCAAAGCTCGCCCCCGAAGGCGACCGCCTCGAGTTTGCCGCGACCTTCGGCGGCGAGGGATCGTCGGCCTCGGGCCTCGCGCTGGATAACAACGGGACCGCTTACATCGCCGGCACCGCGCGCGGGTTCATTCCCATCTCACCGGGCGCCTACGATTCCGAGTTGGACCCCTTCGACGGGTTTGTAATGCGTGTGTCCGCCGACGGCACCCACCTCGACGAATCGACCTACCTCGGTGGCGACGGGTTAGACACGGTCGAGGCGGTCGCGCTCATGCCGGACGGGGCCGTGGCCGTTGCAGGGAACTTTGCCTCGTCGGTGTTCGCCGGCCCGGCCTTGCAGCGGCTCCCGGTGTTTGATGGAGCCCCCGGTGCACCCCAGACAATCGGGGTTGCCAAATTGACGCTAGCGCCGACGTCCTTCATCTCAATGGGGGGTTTGTACGACGGGGCTTCCGCGACCATTGACGGCGTCCCCGCTCTTCGCGATACCACCCACGCGTGCACGGCCGGTAGCACCCTCCACCTGCACGCGCAGCCGCCGACGGCGGCCCCCCAGGGCCTTCGGTGGACGTTCCTCGGGTGGCCGGCCGACCTCGGCACGGACATCAACGTAACCTGCGGGCCCGGGACAGCGTACCGACCCGCATGGCGCCTCGAAGCCCTGCTCACGGTTACCTCCGCGCAGTTTGACCCAGGGATCTTGATCGATGGGACGGTCTACGGGGGCAGTTACTCCGAGTGGGTCGGGGTCGGGCTGCACCACATCCAAGCGCCCCTCGTTACATCAAACGCCGCAGGCGAGTTGGCATTTGTTGGGTGGACGCCCCCCGGGCCACGCGACCGGTTCGAAGACGTGGAAGGTCCGGTGTCCTTGGTGCCCATCTACCGCCCCGTCACGGGCCCGGACTTTGTCCTCTCGCCGCGGCAGGGCTACGCCCAGTTTTTTGAACATGGGCAAGCAAACGTCACCCTCGACGCGGTCGGCTTGCACGGCTTTGCCGGAGGCCCGCTCACCGTGCGCCTTCTCGGGGCGCCGCGTGGCCTCGTCGGGACGTGCACCCCGGCGGCGCTCCCAGTAGGCGGGTCGTGCAATTTCGTCATCGAGGGCGCGAATTTTCTTCCAGGGGGCCACTACGACCTTCGCATCGAAGCGGAGGCCGAGGGACTTCACCGCGAAGCCGCCATTCGCCTCCTAGTAGCGTATGACATGAGCGGGCCCGACCCGCTCATTGTAACCCGGGACGAACTAACGGGCCTGAGCCTCGCGTTCCTCGGAATTGTCTCAATAGCGGTGCTGGGGGTCGGCCTCTACGTCTGGCGGCGCCACCGGGCTGCGCGCTAGCACGCTCTGAGCCTCAATCCCGACCGGGGGAAGGCGCACCAAAGGGTTATCCGGCCTCCCGCCGCACCCGGCGCGGGGATCGTTCTGCAGGCGGAGTGGATCGGACACGCGGCTTGGTTGATTGAGGGGAAGGACCGCATCGCGATCGACCCGTTCATCACGGGCAACCCGAAGACGCAGCGCAAGGCCGACTCAATCCGTTGCGACATCATCGTGGTGACGCATGGTCACGCCGACCACCTCGGCGACACCGTCGAGATTGCAAAGAAAAACAATGCGACGGTCTGCGCGATCTACGAAATCGGGGAGTACCTCGCCGCGCAGGGCGTGAAGACGGAGCAGATGAACAAGGGGGGGTCGGTGAAGGTCAAGAATTCGCGCATCCGCCTCGTGGAAGCCGTGCACTCGGGCGACTACATGCCCCCCACGGGTTCGACCGTCGGGGGCGGCGGCGCCTGCGGTGCCGTGATCGAATCGGGCAAGACCGTGTACCACGCGGGCGACACGGCGCTCTTCTCCGACATGAAGCTCATCGGCCAGCTGTACAAGCCCGACCTCGCGCTCCTGCCGATCGGCGACCGCTACACGATGGGCGTTCGCGAGGCGGCGTGGGCCGCCGCGTTCGTCGAGGCGCCGATGACCGTGCCGATGCACTACAGCACGTGGCCCGCGATCGAGGCCGACCCCTTCGAGTTCGAAGAGCACGCGAAGAAGCGGGGGTACAGGGGCGAGGTCACGATCCTTAATCCCGGCGAGAACCTGAAGCTGTGAGGGCGTTGCACTCGCCCACTCACGCGCTCGCTACCTGACTGATGGCAAATCTAGATAATGCCGGGCGAGGGCTGGCTGTATTCGACGATCTTGACGAAACGCGCCTTCTCAACGAGATCATCAACGGCGCTTGCAAGCGGTGTCGTCCTCGGGATGGTCCTCGCCGCCGCAGGCGGCCAGCTCTGGACAGGGCCGGAACCCCTCGAACCCCCCGTGAGGCCGAGCGACCACGCGGCGCACGCACCCATGGCGTCGCCGCCTTCCGAAATTGCTCCGCGGCCTCTTGCGGCTGGGGGCGCGCCTCCCTCCATCGCAGGCCGCGCTCCGGGCTTCCTCCAGGCGCCCGGTGAATGGCAGGGAGAAAAGTATGCGTTTACGGCGCGCAGCGGTTCGTTGACGGTCCATTTTGGACGCGGCACGGTCGTCTTTGTGCAGTCCGGCTCTGACCGCGCGGTCACGGTGCGTTTCCCCGGCGGCAACATGGTCGACCCGGAGGGGGCCGGCAAGCTCGGCGCAACGACGAACGTTTTTCGGGGAAACGACCCCGCCAAATGGCAAAGGGACCTCGCTTCCTTCGAACACGTCCGCTTCACGGGCATCTTCGATGGGGTCGACCTGGTCTATTCGCTTGGGCTCGCGGGGTTGAAGTACGAATTCCATCTGCAAGCCGGTGTTGACCCGGCCAAGGTCCGCGTTGCGTACGAAGGCGCCCTGTCCTTGCGCATCGATGATGAGGGAGCGCTTGTTGTGGCGGTGGGGACGCAAGAACTGCGCGACTCGCCGCCTGTCGCCCTCCAGAACGGCAGGCCGAATTTAGCCTGTGCGTTCGAACTGGCGGGCCTCGACACGCTCTCGTTCGCGTGCGACGGCGTGGATCGGGCCCTGCCGCTAACGATCGACCCCCTTGTGTTCGGGACCTACTTCGGCGGCAGCGCCCGCGACGAGGCTTGGTCCGTGGCCGTCGACCCCGCCGGCAACACCTATGCTTCCGGGATCACCTATTCGAGCGACTTCCCCGTCACCCCCGGCAGCTTCGACTCCGGCTTCCAAGGAACGACCGACGCATGGGTCGCTAAGTTCAACGCTACTGCCAGCGCGCCTGATTGGGTGACCCTGCTCGGAGGTCGTTATGATGAGGGCGGATACGCGATTGCCGTCGACGCCGCCGGACAGGCGTTTGTTGTGGGGGAGACCAACTCGTTTGATTTCCCAACGACGCCCGGTGCCTACTCCACGACCTACGGGGCCACCCCCTCGGTCTTCCTTACCAAGCTGAACGCCGCGGGGGACGCGTTGGTTTTTTCGACGTTCCTCGGCGGCGCCTTCATTCCCGGCGCCAATACGCTCGCGATCGATCGACAAGGCGGCGCCTACCTCGTGGGCGCTGCCGGCTCGGGGGAAATCCCGTTTGACCCAAACGCCTTCGACAACACCGAAAACGGGCAGGACGACGCTTTTGTTCTCAAGGTCAACGCAAGCGGGGCCTCCATCGACTACGCGACGTATTTGGGAAGCTCGGAATACGACCGCGCCAACGCCGTGGTCGTGGGCGGCGATGGGACCGCGTACGTCGCGGGAAGCACGCAGGGCTACGGCTTCCCTACCACCGTGGGAGCCCTAAACACGACCGGCGCCCCGGTCGACGGCTTCGTGGCGCGCGTCGCCGCCAACGGGTCTGCGCTCGTCTTTTCCACCCTCATCGGTGGAAGCGGGGACGACGGGGTGCTCTCGATGGACCTGCGTTCGGACGGGAAGATTGTCGTGTCCGGCGGCAGCACGTCCGACGACCTCCTCGGGGGCGCCACCAATTGCAGCGGCCCAAAGCCCGGCCCCGCGCGCGCCTCGTTTGTTGCACTGCTCACGGGCGATGGGGCCGGTGCCGAGTTTTGCATGTTCTTCGGCGGAGCCGGCCCCGGGTACTACCGCAACTGGGTCGCCACCCTCCCCGACAATCGGCTCGCCGTCTCGGGATTCAGCGGCTACACCGACTCCTTCCTTTTCACGGCCGACGCGGTGGACACGACCTTCAATGGGAGTGACGAGGCGTTCATTGCGCGGATCGACACCGCTGGTGGCGGGATCCTCTATTCGAGCCTGCTGGGGGGCGACGGCCTTGATGAAGTGATCGACCTGGCCGTGGACCGCGCCGGAATCGTTCATGCCGTCGGTTGGACCAACTCGACCGACCTTCCCGTGCGCGGGGCGGGGGTCGACCGTAGCCTCGGGGGCTCCTACGACGCCTTCCTTTGGAAGTTCAATTTCTCAGCCCTCCAAGTCCGGATCGATTCCAACCCCCCCAACCTCACCCTTTCGGTCGATTCGCTCCCCCAGGCGGCATCGAAAACCGTGTGGTGCTCCCTGAACGACTCCTTCGCCGTCGACGCTCCCGCCGTCCAGGGAAATGACAGCGTCCGCTACGTGTTCTCCAATTGGACGGACGGGGGCGCGCGGAACCACACGGTTTTGTGTGATGGCTCGAAGAACATCACTGCGCGGTACGAGACCAGGTACAACCTGACCCTCCGCACCGATCCCCCAGGGCTCGACCTCTCCGTCGACGGGGTCGTGTTCCAAACGCCGACGCACGTCTGGTGCCTTGCGGGGGCCGTGGCGCTCCTCGACGCCCTGTCGCCTCAGATTGTGGGGTCAACACAATTCGCTTTGGCAAATTGGAGCGACGGCGGTGCGGCCTCACACGGCGTGGTGTGCGGAGCGCCCTCGAATCTGACGGCGAGCTTTGCGCGGGCATTCCTCGTCGAGATTTACACGGATCCGTGCTGCCTGGACATCACGGTGGACGGGGCCGCCCAGCCTTCCCCGTTGTCCCTTTGGTGGGCCGCGGGGAGTTCCCACCTCGTGGGCGCGGATTCCACGCAGGCCGAGAGCGGCGGCATTCGCTACGCCTTCGCCGGCTGGTCGGACCGCCTCACGCAGAACCACAGCGTTACCGCCCTCGCCCCCACAATGCTCCTTGCATCGTTCGACCCGGAGTATCTCGTCACGGTGACAACCGAGCCGCCCGGCCGCGCGCTCGCGGTCGACGGCGTTCAGACCGGAAGTGCCAACACTTCTTGGTGGAGAGGCGGATGGCTCCACACCCTTTCGGCGCAGTCCCCGCAAGCGGTCGGGGACGTGGAATACCGATTCTTAGCGTGGTCGGATGGCGGCTCAGCCTCGCACTTGGCGGTTGCGTCAGGGCCATCCACGTTCGTGGCGCGCTTTGCCACGTTCTACCGAACCGCGATTCTCTCGGCGCCCGCCAACGTCTCGATCATGGTGGACGGCGTGACGGCCGTCGCGCAGCATGAGGATTGGTGGGAGAATGGGTCGAGTCACACGCTGGAAGCCTCCGACGCTGATGGCCCCCCCGGGACCCGGTACCGTTTCGAGTCGTGGTCGGACGGTTTGGCCGCATCGCACGTGGTCGTTGCGCGGGGCCCCGTCACTTTCTCCGCGACCTACCGCGTCGAGCACCTCGTCACGCTCTCCCTTTCGGCGGAGGGCGCCGTGGTGCGGGTCGATGGGGTCGCCCGGAATGGCTCCACGTCGTTCTGGTGGTCGGCCGGGTCGTCCCATGACCTGTCGGCCGACGCGTCAACGACCGTCGGCCGCGAGCGCTTCATCTTCAAGTCGTGGGCCGGCGGGTCGCAGGCAGACCTGCACCTCTCGATCGATGGCCCCGTTTCCCTCTCCGCCCTCTTCACTCGCCAATTCGAGGTGACGATCGCCACCCACCCGTCGAACTTGCGCATCGCCGTAGATGGCGAGGAATTGGAGAGCCCGTTGCAGCTGTGGTGGGACGCGTTCAAGACTTATTCCCTCTACGTTCCCGACCCACAGGGGAGCAATTCGACCACGCGCAGATTCCTCTCGTGGTCCGACGGCGGCTCAAAGGACCGGCTGTTCAACGTGAATGGGCCGCTCGACCTGGTGGCGACCTTTGAGACGGCCCACAGGGTGCTGATCACCACCTCCCCCGACGGAATCGGCATCCGGGTCGACGGGGTCCTCGTGCCCCGGTCCGCAACCTTTTGGTGGCTGGAGAATTCCAACCATACCATCGACGCGCGGTCAACGGGCGCCTTGTTCGGGAACTCCTACGCGTTCCTTAGGTGGTCCGATGGCGAAGCCCCGCTCAACCGCACGTTCGTTGCGACCGGGCCGGCCACGCTCGAGGCCGTTTACGCCGCGGGACCCACCGAATCCCCGCTCGGCGGAACGGTCGTTTGGGTCCTTCTGATCGCTGCGGTTGTCGGCGTCGCCTACGTGGTCGTTCGGTCGCGACGGCAGCGCCCCAACCCGTAGCCAGCATGCAGGCGCTCTTCGGGGTCGTCGCGCAGTCCCCCTGTTGTCCCCTCCTTCGCCCAAAACATTGAAGCGAAGCTCCCTCCATCGACACCCGGCGGAACCCGCCGCCCTGAGGCCGACGTCCGTTGTCCCCTCCTCCTGCGAAGCCCAGGGTAACGCCCCCGCCCGAGCCTGCGCCTCCGCCGCCTACCGTGAAGGCGCGGGTCGTCGTGGCGTCCCCCGCCGTGCCTCCGCGCCCGCCCGTGCCGAGTCACATGCCGCCCTCGCCCTCCGCACCGCGCCCCGCGCCGCCTCCCGCCGCGGCGCCTCCCCCGCGGCCGCCGGCGACCCTTCCCGGGGTCCCGACGCGGCCTGCGACGCCCTATTCACCGGCCCCGGCACGCGGCCCCCAGCCCCAGCGCGATGCGCCCGCGGCCCCTTGGACCCCGCCGCCTCCCCCCGCTGCGCCGGCCTACCCGCCGCAGCCCCCCGCGTACGGCGCGCCAGCCATGCCCTACGCCATCCTCCCGCCCTACCCCTATGGTTCGCCCTATGCCTCCCCCTACGGCTCCCCCTACGGCGCGCCCCCCGCATACGGCGCCCCCTACGGAGCACCCGCCTACGGAATGCCGGGCGCGTACGCACCCTACGGCTACGCGGCGACGAACTACGGGTACGTCCCCGCCGTCGGCTTCCCCTTCATTCCCAAGCAGCCCGGCGTCGACACCTTCGATGGCCTGCGCTTCTTGCGCTACGCCTGCTACGGAGTCCTCTTCTTCAACCTCCTCAGCCTTTTCTCCAACCTTGTCCTGGTCAGCGCAGTCGGCCAGATGGATGCCGCGCTCCGCTCGGGGAGCCTTTCCCAACTCACTGCAGTTGACCGGACGATCGCAGCCTCCGACGCGCTGTTCGTCATCGCCCTCCTCATCGGGCTGGCGTCGGTGCTCGTCGGGTACGGCGGGATGGTCAAGCTAAGCAGCGGCCGCTCGACCTTTGGAGCGCGCCACAAGCTCGCGGTCGGCCGCGGCGTGGGGCTCGCCGCGGGCAGTTCGCTTGCCTACGTTTTCCTCGGCCTGCTGAACCTCGCGTCCAACTCGGGCATCGAGGCCCAGCTCGCGTCCCTCGACCTCGCGGACTTCAACACCGCGCTCTCCATGATGTACAGCTCGGCCGTAATCACTTCGTTCGTCGCGTTGCTCTGCGCCCTGCTTGCCGGACTCGCGCTTTTCTCGTTCGCGCAGGAGCTCATGACCGAGCGCGGCCGGAAAGTCACGAAACTTTTCCTCGTGCTCTCGATGGCCGGGCCGGTGCTCAACATCGCCGTCGCGTTCGCGCTGCCCGCGATCGTCGGGCCGGTCAACCTCCATAACGGGTCAAGCCAGGCGGAACTCCAAGCGGCCCTCGCCGGGATCTTGCGCGCGATGTGGTGGCTCGCGGTCGTGCCCGCCGTGGGGAATTTCCTCACCATGCTCGCGCTGTTCCTATTCCTGCGGATGGCCTCGGACGCTGAGCAAAGCGCGCGCAACATCGTGAAGACCGGCCTTTCGGACCCGGACGCGGCGATGCGGCAGGCGATCGGGTGGTCGGCGCCGTCCTTGCCGCCCCCCACGACGTTAACGTACTCGACCGGCCCGCCGCCGCCCTGAGGCCGCCGGGGCTTTTATCCGCCCGCGGGGATGGGGTCGTGTGCCCGACCGCGCCGCGGCCTTTGAGGGGCGCGCCTACACGCCCGATGAGCTCGCGAAACTGCTCGGCCCGCGCGCCGCCACGCGCGTCGTGACGATGGTGGACGCCGCGCACAAGCGCGTGCGCATCGTCGAGGAGCGCGCGGTCCAAGGAGCGGCCGAATGGGCGGCGGCGAACCGGCGCCGTGGCAGGGGCCCCGTCATCGACGCCCGCGTCGACGGCCACACGCTGATCACTGACGCCGCGCTCGCGGAGAAGCCGGGCACGAGCGAATCGCCCCACTTTGGCCCCGCCGATGCGGGCAAAGGCGGCGAGGTGCTCGAAGAGTGTTTCATGCGCGGCAAGGACGTCGTGACGCGCTGGCGCGGGCTTGCGGGCGCGGGGCTCGGGCTCGCCGCGGCGCTCGGGATGGCGGCAGGGACGCTCGAGTTCCGCGCGCAGGGGCTCGAGGAGGCCGGCGGCAGCAAGCCCGTTTACATGGAAGTCGTGACGCCGGGCCTCCACCACATCTTGATTGGAATCGATGACACCGACACGCCGCAAGGCGGAGCCACTTGGGCCCTTGCGCGCGACGCCACGGCGGGCATCGAAGACATGGCCGTCCTGCGGCAGCGCGTCGTCCAACTCTTCCCCGGCGTCCCCGAGAAGACCACCAACTGCGTGGCTTCGCTCGTCGAAGGCGCCGTCGCTCCGTGGATGGAAGAGGCCGTGAAGATCGAGTTGCGCGACCGCGTCGAATCCATGTCGAAGTCGAAAGAGGCCGGCCTTGCCATGGTCGAGGGCCTCCTCATCCACAACTACCATGAGGCCGAGGCCTTCTGCGAGCGGGCGCGGTCCGGGATTGTGACGCGCGAGCACGCGGACGCCACTGCGCGCGCGATTGGTGCCGAGACGCCGCTCGAGGGACGCGGCCTCATTGGAGCGGTGGCGGCGCTCGGCGCGGCGCTGATGGGGCCCGACGCGGCAGACGTGGCACGATGAGCGCCGAACCTGAAGATGGCAAAGCTGGCGATGCGGCCGCCATTGCGAAGTTCTTCATCATCGTGGGGATCGCGGGCAACGGCCTCGGGTTGATCGCGAGCGGATCGCTCGACATCCTTGCCGTCGGAGTTGGACTGGCCATCGCAGCCGTGGTCATCGCTTCGGCGTACGCGGTCCGTCACATTCGGGCGGCGAAAGCCGCCAGGGTTGTATGATCAACCTGAAAAGAGCCCATCCACCCCGCGGAAGCCGGCCTCCATTCCAAGCCGCCCGCATCGTCCATCGCCGATCCTCCCGGCAAACCTTTTAGAAGGGCGAGGGGGTGGCGCGACCCGTTGCCTCCGCCCCAAGACACCCACGGCCCTGTCTCGGGCCTGGCCTACCGCCAATATGAGAAGCGCCTGCTCTCCGAGATCCAGCTTAGCGACATCCCCCGCCACGTCGCCGTCATCATGGACGGCAACCGCCGTTTTGCCGAATCGCTCGGCCTCAACCCCCTTGACGGCCACACCTACGGCCGCGAGAAACTCGAAGAGCTCCTCAACTGGTGCCTCGAACTCGACATCAAGATCCTCACCGTGTACGCGTTTTCCACCGAGAACCTGCGCCGCCGGCCCGAAGAGGTCCAGCTCCTCATGCGCATGTTCGAGGAGAACTTCCGCAAGCTCGCCGACGACCCGCGCGTGAAGCAGCACGGCATCCGCGTCAAAGTCATTGGGCAGACCACACTCCTTGAGCCCAAGGTCCAAGAGGCCATCGCCTACGCGACCGAGAAGACCAAGGACAACTCGAACTACCTCCTCAACCTCGCCGTCGCCTACGGCGGCCGCGACGAGATCATGCACGCGGTTCGCAAGATTGCCGCCGCGGCCAAGGACGGCTCACTCAAGCCGGAGGATGTCACCGAGGAGATCTTCGCCAAGCACCTCTACACGAACGGGATCCCCGACCCCGACCTCATCCTGCGCACGAGCGGCGAGGAGCGAATCTCGAACTTCCTGCTGTGGCAAAACGCCTACAGCGAGCTCTACTTCGCAGATGTGAACTGGCCCGGGATGCGCAAGATCGACTTCCTGCGCGCGATCCGCAGCTACCAGGCGCGGCACCGAAGGCGGGGGACATGATTGGCTCCGATGCCCTCAGCCGGTGGCAAAGCGGTGACACCCACACCCGGATGCGCGGGGGGGTGGTTGGTCGTAAGCGGCGCCATCGTCATTGTAGGTGTCGTGTGGACCTCTAAAGCCGCCGGGCCTTCCGGCACGCTCACCGGGTTGGTAGTCGGGCTGGCGCTCACCACCGCCGGTTTCCTCATGGGCGCCCTCGCGTGGCTCGCTGTGACCGGCCGGCTGTAGGCACGCCGTGCCACCCGTTACTTTCGCGAAAGCACCGCCTCGAAGCGGCGCGGGTCGATCGTTCGCCACTGCCAGCGGAACCGCTCGATGTGCGCCGCGCGCCGGCCTTCAATGATGCGCCCGACGAGCTCGAGCGATGCGCGCTCGAGGGGCTCGCGAGCTTTCGCGAGAAAGCCCTCCACCTGCACCAAGGCGACCGTATGGTCCTGCACAAGCCCCAGCGTCGACTGCATTTCGCGCAGTTTCGCCCCCCACAGCCGGCCGTCGGCGCCGAGCAGCGCGTCGAAGGTCTCGACCGTGTAGCGCAGGCGCTTGATCTCGATGCGCAGCGCGTGGAGGTCCGGGGGGTTGCCCGTGATGACCGCGGGGGCGAGCGCGCCCACGTCGTTCAGCTTGCGGCGAAGCGTCTTGCGCGCGTGCTTGGCCAATCCGCGCCAGCCCTCTTCGCCCGCTTCGGCGATGGGCGGCGAAAGCACGGTCGGCGTGAGGTGGCAGACGCCGGCCAGCGCGCTCTTGACGCGCCCCCAGCGCGCTTCCTGGGCGCGGTGGTGCGCGACGAGCGCCCGCGAAACCGACCGGGGGGCATAGGGCACGGTCCGAAGCACCTCATCGAAAAGGGCGGCTGTCACGTCGGCGTCCCGCATCGGGCCAAGTGCCCGCGAAAGGCGGCGCAGCGGTGCCACTCGCCGCTCGAAGACCGCGGGGCTGTCGTAGAACCGCCGGAACGCGCGCATCGCAGCGCGCGCGCGCCGCAGGCGCACGCGCAACTCGTGGATGTACTCCTCATCCGGGCGGCCTTTGGGCGCGCGCCTTGCCCACTCGATGAGTCGCCGCGCGCAGGCCGCCACCTCGCGGCGGCCGTAGGCAATTGCGGATTCCTCTTTCACGAAAGGCCGTCGGAGCGCCATAGCGGCGCGCATTCCGGCCCGGAGGCTTTACACTTTCAGCATGAAGTCTTCCAACTTCGGCCGCAGCGCCTCGCGCCGCTCCTGGTGCTTCTGCAGGAACGCGTTGATGTGGTCGACGAACAGCTGCTTCATCTCGCCCGACAGGAGCTTGCCGCTGCGGTACTCCTCGCCGATCTTCTCGATCTTGCGGTCGTCGGGCTCGAACAGCGATAGCCACCGGTACGACGCGTCCACATTCGTGTCGCCGCCCTTCTTGCGGTGCTCCTCCGTCGTAGCTTGCCCGCCCGAGAACGCGTACTTCATGACCTTGTTGCGCACCTGCTTCGGCGTTTCGTTCGTATAGATTGCGCTGTTCGGGTCCGACGCGCTCATCTTGCTCGTCCCCGGGGATGTGAGGCCGGGCAGCAGCTTGCTGTGGAGCGCCGCCGGCTTCAGGTAGCCGAGCTTCGGCAGGATGTCACGCGCGATGCGGAAGTGCGGGTCCTGGTCAATCCCCATCGGCACGAGGCACGGGATATTCTTCCCCGCGAGCACGGAGGGCAAGAACGCCGGCACCGACTGCATGCTCGTGTAGAAAATCTCCCCGACATTCGACGACGGCTCGAACCCAAACACGGCCTTGGCCGTCGAGTAGGTGAGCTTCTTCGCCACGCGGATCGCCTGCGGGTACATGATGCCCGCGTGGCGCGTGTCCCAGATCAGGTGCGTCTTGCCGGGCTTGTAGCCGAGCGCCAGGAAGTCGAGCGCGTTTTCGACCGTCCACTTGGCCGTGTCTTCGAGCGTGAGCTTGTCGCTGAACAGGAACTTCTCGTCGTCGGTGAGCTGGAAGTACACATCGACGTTGAACTTCTCCTGAAGCCACTGGGTCGCGATCCACGGGATCAGGTGCCCGAGGTGGATCGGGCCCGACGGACCACGCCCCGTGTACAGGAAGAACGGATTCTTTTTTGCGTACTCATCGAGGACCCACCCGAGCTCGCGGTGCGAAATGAAGTACTCGCGGCGAAGGAGGTGGTGGAGTTCGCCCCCCGCGGCCTTCCTCAGGCGCTCCAGCATCGCGGCGTTCAGCGGGTCGACTCCGAACTGTTTGATCAGCCGCGCGTAGTCAACGGTGCCCTCGACCTCCCACGGAGTGACCTTGAACGCTTCGTCGGGCACGCGAGCACCTTCGGCCTCGAAGGCCGCCGACCCCCCAAAAGCCTTGGGGCGGCTCACCGTGAGGGGTTGCGCCGCCGCGGGCCGGCCGCTTCGCCCTTCGGCACGCGCCAGTGCTTCTTGCGGATCTCGTGACCGCACACGATGCACTCGTTTCTCGGCATCTCGTTCTCGTAGATGCGCCCGCAGCCGATGCACTTCAGTTGACTCTCCCAGTGCCAGATGCCCTTGATCTCGGACTGCGCGTAGCCCTTGTAGGGCACCCCCATCGTTGCCGCAAGGTTCTGCATCGAGCGGTCGTCGGTGAGCAGCTCCGCCTTCAACTCCAGCGCCAGCGCGAGCAGCTCCTTGTCGGGAAGCGAGAGGCGCTGGCCGTCGCCCGTTGCGGCGGCGGCCTTGTCCACCGCTGCAAGCGATGGCGCGCCCGGTGACTGCAACTTCAGCCCGATTTCCCGCAGCGTCTCCAGCCGCTCCCGGTCATCGGGCCGCTTCACTTCATTCATCACCGAGGGCGTAACGTACACCTCGTCGTCGGGCGTCCCGCGCGGGTCGCCTCCTGCGAGCAGCACGGATGTGTCGCACACCAGCCTGCGCGGAATCTGCGCGCCCTTGTCCCCGCCCGGATTTCCGCCCATGATCGCGCCAGACCGGGTTTCCTGCCCCTTAAACCCCGGTTTCGGCGTGTCCGGCCTACCCCGTTGACCCTTTTAATAGGGCCAAACTTCTCGTGGCCAGGCAGCTGAAAAGGGCAATCGCAACAGGCGCAAAATCAAGGATTGGAACCGGAGAGTTTATTTATATTCTCCTTTATAAGCAAATGGCACTAAATTCGGCCTGAAATCATGGCCCAATCAAGCATGCAATAAGTCCTCGAAAACGACGTAAGCCGGCCCGTTTTTCGATCACCAGGGATGGGTGCACCGACAGCCAAGGGAGAGGGAAAAATGAGCGCCTCCAGTGAATACTCCGCCGAGTCGATTCAGGTCCTCGAGGGCCTCGAGGCCGTCCGCAAACGGCCCGCGATGTACATCGGCTCCACCGACGGGCGCGGGCTCCACCACCTTGTCTACGAAGTCGTCGACAACTCGGTCGACGAGGCGCTCGCCGGCTTTTGCACCGAAATCCGCGTGACCCTCAACCCCGAGGGGTCGGTCACCGTCGAGGACGACGGCCGCGGCATCCCCGTCGACGTCCACCCCAAGTACGGCAAGCCGGCCGTCGAGATTGTCCTCACGGTCCTGCACTCCGGCGGCAAGTTCGACGACAAATCGTACAAGGTCTCCGGCGGCCTCCACGGCGTCGGCGTCTCCGTCGTCAACGCGCTCTCCGAGTGGTTCGAAGTCCGCGTCGCGCGCAACGGCAAGCTGTACAAGCAGCGCTACGAGTACGGCGCGCCCACCACGCCGCTCGAAGTCGTCGGCACCGCGGACATCACCGGGACCATTCAGCGCTTCAAGCCGGACGCCAAGGTTTTCGAGACCCTCGAGTTCTCCTACGAGATCCTCCAGAACCGCCTGCGCGAACTCGCCTTCCTCACCAAAGGGCTATCAATCACTTTCACCGACGCGCGCGACGGGGCGAACGTCAAGAAAGAGGTGTTCAAGTATGACGGCGGGGTGGTCGCGTTTGTCCAGTGGCTGAACGGCGCCAAGACGCCGATCCACCCACAGGTCGTTTACCTGAAGGTCGCCAACGGCGACCACGAAGTCGAGGCCGCCATCCAGTACACGGACAGCTACACGGAGAGCACCTACGCCTACGCCAACAACATCCACACCGTCGAGGGCGGCACCCACCTCATCGGCTTCCGCCAAGGGCTCACCCGCGCGATCCTCGAATACGCCAAGCGCCGCAACCTGCTCAAGGGCTCGGAAGTCGGCATCGGCGGCGAGGATGTGCGCGAAGGCCTCACGGCGATCCTCTCGGTGCGCCTCAAGAACCCGCAGTTCGAGGGCCAGACGAAGATGAAGCTCGGCAACTCCGAAATGACGGGCCTCGTCTCCTCCGCGATCTACGGCCAGCTGTTCCAGTACCTCGACGAGCACCCGACGGTCGGCGAGTCGATCATCGGCAAGGCCCTTGCCGCCGCCCGCGCCCGCGAAGCGGCCCGCAAGGCGCGCGAGCTCGCGCGGCGCAAGTCGCTCTTCGACTCCGCCTCGCTCCCGGGCAAGCTCGCCGACTGCTCCGAACGCGACCCCGCGCGCTCCGAGATTTTCATCGTCGAGGGGGAGTCGGCCGGCGGCTCGGCCAAGCAGGGCCGCGACCGGAAATTCCAGGCCATCCTGCCGCTGCGCGGCAAGATCATCAATGTCGAGAAGGCGCGGCTCGAGAAGGCGCTTGAGAATCAGGAGGTCCAGAACCTGATCACGGCGCTGGGGACCTCGATCGGCGACGAGTTCTCCATCGAAGGCGCCCGCTACCACCGCGTCATCATCATGACCGACGCCGATGTCGACGGCGCCCACATCCGCACGCTTCTTCTCACCTTCTTCTACCGCCACATGCGCCAGCTCATCGACAAGGGCTACATCTACATCGCCCAGCCCCCGCTCTACAAGCTCGAGAAGGACAAGAAGATCCGCTACGCCTACACCGAGCAGGAGAAGGACAAGGTCGTGAAGGAGATCGGCCCGGAGAAAATCGCCATCTCCCGCTACAAGGGTCTTGGTGAAATGAACCCGGCCCAGCTCTGGGAGACGACCCTCGACCCGGCCAAGCGCATCCTCCTCCAGGTGACCGTCGAAGACGCCGTGGCCGCCGACGAACTCTTCTCGAAACTCATGGGCGACGAAGTCGAGCCGCGCCGGGCGTTCATTATGGAACACGCGCGCGCCGTCGCGAACCTGGACATCTAGGGGGGACCGCCGTGGCTGACGAAACGCCTCCGCCCGAGAAGCGCCCCGAGGCGACGCTCCCGCCCTTTGCCCTCATCGTGCGCCCGCGCGTGCTCACGGCCGAGATGAAGGAGTCGTACATCGACTACTCCATGTCCGTCATCGTCGGGCGAGCGTTGCCCGATGTCCGCGATGGCCTGAAGCCCGTCCACCGCCGCATCATGCACGCCATGAACGAGCTTTCGCTCGGCTCCAGCCGGTCGTACAAGAAGTGCGCGAGGATCGTCGGAGAGGTCCTCGGCAAATACCACCCGCACGGCGACCTCTCCGTCTACGACGCGCTCGTGCGCATGGCGCAGGCCTTCGCGCTGCGCTACCCGCTCGTCGACGGCCAGGGCAACTTCGGCTCCATCGACGGGGACAGCGCTGCGGCGATGCGTTACACGGAGGCCCGGCTCACCAAGCTGGCCGACGAACTGCTCGCGGACATCGACAAAGACACCGTCCCGATGCGCGACAACTTCGACGGGACGCTGAAGGAGCCCGATGTGCTCCCGGCCAAGGCGCCCAACCTGCTCCTCAACGGCTCGCAGGGCATCGCCGTGGGGATGGCCACGAACATCCCTCCCCACAACATGTCCGAGCTCTGCGATGGCTTCACCGCGCTCATCGACAACCCGGAACTGCCCGACCACGAGCTCTTCAAGATCATCCCCGGGCCCGACTTCCCCACCGGCGGCATCATCTACGGGCGGGCCGGCATCGCCGAGGCCTACACCACCGGCCGCGGCCAGATGCGTGTCCGTGCCAAGACGCACATCGAGCCGATGGAGAAGGACAAGAACCGCATCGTCGTCGACGAGATCCCCTACGCCGTCCTCAAGTCGAAGATCCTCGAGCAGATCGCGGAGCTCGTAAAGGCCCGCAAGATCGAAGGGATCACCGACCTGCGCGACGAGTCCGACAAGGAAGGCATGCGCATCGTCATCGAACTGCGCCGCGATGTCTTCCCGGAGATCATCCTCAACCAGCTCTACAAGCACACGGAGCTGCAGGCCACCTTCGGCGCGATCAACCTGGCGCTCGTCGAGGGCCAGCCGCAGGTGCTGCCCCTGCGCCAGATGATGGCGCGCTTCCTCGAGTTCCGCGAGGTAGTCATCACCAAGCGCACGCAGTTCGACCTCAACAAGGCCCGCGACCGCGCGCATGTCCTCGAGGGCCTCGTCAAGGCCGTCGAGCAGATCGATGCGGTCATCAAGGTCATCCGCGCGAGCAAGGACGCCGACGCGGCCGAGAAGAGCCTCATCTCCCACTTCTTCTTCACGGAGATCCAATCGCGCGAGATCCTCAAGCTGCCGCTGCGCAAGCTTACGAACCTCGAAATCACGGAACTCAAGCAGGAGCTCTCGGACGTCCAGAAGCTCATCCAGCGGCTCGAGAAGATCCTCTCGGACCGCAAGGAGGTGCTCGCAATCATCAAGGCCGACCTCGCCGAGCTGAAGGACCGCTTCGGCGACGAAAGGCGCACGCAGATCGTCGACGACCTGGCGGAGGTCTCGCTCGAAGACCTCGTGCCCAATGTCGAGGTCGTCGTGACCATCTCGCACGAGGGGTACATCAAGCGGCAGACGCCCGACGCCTACCGCTCGCAGAAGCGCGGCGGGAAGGGCCGCATCGCGGCCACGACGAAGGAACTCGATTTCATCGAGTCGATTGTCACGGTGAAGAACCACAACTTCCTGATGTTCTTCACCTCGAAGGGCCGGGCCTATTGGTTGAAGGCGTTCCAGATTCCCGAAGGGACGCGGCAAGCCAAGGGTCTCCCCATCATCAACCTCCTGCCGCGCCTGGAGCAGGGCGAGGCCATTGCGGCCCACATCCCCGTAGAGAAGTTCGAGGAGGGCAAGTTCCTCATTTTCACCACGAACCGCGGCACCATCAAGCGCACGGCGCTCAATGAGTTTTCGAACCCCCGGGTCACGGGGATTATCGCGACGGTCCTTGACGAGGGCGAGCGCATCGTCGATGTGCGGCTGTGCATGGAGGACGACGAGATCATGATCGCCACCAAGCTCGGGCAGGCCGCGCGCTTCGAAGCCAGGAAGGCGCGCGCGATGGGGCGCAACGCCCACGGCGTCCGCGGGATTCGGCTCAAGGCGGGGGACGAGGTCATCGGCACGGCCGTGCTCAAGGAAGCCGACACGCTGCTCTCGATCACCGAGCAGGGCTACGGGAAGCGCTCGCCCGTGGCGGCGTACCGCAAGACCAACCGCGGCGCCGGCGGCGTGAAGAACATGAAGGTCACCGACAAGGGCGGACCCGTCGTTGCCATCCGCCGCATCGAGGAGGCCGACCAGATCCTCGTGACCACCAAGTCAGGCATCATGATCCGCACGAAGGTCGCCGAAATCTCGGTGCTCGGGCGCGCGACGCAGGGCGTCCGCGTCATCCGCATCGACGAAGGCGACCGTGTGATCGGCGTGGCGCGCCTCCTTGAAACGGAGGCCGAGATCGGCGAATACCGCGCGGTCGAAGAGACGGCCCCGCCGCCCGGCGAAGAGGGCGAAGGCGACGACGAGCCCGAGGGCGAGGGCGATGCGGGCGGCGACGACGGGGCCGACAAGAGCGACGATGCGCCGAAGTGAGCGCGCGCCGCGCGCTCACCACGCACCGAATCTTTAAGTGCGCGCGTCAGCGTGAGCGCGAATGGGGAGGCCGCTTCAGCTGTTTTGTCCAAACTGCAAATCGCTGATGTTCCCCCAGGCCGGCCATATGGTCTGCCGCAAGTGCGGCCACCAGACGGCCGGCACGAAGGCCGAGGTCGACCTGAACAAGACCCGCTCGCTGAAAAATGAGAAGGCGCGCCTCGTCGTCGACAAGAATGCGCCGGGGATCCTTCCCAAAACGAAGACGATGTGCCCCAAGTGCAGCTTCAACGAGGCCTACTGGATGATGCAGCAGACGCGGGGCGCCGATGAGCCGGAGACGAGGTTCTACATCTGCGTCAAGTGCGAGCACCGGTGGAGAGAGAATCAATAGGCGACCTCCCGATCGTTGCGCGCCCCCTGCGGGCGGAGCAGTCGAGGATAGAATTAATACGGTAGACAGGTACGTATTCGCCGTGGCAGCCGCGCGCATAACGACCATCCGGATCCCCGCCGAGGATCTGGACCGTCTCACCGAGGCGGCCAAGCGCCTCAAGGTGGAGCGGTCCTCGCTGATACGGCGGGCTCTCGACAAGGGCGTGCGCGAGGTGCTCACGGACGAGGCAGTGCTCCAGTACCAGCGTGGGGAGGCCAGCTTCGGGGGAGCCGCCCACCAGGCGGGCATCAGCCTCTGGGAGTTTCTCGACGAATTGAAAGCGCGTGGCGTCCCCTTCCGGACGGACGAAGACCTTATGCGCGAGCAGCTCGCCGAGTTCCGCGAGAAATTGGAAAAGGAGCACACCCATGGCCGCCGCCGTCGTTAACGCGTCGCCGCTGATCTTCATGGCCAAGCTCGGCACCCTAGACGCGCTCGGTATCTTCCGCCCCATCCTCACGACGCCGCAGGTGCTGGCCGAAGTGGAAGCGGGGATGGGCAAGGGCTACCGCGAAGCATTGGCCGTTCGCCGGCTCATCGACGCCCGCACCATCGAGGTCCGAGAACCCCCTCCTCTCCGCCTCCCCCCGCCGGTGTTGGGCCCTGGCGAACTCAGCGTCATCGCCCTTGCCGGGGCGGTCTCCGGCGCGACCGCTGTGATCGACGACGGCGACGCAATCCGCGCGGCGAAGCACCTCGGCTTGCCCATCCGATCGACGCCCTTCGTGCTCCTTGACAACGTGGCTTTGGGCCGAATTGAACTTGGCCAATTCCGGGCGCTGCTCGACAAGCTCCTCGCACTCGATTATCATATCAGCACGGCGCTTTTCCTTGACCTGGTCGCGATGGGCGAGAAGGCGGCGCGCAGGTGAACGCTCCGGCCGGCCGGTGCGCTCTTTGGATGGACGCTTGTCGATGGGGGGCGCAAAGAGGCGTTGCCAGCGGCGTCCGTAGAATCTGCCTCCGTCGCACAAAGTGGGTACGAAGTGCTCCATCAACGAGGCCCACTGGATGATGCAGCAGACGCGCGGCGCGGACGGGCCGGAGACGAGGTTCTACATCTGCGTGAAGTGCGAGCACCGGTGGAGAGAGAATCAGTAATCGTGACGGGGCCGGCCGAGGCTGAACCAATGATGTCGCTTAAGGCCGCCCTGCGCACGTACCAGCTCCGCGAGGCGAGCGCACAATGGTGCGCACACGCCGCGGGCCTCAGCTTGTGGGAGTTCCTCGACGAAATGAAAGCCCACGGGGTTCCTTTCATGCCGGACCAAGATTCGCTTTGGGAACAGCTCAACGAATTCCGCGCATCACTCGACGCCCGTCGGGCGGCCGAGGGGGCAGGGCCGACCGAGAAACGGCGCCGAGCGCCCCGAACAAACGTTTCCTCGTCGGCAAAAAAAAGCGCCGAGGGCCCTCCCCAAGGGCAAGACGACGCGGCCGAAGTAGGGCGTCGATGAGCCGTAAGGGCTGATCGTGCAACCGCGGGGCCCGCATGAGCCGGAGACCAGGCTCTCCAGCTGCGTGTGATGCGAGCACCGGTGGGGAGAGTAGGACTAGTGCCCACTTTATTGGCCGAGCTCAAGTTGATTCGCACCGTTTAAGTCGCCCCGCCCGCGCGTGTGGCAACTCCCCTCAAGAAGTGCACCAGCCCCACGGGCAACAAGATCAAGCCGATGAAGAGGAGCGCAACTCCCGCCTGTCCTTGAAGCACTTGAGACGGCGTGGGTGGCGCGAATGACCAATCGATCGAAGCATCCAGCAACTCGAATCCGGTGAGCCAAGTGAGAAGCGATAGGCTCATGATGTAGCAGCCGACCTGTATCCGATCCCGGCGTAAAACCCTTCCCCGCGATGGGCCACGAACGCCCGCTCCCTTCAAGGGGCGCTGTGCACTTCGTTCGACAAGCGGCGCCACGATTGGTGGCCTTGAACGGCCTTGATGATGGTTCTTGCGGCCAGCGGCGCGGACCCTGCACAATTCCGTCGGGTACCAAACGCGGGCGGGCCTAAAGGTCGGCGTCCCTCCGTGTTACGGCGCCCTTCAGGGTGTGAACAATGCCCGTGATGAGGAATCCGAAGCCTGCGGTTCCGGCGACGAACATCAGCCCGCCCGAGATCTGTGAAACCTGCGACCTGTCGAACATGGTGCCGAAGCTCACCACGAAGAAAAACGCGGCAAGAAAGAGGAACCCCGTGCCCGTCGCGATCAGGATAGCCCCTGTCACGGCGCGGCGTTCGCGCAATTGTCCCGGCCTTGGGAGCATTTGGAGGGGGGCGTTCAATTGGGGCTCACCCCACCCGCTCACCCAAGGGCCTTTGCGGCCTCTAGCACCTCATCCACGTGCCCATCCACCTTGACCCTGTCCCACGCCTTGGCAACCTTCCCATCCGGCCCAATCAGGTACGTCGTCCTGACGGTCCCCATGTATTTCCGCCCGTACATCGCCTTCTCCCCCCACACTCCATACTTCTTCTGCACTTCCTGCTCCGGGTCCGACAGCAGCTGGAACGGCAGGTTGTACTTGTGGCGGAAGTCTTCGTGGCTGTCCACGCTGTCGCTCGACACGCCGAGGATCACTGTGTTCTTGAACTCGCCCGACCGGTCGCGGAAGTCGCACGACTCCTTCGTGCAGCCGCTCGTGAAGTCCTTCGGGTAAAAATACAGCACCACTTTCTTGCCCTTGTAGTCCGAAAGCTTCACCGACTTGCCCGCGTGGTCCTTCAGCGTGAAGTCCGGCGCCTTGGTTCCAACATCGACCATTCCACTCACCGCGACCGCGCCACGCGGAGCGCCCCCAAAAATGCTCGCCCCACCCAGCGTTCGCTCGCCCCCCCGCACCCCTTATATTCATATTCGCCAATCGGGGCGAAGTCACGAGGTCTGGATATGGCGTTTAAGGCGAAAGTGAAGGCGGACATCCTGAAAGAGATCATCAACGTCGTTTCGACCCTCGTCGACGAAGTCAAGCTGGGGGTTGGCCAAGACGGCATCTCGCTCAAGGCCGTCGACCCCGCCCACGTCGCCATGGTCGAACTGAAGCTCTCCAAGGACGCCTTCGAGGAGCTGAAGGCCACCTCAGGCGAGCTTGGCATCGACATCGAGAAGCTCAAGGACGTCCTGAAGCTCGCCAAGGCCGGCGACATCCTCTCGATGGAGCACAACGAAGACCAGAACAAGCTCGTCCTCAACATCGCCAACATCACAAGGCGGATGTCGCTTGTCGACACGACCGGCATGAGCGACCCGAAAGTGCCGAACCTCACCTACCCCGCCAAGGTCACCCTTGCGGTCGACGACCTCGGCCAAGGCATCCGCGCCTCGGAGTCCGTGAGCGACCACATCTCGCTCAAGGTCGCTGCCGACGGCTTCGAGCTTGCCTGCGAAGGCGACACGGACTCGGTCTCGCTGAAACTCAAGAAGGACCTGCTCAAGTCGCTCGAGGCCAAGGAGACGGCCCGATCGCTGTTTTCGCTGGATTACTTCTCCAACATGATCCGCGCCATCCCGCCCGGGCAGGATGTCACGCTGAACCTCGGAAATGATTACCCCGTCCGTGTCGAGTTCAAGATCGCCGAGGGCGACGGGCAAGTCATGTACCTGCTCGCGCCGAGGATTGAGAGCGAATAGGCGGGTTGCGCACCCCCCGGGGGTTCGGCCCCGCCGCCATACGCTCGGTCCTGTCATTAGGAAGTGCGCGCCAGCTACTTCTCGATCCATTTTATGTGCGGGCGGTTTCGGGCCTCGGCCCTCAGGAGAGTCAGGACTGTTTCGAAGGTCGCGCGCGGAAGGCGCTCCCCGTAGATTCTTCCCGATTTCCCGTCCCCGCGCTCGATGTCGATCCAAGGTTGCTGTACGGGTGCGCCCTTTGGGCCCACGATCACCGATCCGCCCTTCCGAATTGTCGTGACCTCCGACCACGGGAAGGCCCACGAGAGCCGGCCGTTGGTGAGGAGGCTGATCCCATCGTCGCGGAGGAGGACCTCGGTCGGCCGCAGCGCCCACCCCACGGCAATCCCGCAAGATCCGAAGACACCTGCAAGAAGCGCCAGGCCAATCGAGAAATGCGACTTCGGCGTCGAGAGCAGCAGCGCACCCACCATCCACATGGTCGCGAGCCACATCCCCGACCATCGTGGTCGGCCACGGATGCGCGGGGCCGTTGCTCCGGCGGCGGGCTCTCGGACCATCCTTGGCCGAAAGATCGCCACACCCGCGCCCGCGGGGAACCAAATGGAAAGAACCCATAGGTCCATTCGCGGGAACGTTGGATCGAAGCAGTAAGCGAAGGAGATCGAAAACTCCACAGCTGAGGCCACAACCACCGCGACCAACAAAGTGGCCGAGATTCCCTCGTCGTCGGGTGGCCCCTCCGCCAAGGGGGGCTGCCTGGTTCCGCTCACTCCCCATCCCCCGATCGCACTTCCATGCCGCCGCCGATGCCAACACGCCCGGAAAGGAGATAAGGGCGGCGCTCTCCCCGGCCGTTCAGGACGCTTTCACTCCCCCCCAGCGAAGGCTTATTTCGGCTCCCGCTCGATGAGCGCGAGATGGCAAGCGCGCTCGAAATCGGGGCGATGTTCCCGTTCCTGCCGGAAGGCAGGGAAGTCGCCCAGAAATACGAAGTCTCCCTCGAGGACCTCGTGTCCAACCGCAACTTCGAGCGCGACCGCAAGCGCGGGTGGGCGCGGGTCGACGCGGCGCTAAGCGGCGAGGAGATCGCCGACTTCTCCTCGGGCGGGCGCGAGCGCGACCTGCTCGAAGAGGTGCTTTCCTACCTCTACGCGCGCATCCTCGTTTCCGCCGTGAACGATTCCTACCTCACGAAGAAGTACTGCCTGTTCGAGGCCAAAATGCTCGAGAAGCGGCTCAAGCGCCTCAACGCCCAGGAAGGCCCGCGCCGCGGTGCCAACCAAGCGGAGGTCGCCCCCGGCGTGCGCAAGGTGCTCGACTACCTCGGCGTCGAGTTCGCCGAGATCGAGGACGGCCGCATCGGGCTCCACTTCGCGGACTACCTCAAGATCGCCTCGATGATCGGGGACAAGAATTGGGTGCTCATCCACCAAGACCTGCAGAAGGGCATGGTCCGCCTCGAGCGCGACAAGGCGTTCCGCATCCTCGAAGAGGCCTTCCGCTTCAAACTGAACTCCGAAATCCCGCTTCGAATCTCGGAGATGCTTTACGAAAAAGTGCAGGTCGACGCAGAGCGCCTTGCGGGAATCGTAAAGGAGGCGCGGGCCCGGTTCGAGGGGGCCGGCGGCGTCCTTGACGAAGAATCGTTCCCCCCGTGCATCAAGCACCTCATGGAGATGACAGGCAAGAGCGAGAACGTCCCCCACATGGGCCGCTTCACCATGGTCGCCTTCCTCCACACCATCGGCTACGACAAGGAGGGCCTCATCTCGCTTTTCTCGAGGTGGCCCGACTTCAACATCTCGAAGTCGATGTACCAGATCCAGCACATCATCGGGGAGATCTCGGGCACCGAGTACACGCCGCCGATGTGCTCGACGATGAAAACGTACGGGATCTGCTTCAACCCCGACAAGCTCTGCGAGACCATCAACCACCCCCTGAACTACTACCGCAAGCGGCTCCGCCTCTCGGGCAAACTGCCGCCGCCTGCGCCGAAGGGCGAAAAGAAGGACGGCGATTGAGATGGGGATGGAGCGGACCTGGGCGTTCCTGAACGAATCGTTCAAGGGCTATTACGCGAAGCACGCGCTCCCCCCGCCCGCGGGCTTCCAGCAGCGGGAATTCGGGTTCCTTTACCACAACGAGACCTTCTTCCGCCGGCACCTGGGGTTCGCTTCTCCCGACCTCCTGAAACTCGACCTGGTGCGCCGGCCGCCGGCCCATGTCTACCACTCGACGGCCTACTACGACCACCCCAACGCCCACACGATGGGCGAGAAGGGGTGGGTCGGCGCGGACCTGATCTTCGACCTCGATGCGGATCACCTCGAAGGCGCCGACAAGATGTCGTATGGCGAGATGCTCGCCGCGGTCAAGGTGAAGTTCAAGCTGCTTGTCGATGAGTTCCTTGTAGGGGATCTCGGCTACGCGCAACGGGATCTCCACCTCGTGTTCTCGGGCAGCCGCGGCTACCACTGCCATGTGCGCGACCCGCGCGTGCGGCAACTGACCTCGCCCATGCGCCGAGAGATTGTCGACTACATCACGGGCAAGACGGAGGTCGACGACTTCGTTGGCGAAGCAGCCGTCGAGGGAAAGTTTGGCCGCCCCATCAAGTCCGTGCGCATTTCGTCGTCCGAGGCGGGGGGTTGGGGCGGGCGGCTTGCCCGCGCCACGGTGGAGCAGTTCAAGGCGATCGCGGCCGACACGCGCCCGGCGACCGAAAAGGCCAAGGACCTCTCGGAAGCGACTGGCATCGCCTCCAAGGAGTCGAAGGCGCTCGTCGAGGCGCTCGAAGGCAACCCGCAGTCCGTTGCGAGCCGCATCGCGTCGGTCGCGCAAGGCGTCGCCGACATCCATGTGGGCGTCGGGTCCGGGACCTACCGCCACCTGTTCGCCCACCACCTCAACCGCCTGAAGGGCTGGTGCGACGAGCCCGTTTCGTCTGACGTGAAGCGCCTCATCCGCGCGCCCGGCTCCCTCCACGGCAAGTCCGGCCTGCGCGCCGTGCCACTCACGCGCGACAAGCTCGATGCCTTCGACCCGCTTGTCGATGCGGTCGCGCTCGACGATGAACCCATCAAGGTCAACGCCGCCCCCAACGCGAAGCCCTTCACGCTCGGCGGCCAAGAGTTCAAGCCCACGCCTGGACCGAATACGCTCCCGCGCTTTGCGGCCGTCTTCCTCATCTTGCGCCGCCAAGCGCTGTGGCCGGGCGACACCCCGCCCCCGCCGCCTGCCCCTAAGCCTGCTCCCGCCGCCACCGGCGGAACAGCATGACGGCGGCGGCCGCAGCCGCGAGCACGAGCGCGGCGCCCACGACCGACAGCGCCGTGTTGTCCGTCGGTTGCGCTTGCGACTGGTTTCCGCCGGTGTGGTCGGGCGGGGGCGGCGGCGGGGGCGCCGGGGACGGCTTGATCTCGATGGCAAAGTGCGCGGTTGCCGCGTTCCCCGCGGCATCTTCGACCGTCAGCGTCAGCGTGTAATTGCCCGCGGCTGTAAACGTCCAACGGACCTGCGCTCCGTTCAGCTTTTCGACCTCCACCGCGGGCTCAAAGGTCCAAACGTAGCTCACGATGCGCACATTGTCGGTGGACGCCGAGCCGTTGAGTTCGACGCTGTCCCCCACGAACGACGCGTTCGCGACGGAGGCCAACGCCACCGGCGCCGTGCGGTCGCTCACCCGCACGGTGAAGTTGCCGCGCGCGTAGTTGCTGGCGGCATCCCGCACCGACATGTCGACGCGGAACGCCCCCGTCGAAACGAACGTGTGGTTCACGACCGCCCCCCCAAGGGTGATCAAGGCCGTCCCGTCGCGGAACTGCCACAGGTAGGTCGCCGTCGTCGCGAACGACGGGTCGTTGTCGGTGACATTCCCGGCGGCAAAAGTCACCGGGTCGCCCAGCGTCACGTCGTAATCCGGGAGCGGCTGCAACGTGGGCGCGGTCGTGTCGATCGCCGTGATCGTGAACTCATCGTCGGGCACGGCCGTGTTCCCGCTGGGGTCGCGGACATTCAGGTGCACGTGCGTCACGCCGGGGCTTTGGGCGATGAACTCCGTGACCGGCCCGTAGGCGCGGCTTGCTCCGTCGGGGCCTTCGAACGTCCACTCAAAGGTTCCACGCGCGAGCAGCGACGGGTCGTTGTCCGACGAGTTCGTCCCATCGAGGCGCACGGTCGACCCCGCGCTCACGACGCGGTCGGAGCCGCCGTCGGCGCGCGGCGGCGTCCCGTCAATGGCCTCGATGATGAACGAACGCGAGGCGAGGTTTCCCGACGCGTCCGTCACCTCCAGATCGAAGTGCGCGGCGCCGGGGTCGCGAAGGGTAAAGTCCGCCACCGCCCCCGTGTTGATCTCGAATTGCCCCTGCGCGCCGTTCAATCGCCAATAGAAGAGCCCGGACCCCGGGAACGACGGGTCATTGTCGGTGGTGAGCGACGCATCGAGGGTGAACAGCGTGTCTTCGGGGACCGATGCCGGCGGGTTGAACACGATCACCGGAGGCTCAGGGTCGCCGGTCGTGACGAAGAGTTCGTCGAGGCCCCACAGCCCGAACTGGTCGGTGGCGTTCACCTGCACGGTGTAGACCCCGGGCAGCACGAAGGTGTGCGTGACATTGCGGCCCGACAGGGCCCAAGGGCCGCCCGGCCCCGTGATGACCCACTCGAAAGTGGTGTTCGCGTAGTCGGGCTGCTGCACGGGCCCCTTCAGCGTCGCCGACAGCGTCACGGTGTCGTTCTGGTTGACGGCCAGATCGGGCCCTAGGTCAACCAGCGGGTGGCCCGCCGGCTGGATTCGGATCGAGAAATTTGCCGCGTTCCAATTGCCAAAGGCGTCCGTCACCTTCAGCGTCCCCGTGAAATTGAGGCCGTCGTAGAAGGTGATCTTGGGGGACGAGCCGTTCAGCGTAAGGTTCGGGTAAGGCGCCGAGAACGTCCAATTCCACGCAACGATCCGCGTGTCATCGGTGGAGTTGGTGCCATCAAGCGTGACCGGCACGCCCGCGTCTCCCGTCACATTCGCGGGCCGCGCCACGGGAGCGTTCCCCTCGTACTCCGTGATGTGGACGAGCTGGTCTGCGCTCAGGTTGGTGAACTCCTGCCGCGCGCCCGAGGGCCACTCCACGGTGAGCCGGTCGACCGTGGTCGCGCCTCCGATGCCGAAGTGCTGGATGAGCGAGTCCTGTGAGAGGTACGACGAACCCAAGATCACTTGGTGCGCGAAGGTGCGCCCTCCCGCCCCGACAAGCACGCGGGCCCCCACGCCCTGCCGCACGCTCGCCACGCCCGTCAGCGATACCTCAAACCAATGGTTGGGTCCGGGCTCATTGCGGTAGAGGGATGAATTCTCGGCGACATTGGCGACCCATAGGTCCATCGTCCCGTCCTTGTTGAAATCCGCCGCTGCTGACCCCTTGTTGATCCCCCAGTCTTTGAGGCCTGCCTCGGCCTCCACTTGCGAGAAGGTGTTGTCGCCAGCGTTGATGAAGAACTTGTCCGCCTCCGGCGGCTGCCCCTGGATCACGCGGCCGTCGGCGACGAACAGGTCGAGGTAGCCGTCATTGTTGAAGTCCATCGTCTGGACGCCCCAGCCGACCTCCAGGTCCGTAATGTTCATGAAGCGGATCTGGTCGCTGTACGTGCCGTTGGCAGGGTCGTACACCATCCACGAGTCTTGCCCGAAATTCGTGATGAAAATGTCCTGGTAGCCGTCACCGTTGAGGTCGCCCAGCGCCGCGCCCATCCCGTCCCCGGGGATTGCGACGCCCGTGGCCGCGCTCACATCGGTGAAGGTCCAGTTGCCATCGTTTCGGTAGAGCGCGTCCGGCCCGAAGTCGTTGACCTCATAGATGTCGAGGTCGCCATCGAGGTCGTAATCGAAAATGAGGGGCTGGAAGGTCTGGTCGGTGAGGTTGCGCAGGCCCGCGACGTCCCCCATGTCCTGGAGCCCTTTGCCTTGCAGGTTGCGCAGCAGGTACGGCGTCCGTTTGTAGTACGAGCCGATGTAGAGGTCGCCCCACCCGTCCCCGTCGAGGTCGCCGAAGGCAATGCCGGTGGACGGGCCCTGGATGAGGAAATTCCACCCGCGCGTGACATTCTCGAAGGTCCCGTTGCCCCGGTTAAGGAAAATCTCCGAGCGGTTGAACCAGTCCACGAACACGACGTCCGGCAGGCCGTCGTTGGTGAGGTCGGGCGTCAGCACGCCCATCGTGTAGGCGGTGCCGGCAAGGCCCGTCGACGCGATGACTTCGGTGAACGTTTCATCGCCGTTGTTGCGGTAGAGCTCCCGCTTGTGCACGCCGCCGATGAGCAGGTCCTCCCACCCGTCGTTGTTGTAGTCGAACCACGCTGCGCCCTTGCCGCCGTTGATGAACGCGTTGTTCGTCTCGCGGATTATGTCGGTGGCGGTGAGTGCCGTGGCCGGAGTCCCGAGGCCCGCGCTCGTGGTGATGTTGGTAAAATGAGGCACCTCGCCCACGACGCCGGGGCCGGCGGCCGCCGCCGCCGGTATCGGCAGGGCCGGAAACGCGAGCGCAACGGCCATCAGTGCAGCGGTCGTTTTGCGCATGCTGGAAAGGCGTTGGGAGGAGCGCAAGGTGGTCGCTCTGGCCCCCGCGCTATTTAGCGGTTTTGCGCTGAGCCCTGCGCCGCTTGACAGTGCCGTGCTCGCCGAGCGGTTTTAGGCCCACCAAAAGGCCCCGGCCGGTGAGGCCCCGCTTATAGAATCGAACGGAGAGGCCCGCGCGGCGGAACGCACGCTCGTATTCGCCGCGGGAAAAGAGGCCGAGGGTTTGCGTCTCGCGGATGGAGGTCACCTTGCCGTCCGCGGCCACCAGGTAGTGGAAATGGAGTTTCGAGACCCGCCCTCGCGCCGCGCTGCGGAAGGCGCGGGCTACCTTGACTCCCTCCGCCTCCCCCATCTGAATGCCGGTCCGCCCGTGGCCGAACTTGCCCCGGAGGATCCAAGGCTCCACGACCACGACGCCGCCGGGTTTCGTGTGGCGGGCGAATGCGGCGATCGTGCGGTCGAGGCCCCGGACATCGTTGCTGAACCCGATCGACCCGAACAGGCAAACCACCACGTCGAACTCGCGCCCCAGGTCGAAGCCCCGCATGTCCGCGCGGTGGAGGCGCACGCCCGGGATGCGGCCTTTCGCCACCTTGAGCATCCCCGCATCGAGGTCCAGCCCCGTGCAGCGGTAGCGCTTTTTCAGGTGCGCGAGGTGCGCGCCGGTGCCGCATGCTACATCGAGCAGGTCTCGGCCCTTGGAGCGCCTGTCCCGTTCGATGGTCTCGGTGAGCGCCGCCGCCTCGGACTTGTAGTCCTTGTAGTGGTAGACCGCGTCGTAGTACGCCTGCGTGCGGTTGAACACGCCCATCAGCCGCGCGAGCGGCCATCCGTCTTATCAAGATTGGCCGGGCCGCGCGCCTTCAGAAAAAGTCCTCGAGCGACTTCTTGTCCTTGTCGAGCACGGGCTTCGGCTTGCCCGTCGTGATCGGCGCCCGGGTCGGCTCCGCCTTCTTGGCCGCCGGGGCCTCCTTGGGCGTTTCGCCGTCCTCGCCGTCGGGCTCCGGGCTGTCGTCCTCTTCGACGGGCTTGGCTGCAAACCCCTCGAAGAGCGTCTTCGTGCGAGACCCCTTGAGCAGGTCGTTCACTCCCCACCCGAACACTTCCGTCACCCGCGCAAGCGTCGCCGCCGTGCGCCGAGCGTAGAAGTCCCAGTCGGGCGTGATGGCCTTCTCCGACTCCGGGCCAAGGTACGGTTCGAGGTCCTGCTTCTTGTCGACCGTGGCCACAATCCATGAGACCTTCATGCCCGGTTGCACGTCAATGCCGAGCGCCTGCAGTTTGCGCATTACGCGGACATTCTGCAAGCTCTCCTTGTGCGGGGAATCATAGTCGTCCACATCGCGCACCGAGCGCGAGATTACAAGGCTTGCCTTCGGCACATCCCCCTTGGCGACTTTCTCGACGCGCTCCTTCGCGATCTTCAGCAACCCATCGGTGTCCTCCGCGAAAAGGCGCTCAAAAACCGCATTCAGGGAGTCCGACTGCCAGTCGAAAGCGTCGGTTCGCCTCACTTCGTAGCCGCGGAAGATCGTGTCCTCGCGCGGCCAGAGAATCTTGCCGACATACCGCTTCTTCGCCCCATGGCTGAAGAACGGGTTCATGACCTTCTCGAACTCAAGCGAGAGGCCGCCTTTCGAGTAGCGCTCGGCCACCTTCTTGCCGGCGGTGACCGCGCCCTCGAGCGACGGCTCCGGCGAGCGGAAAAACACGCTGTCCGTGTCGCTGTAGATGACTTCGAGCTGGTCGGTTTCCAAGTCCTTGATCACACGCTGGATGTTCTGGCGGGCGAAGGTCGTGATGCTCTCGCCGATCTTCGGGTCGGTGAACCGGTAAAAGGCCGAGGCCATCACGCCGTAGAAGGAGTTCATCAGGATCTTCACGGCCTCCTGCAGGCCGTTGTAGAATTGGCCCTCCTCCTTCGTCTTGGCCGCGCGCACCCTCTTCTTGAGGTCGTCGCGGCTGGCCATCAGGTCCTTGAGGATCGCGGGGAGGATTCCCGCTCGCTCTTCGGGCGCCATGTAGCTCGCGCCATTGGGCGCCTTGATCGGGCCACTTCCGTCGCGCACGAGCGTCGTGAAGCAGATGTTGTTGGCGATCATGATCGACGGGTACATCGACTTGAAGTCGAGCACGCAGACCCAGTTGTAGATGCCCGGCTTGACGGCGTGGACGTAGCCGCCCTCGATCGGCTTGTCGCGCTCGTTGCGCCGGCTCATCGGGACGGCCACATGGGCCCGGTCGGCCGCGCGGATGAGGATCGAGTCGATGAGCGTCGATGTCCGCCCGTTGATCGTCTCGTCGACCGGGAGCTTGGCGACGGCCGCCAGGTTCTGGAACTTGTCCATCACGCGCAAGTGCTGGTGAATCCGCAGGCACAGCACCGAGTCGCGGATGCAGTACTTCGCGACCTTGTCGGGGTCACTGGCCCACTCCTCGTCCATCTTCGAGGAGTCGACATCGTCCTTCCCCTCGCCGAAGAGCTCCATCGCCACGGCCTGCAGCGTCTCCTGCTTGGGGTGCAGCTCGCGCTTCACATTCCACCACGTGTCAGTGAGGATGCGGCCGGTCGCGCGCAGGAACCGGTTCATGAATTCGCGCAGCTCCGAGCCCTCGCGGGAGAGCGTGAACGGAGCAAGGCGCAGCGCTCCCGCGCGCTTCTGCAGGTGCGGGATGTCGTACCCCTCGATGTTGTAGCCCGTGATCACATCGGGGTCGAGTTCGCGAACGACCTTGGCGAACTCTTCGAGGATCTGCTTTTCCTCCCCCCGGATGATTCCCTCCTGAATCTTGCCATCGCCGGCGTCAAACGCGTAGCCGATACAAAACACGGTGCCGAACTTGATCGAGTTCTCGATGTCGAAGCACAGGGTCGCAAGCGGCATCGTGAATGGGGCCGTCGACGCGATCTCCGCGACATCCACTTGGGTCAGCGTGTGGTAGCGCTTGTCCGACTTGCGCACCTTCCCCTTGACGCGGATGCACGCGCCGAGGTCCTTGTCGAAGATGAACCGCTGCGTGAAGATGATGTCCGAGGCGAACGGGTGCGCGCCTTCCGACTGGACGAGGGTGCGCACGTCGGGCGTGTCGCCCGGCTTGTGGAGCGTGATCTTCAAGGCCGGCCGGTCCTTTCGCTCGTGGTAGAGCGTCGCGTCTTCCACATTGACGACGCGCGGGTCGCGCTTGAGGGCGTCCTTCATCCCCGGCGGCGGCTCGAGCGCGTAGAAGTACGGCATGAACCCCTCGTAGAACGCGACGAACGACAGGCCGTCGCGCCGCTTGCAGTAGAGCTCGATGATCGGGTGGTCCTGCCGCTCGTCCATTTTGTAGGAGGCGGCGAGGAGGAGCGCCTCGGCTTCGAATTCTGAGCCCGGCTTGGGTGCGGGAACGCGCTCGTGGCTCGGGGCCATCATTCCGCCAAGCCGCTGGGGCGATAAAGGGCTTTGCGGGGGTGGGCCGGACCCCCATCAGCCGCGCCGGCGAACCCGTCCTGGAGCGATGGTGCGTCATCGGCCGTACACGTTTCGACGATGGCCAACCGCGGTGACATTGATGGTCCGCTCCGCGAGCGAGACCTCCGCGACAACGCGCCAGTCGCCTACGCGCAGTTTGTAGCTGGTCGTGCCCTTGAGGGGCTCGAAAAAGCGCAACGGGTCGGCTCGGGACTGCTCGACGCGCAACTGGATTCGCATTTTCACGAGGGCGTCGAGGGCCCGCATGTCGCGCATTGCGCGGCGCGACCAAAACAGGACAAAGGCGGTCAAAGCCCGAGTTCCTTGATCAATTCAGCAGTCGTGTAAACGCGCCCGGCCTTCACGTCGCGGCGGCCCTCAGCAATCTTGGCTGCAAAGGCGGGCGTGATCTCGAGGTCGTCTTCCTCAAGGAGGTCAAGGGCGCGGTTGATCACATCCTCGTAGGGCTGGCGGGGGTGACTCTTGTGGCGAGCGATTCGCTGGCGCGTGGCATCGGAGAGCTGAATGGTGGTTATCTTCTGCATATGTGGCATACTATAGTGTGCCATAGATAATGGTTCCGTGCCCCACCCCGCTGGGCCGCCCGGACGGGCCCCCTCACTTGCTCGCCACGATCTTGATGACATCGCCCGCCACGAGCTTGTGGTCCGCCCCAACCACGCGCTTGTGCTTTGGATCAACGCCCCTGATGAACTTCTGCCCAAGGTCCGTGTGCACCTTGAACGCCAGGTCGCGCGCGGGCGTACTCGCGGCTGATGAGTGTCAAGGAGACATGCCGGCGGCGGGGCGAGGATTGGATGAGGGTCGTCACGCAAGCGTTGGTGGGATTAGGTCCACCGCGAGCCATCACGATGCGCGTGGCTCAAGCGGGAACAGGTGCAAAAAGTCCTTGAACGCGAAGCGGGGTGCCTCAACCGCGGAAGGTTGGCCCCTCAACCGGCCTTCGCTCACCCCTGGGCCCTACTAAACTTCACGCGCGTGTGCAGGGTGGGCGGGGCTAAGGCCGCAGGCGGGACGAACATGGGCCACTTCGAATTCGAGATGCGCTCGGCAATCTCGTGCGAGAAGCTCTTTCCCTGGTACACGGACTTCTCCGAGCACGACGCGGCGCTCAGCCAAAAGTACGGAAACGGCTCGCTGCTTGCCCGCAGCGTTCGCCACACCGATGACGGCCACATCATCTGCGAGCAGCGTTTCAAGATCGGGCGCATGGAGATCCCGGGCCAGGTCCGCCTCACGCTCCACCCCGAGAACTTCACCTACGAGGCCGAGCTCGACATCGGTGAACTCGTCTCGCAAAAGCGCCTTTACGAGTTCCGGGAAGACGCCGGCGGCACGATGGTCCATGTGAAAGTGGACTATACGCCCAAGGCGCCCTTCGTTAGGTTCGCAAACGCCATCGGCATGTACAAGCGGATCGACCTGAAGGAGAGCCGCCGGACGATGGACGGCTACTTCAAGGCGGCCGAGGCCGAATTGGCGGACAGCCCCCGATGAGATTTGCGCTGGAGGCGTATCGCCTCGTCTAATAGCTCGTTGGCTGGGCCAAGGCGGCCTGGGCGCGCCTTCGGCAATTGCTCCCGCTTGGGGAGAAGCTCGATCGGGTTGTCAAACTGATGCTCTCTTTCAACGAGCCCTCGTTGATGCTGGTCGCCTTCGGGGATTCCGCCCGGTCGTACTTCGTTGAAATCACCCGGGTGCCCCCCGTTACCGCGGGGTTCGCGAGAATCGAGGCACCCTGGCGTGCCTCGAGAGCCGACCCCCGGCCACTTTCTGATGGGGCCGCTTACCGGTTCGCCACGATCTTGATGACATCGCCCGCGACGAGCTTGTGGTCGGCGCTCACGACGCGCCTGTGCTTCGCGTCGATCGCGCGGATGAAGTGTTGCCCGAGGTCCGTGTGCACCTTGAACGCGAGGTCGCGCGCGGTCGCCCCATCAGGGACGAGGTGCGCGTGGGGGAGCACGTTTCCGTCCTTGTCGGTCCACTTCGTCTCATCTTCGACCGGGTATACCGGGATCAGCTTGAGGCGCTCGAACACGGCGTGTTCGAGGATGCGTTGAACGCCGGTCGTCCCCCAGAGCTTCAGGAACTCGCGGATCTTCTCCAAGCCCTTCACCTGGAGCGGCGTGAGCTTCGCGGGCTGCACGATCTGGAAGTCCCCGCCCCCGAGCGGGTACTTGATCACGCCCGCCTTGTCCGCGCGGCGCAGCGCGAGCTCCATCTCGGAAGCCACCGGGAAGACGTCGGCCTTTTCGACCTCCTTGAGATACGCGATCGTCTCCTTCCCCACGAGGTCGCACTTGTTGGCGGCGATGATGATCGGTTTGCCCTGTCGCTGCAGCGACCGCGCGAGTCTCATGAATTCGGCGTCCTTCCAGACCGACGGCTTTGCCGGCAGCTGGCATTCGCGTAGCGCTGCGCTCGTTTGGAAGCGCGTGAACCCGAGGCTCCCCACCTTTTCGTGGATGGCCGCCTCGATCTTCTGGCCCTCGAGCTCGACGAGCCGGTGGGTGCGCTCCCAGCCCTTGGCAATGATCCCCGCGAGCCACCGGTGGATTTCGTCTTCGAGGAACTCGAGATCCTCCACAGGGTCGTGGCTGCCGGCAGGCGCCATGTTGCCGTCCCCATCGGTCGCGCCGGCGGCGTCCACGATGTGGATGAGGACCGCGGCTTGCCGCAGGTCATCGAGGAACTGGTTTCCCTGCCCTTTCCCCGCGTGGGCTCCCTTCACCAGGCCCGCCACATCGATGAGCTCCACAGGGATGAGCCGCGTGCCGTTGTCGCAGGCCGAGTTCACCGGGTTGCACGGCTTTCCGAACGCGACGTGCGGGCAGGGCGCGCGGACATAGGCCGAGCCGCGGTTGGCCTTGATCGTCGTGAACGGGTAATTCGCGATCGCGACATTCTGGAGGGTCGCGGCGGCGAAAAAAGTGGACTTGCCCACATTGGGCTTGCCTACCACGCCCGCTTCCATCATGCCTTCCCACGAGGCGGCGCACGCGAGAAATAGTCTTCGACCTGCCCGCGAGGTTCATGGTCTGCCACCCTGCCAATCACCGGAAATTGGATGTGCGCCGGCTTGAACCGCCCACCGTGGTTTACACCAACCCGAAGCTCCCGGATGGCCCCGCCGGATGGGCGATTGCCATCGGGTTGGGGGCATTCTGGAGCGTGGGGTTCCTCTACATCGCGTTCACCGAGATGGCCCATGGGAACCCGGGCGGCGCGCTCGTCGGGACTCTCCTTTCGTTGCCGGGGATCGCACTTGCGGGCGCAACCGGTTGGGAAGTGAGCCGAAAGAGGTCGGGCTACTCCAATGTCGTCCGCGTATCCAAGGACGGCCATGTCGAGAAGCTCTCGGGCAGCATCGAACTTACCCCGGAGCTCGAGAGCGCGGTCAAGGAGGCTCTCGCGGAGGCGAAGAGCGCGAAAGGCTCCGGCACCGCCCCCTCGGGGATCAAAGTCGCCCATGTGGCGGACGATGCTGAACGGGAACGCGGGCCCGCCACGGAAGTCCCGCGCTAATCCGGCAGCATCCCGCGCACGAAGAACAGCCACCGCTTCTGCGCCGCGACATCGCGGCGCTCGTACGCGATGTTGTACGCCCCATCCGGCGTGATCGCGCTCTCGAACAGGTCCCCGAGCGCGTCGACACGCGCTCCCACGAATACATTGTCGGGACTCGCCTTCGTGAAGTTGAACGTGGTATTCCCCGTGAAGTTCGTGATGTCGGCGTTCCTCAGCATCGCGCCGTACAGCCACCACGTCGAGTTGGCATTGACCGGGACATCGGGCGTCCCATAGAAGGCCACGCCGAGCGTCCCCGTCGAGTCCACCGTGATCGACTGGTAGTACGAGTACATCTTGAACGGCGTGATCTCCGACGAATTCCAGGTCGCGCCGTAGTCCGTGCTCTTCGCAACGAAGATGTGTGTCCCGTTGGCCTCGCCGTCGGTGATGTCGTTCCACAGCGCGAACACGATGCCGTTGTCGCCCGTCGTGATGAGCGGGTACGCGCTCCCCGTGCCGTTGCGGTGGCCGATGATGACGGGGTTCGCCCAGTCCCAGCTTAGCCCTTGGTCATCCGAGATCCACACGCGGATGTCCGCCTCCGTATCGATCTCGCTTTCGTCGACCACATACACGTGGTCGCCGTTGCGCTCGGCGTCGAGCTCCGCCCACCCGTTGCCCGGGACCGGGTCTCCCGTGGTCCAGGTCCTCCCGCCGTTTGCCGACCGGTAATACCAGTAGCGCCCGCCATTGACCTCGTTGCCGTTGTTGCCAAGGTAGTGGAGGATCCCGTTGCCCTGCGCCGTGATCCACGGCCGGTCGTCGAGCCCCACCGTCTTCTGGATGTGCTCCGAGTACTGCCAGACGCCCTGGTCGGCCCAGACGTGGAGGTGGTTGTCGAGCAGGAAGGTGTCGACGAAGTAGACGTAGTCCCGCGAATCGACGGCGATGTCACCCTCGTCCCCCACATAGTACTGCCACTTCGCCCCGAGCGGGAACGGCTGCGTCGGCGAGGCCCAGGTTTCCCCATTGTCGGTGGAGACCATGAACCACGACGCCTTGTACGGGTACGACGACCGGTCGCTCTGGTCCTTGTGCGCGGTGTAGTAGAGCGCGCCCGTCGAGTCGGCGGCAAGGCCCGGCTCGTAGCCCTCGCCGTGGAGGTCGACATCCGCGCCCCACCGCACACCCGGCGGGAGCACGACACTGCCGCCCGGGACCTGCGGGCCGTGGTTCGGGCCCGAGGCGACTTCAATGCCGAACCCCGCAAGCAGAAGAATCACCACAAGCGAAATGCCCCCGAACTGTTGCTTGCGTGTCCCGGGCAGGTTCTTCGGCAGGCGCAGCGCCGGGATGCGGATCTTCAAGTTGGGCAATTTGGGAAGGGGCATCGGGCCATCGAGCGCCTGCCTGCGTATTAAGCCTGCACTTTGTCCCAAAGAGCCGTCCGCGGGGGCCGCCTAAATGCGCCCGATCCCGCCGCTTTCCTTCCCCTTGCGGCGCTCTTCGCTCTCTTCCTGCGCCTTCTCGTCGTCTTGCGGCGGCTCCTCGCCCGGCACCTTGCGCTTCGACACGGCGGCAGCAACAAGGAGGATCACCACGCCGGCGACAAGAAACAGAAGGATCCCCCGCTCCGCGAGGAACCCGCCGGCTTGCGCAGGGGTGACCAGGGGGGCCAGGCTCTGCTTGTTGTTCGTAAACGACGACTCGTAGTACGCTGACCCCGCCACGCGGTTCACATCGACGGTAATGTTGACTTCGCCCGCCGTGCGCGGCGTCCACCGGAACGCGACCGTCTCCGAGCGCCCCACGCCGAGGCTGCGCACCGACGCCGTCGCGATCACTTCGCCCGCGATCCACAGGCGCACCTCGATCGTGCCCGTGAAGTCGTGGCTGCCCGTGTTCGACACCGTCGCGAAAATCTGGATCTCCTTGCCGACCTCGGGCGCCCCCGAAAGGCGCACGGAGTCGAGGCTGAAGTCGTAGATCGTGCCCACCGTTGCGCTTACCGTCACGAGCCGCTGGATGGGCTCCGTGACCGATTCGAACACGATGTCGATCGGGTAGGCCTCGATGTCCACCGCCTCGGGGCTCTTGACGTTCAGGGTGACGGGTGCGCTTTGACCCGGGCCAAGGGTCAGCAGGGCCACGAGCGCAGCGCCCGGGTCGAGCGTTATTTCAAACCCGTGCGTCCCGGCCGCGACGGTGGCCGTGTAGCTGTCCTCGACCGTGCCGCGGTTGGTGAGCGTGAGATTGAGCGAGCGCACCTCGTTCGGGACAAGGCGCATGCTCGAGGCCCCCGAGACGGTGAAGTCGTAGCGCACTTCGATCGCCGTGAGCGCGAAGGTCGTGCGGGCGACCACCGACGAATCGTTGGAGGCGGCCACGGTGAAGTTGACCGTGTAGCGCCCGCCGACGGCGTTGGCGGCGACGCGAAGCGTGGCGGTGGCCGGGCCGGGGACGCCGGAGGCCAGCGTCAAGGTCGGCTTGTCCAGGGACACCCATGTAATGCACGGCGCGGGGCCCTCGCACGTCGAGGTGAGGCTCAGGTTCTCCTCGCCGTTTCCGGCGTTGGCGACCGTCAAGTTCAAGGTGAGGTTGGTGCCGGCAAGCGCGCTGCCCGCGCTTGCCTCCGCGGTGATCGTGAGCGAGCGCAGCACGCCCGCCGTCGTGCGGACGGTGACGTTGCGCGCGCGGGCGGGGTCGGCCGCGGCACTTGCCCGAAGCGTAGTCGTGTCGGCGATCCCGGGTGCGGTGCCCGCCGGGACGAAGACGGTGACCTGCAGCGCGGCCGAGCCGTTTGGCGCAAGGAGGACCGCCGACACCGACGTGCCGCTCACGTCCTCCACGCGCGACTGCCACGTCCCGAAGAGCGACAGAAGGACGGTGTTGTTGTAGGGACCGCGGTTCGTGAGCGTGAGGCCGTAGGTGACGTTCGCGCCCGGCACGGCTTCGCCGCTCGTTGCCCCCGACGGCGTGAGCAGGAAGTCGTAGGGCGAGGGCAGGCCGAGCGTGATGTAGCGGACGACTTGGATGTCCTCCGAGTAGGCGCAGGCCGTGGCATTGCCGATGTCGAGGCCGTCGGTGGCGTCGAGCCGCAGCGCGTCGCCATCCCTGAACTGGGCCGCGGTGAAGGAGGCGCTGTAGTTGCCCCCCGATCCGGCCGTCGCGGCCGCGCTCGTCCCGCGCGCGGCATTCGAGATCGTGACCGTCGCGCCGGAGACGCCCGCGCCGTTCTTGTAGACGAAGCCCGCGACCGTGATGTCGCCGATGGGCGACGGGTCCTTCACGGTCACCTGGCCGGTGAGCTGGTTGTTCGACTCCGAGAGCTCCGAGATCAGGTCGCCGGGGTCGACGTCGGCGGTCACGGTCTTGGCCCCGCCGGCCGTGTACGCGTAGGTGTAGTTCGCGTAGCCGAGCCCGTCGGGGCCGATCGTCGTGGGCACATCGGTAAAGGTGCCTTCGACCCAGAACCGCACGCGCAGGCTCGACACCTGCGCGTTCTCGGCGGCGTTGCGCACCGTGACCTGAATCCTCGAGTTCTCGCCTTGGATCAGGCTCGGGGCGCCGAAGAACGCCTCGCCCGCGCACGCGCGGAAGAACTGGATCGCGTCGACGACAAGGTCCGGCACCACGACCGTGGTGACGAACACGGCCGTGTCATTCTTGGCGGTGTCGTTCTGCGAGCGCGCCGTGAGGGTGACCGTCGCGTTGTCGCCCTGCGCGGCCGCGTTCGGGGAGCGGACCGTCACCGAGAAGGTCGTGCGCCCATTGGGCTGGAGCGGCGGCGAGGTCGCCCGCGTGAGCGTGACGGTCCACCCTGCCGGGGCGCTCGTCGTCGTGAAGTCGAACGTGTCCGGGGAGTTCCCTGCGTTGATGACCTCCAGCGTGTAGATCGCCGTGTCCCCCGCTGTCACGTTCTGCGCGCCCGACTTGGGGAAGAGCGACGCGCCGTACTGGCCTCCGATGATCACCGTGAACACGATCTTCGCGGTGTTGCGCGAGTTGTTCGCCGAGACCCCGGCCACCTCGATGTCGTAGGCGCCGACCCCGACCGACACGTCCGTGGTCACCGAGAAGAAGGAGGTGTTCGAGTCGCCCGAGGTTCCCGCGGGTGCGAGCGTGAGGTTCGTCGGAGCAAGGCTCGCGATCCAGTTCACGGGCAGCGTCCCGACGCTGAGGTTGACGAGGTTGTCCCCCGTGCCCTCCGAGATTGCGTTCAGGATGAAGGCGTAGGCGAACCCCGGCTGCACCGCTGTCCGGTTCACGGGCGACTCGAACCGGAACCCGTAGAGCGAGGTCACATCCACCGTCAGCGTCGCGGTGTTGTTGCTCTCGTCAAGCTCCTCCACCGTGTGGTTGGCGTCGGCCACCACGCGCAGCGACCGCGGCCCGCCCGACGAGAAGTTCAGGTTCACGAGCGCCTGGGCCGACCCGCCCGCGAGGATCACGGGAAGCGTCGTTTGGTTGAGCATCGCCGTCCCATCCAAGAACGCCACGGTCACGTTGGAGGCAAGCGCGTTCCCGCCGTTGTGCACGGTGGCGGTCACCTGCACGTCCTCGAACTGTTCGGGCTGCGTGTTGTTGAGCCCGATGTCCGACGCGTTGAGGTGGAGGTCGGCCATCGCGAAACTCACCGCCGCGGCGTTCCCGGTGATGTCGAGGAACCCGTCCTTGTCGAGGTCGGCCACGCAGGGGCCGCTAAATTCGGTCGGCGTGGCCTGGTCGAACGCCTGGTTGCGCAGGATGCGCGACCCGTTCGTGCCCGAGCGCACCTCGGTCGCGCCGTCGCTGAGGAACGCCACGACGTCTTTGACGCCGTCGTTGTTGAGGTCGGCGATGGCTGGCGGCGCAAGCGTGTTCTCGCGCGGCGGGCCCGGGACCTCATCCACGGTGGCGTTCCAAATCCTCGTCCCGTTGCCCGCGAAGACCTCCACATAGGCCTGCGAGTTGGGCGCGCTGATCGGCGTGCCCGGCAGGTAGGAGAGCGCCACAATCTCCGCCTTCCCGTCGCCGTCGAGGTCGGCGACGGCTGGGGCCGACCCGGTGAGGCCAAGGAGGCTGACGTTCACGCTCGGCGAATTCGAGCCGTTGTAGAAGATGCGCAGGTGTGCGACCGAATTCTCGTACGGGGTGACGAGCGCGAGGTCGTTGGCCGTCCCCCCGCCGTCCAGGTCGCCGGAGGCGGGCGACGGCAGCTGGAGGTCGAGCGACTTGTAGGCAAGCGAAGTGTCGTAGCTCTCGAAGAAGGTCGCATTCCAAAGGAAGTTGAGGCTCCCGTCGAATGCGCTGAGGATGAACTCGGAGCGGACCGTCGACACGTTTGCTGCCGTCCGGTTCGTCGAAGCGACATAGACGCGCGCGCTTCCGCCCGACACGCCCACGGTCGGGGCCGACACGATCGTGCCGTCCACCGTCACATTGCGGATCTCGCCCCCGCTTGCGCCGTCGAGGAGGTAGAGCCGGTCGCCCGCGGGCGCAAGCACTTCGGGGGCCGCCGAGCCCACGAGGTTGGCGGCGATCGGCGTCGAGAGGTTGTTGTCCCCGGAAGCCGCGCCTTGCAGCGAGACGTTCCACAACTGCTGGGCCTGGAGTTGCGTCACGTTCGAAACGGGGGGGTAGAGCCAATTCGAGCCGTCCCATGTGATGTCGGGAGTCAAGGCCTGCATGAAGCCGTTGTCCGCGCGCACCACCACGTCCATTTTCCCGTCGTTGTTGAGGTCGGCCGCCACGGGCGTAGCGAAGACGCTTCCGACGATCGGGTAGGACCACATGATCGTCCCGTTGTTGCCCGCTCCGATCCACACGAGGCTCGTGCCGGGCACGCCCGGGTTGGGGTACCCCCACACGACCCCCAGGACGTCGGGCGAGGAGGTCGTGTTGTTCAAGCGCACATCCGAGGCGAAGCTTGCCACCGCCGAGGAGCCGGTGGTGAGCGAGATCGGCCAGCGCCACTTCAGCTGCGAAGTGTTGAACCCGCGCCCGGTCGAAGTGGACTCAAAGGAGTGGCCGCCCGTAGAGCCGAACTGAGGGAAGACGAGGTCGCTCGCGGTGACCACTTGCGGCGCGGGGGCGGCCCCGGCAAACAAGGAAGTGACCGGCAGCGTCGCGGTGACGGCCGCGACGGCCATCGACCAAGCGAACGCCTTGCGCGCAAACCCCATGTTCATGGGCCACATCCGGCGAACTGGCTCTGCCTGGCTCTACCGAAGGGTCGGCGCTATTTAACCCTGATCTATTGCCCCGAGAGGATAAAAGTCGACGATCCACGTGCGCGGCAGGAAGAGCGCCCACCCCGCGCACCCGGCCGCGCCCAAACTATCCTTTTATAGCGCCGCCGAGATTCCGGCGTGATGCGGATTTCCTACATCCCAACCGTCGACTGCCCCAACTGCGGCACGGTCGTCACCTACGCCCCGTCGCCCCAGCCGCCCGAGCACCTCCACCTGAAGAAGGTCAGCTTCGTGTCGCCGTGCCCCAACAAGAAGTGCCTGCGGCTGGTCGTGTCCGACCCCGCCGATATCCGCTGGGAGAAGGTCGACATGGACGCCAACGCCCGCGAGTCGCTGCCGTTCTGATGTGGTGTTCCGCCAACTTTCCTCCAAAGCCTCTAAACCCCCTTCCACCCCTGCCACCCTACCTTCGGGGGGCCTGGCTGCGAGCGTCCTGGTTGTGCTTGGCTCGAAGACCGACATCGAGGTCGCCGCCAAGGCGTGCGACACGCTGGAGGAGTTCGGCGTCCCCTACGAGTTGCGCGTGTGCTCCGCGCACCGGACACCGCGCGCGCTCGTGAAACTCATCGAGGAGAGCAAGGCGGACGTGTTCATCGCCGTCGCGGGGATGGCCGCGGCGCTGCCCGGCGTGATCGCGGCGCACACCACCAAGCCCGTCATCGGGCTGCCAGTAGGCGGCAAGGTCCCCTTCGACTCGCTCCTTTCCACGGTCCAGATGCCCCCGGGCATCCCGGTCGGCTCGGTGGGCGTCGACCGCGGCGAGAATGCGGCCCTGCTCGCCGTGGAAATCCTCGCGATCCGTGATGTGGCGCTGCGCCCCAAGCTGGAGGCGCACCGCAAGAAGCTTGAGAAGGCCACCCAGGACGGCGACCGCGAGGTCACCCGCAAAGGGCCGAAGAAGTAGGAGGATGCACGGTGCCCTTCGACCCGAAGAAGTTCGTAACCGAGGCCGTCGCCCAGGTCAAGGCCCAGGTCGGCTCCGGGAAGGTCGTGCTCGGGGCTTCCGGCGGCGTGGATTCGACGGTCGCGGCCGCCATTGGCGCAAAGGCGATCGGCAAGCGGCTCACGGCGGTCTTCGTCGACACGGGACTGCTGCGCAAGGGCGAGGTCGAGTCCGCGACCCAGACGCTGACGGACCTCGGGCTCACGCTGCGCGTCGTGAACGCCTCGGACGACTTCTTTGGAGCCCTCACGGGCGCGACCGACCCCGAGGAGAAGCGGCGCATCATCGGCGAGCGCTTCGTGCGCGTGTTCGAGCGTGAGGCCAAGAAAACGGGCGCCACGTTCCTGATGCAGGGCACGATCGCGCCCGACTGGATCGAGTCCGGTGGCGGCCCGCGTGACACGATCAAGACCCACCACAATGTCGGCGGCCTGCCCAAGAACATGAAACTCAAGGTCGTCGAGCCGCTGCGCGACCTCTACAAGGACGAGGTGCGCAAGGTCGCGCGCCTCCTCAGGCTCAGCGTGGCGGAACGCCAGCCCTTCCCCGGTCCGGGGCTCGCGGTGCGCTGCCTCGGAGAGTGCACCCCCGAGCGGATCGGGATTGTCCGCGAGGCCTGCGCGATCGTCGAAGATGAAATCGAGAAGGCCGTGGCCGCCAAGAAGATGGAGCGGCCGTGGCAGTACTTCGCGGCGCTCCTGCCGGTGAAGAGCGTGGGCGTGCACGGCGACTTGCGGGCCTACGGGCAGACCATCGTCGTGCGCGCGGTCCACTCGCTCGACGGGATGAGCGCGGCGTACTCGCATGTGCCGCACGAGACGCTCGACAGGATCTCGATCCGGATCACCAACACCCTGAAAAAGAGCGTGAACCGCGTGGTCTACGACGTGTCGAACAAACCGCCGGCAACGGTGGAGTGGGAGTAGGGTTTCGCCTGCACCCTTCCCAATCGCCGTCCAAGCTCACCGTATCGAATGCAGGTGTTGGGGCTGGCTCTTCCACTTGATGGAGCAGCCCATCGCCATCGTCACCGGCTCGCTCACGGCCTTCCCGGCAAGCGCCGCATCGGCCGCGTCCCGCAGGTCGTGCTTCTTGGCTTTCGCGGCCTCTTTGTAGCCGTCGTCGATCCGGCCGTGGTAGGTCAGCGTGCGGTCCTTGTCGAAGACAAAGAACTCGGGTGTGCAGACCGCGCCAAACGACTTGGAAACGTTCTGGCTTTCGTCGCGGAGGTATACGAAGTTGAACCCGCGTGCCTCGGCCCGGTCTTTCATTCCTTTGAACGAGTCCTCCGGGTAGGCCGCCACATCGTTCGGGTTGATCGCCACGAGCTGCACGCCCTTCGGGCCGTAGTCGCGCTGGAACGCCATCATCCGGTCCTCCGTGGCCTGGACATACGGGCAGTGGTTGCATGAGATCGCGACGACGAGCACCTTCTTGTCGGCAAACGACGCGAGCGTGTGCGTCTTGCCGTCGGTGCCCGGGAGGGAGAAGTCGGGGGCCTTCGCGCCGATCTGGAGAGAGACCTTGGGGTCGGAGTAGGTGGGCATAGCCGCGCGATCGGGGCGCCGCTATTTACGGATTCGGTGTTCGATGTCGGGGGCTCGTGGGTCGGCGCGCCGCCGCCGGATCGTAACGGCGGCAATTGCCGCGCCTCCTGCCAAGACGGCCACGAGCGCCAAAATGCGAACCGCGCCGGCATCGAACCCGCCCTGAAGGGGAGGGGCTGGGCCGACCTCCACCTCCACGGACTGCTCGTTGTTGGTGGAATCGATGTCGATCGCGCTCTCCGAAAGCAGGAAAGAGAACCGCCACAGGTGCTTGCCCGCGGTCCCGTTCCATCCAAAGATCAGGTTCGTTCGCTCGCCCGGTTCGATCGCTGGCACCTCGTGCGCCCCCATGAGCAGCCAGTCGGCCGCAAACTGGAGCGTGGTGGGCGCAGATGCGAGCGTCCCATTGTTGTGAAGGGTGACCGTGATGCGCGCGTCCTGCCCTGCGACCAGCGCGCTCGGCTCCCAGAAAAGGTGCTCAACCGCCAAGTCCGGGCGCTTCAGCGTCACGAACAGGTCGACAGGGTCGAACTCGCCATCGGCTGAAATGCCCGCGGAAAACCGGAGTGTCGCGTTCGTCTCGTTGCGAGGGATGTAAACGACGAGGACAAACCACGCTTCGCTGAAGGGCGCCAAGGACGCCAAGCCCTCGAACGCGGCGGGGAGGTAGTCGCCGGTCGGCACCGCCATGTGCCACGAGTAAGTCGCATTCGACCACAGCCCCGCAACCGCGAGGAGGACCGACCTCGGGCAGTTTCCTTCGTTCGAGATGTGGAGCAGGTAGGTCGCGTTGGAGCCGGGGGCCACGGTGGCCGTCGCTTCGTTGACTTCCAAGCGCAGCGCCCCCACGGGGTCCACGGTCACGATCCAAGGAACTTCCGAGCTCCCGCACGCCGAGCCCGACACCCGTGCCGTGATTACATAGTCGCCCGCAAGCGCTTCTGTCGCCGGCTGGGCCTCGAAAGCCACCTCTCGCGATGCATGCGCATCCATCCACAGCGCGGAGGCAACGGTGTGGTCGACGAGCATGTTGACCCCCCATCCACCGGGAGCCTCCGAGAACTCCACCGAAAATCGCTCCCCGGAATTGCCTAGGTTCGTCACGAGCAGACGCATCGAGTGGGGCGCGCCCGAACTTGCAAGGCCCTCCAGCACTTCCGTTTGAACACCGCAGGTAGGGGCCACGCGCGTGGACACCGTCGTGGAGTTGGATTCGCCCCGTTTCAGGGCGAACGCGGAGACGGTCGTGGACAACGAATCGTTCACCATGGCGCCTTGCGGGACGCGGACGTTGAGAAGCGTCGTCGTGCTCTCTCCCCCGGACAAGAACACGGTCTCCCGGTCCAACGACGCGATCCACCCCGACACATCTGGTTGACTGGCCTCCACATTGATCTGCTGCTGTCCAGCGAGGTTCCCCACATTCTTCAGGTGGATTTCGAACTGCGCCAATTCGCCGTTGCGCGCCGTCTGGTTCCCAGGGCTCGCGAAGATCTCGAGGCTCATCGTCGCCGCTACGAGCACCGTGAGCTGGGCGCCCGCCATCACAAAGGGGTTCGCCGCGCTTGTGGCGGTGACCCCGATGTATCCAACCATGTTGCCGGACGCCAGCCCAATGTCGGTCGGGACCTCGACGGTCACGTTGAAGGCCGAAGCTTCGTGCGGGTCCAGGTCGACGGTCGCGAGGTCTGTCGTCACGTTCCAGCCGGCCGGCGCCGCCGGTGCTCCGGCGCGAATGGTGACGCCGTACTCCGGGAGGTCACCCGTGTTTTCGATCTGCAACGGGAAGAGCACGCGCTCCCCGTTTTGCGCGGCCTTGGAACGCCCCCCGGGGGGAAAATACAGGTGTCGGTTTGCCCGCACGTAGAATTCGAGGTGGATCCCGTCGGTGCATTCGGGCGCACCAACCAACGTGGCGTTGAGGTCGACCGTCAGGTATTCAACATTCTCGGCGTTGGGCGGCGGCCTCACGGTGAGCGTGACGTCGGCCGTTTCGCCGCCGGCCAACGAAGCAAGGTAATTCGGCGAAACGCCGGCCGACCAATTGGCTGCCGCGTCCGGCGGTCCCACGGTTTGCGCGATCGTGAAGGCGCCGTCCAAGTAGCCGCGGTTTTTGAGCGCGATCGCGAGCGTCCGGTTCTCTCCCGGCGCAACGAAAGTCGCGTTCAACAGCGCGGTCGGATCGACGCTCAAGGAAACGCCGCACGGGAAGGTCGTTTTGTAATAGACGTCCGGGTTGCCGTTACGTGCGTCGACCCACGCGACGTCCACCGCCCCGCTCGGCCCGGCCGCGACCCACGGCAAGGTGGCTCCGCCGGAGGAACTCGTCAGCTCCACATTCCGCGGGGGGTCGGCCCATGTGTTGTTCACGACCGCGAACGAGGCGTTCACGAAGGCGAAGTAGACCTGGCGCGGCCCCGACCGCCCATCGTCCCACACGATCACCGCGCTGCCGCCGGGGAGGGCGGCGATGCGTGGCGGGCCCGGCATGTAGCTCGCGTTGTCGGTAAGCTGCAGGCTGTTCGCGAGTACGGCCCCGGTCGAGTTGACCTTCGAGTAGTAGATCGCGTCGCCCTCGCTCCACACAACATGCATCGACCCGTCGGACGTCTCGGTCACATCCACGAGCGCGAAATCGCTGCTTTGACGTATCTTGACGCTCGGCATGTCCCGGAGCCCGTACCTGTCCATCCGTCCGAGCCACGTGCCCGTCGTGGCACCGAACGTGAACATGAAATTCCCGGTCGAGGGCCCGGTCTTGATGAGCGCGTTGTGGGTAACCGCAGCCACGTCCGACGAAATCACTCGGTTCGTCCATACCTCGCTTCCGTCGTTTGAGAGCCTGTGGGAGACTATGTCCTCGCACTGGAACTTGTAGTCCCCCGACACGATTTGGACGGTGTCGTCCCACCCGACCGTGGCCGCGGGGTGCTCCGAGGACGAACTGTCCACGGGCCCGACCTTTTTTGGGGCCTGAAGGAGCGTCCCGTTTGCGGCGACCTTCGTGTAGCCGACATTCTGGTAGTCGTACTCGAACACAACGTGCGCATCGCCGTTGCTGTCAAGCGCAATGGCGGGCCCGTAGGTGGCCCGGTTGCGTGACCACGCCACCGTCTTGTTCGTGAGGTAGGTGTCATTGGTCGTTTGCTGACCGAGGTCGTCGAACTCTGCGCGGTAGTAGGCGTAAGGCCCGGCGCGGTCGGATTGCCACAGGACGGACACCCCGCCGCCGGCGAGCGGGACGACGATGGGCGCCGTGTCGTTCCCCGCGTTTCCGGTGACTTGGAGGTCGGGCGTCCAAGTGAATGGCCCGATAACCTCGGAGGGGGGCGCCACCTGCGCGGCGGGCGCGCCGCTGCTGTCCGAGAATCCCCACGCGGGCGCGGAAACGAGCAACCCGACCACGAGCGCGACTATCCGGGGGCAGCCATGTCGTGCCACGCCGTCTTCCCCGCCGCCCTCAAACGCTGGCGAGGGGGGTATTTGGGGGTTGTGACGGGAGACGTTCCGTAGGATTCGAAGAGCGCACACCCGCGGCCGTGGGCGAGGTCACGAGTCGCCAGGGGGACCGCCCGGCCGACGGCGACGCGCTACCGCGAAGAGGGCGGCCGCGGCCGCGACCCCTGCGATGAGCCCGCCCGCGAGCACCGGGGAGAAGGGCCCGGTAATGTTGGTGGAAGGGGCCGGAGGTGGCTGCTGCCCCTGGCCTTCAACCGGCGCCACGACGAGCACGGTCAACGAGATGAAATTGTTCGCTGTGGAGATTTCCACCTCGCCGTCGCCGATCCGCACCTCGATCGAGAGCGTGTGATTCCCGAAGGAGGCGAGCCACGGGAACACCATGGCCACGGAGGCATTTGCGGCCACCGGCCCCAGCGACCTGTTCCCCACAACGACCCCGTCGATCAAGAACCGGACGTCGCCCGCGTTGGACCCGGCTCCTCCGTGGTTCGCGATGCGGACAGTCACACTCGCGGTTTCGTTGGCGACCGGTGCAGGAGGCGTCACCGCGAGTCCCTCGGGGAGGAGGTCCGGCAAGGCAAGCGAGAACAGGAGCCGCAGGGTCTCGCGCGGGCCTCCGTTTTCGGTCGCGGTGAGCACCAACTCGAACTCGCGGCTGGGTGGCTCGTGCCACATTTGCACCAAAAAGCGCAGCGTCAGGGTCGAGAACGCCCCTATCAAGGACGAATTCGTTTGATTCACCGGGTCCCCCCGGATGCCGTCAGGCCCTTCGAACGACCATTCGGGCCCGGTCGTTTGGGCAACCAAGTTGAGCGCGAAGCCCACGCCCGTCGGCGTGTTGCCGTCATTTCGGACATTGACCTCGTAGACGGCCACGCCTCCCGCGGGTGCGCTCGCGTTTTCGTTGATCGCGCTCAGCGAGAGGACCACGGTCGGTGGAACCACCACGTCCACCGTGTTCTCATAGGCGCCGCATTCGCCCGATGTGAAACTGACGGTCACGGGCACCGCGCCCGCCAGGGCGCGGGCGTCGGGCGTGACTTCAGCGGCGACCGTGACCGTCGTGTTCGGCTCGACGATGACCTGGGTCACGATCGCGCCGCCTACGCGCGCGACCCCCCCCCAAAGGGCTGGTAGGTCGGAGAAGCTGATCGCGTAGGTCTGCGCGCGGGCCCCCGTGTTCGAAATGTCCAAGGTCCCAACGGCCGCGCCCCCGGACCGGGGCGGCTCGGTTGCGATAAGCGCCACCCCCCCGCGGCAAAGGGGCGGGGCGCGGACCGTGAACTCGACCTCACCGGTGGCGCCGTACTGGATCGCTGTCGCGTTGAGCACGCGAACATAAACAGCGCCCGGGGTGGCGTTCATCGGCACGCAAAAAGTTCCGTGCACATCGGTAAATTCACCTCCGCGCAGGAACACCGTTTCCCGGTCCAACGCCGCGGTCCATCCCGCCATACCCGAGCTGACCTCCAAATTGATCTGGGCCTGGCCCGCAAGGTTCCCTACATTTGAGACGGTGAAGTTGAAGTCGGTGCAAGCACCGGCCCGGACCTCGCGGTCGGATTCCGCCACGGTCAGGTTGACGTAGAGCCGGGCCTTAATCGACACGAGCAACTGGCGAGTTGCCACCACCGTGGGGTCCGCATTGCTCCAAATCGAAACGGCTATGCTTCCCAAAAAGTTGGCGGGGGCCAATGAAGTGTTGTTGGGCACGGTTATGGAGACGGTGAATACCCCACTTTCTTGCACGTCGAGGGAAAGCTCGGCGCGGTCACTGGAGAGGTTCCACGCTGTCGGGCCGTTGAGTGCGATGTTGACCAGATCCTCCCGAATGTCCCCCGTGTTCTTCGCAATCAAAGGGAATGACACAGTCTCGCCATTGTCGGCGACCTGCAGGGAGGGCGACGCGTTGAGGCTGAGGGCGCGCGTCACCTGGACGAAAACGAATAGGTCGATCCGGTCAAAGCAGCCGGGCCATGAATCGCTCGTGGCGTTGATGCCGATCGAAATGTTGTCGCCTCTTTTTGCGTTGGCGGGCACATGGATCGTTAGGTTCACGGGCACATATCCGCCCGGCGCCACATCGGTGGCGTAGGTCGTGTCGAGCGAAATCCTCCAGCCGAGGGAATCTGCACTGGGCGTGTAGGATAGGTCAAGCGCAAAGCTGTCGGCGAGGAGGGCCTTGTTCTTGAGGAACAATTGGAACACACGCGTCTCGTTGGGGTGCAGGAAGCCCATCCCCGCGATCGGGTCCGCGTACAACTCCATGCTGCACCCCGCCGCCCGCTTGAAGAAAATCTCACGGTCGCCGTCGCGCGTGTCCGTCCAAGCGACGATGGGCTGGTCGTCCCAGTCGAAGGCAACCACCGGGTCGAACGCCGCGCCCGTGGTCGAAGTAACGGCGTAGCTCGTCCACGCACTCAGGTTGCCGTCCCGGGGGATCTCCCCTATCAGGATCTGGGATGACCCCGTGCGGTTGTCTTCCCACGCAACCATAAGCCGCCCGTCCGCCGCCGCTGCCACGCGCGGGAACGCCCCAACGGTCCCGTTGCTCTCGAGGACGCGCGCATCCACGACCTTCACGCCTGTTTCGTTCACCATCGCGTAGTACAGGTTTCCGCCGTCCTCCCAGACCAGGTGCATCGAGCCGTTCGGGGTCTCCGCCACATCCGCCGGCTTCCCGTCGGTCGCATTGCGGAACTTGACCGAGGCCATGCTCTTCACGCCATACCTGCCCATCCGACCGAGCCACGAGCCGCTGTCCGAACCGAAAGTGAACAGCACGTTTCCGCTGAAAGGGGACGCCCGAACGATGCTGTTATTCGTGTGCGAGGCCACGTCCGAAGACACGACCCGGTTTGTCCATAGCTCCGTCCCGTTGTTGGCGAGCTTCGCGTACACAATGTCCTCGCACTGGAACTTGTAGTCGCCTGAGGCGATGTGGACCGTGTCGTCGCTTTGGATTGCGAGCGCGGGGCGTTCCGACAACGACCCATCCGCGGGCCCCACCTGGCGAGGCCCCACCGTCGAGGTGCCGTTACGGTCGAACTGTTCGTACGAGATGTTGAGGGGGTCGCGCTCCCCCACGACGTCGATCCTGTTGGCGGAGTCCACCGCCGCCCAGTCTCCATGCGGGCTCCCCACCGGATAGGGCGCGCTCACGTTCGATGTGATGAAGGTCTCGTTTTGCATCGGCTGGCCGAGCGGGCCCATTTGCGCGAACATGAACGAGCCGTTTCCGCCGGTTTCCTGTCGCCATAGGAACCGGATGGAACCGTAGCCGTCCATCGAGACTTGCGCCTCGTCATCGTCCACGCTGTTGTTGGTGACCCGGAAGTCCCCGAGCCATGTCCTCCCCCCGATGATCTCGGAGGTGAATGGGGGAGCGGGCTCTCCAGGGCTGGCTTCCGCCGTAGGAAGAGTCGTGGCGATCAACGAGGCGCAAAGTGCCACGGCGAGCCCGCGGCGCGCGAGCACTTGGGGGAAGGGAGGAACGCCTCGCACCGCCCGGCGGTTCGGCGTGAGCGTATTTGGCAATTGTGGTGCGCGCGCCCGGGCGATGACAAGGGGCCGTTGCGGGGCCACCCGCCCTAAGCCCTTAGCCGCGCCCCGAGCCGCTGCCAGAATGTAGGTCTGGGGGGCCGAGGCGGCAGGTCCGTGCCCGCCGGCGCATACCCCTCGAACCACTCGGGGTGCGGGTGGCCGGCCGCGCGCGCCATGGCTACATGGTCCTCGAGGTGAGGCCACTTCAACTCCCGCTCCGCCACGTTCATCGTTCACCATCCCGCGATATAAAGCATTCCCGACGCGAAAAGAGTGGACGACATCAGGAGGAAACGAAGCCCCCGTTGGCGCAACTGCAGCGCTTCTTCGAGCTTCGCGAGGTTGTCGAGGTAACATTGGGCGAACGTTTCCATGGTCGCCGCCTGAAATTCGGTCAATGAGCGGTCAACGCGGGTCTCTTGACGGATGACCGATGCCGGGGATGGCCCGACTTGCACCTCGGAGTGGTGGAACATTCCAAGGGAGGCCCCCAGAAAACACCAAAGGGCTCGCACGCCCAATGCGGCGCCCAGGCCGAGGGCGATCACAACCACGACGTCCGGCGGATGGGTCTTCGCGGCGAGCCCTTGTGCCGCTATTGCGAGCCCCGCGCCCAACACGGCCATGCATAGGCCGACAAGGCGCTCCGATTTTGCATCGGCCCGCTCAAACGTTTTGACCTGATCGTCGACAACCCGCTCCGCCTGGCGGAGCATTTCTGCAAGG
>JBGPJF010000003.1:0-99879 GCA_041485285.1 Thermoplasmata archaeon | reverse complement strand
CTCGACACTTCGCCAACCATGCTGCGCACCGCCGCGGCCGCCGTCGCGCGCGCCGGCCAGGGCGCGGGACCCCATTTTGCAGCCGGCAGCGCCCGCGCGTTGCCGTTCCGTGATCGCGCCTTCGACGCCGTGATCTCGTCGTTCGGCCTCCCCCTGTCGGGAGAGCGCGCCGAGCTCGAGGAGTGCGCGCGCGTCCTCAAACCCGGCGGGCTCCTCTCGTTCGTCCACTTCGGCCCCGAGTTCATCGAGCCGCTGTTCGAGGTGTCGCGGATCCTGCGCCGCCACCGGACTTCGGAGCCGAGCCAGTTCCTTGCCATGTACCGGGACCTCTCGTACCGGGTCGAGAAGGATTTCCACGCGCGGCGCGCCCCCGCGGCGCTCGGCGCGCTCCTCGAGGAAACCGGCTTTGAGGTCGTCGATATCCACCCGCTCCCCGTGCGCCAGCGCATGTGGGGCGTCACCAACTTCGTGGACTTCGCCCTCTCGTTCCCCCTCAACTTCTTGGAGCACCAAGAGATGGGCCAAGACGCGCGCTCCGCGTTCCACGCCAACTGCCAGGCCGAACTGAAGAAGCACATGGACCTCGAGGAGTTCATCGCGCCGGCCACCCTCGTGTTTGCCGTGGCAAGGCGCCCCCGCACCGCTGCTTGAGGGGGGCCGCCAGGCCGGCCCCGGGGGGGCTTTGCAAATGGACTTTATATCATGAAAATGCATTTGATTCCAAGGTTCCCATGGGACGCAAGCCGCCCGTAGCCCTGGCATTCGTGATCCTGATCGCCCTGCCCCTTGCCGGGTGCTTCGCTTCGCCGCCCCCCGCCGCGACCACCTTCGTCCTTGAAGACGGCGAAGGCACCAACGTCACCATCCCCCTTCAGGTGGCCCGGATCATTTCGCTCACACCTAGCCACACGGAGGTCGTGTTCGCCCTGGGCGCTGGCGGCAAGGTCGTCGGGGTTACGGACTTCGACACGTACCCGCCGGAGGCTGCATCGATCGCCCACGTCCTCGTGAACCTCACCGTCAACCTCGAGCTCGTGGCCCAAGCCAAGCCCGACATCATCCTCGTGTCAAGCATCAACAACCGCGCGGACATCGAGCGCCTGCGCAGCCTCCACTACGCCGTGTTCTACGCCGATTCCCTGGCCGTCCGGGACGTCCCCCCGATGATTCGGCTCCTTGGCAAGGCGATCGGCGAGCCGAACAACGCGACCAAGGTTGCAGGCGACCTGCAGGCGGCGATCAACGCAACGGCGGCCAAGGCGGCGACGGCCGCGACCCGGCCCAAGACGTTCTACCTGCTCGATGACTTCCAAGGCTGGTGGACCGCCGGCAACGGGACGCGCGGCGACGACCTCATCACGGTATCGGGGGGCACCAACGTCTTCAGCAACATGACCGGGTGGTCGTCGGTCTCGATCGAGGCGATCGCGGCCTCCAACCCCGAAGTAATCATCGTGGGCCTTTACGTGACCCTGGACCGGGCGGCGATGAACACCACCGCGCCGTGGTCGTCGATCTCGGCCGTCCAACACGGGCGGGTCTACCGCGTCCCCGACGCCGACATCGTCGACCGGCCGGGCCCGCGGCTTGCGCTCGGGCTCGAGTGGATGCTCAAAGCCATCCACCCCGAGCTGTAGGCGGGAGGCGCGTGCATCGTACCAGGCGGTGGGTCCTCCTCCTGCTTGGCGCCGCGCTCGTCGTCGCCACGCTCTTGGGCGTCCTCATCGGCACCGTGCCCGTCGACTGGGGCCAGGCCCTCCTCGCCGTCGTCCAGACGCTGCCCGGCCTTAGCGGGGTCGGCGGCCCCGTCGACCCGCAAGTCCGGCTCATCATCGTCGAGCTGCGCATGCCCCGCGTCGTCCTTGCCATGCTCGTCGGCGCCGCCCTCGGCGTCGGGGGGGCGGCCATGCAGGCGCTGCTGCGCAACCCGCTTGCCGACCCGTACATCTTCGGGGTCTCGTCGGGCGCTGCCGTCGGGTCGGCGCTGGCGATCTCCGGCGGGTTCGTGCTTTTGGGCGCCATGAGCTACCCGGCCGCCGCCTTCGTGGGCGCGCTCCTTGCGACGTTCTTGGTGTACGAGGTGGCGCGATCGGGCGGGCGCCTGCCGGCGGAAACCATGCTGCTTGCGGGCCTTGCCATCGGCTCGCTGCTTGCCGCGGTCGCCTCGTTCGTCATTTTCCTGGACGCGCGCCGCCACGTGAACATCATCTTCTGGATGCTCGGCAGCTTTGACCAGGCGTCGTGGGACCGTGTTGGCGCGGTGGCCGTCCTCACGGCGGCCGGCGGCGCGGCCGTGCTGTGGCAGTCCCGCCACCTCAACGCGATGCTGTTTGGCGATGAGAGCGCCGCTCATATGGGGGTCGAGGTCGAGCGCACGAAGGTCGTGGTGCTCTTCCTCGTCGCCCTGCTTACCGCCGGCGCCGTCGCCTTCGCGGGCATCATCGGGTTTGTCGGGGTAATCGTGCCGCACGCCATGCGTTTGCTGGTGGGGCCCGACCACCGATACCTCATCCCCGCCTCGGCGCTGTTCGGGGGCGCGCTCCTTGTCACCTGCGACCTGATCGCCAGGTCCGTCATGCCCCCGACGCAGGTGCCGGTCGGAATCCTTACGGCTTTCCTGGGCGCGCCGTTCTTCGTGTACTTGCTCCGCCGGTCGAGGAGGTTGAAGTCGTGGGCGTGAAGGCGGCCGGCCTCTCGGCTGGCTACGACGGGCGCGACGTCCTCGAGGGGATCGACCTCGAAATCGCGCCGGGCGAATTGCTTGCGATCGTGGGGCCGAACGGCTCGGGCAAGACGACGCTCCTGCGCGCGCTGGCCGGGACGCTGCGCCCCACCGGCGGCACCGCGCTCATCGGGGGCGCGGAGGCGTCGAGCCTGAAGGCCCGCGAGCGGGCGCGCCGGCTTGCGGTTGTCCCCCAGTCGAACGCCGTCGAGTTCGCCTTCACGGTCCGCGAGGTGGTCGAGATGGGGCGCACCCCGTACCTCACGGGCCTCGGGACGCTGTCGAAGGCCGACCGGGTTGCCGTCGACAAAGCGCTGGAGCGCGCGGGCGTGGCCTCGCTTGCCGACCAAATCGCGACGGAGCTTTCGGCGGGGCAAGCGCAGCTCGTATCGATTGCACGGGCGCTTGCGCAGGAGTCCACCGCGCTGCTGCTCGACGAGCCCACCGCCCACTTGGACGTCACCCACCAGATCGAGGTGATGGACACCGTGCGGCGCCTTGCCCATGAAGGCCAGATGGCCTGTGCGGCCGTCCTCCACGACCTGAACCTCGCTGCCGCCTTTGCCGACCGCATCCTCCTCCTTTCGAAGGGGCGCGTGCGGGCGTGTGGCCCCCCCGCGGAAGTCCTCACGCGCGCTAACATCGCCGCGACCTTCGGCCTCGATGTGCTGGTCCGGCGCCACCCCGTGTCGGGCGCGCTCTTCGTGGTGCCGGTGGCCGTGTCCTTGGACCCCGACGCGCCGCCCGCTTCCGCGCCGCGCCACGCTCGCATCCACCTCGTGTGCGGCGGGGGCACGGGGGCGCCGCTCATGACCGCCCTCTCGCGGGCGGGTGCGAAGCTTTCCACCGGCGTGCTGAACGTCATCGACAGCGACTTCGAGGTCGCCCAGGCGCTTGGCCTGCGGGTCGTGGCCGAGGCGCCCTTCTCTGCGGTGACTCAAGCGGCGGCCGAGGACTCCCGCCGGCTTGCGCTTGCCGCCGACGCCGTCGTCCTTGCGGCTGTGCCGTTTGGCCTGGCGAACCTCGCGAACCTGGCCGTCGTGGAGGCCGCGGCCGCCGCCGGCAAGCCTGTTTACCTGGTCGACGCCGAGGGCGCAGCGGCCCGAGACTTCACCGGCGGGGAAGCCCCCCGGCGGCTTGCGGCCCTGCGCGCGTCGGGGTCCAACGTGCAGGCCTTCGACTCCGCCGAACTGCTCCTGCGGTCGCTCGCCCCCCGCCCACCAGCGTAGCCTTTAACCCGTCCCCCCCAAATCGCGGGGGCGATGAACCGGTTCGGCGTCGAAGAGATCCTGCCCACCGCAGCGAAGGCGATGGTCGACCGCAAGGACGGCACCGTGCTCCTGGACGTCCGCGAGCACGATGAGGTCGCAGTGGCGTCCATCGACGGCGCGGTCCACATCCCGATGAACGAAGTCGGGCCGCGCCTGGGGGAACTGCCCAAGGACAAGGACATCGTCGTCTTCTGCCACGGCGGAGGGCGCTCGCTCATGGTCGCGGTCCAGATGAAGCGGCGCGGGTTTGCCCGCGTCTTCAACATGGCCGGCGGCATCGATGGCTGGTCGCAGAGCGTCGACGCGAACGTCCCCCAGTACGACTGACGGTGGGAGCCTGACGGGCGACGCGCGCGCCTTTGCCCTGGAGCGCCTAAGCGAGCGCCGCCACGACGTCCTCGTCATCGGCGGCGGGATCGTGGGCGCCGGGGTCGCGCGCGATGCGGCCATGCGGGGGCTGAAGGTCAGCCTCGTTGAGCGCGGCGACTACGCGCAAGGGACGTCCTCGCGTTCCTCGAAGATGGTGCACGGGGGCCTGCGCTACCTCGAGCAGCGGGACTTCGCTCTCGTGTTCGAGGCCTGCGCCGAGCGGCGCATCCTTCAGCGGATCGCGCCGCACCTCGTGCGGCCGCGCTCGTTCGTGATCCCGGCCTACCGCGGCGTCTACCCCTCGCGGTTCGAGGTGGAACTTGGGCTTTGGCTCTACGACGCGATGGCCGTGTTCCGCAACACGCGCCTTCACAAGCGGCTCTCCGCGCGCCGCCTGCAGGCCATGGAGCCCGGGCTCGAGCGCGAAGGGCTTGCCGGCGGCGGCCTCTTCTTCGACTGCGTCACCGACGACGCGCGGCTAACGCTAGCCAACATCCTCGACGCCGAGGCGATGGGGGCGGCCGCCTTGAATTACGCCGAAGTCACGGCCATCCACCTCAAGGCGGGCGCCGCGTCGGGCGCCACGGTGCGCGACGCCGTCTCGGGGGAGGAATTCGACGTGCGCGCGCGCTGCGTGGTGAATGCGACGGGGCCGTGGTCGGACGAAGTGAGCCGGATGGTCGACGGCAAGGCAAAGCCGAGGCTGCGGCTCACGAAGGGCGTCCACATCACCATGCCGCGGTCGCGCCTCAACCACGTGCGCGCCCTCGTCCTGCGCGCCCCCCAGGACGGCCGGGTATTCTTTGCGGTGCCCTGGGGGCGGCTCTCGCTCATCGGCACCACCGACACCGACTTTGCGGGGTCACCCTCGGAAGTGCGCGCGGAGCCGGGCGACGTCGAGTATTTGCTGAAGGCCGTCAACCACTTTTTCCCCGCGGCCGAACTCACGAAGGACGACGTCACCGCGGCGTACGCGGGGCTGCGCCCCCTCATGCGCAAGGAGGGCAAGCACCCGAGCGCCGTGTCGCGCGAGCACGCTCTGTTCGTAGGCCCGCGCGGCTTCGTCACGGTCGTCGGGGGGAAGCTCACCACGTACCGCCGCATGGCCAATCAGATTGTGTCGGAAGTCTTGCTCTCCGCCGGCCTCGACGCCCGCGGCGCGGCAACCCACCGGCGGCCCCTGCCGGGCGGCCGGGCCGAGCCTTCGCAACCGACGAGCGCGGCGGCCGCCGTCGCGGCCAGGTGGGGGGTCGATGAAGATGTGGCCGACACGCTATACTGGATGCACGGGTCGCAAGTCGCCGACGTGCTGGAGGACGCTCCCGCGATGCAGCGCGAGCGCCTCCACCCCGACCTGCCTTACCTGCGTGCGTCGCTGCGCTGGGCGTTTGCCCACGAGCATGCGGTGCACCTCGAAGACGGCCTCGTGCGCCGGGTGCCGGTCGCCCTTCGTTTGAAGGACATGGGGGCTTCCATCGCCGCGGAGGCTGCACGCATCTGCGCCGGCCCGGCCCACTGGGACGCAGCGGCGCGCGACGCGGAGGTGGAGATGTACCTCAAGCGCGCGGAGCGAGAGCAGTCGTGGCGCCGCGGGATGTAGCGAGCGCTAGCGCGCGCATCCCTTCAGGTGCTGCCGGGGCTCGACTGTTCCCAGGACCCTTGGGTCTCGTCGGCGGCGGGCCCACGCGAGGCCGCGCGCGCAATGTGTCCGAAGATCGCTTGGGCTCCGGCAATCGCGTCGGCGACGCCGCCCGAGAGGTCCCCTTCCACATCGACGAGCAACCGGCCCGAGTTGAGGGTCGCGGTGACGCGCTTGCGCCCGTCGTCGGTGACCCACCGCAGGGCAACGACGCCCTCGTGCTCGGTAAACCCGACCCACCGCAGGTTGGCGAACCACTTGAGCTTCAGCTGTTCGACGACCGCGTGCGGGGAAACCGTCGCGGGGATCATCGTGTCGAGCACTGCGAGGCGCTCCGACCGGGGCATGGAGGGCGCGGGGACCGCGCGCACTCCTGCCTCCGTGAGGCGGTAGCCGTCCTTCGTGTGCTCGAGCACGCCGGCCTCTGCAAGGCGGCGCAGCGCACGCGAAAGCTTCTCGGGGTGGAGGTTCAAGGAACGCCGGATGCCCTGGAAGGCGAGCGTGGCCGTGGCGTCCCCGGCAAAGGCCTGGAGCACCGCGCGGTCGCGGTCGTCGACGCTGGCAAACGCCATCGCACCTACCTCACTCGTCATGATTTTTCACCCCTCTTCAATCTCCTTTCACAGGTCGGAGCGTATTTAATGAGTCGGTTGACAGCCCTTGGAACGTTCCAAACTGCGCGCTAGCCGCCGTATTGCAGGCCGGTGTCTTCGAGCGAAAGGCTTCGCTCGCCTTTGCGCGTGTTCGCGTACTCGATCTCTCCGATGAACACGCGGTGGTCGCCCCCCTCGGTCTCTTGGACCACGTGGCACTCGAGCACCGACGCCGCATCCTTGAGCAGCGGCGCGCCGTGGCCATTCGTCGTGAACTCGTACCCGTTCACCGTCGCGCCGCTGAACGTCGCACCTTTGAGGAACGCCTTGGCGATGTCGCCCTGGCTGGAGTCGAGGATGTTTACCGAGAAAATCCCGCTCTTGCGGATCATCTCGTGGGACCCGGTCTCCTTACGGCACGCGAAGGCGACCAGCGGCGGCTTGAACGAAACCTGCGTGAGCCATGTCCCCACGAAAACGTGGTAGTTGCCATCGAGGTGGCACCCCACGAGGAACACGGGGTGGGGGAGCATCCGCAGGGCGGCGCGCTTGGCGGGCTCGTCGAGGGCCACGGTTGCCGATCGAGGCCCGATAAATAAAGTTGCGCGCCTGCGTACGGGCGGATTGGACGTCTAATTCCAATCGGAATGGAATTATGACGGAAAATTCCTCACGGGGCCGGCTTCGGGGCCGCCGCGGGCTTCAGCACTTGGCTCATGTGGGGCATCAGTTGGCATGTCTCCCACGCCTTCTTTGCCTCGTTGCAGTAGCCGAGGTGGATGCACTTGGGCTGCAGGCGCTCGGCAAAGAAGGGGCTGACGTTGCGCACCTCGCGCTTCATCAGCGCGAAGACCACGCGGATCTCCCACTGAGCGCGCGTGCAGAGGCGGTCGTAGGCGATGTCGTAGATCGCGCGGAAGTTGAGCGTGGCCGTGACGTTCGTCTTCATGCCGTTCGGGAACACGAAGCGGGCGTCCTCCGGCGGGACGCCGCTCTTCACGAGTTTCCGGTACTCGAGGACGTCGTCGGCGTAGGTTTTGGCGAGGGCAAGGGCGCTCTCGGGCTTGCGCCGGATCGTCGGCGGGAACACGAAGTAGGCCTCGAGGGCCTTGACCGGGTCGGGGTCGGCCGGCAGGGCGCCCGTTTTCTGGTAGGCCTCGACGACATCAAAGAGCGTCTTGTCGAACGACTTGTGGGAGGGCTCGAGGAGGACCGTGAAGTCCACGTAGCGCTGGCTCTGCTGGTCGAAGGTCGCGATGCGGTGGCGCACGAGCTGGTGGGAGCAGGCCCGCGAGATGCCTTCGATGGAGAAGGTGAAGTGCGCGTGCTCGAACACGCCGTGGTGGCCGTGCTCGAGGCAGAACTTGAGGATGCCCTCCCAGCCGCCCGCATCGTAGTCGGTGATCTTGTGGGACGGGCGGATGTCGGTGTCGCCCTTGGCCGCCCGCGCGCAGACCGCCTCGGGGTGCGGGGTGTGTTCGATGAGATGGACTTTCACGTGGGGCCACCTAGCGGGTTTGGCGCGGCACGCGGGAAGACCCCTCGCGCCGGTACCGGCAATCCCGGGCCCCGCTAATGAAGGGTTCCATCCGAAGGTGGCATAAGCGCCAAAGGGCGGTGGGGTTCGCATGGAAATTCGGGCCGCGCGGCCAAGCGACAGGGCCGCGATCCGGCGCTTCTTGCGGAAGGAGGACCCGCACGATTACGTCCTCGATTGGATGGACCGTTTCGACCGCGCCGGACGCTTCTACCTGCTCCTGGACGCGAAGAAGATCGCCGGCATCTTCCATGGCAAACTCGCGCCGGACGGGTCGGCGTGGATGAGCGCCGCACGGGTAGGCCAGGAGTACCGGGGGCAGGGGTGGATGATGCGGATCACGGCGTTTGCCCTTTCCTCGCCGGGCCTGCGCCGCGCCCAGGCCGCGCGGATGCTCATCACGCACGACAACCGCTCGTCGCTGCGGGCAGCGCGGAAGGGAGGGTATGCGCCCGTGAGCGTGATGACCTTCTTGGAAGGCAAAGTCCCCGCGCCGCGGCGCTCCGGGGCCCCCGTATCCTCGGGTTGGAAGCGCGCAACTCCGGCCGAGTTTCGAAAGGCCGCCCTGCATTCGCCGCTCCTTCGCGCCCAACGCGGGCTTGCCTACATGTCGTTCACCGGCGCTTTTGCGCTCACCCCGCGTTCCACCCGCGCGGTGAAGCCATGCCTGTTCATTTCGCCCGAACACGGGCCCCTCTTGGCCACGATGTTCGCCGACACCGGCGAGCGGTGGATCGCGGTGCAGGTGTTTCACGCCACGCGCGGAGCAGCCCGCGCCCTCAAGGCGTTCGCGCGAGAGAAGCGCGCCGACAGTTACACCGTGATCGTGCCGGCGCTTGAGTCCGCCCGCCGCCCCTTCCGCGCGGAGGGGTACACCCTTTCGGACTGGGCGCGCCGCGTCTTTGTCTTCGAAAAACGGCTGCCGGTGCGGCGCGCTACTTCTTCGCGGGCGGCGGCGGCGGCGACGAGATCGAGACGACGGTAAGGCGGTCGCGCCCCTTGTTCGCAAGCGCGTGGGTTTCGCCCGACTTTGCAAGGGCAAAAGCGCCGGGGCCCAGCTCGTGGGTCTCCTGGCCCACCGTCACGGTGGCCACCCCCTCGACGATGAAGTACACCTTGTCGGCGGCCTCGTGGGCGTGGGTGGGCTGGGCCTGGCCGGGCTCCAGGCAAAGGAGCCCCATGTGCATCCGGTCGGTCAAGGCAAGGTCAGCCTTCACGAGGGCCGCCTTGGCGAACTTCTGCGCCGGATAAATGCTGCCAAACGTCATCCTTACGCCCGCCGCCAAATCCGCGTCCCGCGTTTTAGCCCTGTCGCCCGCTTTGGTGCTCAAACCCAATCAAGAAAAGGGAGGGGCGCATAGGAAGCGTGATGACCAGCCTAAGCACCGCTGAGCGCCTCGCCAAAGCGAAGGGCATCCCCGAAGTCTTCGAAGCCGTGAAGGAAGCCGTCCGGCGCGTGCTTGGGAAAGAGCGAGCCGGGCTCATGGTCGTGACCCAGGAACTGGGCAACGTCCCCAATGGGTTCCTCGGGGCCTATTTCGTGGTGGGCGCCAACGCCATCGTCGTCAACCAGACGCCACTGCGGCGCATCCGGGAAACGGAGCCCACGCTCTACATCCCGTGGCTCTTCGGCGTCCTGCTGCACGAGTACCTCCACTCGCTCGGCGTGCTCGACGAGAAGGAGGTGCGGGTGGTCACCAACCAAGTCGCCGGCGCGGTGCTCGGGGCCGACCACCCCGCAACCAAAATGGCCGCAAACCCGATGGAGTTCATCGGGACGCTCGCGTGGCCGCTTGTCGCCTGGCAGCCCGACAATGCCCCCATCGAAATCGTCAAGGGGCTGGACCGCGATTCGACCTCCTACATCCAGTGAGGAGGCCGCCCCCGTGCCCCGCTCTTACCGCTTCCCCCGTGTCCGCCACCCCAAGCGGTCGCGGTTTTCCATGTGGTCGCGGCGCCCGTCCCCGTGACGGCCTTGCGGCCAAACGCTCAAGAGCCGCTCGCCCGATCCCCGAGCGTGGCGAAGTTTCCCTATTCGATGCCGATCGCGGTGCGGTTCCGCGACATCGACGGTATGGGCCATGTGAACAACGCGGTGTACTTCACCTACATCGAGGCGGCGCGCACCGAGTACCTCATGCGCGTGATGACTGCCAAGCGCATGGACGAGGTCGACTGGATCGTGGCGACCGCGGCGCTTTCGTTCAAGCGCCCGGTCGCCTATGGCGACCCGATCGAGGTGCGCGTGAAGCCCACGAAGGTCGGCACGACGAGCTTCACGCTGTTCTACGAGATCCGCGACACGCGCGACGGTGGCCTCGTGGCGGAGGGGGAGACGGTGATTGTGATGTTCGATTACGCCAAGCTCGAGAAAAAGCCCATCCCGGCTTCCGTGCGAAAAAAGCTCGAGGCCGATGCGGGCTGAAGCGCCCGTTCACCCCATCGAGAAGCGGAAAAGGAGGAACGCCGCCGCGATCCAGCTCCACTTGACTACACGTCCGACCAGCGTGACGAGGACGAATTTCTTGAATGGGTAGTCGGCGATGCCGTAGGTCAGCGCGATGATCTCGGGCATGGGCAGGGCCGCGGCGAGGAAGAGCAAAACGGTCCCCCACTTCGAGTGCGCGCGCTTGCCCCACTTGCCGAGTTTGCGCTCGTCCCCGGTTTTCTTTCCCGCGCTAACCCGAATGCGGTTGCCGAACCCATAGTTGCAGCAAGAACCGATCGTGCTCCCCAAGGCTGCCGCCGCGATGGCGAGGACCACGGGCGTCGAGCCGGAGAGCGTCACGAAAAAGAACGGCTCCGTTGGGATGACCATGAAAAACAGCGTGCCCACGACCGTGAATCCAAACAACCCGGCGGCGCCAAGCGCTGCCATCCAGGCGACGAAGCGGCTCCCCGCCTCCTCGACAATCGGGAGCGTCAGTATCCCGTACTTGAATTGGTAGGCCAGGACGGTGATGACGGCGACGAGGAGGAAGATCGCGGCCCACGTGATCGCTTTGAGGGGGTTCCACGGCGGGTTGGAAAGGCGCTCGAAGAATTTCCATGCCGCGAGAACCATGCGCCCGAAACGCGTTACCTGCGCGACGCCCTGGTCGACCGCGGAGCGAGTGAGGTCGACGGTCTTGCGCGCGCCTTTCTCCACGAGTTCGCCGGTGACCTCGGCCGCGGCCTCGACATGGTCGGCGGCCGAATCGACTGCGTCGCCAACTTCTCGGGCAATCTCTTCGAGGGCGTTTTGCGGCAAGGCCTTCGGTGCGGGACGCCCGCGAGGGGTTTTGATCCTTCGGTCGTTGTGAGCCGTGCGACTGCCGGGGTGTGGGCGGCTCGATCCTTGCCCCTGGCGGTTTGGCGGAACCCTTTTGACAGCCGGCCGCGGTGCCCGAAGCCCTAAAGGCGCGCCGCATGTCGAAAGAGCAGAAGAGCCCGGGCGGCAGAGCCGCCAATCGGCTCGCGGGCGAGGCCTCATCCTACCTGAAGAGCGCCGCCCACCAGCCGGTGGACTGGCACCCGTGGGGACCGGAAGCCTTTGAGCGCGCGCGCCGCGAGGACAAGCCGATCCTGCTCGACATCGGGGCCGTGTGGTGCCACTGGTGCCATGTCATGGATGGGGAGTCTTACGAGAACGACGAGACTGCGAGGATCATCAACGAGAATTTCGTCGCCGTGAAGGTGGACCGCGACGAGCGGCCCGACGTCGATGCCCGCTACCAGCCCGCCATCGCCGCGCTCTCGGGAGGCGGGGGGTGGCCGCTCACCGCGTTCCTTACGCCCGACGGCCTCGTGTTCTCGGGGGGGACGTACTTCCCGCCGCGCGACGCGTACGGCCGGCCCGGGTTCCCGAAGGTGCTCAAGGTCGTCTCCGATGCCTACCGCAACCAGAAGGCCCAGGTGCTCGGCCAGGCCAAGGAAATCGGCGACGCGATCGCGCGCCAGGGCGAGGCGCGCGGGCAACCCGGGAAGATCTCGTGGGGGATCCTCAAGCGCGCCTTCGACTCGGCGCTGATGAACTTCGACATCCGCCACGGCGGGTTCGGGGACGCGCCGAAATTCCCGCACGCCAGCGCCATCGAGGTCGCGCTCACGGAGGTGGCGGCCAAAGGGGACGACTCGCTGAAGACCGTCGTCGAGGTGACGCTCACGAAGATGGCGCAGGGCGGCATGGCCGACCAGATCGGAGGCGGGTTCCACCGCTACTCGACCGACGCCGAGTGGATCGTGCCGCACTTCGAGAAAATGCTCTACGACAACAGCGAGCTGCTGCGCAACTTTGCCCACGCGTACCAGGTACTTGGGGAGCCGGCGTTCGCGAAGGTCGCAAGCGGCACGGTCGCGTACCTGGACCGCGTGCTCACCGACCGCGAGCGGGGCGGGTTCTACGCCTCGCAGGACGCCGACGTCGGGAAGGAGGACGACGGGGACTATTGGACGTGGACGAACAAGGAACTCGAAGAAGCGCTCGGCCGCGGCTCGGAAGCGTACCGCATCATGGCCGATTATTACGATGTGAAGCCGACGGGCGAGATGCGCCACAATGCCGCGAAGAATGTGCTGTGGGTCGCCGCGAGCGTCGAAGAACTTGCCCAGCGGTACAAGAAGGGCGTAAAGGAAATCGAGGGGCTCCTCGAGGAATGGCGGAAGAAGATGTTGTCCGCGCGGGAGATGCGCGACACGCCGTTTGTGGACAAGACCATCTACACGTCATGGAACGGCCTGGCGATCTCCGCGTACGTCGAGGCCTGGAAGGCGCTGGGGCTAGAATCGTGCCGGGCGTTTGCCGTGAAGACGGCGGACTTCCTCTTGGCCTCGTGCTTTGACCCCAAGCGCGGCATGGCGCACCAGTGGCGGAGCGAAACGGGTGCGCGTGTTTGGGGGCTGCTCGACGACCAGGCCATGTTCGCGCTGGGCCTGCTTGACGTGCACGCGGCGACGCTCGAGCCGAAGTACCTCGCGGCCGCGCGCGGCCTTGCCGACCTGATGCTCGCGCACTTCAAGGACGACGACGGCGCACTCCTCGACATGGCGCCCACCCTTGCCGATTCGGGCGGGTCGAAGGCCCTCGAAGCGAAGCTCAAGCCTTTTCAGGACGCTCCGACGCCCGCGGGCAACCCGATCGCGGCCATCGTGTTCGACCGCCTCGAGTCGACCCTTGCAGAATCAAAGTACTTCGAGGCCGCGGACAACCTCCTCGCGGCCTTTGCGGCGTCCGCGGGGAAGTACGGAATTTTCGCCGGGACCTATGCGCACGCCGTCCGCTTGCACCTCGAGCGGCCGCTTCACGTGACGGTGGTCGGCGACCCGAAGGACCCGCGCACCCAGGCACTCACGAAGGTCGCCCAGCGCGCCTACCCGCCCTACAAAGCGTTCGTCGCCCTCTCCCCCGGCGAGGCCCCCCCGGCGGGGTACCCGGAATCGGCGCTCGCGTTTGCCAAGGAGTACCCGCGCGACAAGTTGCCCGCAGCGTGCGTCTGCCGCGGGACGACCTGCAACATCCCGACGAGCGACCCGGCCGAGCTTGCCAAGCAGCTGCGCGGCTCTGACGCGGTCCCGGCCGCGTGAGGAGGCAAGCGATGGGCGAAAACCACGCGGCGATCTTCGACTCCTGGGCCAAGGAGGGCACGGGGCCCCACATGGAGGAGGCGCACGAATACGCCGGCAAGAAAGTGCTCGACCGGATCACGATCGGCTACGACCAGTCGTTCATCGACCTCGGCTGCGGGAACGGTTGGGCCACGCGCTATGTGGCCGCGAAAGTCCCGACGATCGGGCTGTGCGTGGGGCTCGACATGTCCCCGGAATTCATCAAGGAGGCCCGCGCGCTCTCCGCGGGCAAGTACCCGACCAAGTTCCTCGTGGCCCCCATCGAGGAGGTGCCCTTTGGCGAGTCTTCGTTCCACTACGCATTCTCGATGGAGGCGCTGTACTACGCGCCCGATGTGGCGGTCGCGCTCAAGTCGATCTGGCGCGTGCTGAAGGCCGGCGGGACGTTCCACCTCGTCATCGACTTCTTCAAGGAGCACCCGGCCTCCGAGAGCTGGCAAAAGTACACGCCCGTGAAGATGGCCTACCTCTCGAGGACGAGTGGGTGGCGCTCTTCAAGGCGGCGGGGTTCTCGGACGTCGTGGCCGAGCGGATCCGGGACGAGCGCCCCGTTGCGCCCGACATGAAGATGCCCTGGGGCGGGTTCAAGACGCGCGAGGACCTCGCGCACTTCCGGACGAAGGTCGGTTCGCTGTACGTGAGGGGCACGAAGGCGGAACTCTCGCACGCGCTCGACCAGGTGCTTGAGCGCGCCAAAGAGGAGATCCAGGCCGAGGACTCGCCAGCAACCAAGAGGAAGCCGCGCGGCAAGGGGCTCCGCGGCCGTCGCGGGGAGCAGTAAGCGCCCTCATTTGCGGGGCTCAGCATCGGTGAGGCCCCGCTGCACGCCCTCGCCGTAGAGTCGGAATTCGGGCGGCTCGCCGCGCGACAGCTGGCCCAACACGACTTGGTGCGCGGCGTAGAACCACTCCTCGGTGCGGAAACTCGTTATCCCCTCTGCCTCGGGCGTGAGCCACCGCTCCATCAGGCGCATATTCTCGATGAGCGCGCGGTCCTTCTTCTGCAGCCCTTGCACGAATTGCAGCTTGAGGAGCCGCGGCGTGTCCGGGAACCGCTTCGCGAACAGCTTGAGGTCGGACATCCCCTGGGCGCCCATGTCCGCGACGACCGTTGCGTGGAAGACGACCTCCGCGCGGCGCAAGTCGCCCGCGACCGCCGCCATATAGCCCGTGTCATCGGAGCCGGCAAGCCCGTTTCCAGCGAAGAGAGCAACTCCCTCGGCAAAGGTCCTCACGGCGTGTGCCGAGTCATCGGCAAAGAGGTACGAGGAGGCGAGGTGGAAGATGGGTTCACACTTCTGGGGGTCGGCCTTCTCTGCCGCGAGGCGCTCCTTCCAATAACCGACGGCTTTGCGGGACGCCGCCTTCGCGCCGTCCCATTGGCCCTTTAGGTACTGGGCTTCCGCCAAACGGTCGTACCCGGGATTTTGCAACGGCTCCAACTCGCCCTTTTCGTACGCCTTGATCCGCGGTTCGAGCCGCTCGATTTTCTCGTCGAGCTGCCGCCTGAACTTGCGCGTCGCGGGCCGCATCGCGTTCGCATAGGCGGGCGCCATTTGAAACCCGCTTGCCGCGCCCCATGTCCCAGGCCTCCTGGGTAATCCGGACGGGGCGACGTCCAGGTTCCTCCTGGGCCGACAAACCCTTTTTATCCCCCCATGCTGCCCGCCCCCCGTGGGCAAGCTCTCCATCGTGATCCCAACGTACAATGAGAAGGAGAATCTGGAGAGCCTTGCCGCTCGCATTTTTGCTGCACTCGATGGCCGCAATTTCGAAGTCCTCATCGTCGACGACGGCAGCCCCGATGGCACCGGGAAGATCGCCGACGAGATCGCCGCCGCGCACCCCAACTTCAAGGTGATGCACCGCGCGGGCAAGCTGGGCCGCGGCACGGGGTTCACGGACGGTCTCAAGGCCACCGAGGGCGACTTCGTCTGCATCATGGACGCCGACCTCCAGCACCCGCCGGAGGTGCTGCCGTCGATGCTCGACAAGCTCGAGCACGGCGCCGACCTCGTCGTGGCGTCCCGTTACGTCCAAGGCGGCGGCGCCGAGGGGCGCACGGCCATGCGCGGGGTTACGTCGAAGGTTGCGCTCTGGCTCTCGCACCTTTTCCTCCCCCAGACGCGCCACATCAAGGACACGCAGTCGGGATTCTTCATGTTCAAGCGCAAGGGCGTTGAGGGCGCGGACCTCAATGTGAAGGGGTTCACTGTGCTGGTCGAAGTCCTCGCCATGGGGCACTTCGAGAACCCCGTCGAGGTCCCCTACACCTTCCAGATCCGCGCGGGCGGCGACAGCAAGCTCGGCCACACGGAGATCATCGGATACGCGATGCAGCTGCTGCGCCTCTCCAACTACCGCTTCCTCAAATTCATCGCTGTGGGCGCGACGGGCGTAATCGTCAACAACGGCGTGCTCGTGTTCATGGTCAGTTCGGGGCTGCTCCATGTCCAGGGCGCCTCGCTCGTGGCCATCGAAGCCTCGATCCTCAGCAACTTTGCGCTCAACAATCTGTGGACCTTCCGGCACCGCAAGGGCGAGCATTTCCATTTCAAGCTCGCCAAGTACCACGGCTCGGTCGCCCTTGGGGCCGCCGTGAACTACATCACGCTGACGGTGCTGCTCGCGTCCGGCCTGCAGCTGCTCGTGTCCAACACCGTGGGCATCCTCCTCGGGTTCTTCCTGAATTACCTGCTCAGCGAAAAGTACGTCTGGAAGCTCCCCTAAAGGGAGCCGTCCTGCGTGTTGGTGCGGATCGGGCCATCAGGGGGAGTAAAGGCTGTCAACCCACGCCGTGGCCTCTTGGGGGACGGCCATCCCGGGGGTGGCCAAACTCCGGAAGCTGGGCGACCTCGCCGGGTCGTTCGTCCGGAAACGTCTTCCGGACCTCGTCGACCTCGCGATGGTCCTCGTGATCTTCGTCTCGGCGGCGGTCGCCGTGCTGAACCGGTCCGTCATGCTCACCGGAAACGTCATGGCGGGGTCGACGGCCGCCGCAGCGCTCTGCTTCCTCCTCGCCTCGCGGAGCCTCCGCAGGTGCAAGGGGGTCGGCTACGAACGGATGTTCATCGCGGCGTGCGCGATGGCCGGCGGCATCATGCTCTTCGAATTGTTTTACCACCTAGGCCGGCCCGAATCGTGGAGGGTGCTCCCCAAGAGCCTCACGACGTTTGGCCTCGACCTTGCCCGCCCGGGCGCGCCCTTCCCGGTGCTGTGGGCGCTCATGGCGTTCTCGACCGTCTTCGTCGGAGCGCGCTATATGCGCGCTAACCGGTGGTTCTGGCTCGTTGTCGGCGCCGGGGCCGCCTGGTTCCTCCTTTGGTTCGCCGTCGGGTTCCCGAATTACTTCGAACCCCGGCGGTGGCCCGAGTCGTTCCTCGTGCTCCAACTCATCCCTCCCGAGTATGCCCACCCCCGAGATCCAAGCGCCCCCGGGTGGGCGGTCGTCTCGGCCTGGGGCGCAGTTCTACACACAGGCGCCAAGGTGCTCATCGGAATACTCCCGGCGACCTTCTTCATGCACAACCTGCGCCGAACCCCCGCAGACAAGGGGGCTTCCCCGGACGACCTTTTGTCGCGCGTGTGGTTTTCGGCGAGGTCCCGGTTCAAACGCAAGGCACCCGTCGAGAGCGCGACGACAAAGGCGGGCCCCGGCCGAATTGCGATCGCCCTCACCGCTCGCTTGGCCCCGGTGAACCGGTTCGTGCGGCGCGCCGCCGATTTCCTCGCGCCGAAAGTAGCCGACCTCGCGGACCTTGCGATGGTCAGCGTGATCTTGGTGTGCGTTTCCGTGGCCGTTGTCAAGCAGTCGTTCTTCCTCACGGGCAACCTGCTGGCCGGCTCGCTCATCGGCTTCGCCCTCAGCTACCTGCTGGTCTCGCGCAGCCTCCGGGGCCGCAAAGAACTGGGGGTCCAGCGGGTTTTCATCAGCCTCTGCGTGATGGTCTCGTCGATGTGGCTCTTCGAAATCGTCTTCCACTACTGGGGGTGGAACGGGTACCGCTACTTTTTCAGGGAATTCTTGTCCCTGCACCTCAGCGCGCCGTGGAATACGTTCCCGTTCTTCTGGTCACTCATCATGCTCTCGCTCATGTTCGTCGGCGCCCGGTACGCGCGACCCAACCGTTACTTTATCATCGGGCTGGCGGTCGCGGTGACGCTTTTCTGGATTTGGAAGGCGGCGGGGTTCCCAACGTTCACGAGCCCTCAATTGTGGCCGCAAGCGCCCCCCCTCTTGCCGTTCATCCCGCCCGAATACGCCCACGCGCCCACGCCGCAGGCCTCCGAGACGATCCGGTTCTGGGCGGTCTTCCTCAACTCGGCGGCGAAAGTGGCGTGGTGTGCGGTGCCGGGAACGCTGTTCCTGACGCGGGAAAACCTCGGCGGCCCCCTGCGCGCGCGCCTGTGGCCACCTGGGCCGGCGCTGAGGCGTCTGTTCATGCCATGGACCCAATGGCCGACGGCCTCGGCCGGAAAGCTCGTCAGTGCGCCGGCTCTGGCGCCGGCGCCGGCTGGGCAACCTTCGGCCCCGTCTTCAGGTGGTGGCGAAGGGCCTCCGTGACCTCGGGCAGCGTGAGGATCGAAGTCGCGGAGGCCCCGTCGTCCTTCGCGTAGCGCAGCACGCTCGTGTCGCCCTGCCCCTTCCAGGCCGCGGACCACTTGCCATCGCCCTTGTCCTTCTCGTTCAGCTGCGCCGCGAGCGGGGCCATGTCGACCCACTCGACCTTCTCCCGCTGGACGGTGTCGGCCCAGCTGTAGTAGGCGTAGTCGACCTGGAAGTGCATGCCCTTCTTCTGCGGGGAGGTGCTCGAAAGCAGGAACACGCGGCCCTGGCAGAACCGGTCGACCGCGACCGGGTGCGGGACAAAGGGGCCCTCGACGACGGAGAGCCACTCGTCCCAGTGCTCCTTCACGGAGAACGTCTTCGAGCGGAAGGCGTCGAAGTTCTTGTTGACGTCTTCGAGCGCGTGGTCCCAGAGAATCTTGTGGCGGTCGAGTTCCTGCCAGAGGTCCGGGAACATGTGGGAGAGCTTCTGGTACACGTACCCGTCGGCCGCGGCCGTATCGAGGCCCGCGATCGTGGCCGCGTACGGGGAGTTCGGCGAACTGCGGTACCCTTCGATGGCTGCGTCGACTTTGAACGCCTCGTCGGTGGTGTAGTGGTTGAAGTCGCCGCACTCGGCGGCCTTGATCGCGATGTCCTTCGAGAGGATGGCGTCTTCCGGCAGGCACATGGCCCACACGGCGAGCACGCCGTCGGTGTCGTAGTGGTTGTTCGTGCAGATGGGTACGCGGTTGCGGTCGAACGAACTGTCCTCGGCGACCTTGAGGGCGATCTCGGTGCCGGTGTCCGCCTTGTAGCGCGGCGGGGTCTTGTTGCCCTTGAAGTGCGAGAAGTGGAGGGACACAGGGACGATGCCGTCGACCGAAATCTTCGGCTTCTTTGCCAGTTTCTCATTGTAGTAGCGGAATTCCACTACAGCCAGGCCCCCCGTAAGCGACGTTCGCTGGGATCGTTGGCCTCCCCATAAATACCTTCGGCGGCCCGCGCGCCTAAAGGGATTGCAGGACGCCTTCTCGTCAGCCGGGGCTCGGGGGGACGACCCACAGGGAAAGCTGCAGGGCGCGGCCACCCGGGGGGGCCTCGTACTCGAACGACGAGCTCAGCCCGACCGCGCGCGAGTAATAAAGCGCGTAGGGGTCCTTGTAATCGGCCTGCAGCGTCAAAACGGGGCCGAGGAACCAGTTGCGGAGGGCATAGGTGACCGTGCGGGGGACATCGCCCGTGACGACTTGGTGGTCGAGGTCGTTCGTGTACTCGGGGAACGCACTCGTCTGCACGGTGAAGCCACCCGTGAGGGTGACGTTGTCCGTGCTGTTTGCAGGCACCGCGGAGAGGTTCAGCCAAAGGAGCCCCTCGGCGAAGTGAAAGTCGGCGGCCACGACGAGGGGCAAGGCCCCGCGGTCGACAGAACCGTTGGTGCTTGGAAAGAGCCAGAAGGTGCCGGCCACGACCGTCCCCTCCGAGCCTGGAACGAAGTCGAGGGTGGCGGCGCCTGCAACGTAGGGGGTTCCGCTAACGCGAGCCGACGGGAGGCCGAGCCCGGAGGCCGGGTAGCCAAGCTCGGTGCCGTTGGCGGTGAGGCCAAGCCCCCGTACATCGGTCTCGCTCGAGTCCTGCGCGAAGCGGAAGTGGAGGCGCAGCGCGCTGTCGGTGTGCAGGAACCCTTCGCCGCGGTTGACCTCGAAGACCCACACGAGCCCTTTCGAGAGCGACCCCGCAGGGCCGCCCGCGTCGAACACGAGCGAGAAGTTGTGGTTCGAGTCGCCGTTTGCAAGCTCCGGGAAAAGCGCGAGCAGCGCATCGCCGCTCTGGTTCACGACGACGACATACGCGATCTCCGCGCGCAGCCACTGGAGCGCGGCCCCGCGCTCGGCGGGGAGGGACGTCGAGTTGGCGAAAGCAGAGGAGGGCAGGCCAGACCCTTCTGCAACATACGGGAATTCCCCGAGGCCGAAGTCGGAGAAAATTCGAAGCGAACTGTTGCGCGGCGCGCCGGCCAGGAAGCCGCCCGCCCGAAAGAGGGGGGCCCGAAGCGTGTGGGGCTCCCCGTCCTTGAACAGCCGGGTGCCCGGCCCAAGCACGAAGAACGGGTAGGTGAGCAGGCCGCTGTTTTCGGGAGCCTCGAAGGCGACCCAGGCGTCCCCGCCCTCATCTCGCCCTCCCCAAACCAGGGCCGGCGCCGCGAAGTCGAACTGCAAGAGGGCACGCTCCCCCATCAGCCAGCTCTGGAGCGACCACACAAGCCCCTCGGAGAAGGGCGCCTGCGAGGGCACCCCGAGCGAATCATTGAACGTGCTGGGGAAGCTCGAGCCCGGAACCGTGTTGTTCGCGCGAAGCGAGAAGCTGGTCGTGCCCGGAGGCGGCGCGACCACGAAGGTGGCCGAAAGGCCGGACTCCTCCACCCGGTAGAAAGCATGGACGACGGCGGAGGGACCCTGCGTCTCGAGCGACCCGGCGCCGTCCCGCGCGTAGAGGGTGTAGTCGACGTCGAAGCCATTCGTGGGCGCATCGGGGGTGAAACGGCCCTCGAGCTCGGCGGGGGCAAAATCCCGGCCGTCGACCCGCATGAGGGGGAACCCAAGGCCCGTCGACCCCTCGGTCACGTTCAGGCCGCGGTAGAGCAGTTGGACTCCGGGGCCGTCTCCCTGCTCGTTCCATTGGTGGAAGGGGAAGCTGAGCTGGTAGTCCGCGCCAAGCCCAAGTACGCCCGTCTCGTGGTTGACGCGGTACACGAACGCGGTCTTCGAGCTGTAGGCGATCTCCCAGCTCGTCGCATCGTAGAGGAGCGAGAAATCGGGGGTCGACTGGCCATGGCCAAGCTCGGGGAACTGTTCAATCAGGGGATAGTACGAGACGTTTACCGCCATCACGTATTGCACCCGTTCTTTCAGGAATGCAAGGGCGCCGTCCCGGTCCACGGGCAGCGATCGCGAACCGATCAGCCGGGTTGCCGGCAGGCCAGACGCCTCCGCGGCAAGGGGCGAATCGATGAGCACGAGCAAGGACTCGTTCTGGGGCTGGTCTGCCAGGAACGACGCGGCCCTGTACAGGGGGCCGTGGAGCGCGACGCGCTGGTCGATGAACAGGAGCGTGGCCTCTCCGGTGTACACGCACGAGGCGACAAGCGCAAGCGCGCAGGCGGCGACGCCTCCCTTGCGAACAAGGCCGGCCGCGCCTCCTCGCCAGTCGATGCCCGACAGTGATTTGACCCACCGGCCGACTTCGCGGGCTCCGAGCGCCGCCATGAACCATAGCAACGGCTCGATCGTCGCCATGTATCGGATCGAGGGCGTTCCGAGGTTTGCGACCATGAAGATCGAGAGCAGGGCCACGAACGTGACAATGAGCCAAACCTCGACGCGGCGCGAATGCCGGACGATCCCGATGGCCGCCAGCGCTATCGCCACGGGCATCCCCGCGATCCAAAACCCCCAAAAGGAGGCATTCCGGCCAATGGGATCCTGCGGAAGGTAGCCAAGCGCTTCCGAGGTCGCCATCTCGGGCGGCGTGCCGACAAAAAACCGCGAAGGGAGATTATGCCCCCACGTAAGTGCGAGGAACAGCAGGGCGACGGCGAGCGGGAACAGAAGGTACGGGAGCTCGCGACGCAAGTGGTGTTGGTTCATCGGCCGGCCGCCGCTCCACCACCAGTTGTAAAGCGCAAGGGCCCCCACAAATACGGCGGCCTCGTAGCGGAACAGCACAGCGAGCGTGTAAAAGACCGAGGCCCCGATCAGCAAGGCGTCCCGCCCCCCCCGCGCGCGCTGGTGCAACACGAGGCCTGCGAGGAGAAAGGCAACCGCCGGCTCGAGCCCAATGGCGATGGGGGAATCCACCGTGTCGAATGGGGACACGGCCATGAGGGCCATCGCGAAGAGCGCCACCCCACGGCCCGCGGGAACCGCCAGGGCCCACAGCGCGAATTCGATCGCCACAAAGAAAGCGACGCCAATCCAGCGCAGCAAGACCAGCTGCGTGGTCCCGGTCACTTGGAACGCCGCGACGGCAAGGTGGTCGTACCCCGGGAGCCAGTAACCGGCGGTGCCGTGGTTAAACGGGTCGACGAGGACGCCGGTGCCCATCGCTCCCGCGGCCGTCCACCAGTGGGAAGCGCCGTCTTCGTAGTAGTCCCCCACCGAGAAGCGCGCGACGCGCAAAGCGATGCCAGCGCCCAAGATGGAGGCGATGAGCGCGGCGGCAACAAAGTCCGGTGCCTTGAAGGTCGGCAGGCGCCGCGCCTTCACTTCGGCGTCGGGATCCACTGGACCTGATTCCCCCTCAACCACCAATTAAGGGTGGCGTAAAGGGCCGCGCCGGTCTCGACGAGCGCGCCCACGGGCGTCGCGAGCAGGACCTTGAAGTGTTCAAACACGCGCTTGTGCGGCGCCATCTTGAGCCGCTGCAAATTCTTGTAGAGGCCGATCTGGCTCGTGCCGAGCCACAGGAAGAGGCCGGGCAGCAGCAGCATCGAGATGTCGCGCCAGGCCTGGGGGATCCCGGCCGCTACGCGCGTCCCGAGGAAGCCGTCGGAGAGCGAGATGAGGAAGAGGATCACGCTGAAGAGGCCGGCGAAGAAGCCCATGCCGTAGACCGAGAGCCTGGCGACGACGATGGTCTTGAGCCGCCGCATTTCCCGCTTCGGGATGCTTTTGTACTCGGGTTCCCGCGTGATGACGTCCATCGCCTGCCAAACGCCGGTGACCCACCGGATGCGTTGGCGGACGGAGTCGCGTACCGTAAACGGCGGCTGCTCCAGGATGGCGGCCCCCGACCACCCGAAGATGCCCTTCCCTTTGAGCGCGAAAGCGCGCATCCCGAACAGCAGGTCTTCGGCGACCAGCGGGCGCCCGCGCGACAGGCCGAGGTCCCAGCCGAGTTCCATGAGCAGGTTCTCTTCGACGACGAGGTTGCTGCCGTGCAGGTGGTACGGCGGGGGGTTCTCCATGAGCAGGTGGCAGTGGAAGCAGTCGAACACGCGGTTCGATTCGAGCTGCCGGGAGACGACGTTCGACTTCTTCCATTCGAGCGGGTAGAGGATCGGCCCTTCGGAGAGCTTCATCTTGCCGTCGGAGCGGACAAGGTTGTAGAGCAGGCGCACGAAGTCAACGGGCTCCATCGCAGACTCGGCGTCGAAGTGCACGACATAGCCGCGCTCTTCGTCGAGGGTCTTGCGCCACTCCGTGCTGTAGTGGAGGGCGCGGGCCTTGAGCTTGGTGCCGCGGGGCGTCTTGTAGTCCTTGGGCACGAGCAGCATGCGCAGCGGGACGCCCGGGTTCGGGAACGCCTCGTTCAGGATCTCGACATCGCGAGGGTCTTCCGTGATGACGTCGACCATAACGCGGCCCTTCCAGGGGACGTACTCCTGGCAGCGGACGGCGGATTCGATGCCGCGCTTGACGACGTGGGTTTCCTTCCCGCGCGTGGTGATCTGGAACTTGATGATGGGGGGAGCGGCGAGCGCTCGCTTGTCCAGCTCGCGCTGCACATCAAGGATTTCGGGCGTGGTGTTCGTGACGAACCCTTCGCGCCCGAGGATGAAAGAGCGGTACCCGTCAAAGAGGTAAACGACGGCCCCGAGAGCCCAAAGTAGGTGGGCAAGGACCCACAGGATTTCGATGGGCGTCATCTCGGGCTTTCACCTTTCACTTTCGGGTTGCTTTCTCGGGAATCTTGGGAGGCGGTGCGACGTGGAATCTTCGACACTATGTAATGTATGGTGAGAGGTCAACAATCGGGGGATTTTGCCTGGGTACTCAGGTAAGTGTCAGGGGGCGATGCCAATCGCCGACGTGCCGATTCCAAGCCGAGCCGGCGGTTGGATTCTGGCATGAAGGCAAAGCTCATCTGTGATTCCGACGAAAGCGCTCTAGCATATGATCCTTTTGCGGTCGCAAGTGATCGCTGGGCAAAAGCCAAGAGGCCGCCGCCGGTGCTCGTCATCGGCTGGCGGGCGAAGTTGGGGCGCAAGAAGATCGGCGGGCCGCCTTGCCCGAAAGCCGACGCGCGGATCGGCAGTTGCCGTCTCTTTGCCAGCAACCGCGGAAGAGCTCGGCACGGGCGTTGCGGGGTCCTCGGGTGGCCCGGCAAATTCGCGGCAAATGGGCGCGGACTTGCCGTTCGCTTTGCCGGGCGCCCCCCGTAGGAGAGTCGCCGCATAACCCGACGCGGTCGCGATGGTACCCGAGCGGGGGCTGCTTGGGGGGGGGTTCGACGGCGCCCTAACCGCCCGGTCGGGGAACGCGATCGTGCAGGCCGAACGCGTGCGCCCTTTCAAGGAAGGCTTATGCAACGCACGCCCGCTCGACTCGGCATGACCCCCGAGAGCCGCCGCGAACTGGCGGAGCGGCTCTACGACGACCTCGCCGAACGCTATGACGAGGAGGTCGGGGGCACGGCGGGGGCGGCCCTGGCAAAGAGCCGGTCGACGCTGCGGCTGCGCGAGCTTTTCCACGAGGGCGACCGCGTCCTCGACGTCGGTTGCGGCACCGGCGCCGATGCTTGCCTGCTCGCTTCCCATGGAGTCCGTGTCGTTGCGCTCGACATCAGCGTGCGGATGTTGGAGCTCACGCGGGAGCGGGCGGAGAGGAAGGGCGTTTCGGACCGCATTGAGACGGTGCACCTTCCAACGTCCGAGGCCGGGACGCTCGTCGAACGGTGGGGCCCCGCGAGCTTTGGAGGCGCGTACTCGCTCTTCGGCACGCTCAACCTCGACGACTCGCCGGCGGCCGCGCGGGATGGCCTCGCCGCGCTGCTCAAGCCCGGGGCACCCTTCGTCGCGGGGCTCGTCAACCCCACGGTGCTCTGGGAAGTGTTCCTTTACCCGCTCTTGCTGCGGTTCGAGAAACCTGCACGGAAGGTGGGGCGCAACACGCAGATGGCCGTCTCCAAGGACCGCCCCGAGCGTATCCCGGTGTTCCTGTTCTCCGTGGACGAATTCGCGGAGGCGATGCGGCCCTCCTTCGAGCTCGTGTCGGTGGAGGGGACCAACATCCTGGTGCCGCCGCCGCACCTCGACAAGTACATCCGCCGCCTCCCTCGATTGGCGGGCGCCCTCGCGCGGGCCGAGCGCCGCATCGCGGGGAAACCCCCTTGGAACCGGATGGGCTACTTCAGCCTCCTCACTTTTAGGCGGGTCGGTGCGTGATGGAACCGAGGTACCGTGCGGTGCACGCTCGCGCGCACAAGTTCGCTGCGACCCTGGCCATGTGGTACGCGAAGGAAGGCGAGTGGGCCGCCGACTGCGGCGCAGGCGCCGGCCACTTGGGCCGGGAACTCGAGGGTAAGGGCCTGGCCGTATGTTCGCTTGACCCGACGGCCGGAGGGAGCACCGTCAAAGCCGGGTGGGAGGCGCTGCCGCTGCGCCGGGGGAGCGTCGCGGTGGTAACGGCCTGTGCCAGCCTGCAGTACGCAGCCGACCCGGGGGCCGCCGTGAGGGCCGCGGCCGAAGCCCTTCGACCGGGAGGCGCGCTCATCGTCCTGCTGTCGCCGGTGCACGCCTCCTCGGAGGGCGCGCGGGAAGGAGAGGCCACCGCGCGCGCGAGGACCGGCAACCCGAGCTACCGCCACTTTGACAAAGCGGAGGTCGAGTCCCATTTCCGCAGCGCGGGGCTTTCGTTCAAACTGATTCCCTTCCGCCTGCCCGGCACCGTGGGGATCACCCGGCGCCTCAAGGCGCGATCCGGCGTGGAGCAGGCGGAGTTCCCGACCCTGCTCGGCGTCAAGGGGGGCGTTTAGCCCGGCGAACGGGCGCGGGACCTGAGGTACCTGCGCCCAATGGCCACGAGGTGCTGCGGAAGCCGGCCGCGGTCGTAGCGCCAGATGAAGCCCAGGATGCGCCCGAGATTGCGCGGCGCGGACTTCGAGTGGTCGTAGAGCGAACCGTACTGGTGGGTCTTCATCAAGATGGTGTGCCACGCGCGGCGCCGCTCCTCGATGGGGAATTCCGGGGTGTCGAACACGAGGTCGCCGTGCTGCATCGCCCACGGGTCGTGGTTGAAGAGGCGACCGTGCTTGCGCACCCAGTCCCCGCCGGGGGTGAAGGGGAAGGGCAGGAACGTGTTCCAGCCGTACTCGTCGAGCGCCAGCTCCTTGGCACTCGCGAAGGACTTCATGGTGGAATCGAAGGTGTCGCCAGGGAGCCCCAGGATCATGAACCCCCGGACGCGGATGCCGTTCTCCTTGAACATGTGGGCCGCCTTGTAGATGTGCTCCAGCTTCTCGCCCTTGTTCACCCGGTCGAATACCGGCTCGACCAGCGACTCCACTCCGAGCGAAACTTGGACGCAGCCCGCCTTGGCCATGAGGCCTGCAAGCTCCTCGTCGATGAGGCGCGCGTAGACCCCGTTGTTGCACGTCCACGGGAGGTCGAGCTTGGTCTCGGCAAGGCGCCTGCAGATCTCTTTTCCCCGCTTCATCTTGATGGAGAAGTTGTCGTCGCGCATGTTGAACCCGTGAATCGCGTACGTGCGCTTTGCGTGCTCAAGCTCCGCGATCACATTCTCGGCCGACCGCTCGCGCCACTTCCGCGACCAGATCGTGGGGCTCATGCAGAAGCCGCACTCGAAGGGGCACCCGCGGCTCGTCATGATGGGGTACCACCCGATGCGCTTGAGGCCGAAGACCGAAAAGTCCGGGAAGGGGAGTTCGTCGAGGTCTGCAAGGAACGGGCGGGCGCCGTTCTCCTCGACGTGGCCGTCGTCGGCGCGCCAGGCGAGGCCGAGGATCTGCGCCTTCGGCTTGCCGTCGGCGATCTCCACGATCGTGCGCTCGCCCTCGCCGAAAACGACCAGGTCCCAGTCGGCATCTTCGAGCAGTTTGGACTTGTTCAGGTTCGCGTGGACGCCCCCGATGATCAGGGGCCCGGCGAAACCCTCCTCGCGCGCCTGGCGCGCGACCGCCAGGGCGGCCCGGTATACGGGCGAGGTCGCGGAAACGCCGACGAGGTCGGGTCTGAATTCCCGAAGCTCCCGCGCAATCTGGAAGCGCGTCTGCCGGCGCGCGCGGTTGTTGGCGTCAAGCACCCTGACATGGTGGCCGGCTTGCTTGAGGCAGGCCGCGAGGTACCCGAGCCCCAGGTTGAGGCCGAGGTCGGGGGCCGGGGGGTCAACCAGGAGGACCCTCTTGCCTGTGGCAGTCGGGGCCATGGGGCTCACCTCGGTTCGAGGGCCGCAGTGGGCACGGGCCGTTCGCGGCCGGGGATGTCGTAGACCGAATAGGGCCGCTTCACGAGGTTGACGAAGGCCTCGCGCTCGCGCGCGATGGGCGACCGTGTGCGCGTGATGGACACCACGCGGTGGAGCGCGATGACCGCGACCTGCGCGAGGCGCTCGACCGCGCGCTGGACATGGGGGTGGCGACCGAGGAAGTCGAAGAATGACCGCCCGGGCCGCGCGGCCCTGGCGGCGGCGGCCGCCGCCCTGTCATCGGGCCCCACGAATCCCGGTTCAATCACCTGGGGGAAGTGTTCGGCGATCCACGGGTTGTCATCGAGGACGCCCTGCCAAAACGCCCCGCCGAGGATGGGCTGGTGCATGAGGAGCTCGTAGGCGATCCATTTGTCCTGCCGCGCCAGCGGCCTGACTTGGGATTCCTCCCACACGACGTTCACGCAAATGATCTTGGGCAGGAAGGGCAGCGCCCCCATTTCGTCGGTCGACTTGTTCCGGTTGCGGAGCGAAGTGACCGCCGAAAGCGCGAGCGACCAGAGGTAGACCGTGTACTTGGCGCCCGCCTTCGCTACGATGTTGACGTCGATGTCGTCGCGGGGGTCGAAGCCGCTCGACGCCATCGAGCCGGTCAGGGACACCGACCTCACAAGCGAGCAGCTGGAGACCAGGCGCGATGCGAAGTCGGAGGCGAGCGCCGCGGCCTCGGGAGCGTGCAGTGCGTGGCCGGCCTGGCGGGCGGCCATCGCCCCTTCCTGGCCCGCCCGGTCTCGGCGCACGACGAGCCCCTGGCGGACCGTGAACTGGGGCATGCGGCTGATCTCCGCGGCGACCGCCTCGGCGGGGGCCGACCCTCCATAGAGCAGGCGCGCGAATTGCTCGAGCGGTACGCCGTAGCCGCGGCGGTCCATGAGCTCCACGGTGTCGAGAATCCGGGCCCGGAGCACGGGGTCGATGTGTACGACGGATGGGTCGCTTGGACGATCACGGGGGTCGGGCCGATGAAGGATCATAGGAGGGTTGGTGAGGCCGCGCGACGCTACATAAAACATCGGTTAAAGGTCGCGTGAACCCGTCCAATTCCGAAAGTCTGGCACCCGCGGGGCGGCCGCCCCACTCAAATCCGGCCCGTCGTCCGAAGCCGCTCGTGGACTTGGTCGCAAATCTCCTTAACCCCGGGCAGTCGGTTCTCCATCATCAAAGTGTACGTGATCTCACCATCAATGGCAATGTCGAACTTTCCCTCGTGGGAGGGGATGATCTTGATGAAGCTCACTTGCTTGCCGAATTGGGCGAGGAGCGCGTCGGTCAGCTTCACCGCGTGGGCGTTGTGTTCGGGGTTGACCTCGTACTCAATTTCGATGTCCACCATGGAAGAGGGCCCAGCCGCGAAAGCCGCCCGGCCGGGGATGAATGTTTTGGAAGTCCCCTGGTCGCGCGCGCGTGAGCGCGCGCTGAAGAAGGGGGTGCGCCTGGCGCGCAGGGCTCGCGCCACCGCGCGGCACCCGCCTCATGCGCGCGCGTATCATGTTATCAGCGTCTCAACAACTTTCGGCGGGCAGCCTGACGCATAACGCACGGCGCCGCCGCGAACGTTGAAATATGAAACGCCCTCCTGCAAAATTGCCTCCGCCGACAAGGCGGCGACAAGGGATGCAAACATGACCGGACTGCACGCCATCAGCATTGAGCAAGCACGAGAGATTGCCAGCAAGAAGGGCCTCAAGCCCGCCCGCGTTCGCGGGACGGAAAAGGTCCAGTTCACCAAGGGGCGCAACAAGAACGTTGAGCCCGTGGACTGGTCCGTGTTCGAGGGGCTCCTCTCGAAGCGGCACCTCGGTGTCTACGAAGCCGGCGGCTTCATGAAAATCATGAAGTCCGCGTAAACGTGGCCTCTTTGTGAGGGGGGCCCGCCCCCCTCGCGCAAGACCCATGGCGCGCGGGGACTCGCCCCCGCGCGCTTTCCCCTTTCCCTTTCCCCTCCCCCACCTTCCCGCTCCTTCGCCGCGCGCGCATCGAAACCCCCCTTGTCAAGCGCGCGCGGCTCCCTTTCTTCCCGCGAAATTGCGGAGAAGCAAAAGGAAGAAGTAAAGAGCCGGGCGCCATCCCGCTTTCCCGATGAGCCAGGGTCGCCCGCGCCGCGCCGGCGCGATGGCCGTCGCGCTTGCGCTGCTCGTGACCGTGAGCGCGCTGCCGCTGGGCGCGGCCCCGGCTGCAGGGGGAGACGGGCCGGTAGCGCCCTACCTCCTCGGCCTCGACTTCCCCGTCGCGTTCGTGTTTTCCCCCGACGGCCGCCTCTTCTACAATGAGAAGTACACCGGCAACGTCCGCGTCGTGGACGTGAGCGGGCAGAGCCCCGTGCTCCTGCCGACGCCGTTCACAACGGTGGCCAACCTCAACACGACCGCCGAGATGGGCCTCATCGGCATCGCGCTCGACCCCGCGTTTTCGGCGACCCCGTGGCTCTACATCTACCACACCTTCGACAACGGGACCGTGCTCGAGAACCGGATCACCCGCTATTGGGCCGCGAACAACACCTCGGGCGTTTCCGAAGACATCGTCACCGGCATCCCGGCCTGGGACTACCACAACGGCGGGATCCTGCGGTTCGGGCCCGATGGCAAACTCTGGGTTACCACGGGCGATTCCAACAACGGAGCGCTTGCGTCCAACATCTCTTACTTGGGCGGCAAGGTCCTGCGCTATAACAAGGACGGGACGATCCCCTCGGACAACCCCTTCGCGGGCTCCCCCGTGTACACGCGCGGTCACCGCAATGTCTTCGGGCTGACCTTCGAGCCGCGGACGGGTACGCCCGTCATCAGCGAGAACGGCGAGCTCACCAACGACGAAGTCAACGTCCTCAAGCCGGGCGCCAACTACGGGTGGCCGTGGGACGAGGGCTTTGCCAACAACTCGTCTGCCGAGAACCCGATCTGGGCCATCAGCCCCACGATCGCGCCGACAGGGATCATCGCCGACATCTCGCGCCACGCCGCCGACAACCAGACCGACATCCTCTTCGGCGACTGGAACACGGCGTCCCTGCGCCGGCTCGTCCTCGGCCCCCCCGGCTATGACCGCGTGCTCTCGGAAGACCTCGTGTTCACGCGCGCCGTGTCGCACATCCTCGACCTGCGTTTCGGGCCAGGCGGACTCCTCTACATCAGCAGCCCCGAAGGGATCTACACGTCGAACCTGAAGGTCTTTGGAAACGAGCCGCCCGTCCCCGTGTTTTGGGAGAACCGCTCCTACCAATTTGAGGGCGCCTCGGTCTCCTTCGACGGCAGCGCCTCCTTCGACCCCGAGGGAGGCGGAATCTATTCGCACCGGTGGGACTTTGGGGACGGCACCAACGCCACGGGCTCGTTCATCCGACACGCGTTTTCGGCGGCCGGGAACTACACGGTCACGCTGACGGTGACCGACGAAATCGGCACCGCCAACTCGACCTCCCACGTCTTCCAGGTCTTCCGCCGCGAAGACAACCGCCCGCCGATGGCGGTCATCAACATGTCGCGGCCGATCCAATTCGAGAACCGGCCCGTCGGCTTCGGGTCCGACCAGTCGTCCGACCCCGAAGACGGCGGGATCTATGGGCGGGAGTGGCAGTTCGGGGACGGGACAAACGCCAGCGGCCCCTATGTGCGGCACAATTTCACCACGCGGGGCCTCTACACGGTGTCGCTCACGGTCATTGACGAATTTGGGGCCGGGGGCACGGCCTTCGCGTCCGTGCAGATCCTTGCCGCCAGCGAGAACACCGCGCCAACGGCGGCAATCGATGCCCAAACGCGGGGTTGGGCGGGCCTGCCGATGAACTTCAGCGCGCAGCCCTCTTCCGACCACGAAGGCGGGATTGTCGACCACCTGTGGGACTTCGGCGACGGCACGACCAGCGCCCTCGGGTTTGCCACGCACACCTACACGGCGCTGGGGTCGTACGCGGTCTCGCTCACCGTGTGGGACGAACTCGGGGCGTCGGCGAGCACGAGCCTTGCCATCACGGTGCTCGACCCGGCGGCGAACCAACCGCCTTTCGCCGTGATGACCCTGCCGCCCGGCGTGCTCAAGGCGACGGTGAACCTCAGCTTTTCCGGGGAACTTTCGAGCGACGCGGAGGGCGGGATCTACCGCCACCTCTGGTCGTTCGGGGACGGCGGCACCGCGCAAGGCGCGTATGTCACGCACACGTACCTGGAACCGGGGTACTACTCGGTCCGCCTCACCGTGTTCGACGAATTGGGCGTGACGGGCGGCCAGGCGGCGATCGTGAAGATCCGCCCGCTTGTCATTCCGCCGACGGTCACCTTCACGATGAGCAATTTTGAGACCGTGCTTGGCACCCCGATTCTCTTCGACGGGTCGGGCTCCTATGACGAGGACGGCTACATCACCGACGCGCGGTGGGACTTCGGCGACGGCACGACGGCGGTGGGCTTGCAGGTGATGCACTACTTCAGGACGCCCGGCAACCACACGGTCACGCTCGTGGTCGTCGACGAAGGCGGCGCGGAGGGCAATTCCTCCAGCTTCGTGGAGGTGAGCGAGCGCGTCCAGGGGCCGCCGGATGTCGGCGCGCCGCTGTTTGCCGGAGCCGTCACGCTGGCCGTGGTGGCGGCGATGGCCTTTGAGGGCCTGCGCGAGCGGCGCAGGTAAAGGCGGGTTACGCAGCGCTCCCCGCGCGGAGGGACAGGCGGCCGAGCAGCCGTTTGGAACCGATGAAGGTCGCCGCTTCTTGTGGGACTTTCACCGCGACGTTGCCGCGGCCCTCGACGGTGGCAACGCGCGACGGGGAAACGCGCTTCTCCTCGAGCGCGCGCTCGACCTCGTCGAGCACCGACGGGTACGCGATGATCGCGATGGCGCCGGGCGCGCAGGCGGTCGCGTTATCCATGAGGCGCGCGGAGGTCGCAAACGCGGCGATCGCGGGCGCGGCGAGCGGCACGGAATCGACGCGCAAAGTGATCTCGAACCGCAAGGCGAGGTCTGCAAGGGCCACGAGCCCGCCTGCCCCCAGGTCCGCGGTTGCCACGATGTGTTCCTTGAGCTCCGGGGGCTCGCGAAGCGGGGAACAAAACGCGCGGATGACTTCGGCGGCGGCAAGCGCAGGCGTCGTGAGCGCTTCGAAGGAAATGCGGCGCGCCTCGCGAAGGGATGCGACGCTGTGCCCGGCCGCCTCCGCGCGGGCGGCGTAGTCGCCGTCGCTGAGGCAGGACAGGTAGCACGCGAGGGGCGCGAGGTCCCCGAGCGGCCGCGTCAGGGTCACCTGCATCCCCCGTTTCACGTAGTGGTGGCGGTTCGGAGGCTCGCGGTCGCTCTCGGCAATGACCGTCGCGCCGACAAACAGCTTCCCCGGGCCGATGGGGCCGCGCTCAACGAGCCGAGCGCCGTGTTTCCGGGCCTGCGAGGCGTAGGCGGCGGCGAGCGTGTCGCGGGCTTTTTGACCGGCACCGTCGTAAAGCGGGTAGAGTTCCACGCGACGGGACGCCCCCAGGGAGCAGGGGCCCGCAAGGGCCCCGGCAACAACGGTCGCCACATGCTCCTCGGCCAACGGCTCGAGGGTGGGGTCGGAAATCTGGAGGGTGGCGCAGCTTGCCGCGGCGTATCCGGTGAAGGGTCCGGACCCACCGCCGTAAAATTCGAAGGCCGCAAACTCCGCCGCGGGGTCGGCCGTAGTCCAGCCGTGCACCTGGCCGAGCGTCAGCGGCGCATCCAACGACAGGGCGCCGCGCCCCTCCGACCGGGGCGGTAGGCCCGCCACGGCGGCCGAAAGCGCGCGAGCAAACGCCTCTGGCGTGTCGCCTTTCGCCTGGAGCACGCGCGCCACCAGCGCGGCACGCAGCGGATTGGTACGTGCAGGTGTCCGGCCGCCTTCGGCCTTGCTTCGTGTGCGGACAACGGCGCGGTGGGCGGGCGTTCGGTCTTCGCGCGCCTCATACAGGTCCGGCCCCTCGCTCAGTTGGATCGTGGCGGCCAGTTCGGCAAGCGGCTGCGCCGCCAGGCCGGCGGCCGGGTACAGCACCTCCGCCGCGTCGACTTCGACGGAGCACCCCGCGATCCACTTGAGCGGGTCGAGGCCTAGGCTGCGGTAGGTGCGGACGCTCTTCCAGAACGGGGAATCGGGCGCGCTCAAAGCGGGAACCGCTTTCGGCGGATGGTACCGGCAGATAGAGGCTTTGTGGGAGGGGCCGTTCGCGCCCCGAGACCAGGACGGCCTGCGGCCGTCGAATCCGCCGCGGACGGGCCATCAACCTCTCGCCTGAATGGCGGCCAAGTTTGATAGTCCGATCCCGTGTTTGGTCGGCCCGTGCAGCAGAATCCCCCCACTCCCGTTCCACCGCCTTCACCGCCCCTGGCCTTCGCGCAGCCCGCGGCCTCTGCCGTCGAGTGGAAGCCCAATTCCATGCGCAAGACGAGCATCATCCGGGGGATCGTGTTCCTGGCGATCGGGGCGTTCAACCTCTTCGTGATTTACATCTACTTCGCCGCCGGACGTTTCCCGTCAATCATCTTCTTGGTGCTCACGCCTCTATTTCTCACCCAGGGCGCTCTCGGCTTCCTCCAGCGCAGGCGAATCCCGATCGCAACCGGGACGTCGTGGGACGCAATCCACTTCGACATCCCAGAAGGCCGTGAGGCGCACCCCATCCAAACCATTGCCAAGGTGCGGCCGCGCTTCTCGCTGAACGCCGGGCTCACGCTCCAGATCAACGCGGTCGACGGGAGCGTGGTGAAGTACCACGGCGTCCCGGGTATGCGTGCCCACGAGCTCAAGCAGTTTGTCGAGCGGCGTCACAGCGAGTTGGCCGCGATCGCCGCGGGCGCCCCACCGCAGATGTATGCGGGGTTTGCAGGCCCCGGCTTCGGCGGCCCGTGGCCGGCAATGCAGCAAGCGGCGGCTCCCTACGGGGCGCCCCCCGCGGCCGGGATGCCGGCGGCTCCCGGCGCATACCCGGGTGCGCCGCTTCCCGCGGCCTTCGGCTACCCCACCGCGCCCCTCGCGCGTCCCGGCGACACCGGCCCGGCGGCCGCGTGGAACGCGTCGCTGCTCTCGAACGGCGCATCAATCCCGGACATGACCGTCTCCCAAGCGCGCGGCTCGATGGCGCAGCACACGGGCCTGTGGCTGTCGGCCGACACGGCGATGTTGAAGCGGCAAGCGAAGGGGATCAGCGTGGTGTTGATCATTTTCCCGGTGCTGATGGTGCTCCAAATCGGTCTGCGAGCGCACTACGACACCGGCCTGCTCATCGGTGTTGGCCTGGCCATCGGCGTCGTGCTCGCGGTCGCCGTGCAAATCGCGATGCGCAAGAGTCTGCGCGGGGAGGAAGGGGCCACTTTCATGATTCTCCCCCCGACGCTCACCTCCGCCATGGCGGTGGAAGCGGTCGTTGCCCACGCGGCCGGCCAGGCGGGCCAGCAGGCGGTGGCGCCGTCAAGGAAGAAGATGCAGGTCAGCTGGCAGCTCAACCCGACCATGACCCTCAAAGCCAACAAAGGCGGAGACGGCCAGATCCGGAACCTCACGCTGCGGTCGAAGGGAACCGCCAACGTGGAGGCGCACAAGCGCTTCAAGGGCGCGATCCTCGAGGCGCTCGGCGCGCCTGCGGGGCCGCCGCCTCCCCCGATGATGGCGCCGCCGCCCCCACCGCCGCCGCCCGCGCCTGCGGCCGGAAACCCCTAAGGGTGAGCGAGCATGGCCCCACCTGCAGTTGCCCCGCCCGATGGTGCGCTGAGCGTCCACCTCGCACGTGGGCCTCGGCCTGCGCTTGAGTTGGAGAATCCGCCGGCGTGGGCCTTTGCCGCAGGGTTCGGCGGCCAGCGCCGGCCGGACATCGCGTTCCCGCCAGGCGGGCCCGCCGAGCTGCCGCCGGGGTGGTGGGGGTCGGCCCCCTTGCCGAAGGGCGGGGTCGGACTTAGCGCACGAAAGCTGCGCAACGTGGCCATCGCGCTCCCCATCGTCGTGGTGTTCGTGGCGCTCCGCATCGGGCTCGACCCGGTGCTCTCTGGCCGGCCGAGCACGATCGTGTTCGTCTCGGTGTTCACCTTCGGAACCTTGGGACTGGTCATCGCGCTAGCGGCGTTCCTCGTGAAGCGTCGCGAGCGAAAGTCGTACTCCACGCGGGCGCAGTCGCGTATGCGCCTTGACCCCGGCGCCTACGACCTCACCGCGGTCGCCGCCGCCATCGATTCGGCCGTCCGCTACCGCGTCCCGGCCTCGATGCCGCGGCCGCCCCCTCCCTCGTGCGTTGCCGAGTGGGCCACGAGCACGGGCTCCTTCGTCCTGCGCCTTTGGCGCGGGGCGGCCGGGAGCCTGCCGATGATCGAGTTGGAGTCAGGTTTGACGGTCGAAGAAACGACCGCCGTAAAGGGCGCCGTTGAGGCCGCGCTTTATGGGTAGCGCGCGGGCTGAGGAAGGAAGGGTGGAGGCGGGCCTTGGTCCCCAGTCCTTGCCCGCCCCCGGTTTCTCTACACGCGCTGGTCGAAGGCCAGCGCGAGCGTTCATCCGAGCAGCTTGCGCCACCCGTCACTGGGGATCTTGCGCGGGACGAAGGACTCGACCCGCGCCATCTCGACCGGCTCGCAGAGATTTAGCGTTTTCCCGTGGACGGTGCCCGGCACGCGCAGGATCCGCCGGGGGTCGAGCGTCACCGCGACGTCCACGGCGATTCCCGCCTTCACTGCGGCCTCGGTGAACTGCGCCTTGGCCACCGGGTGCTGGTCTTCGCGTTTGCGCGGTTCCGGCTCGATTTGCTCGACAAACGCGCGGATGTCGAAGTCCAATACGTAGAGGTGGAACCCCTTCGAGCCCGAGTAAACGGCCTGGAATTTCTCGAACCCCCACTCGCGCGCGAGCAGGTCGCGCAGGCGAAGGAGGTGTTGCGCCGCTTCGGGGAGGCTCGCCTTGAGGTCGATATCGAAGTACAGGCCCTGGTTCAAGAACACGTTGTGCGCCACGACGTACCCCGCCCGCCGCGCCTTCTTGAAGTCGCGCGGGCCAAGCCTTTGGGGGTCAAGCCATGTCGAGGTCGAGAAGTAGGCGTGGTGGGGCGCCGCGTGCACGAGATGGGAAAGCAGTCCCTCCGGCTTGCCAATCCGGTCGTCAATCTTCATGAACGTAAGTTTCCCGTTCGGTCTGCGAATGGCAATCCGGAACTGCCGGCGCGTGGATTCCGGGGGAAGCAGGATCGAACTGGGCCGTGCCGACCGGTAGTAGGCGCGGATCGCGCGCCTCTCCGCGGCGATGCGGCGCGAAAGCCGGCGGGCCCTGAGCGCCGCCAGCGGGCCGCGCCGCACTACCCCAGGAACCCGGGGTGGTACAGGATTCGCAGGCTTCCTTGGATTTCGCGCCATGTCGTTTCGTTCCAGCGGATCGTGTCGTTGCCGTCCGGCAACCGGTAGAGGCCGTACTGCTTGTAGTAAGCGGCGATCACGTGGGCGCGTGCCGTCTCCAGGTCCGCCGCGCCGTTCAGGGTCACGTCTTGCCACGAGCTCACGAGGTTGTATTCCTCGAGATTGGCGCGCAGGCGCATGCGCTTCGGGAAGGGGCCGTTCTCCGCGCCGCTCTGCTCGAGCGGCCTGCCCAAATCGTCCCCGCTGCCGAAGAACCGTTTGCTCGCGCCCTTCGAAGAAGGGGGCGGCGGAGGTGGCGGCGCTGCTGCCGGGGGCCCGGAGGGTAGCTTCGCTGAACCCAGGATCTTGCCGAAGAGGCCCATCGGCCTCGGGAGCCGCGCCTCATGTATTGGAGTTTTCGAGGGGGGGGGCCGGTCACTTCGTCTCCACGGCCGGGCACAGCATCCTGAAGTCGCACCAGTCGCAGTTCTGCGGGCTGGGGTCCGGCTCGAAGTGCCCCGCACGGATGTGCTTGGCAATCTCGAGGATCCGGAAGCGCGCCGCCGCGATGGCCTGTTCGGTGAGGTCCTCGCCCCGGTTGAGGGTGACGCGCTTGCCCTCCTTCAGCCCATAGATCGTTGCGCATTTGAGTTTCATCTTGAGTTCATCCATCGCCATCGCGTAGATGGGCAGCTGCAGGTTCTCGTTGGCGTAGTTTTTCTTCGAGTCGATCCTGCCGCTCTTGTAGTCGATGACCTCGAAGCGCCCATCGGGGTGCTTGTCGATCCGGTCGATGCGCCCCCGCACTCGGGTGTCCCCGAGGATAAATTCGAAACTCTTCTCGAGCTCGACAGGCCGCGTGGTGCGCCCCTTCTCCGCCTCGAAGAATGCCTCGGCCATCTTGACCCCGTCGTCGTAGTGCTGGCGCCGCTCGAGTTCGTTGTCGAACTCGGCCTTGCGGAACTCCTCGTCGAACAGGGCGATCAGGTCGTCGAGCTTGGCTTCGCTTGCGTGCTTGAACCGCTTGTAGAACTCTTCGAGGGCGGCGTGGATCGCGTTGCCCGCGACCGCGTGCCGCCCGCTGCGCCCGCGCAGGTTCAGCACGCTGCTGTACATGTAGCGGCGCGGGCAGCGCTCGTAGGTGTCGAGCTGCGAGTAGGAGAGGTCGAGCACGCCTTCCTTGACGCCGGGCCGCACGAGGTGCACCGGGGCGCGGTCGCGGGGCTTGGGGACGGTGACGGGCCCGATGAGGGGCTCGAGCCGCTTGAGCAGGTCCCCCGCGGCCTTTGGCGTCGTGCCGGCCGTGCGCTGCGACGCTGCCCACCGCGCGACGAGGCCGCGCAGCTGCTCCAAGGCCGCGGCGTCATCGACCGGCGCGCCGCCCCGCATGATTGCGACGGCGCCGCGCACGAGTTCCTCCGCGTCGGCCTCGTGCGGGATGGCGGGCCCCTCCCGGGGGGGGGCCGTCAGCGGCGCGAATTCGATGACCTCAAGTCCCGACGCGAGGCGGCCCGTGGGCGCACCGTCCGCGTACCCCATCTCGACGAGGAAGGCGCTCGGGTACGCCGAGCGCCCGCCGCCGTAGGCTTCGAAGGTGAGCAGCTCGAGGGCGCCCTTGGCCCGCGTCATCGCCACGTAGAGCAGGCGGCGTTCCTCGTCGAGGCGCACGTCCTCTTTGGTCTCGGGGTGGTGGACCCCGACGAAGAACTCCTCGGTCATGTCCGCTTGGACGGCCGGCGGGAACCGGCGCTCGATGAGGTCGGGCACAAGGACGAGTTCGAACTCCTTCCCCTTGGCCTGGTGGATCGTCATCATCTTCACGGACTCTTCGGTGAGGTCGGGCTCGGCTTCGGGCAGGTCGAGCGCGCTCTTGGCGATGAGGGCGCACAGCTCGACGAACTCCTCGAGGCCCGGGTGGTCGGTGTCGGCGCCCACCGATTCTGCGAGCTTGAGGAGGAGGTCGAGGTTCTTCGCCTGCCGGCGGCCGGAAGGCGTGTCCGGGTCGAGGCGCGCGCGGATCTTGGAAAACTCGAGCACGCGCGCGAGCGCGTCGCCGGCGGGGAATTGTCGCGCCTCGTCCTGGAACTTCCCCACGCGCGCGGCAAGGGCCGCGAGTTTCGCCTTGGCGTCCGCCGACAGGTCGACCACTTTTGCGGGGTCATTCACAAGTTCGAAAACGGGTTTGCGTGCGTCGCTGGCGGCGCGCGTGACGCGCGCGACGTCCATCGGGTCGAGGCCGACCTCGGGCGCCCAGAGCACGCGGAAGGCCGAGAGGTCGTCCTTCAGCGGGTTGGTCACGAACGCCGCCCACGCAAGCGCGTCACGAACCTCGCGGCGGTCGAAGAGCCCGCCTGCGCCGACCACCTCGGTGGCGATTGTGGCGCCCTGCAGCGCCCGGACGATCGCATCCGCGTGGTTCATCGAGCGGAAGAGCACCGCGATCTCGCGCAGTGGAATGCCCTGCGCCTGCGCCCGCCGCACGCGGTCGACCACATAGGCGGCCTGCCGGTCGCTGTCGGGCGAGCGCACGACGTGCACCGGCGGCCCGCGCTTGCCCTCGGCGGGCGCGAGCACCTTCCCGGGGTCGTGCGCGGGCGATTTGGAAATCAGGAGGGAGGAGGCCGACACGATCGGCGGCGCCGAGCGATAGCTCTGCTTGAGGATGACTTTCTTGAGGCCCTTGGGCCCCCACAGCTCCTCGAATTCGCGCAGGATCAGCGGGTGGGCCCCGCGGAAGCGGTAGATCGACTGGTCGTCGTCGCCCACGACCGTGACGCGCCCATGGGGCTCCGCCAGCGCGGTGACGAGCCACCCCTGCGCGTAATTGTCGTCCTGGAATTCGTCAATCAGCAGGTGCTTGTGCCTCGCCTGCAGCTTGGCAAGCACCTCGGGGTGCGCCTTCAGCACCCCGATCACGCGCGTGATGATCTCGCCGAAGGTCACGAAGCGGCTGTCGTCGAGCTCCTCCTCGAGCATGCGCTTGCATTCGGCAAGCTCCACCCACAGCCGCGCTTCCTGCCGCGCGTCGGCGGTCTTGGCCTCGGCCTCGAAGGCCTTCGCGCGCTCGAGGGCGGCGTCCGTGCTCATCAGCTCGTCGTGGCAGCGCGATGCGAACCGCTCCAATTCCTGGGCAAACTCGATCGCGCCGCGCTTGATCCGGAAATGCTTGAGGTTGAATCCGTCGACGCGGCTCATGATGAAGCGCAGCAGGCGCGGGCCCTCGAGGACACGGAACGCCCGCGGCATGTCCGCCGCCACCGAGAACTCGGTGAGCACTTGTTGGCAAAAGGAGTGGAACGTCGCGACCGTCGGCGTCCCCGCGACCGCCGCGTGGGCAAGCGCCTCCTCGATGCGGGTGCGCATTTCCTCGGCCGCTTTTTCGGTGAACGTGAGGCAGAGGATCTGTTCGGGCTTAACGGCGAGCTTCTGGATCAGGTGCAACACGCGGTGTTGAATCACGAACGTCTTCCCCGTGCCGGGCCCCGCGACGACGAGCAGCGGGCCCTCGCCGTGCTCGACGGCCTCAAGCTGCGCGGGGTCGGGCGTGATCGGCCGCTTCGGCCCGGGGGGAGGCGGCGCCTCCGCTGGAGGATCATCTGCTCCCGCCGCGGCGTGACCGCTGAGCTTGGACTGCACGCGCGCCGGGCTATTCGTCCCAGGTGAGGTCCTGGAATTTTTGCTGGAGGTCGCGGACGGAGTCGGCGGGGAACCGCTTCTGGAGCCACTCGCGGGTGGCGACCGCGGAGAGCCGTAGCGCACGGTTCAAGCACTCCCCCGCTTCTTGACTGAAGCCCTGGAACTGCTCCAGCACAAAGAACTTGGCGGCCCACAGCGTCGCAAGGTCGTCGCGAAGGGCAAGGCCGCGCTCAATGGCGATCATCGCCTCCGAGAGTTCTTCGCGCGCCAGGTGGAACTCGCACTTCTTCAGCCACACCGTCGCGTCCGAGGGGTCCACTTCGACGGCCGCCTCAAAGAGGCCGAGCGCGTCGTCGGGCATCCCATCGCGGAAGAGCGATTCGGCGCGATAGGCGAGATCCAGCGCGATCACGCGCGTGGCCGAAGAGCGTGCGGCATCGCCGGAATATTTGTGAGCGACTTCGAAGTGGTCTGGCAGGTCTCCCCCGACAACCGCCTCCAGACACCACGGGCACAGGATCTTTCCAGCTGGAACAACATGTCGGGTCATCGAGAGACACATTCTGGCGTGGGTGGGATTAAGAGTTTGTCCTTTCGACCCGGCAGCGCGTTTTCGCCCGATTTTTTCACTCATTGACGTGACGAAACGCCGTCATGCACATCGTATACCGGATGGAAACGGTTGGAGCGCGGGGTTATAGGACAGTGGAAATGGACGTTGCGCAGGCGTCTCAAACGCGCTCAAAAAACGCTCGTTGGGACGCATCATTTTATAGGGGCACGGCCGCTTTTTTCGGTAAGCTGGCTCGCACGGTGCCCACCTTTGGCAAAACGGAGGATTCACGATGACGGACGTGGTTCGGCTGGACCGCTTCCACCGGCCCATGGAGAACCTCCGCATCTCGATCACCGACCGTTGCGGGATGGCCTGCGAGTTTTGCCACGCCGAAGGACAGTTCGCCGCAGAGGATGTGCTCACGCCCGACCAGATCGAAACAGCGGTGCGGATCGGTTCGACGTTTGGGGTCCGGCAGGTCAAGTTGACCGGCGGCGAGCCGACGCTGCGGCGCGAACTTCCCGAGATCATCGAGCGGTCAAGGCGGTGGGTCGAGGACGTTTCGATGGTGACCGCGGGGTACACGCTTCCCCCGATGGCCGGCCTGCTTCGCGACGCGGGCCTCGACCGGGTGAACATCTCCGTGCACTCGCCCGACGACGCCACGCACTCCCGGATCATGGGCGCGGAGATCATGGGCAAGGTGCGCGCGGGCATCCAGGCGGCCAAGGACGCGGGCCTTGGAGTTCGGCTCAACATGACGGTGATGAAGGGCGTGAATGACACGCATTGGGAGAGCATGCTGAAGTTCTGCGGCGAGCTTCGCGTGGACCTGCGCTTCATCGAAATCCACGCGCCGCGCCACGAGGTGGTGTCACCGTACTTCCTGCGTTACTACACGCCGATCGACACGATCGAGACCGCGCTGGGCGCGATGGCGAGCGCAAAGTCGCGCCGCCCCATGCACAACCGGCCGGAGTTTGTCGTGACCCCCGAGGGCGCCTCGGCCCCGATCGAAGTGGAGGTCGTGCGCCCCCAGTTCAACCCCGCGTTCTGCGCCGGGTGCTCGCGCGTGCGCCTCACCACGGACGGGAAACTCAAGACGTGCCTGCTGCGGCGGGACGACTACATCGGCATCGAGGAGTGCCATGGGCCAAACGACGGCGCGGCCAGCCTCGTGATCACCGAGGAAAGCGTGCGTGGCGCCTTCGAGAAGGCGATGGAAATCCGCGAGCCGTATTGGAAGAGCGGGGAGACGCTCGACACGGTGACCGCGGCGATGAAGGGCGCCGTGACGCCGCTCACCACGGCCCAGTCTGGCCGCGGCCTGAAGGTCGTCAACTAACCGCCCGCCCATGATTCGCGCCACGCGATCACGCGGCGAAGGAGTATTGTAGGGGCGCCCTGCCATGGGCCCCGTGCGCGCGCTTAAGGCGCGCGAGGGCGGCGCGTTGCGTTGCTAAACGACCGCTTCGGCTCGGCGCTTGCCAAGGCGGTGCGCACCTCCAAGGCCGACGACATCCCCCTGCTTGTGGCCGGTGCGCTGAAAGCGGGCGAGCGGTGGAAGGACGTCTGCCGCGATGTGCTGGTCACCGCGGCGCAGACCGTCGACTTCTCCGGCGGGCGCAACATCCACGGTGTGCTCTCGCTCATCGCCGCCGCCAAGCTTGCCGAACACCTCCCTTACGAGGACGGCGCGCTGCCCGTGGCGCAGGCGATCCACTACATTGCAGGTCAGCCCAAATGGGCCAAGGCGCCGTCCTGGCTTGCCGGCGAGCCTTCCGACAACCACGAGGAGCTCAACCTCGCGGCGGCCATTGCCATCACCTACGCGCGGGAGGACCCGTCGCTCGTCGAGGAGGCCGTGCGCGCGTTCGTGCACCAGGCGAGCCACTTCGGCGGCAACTGGGGCCACGCGCTGATCTTCGCGACGATGACGTACGACGCGGGCCTGCTGCTCGGGTGGGAGTGCGCGGCTCCGCTGTTTGCCGTCGGGCTCGAGAACATCCTGCCGGCCAACCGGGACGAGGTCGCCCACGGGGCGGTGTGGGGCCACTTCGAAAAGGGCCACCTGGACTTCACTGCGATGGCGAAGGCGGGCCCCTCGTGGAGCGGCGCCGAGCACCTCCCGGAGCTGCGCAAGACGCTGCGCAGGCCTTCCTTCGACGAGGCCGCCGCAGCCGTCGGCAAAGCGCTGGAGGGCGGGGTTTCGCCCGAGGTGCTCTGCGAGGCGCTTGCGCTTGCAGGCGCCGACAAGATGCTGCGCACCGCGTACGGGATGAGCGCCGCCCACGCCCTCACCTTCGCCCACGCGGTGCGCCGGGCCGTCGAGATCCAGCGCGACGGGTGCACGATCGGTGCCATCGCGGTGGCCGCCGGGTTCATGGGCCAGCAGCTGGAGGTCTACGACCGCCGCGCGGAGGGCGCGCGGATGGGCCGCGCGAAAGTCGCCGCCCCCTCCCCCACCGAGTTTGCGCGCCTTGCGCGCGAGGGCCCCGTGGGGGACGCCGTGGAGGCGGCCCAGGCCATCTCGCAAGAAGGGCTCACGCAGAACCACGAATACGTCCGGGCCGCGGTGCGCGCAGCCTCGGCCGACGACCTCATCCTGTCGCTCGGGATCAACCTCAAGCACACCGAGGCCGCCCTGGCCGAGGACCAGCTGACGCGCAGCGACGACAAGGCGTCCTACCTCATGGCCGTGGCCAAGAACCTCTCCGCCTCCGAGCGGGGCACGCCGCTGCGCGACAAGTTCCAGAAACTGCTCGTGGAACGGGCGCGGTGACGCCGGCGCCGTCGAAGCGCTCAATTACCCGCGGCGGACGTCCCGCGAGCGGCCGCCATGGGCAAAGATCAACTTTCGTGGTTCAAGCTGAACCGCACCGCGCGCGAGGGCCGCCACGACCTGCTCACGATTGCCGGGGGCCTCGACAAGTCGCCCGCACTTGGCCGCGTCTTCCCGGCGGCGGCCGACCGCAAGCGGCTGAACGAGGTGAAAGTCCAGGTCGCGCAGGGGCCGGGGTACGCGTATGTGGATGACGACGACGGGACGCTCGTGCTTTCAAGGGACTACCTGGCCACCGGCGAGAAGGTCACGATCTACCTCGACTTCCTCCATGAGCTCTGCCACGTGCGCCAGTACCGTGAAGGGAAGGACCTGTACGACAAGCAATACGACTACGTGGACCGCCCCACGGAAATCGAGGCCTACCAGGTCGCGGTGGAAGAGGCGCGCCGCTTGGGGATGGACGAGGCGACGATCTTCGACTACCTCCACGTCGAGTGGGTGACCAAGAAGGAGCACGAGCGGCTCGCGAAGGCGTGCGGCGTGGAGAAGCCGACGAAGGGGGCCTGAGCGAGGGCTTTTGCGCCGCGCCGCCGCTCAAGCTTTCGATGCGCGGCGTCCCCGAGGAGAGCGTCCGGCGGTGGCGCGCGCAGCGCTGGCGGCTGTCGGGGCCCGCGGCCGACGTGCGCGAGGCGGTCGACTCCGTGTTGCCGATGCAAAGCGACCCCGCCGCTTACCTGTCCGTGTTCGCCCGCGCGGAGGGCTTCGAGCCCCGTTCGCTTGACCGCCTCGTGTTCGAAGACCGCAGCCTCCGGATTTTTCCCCTCCACCGGAGCGGGCCTTCGCTCGTGCCTTTCGAGGCGCTCCCCGCGCTCTTGGCCCTCCACCGGTTCGCCGCGGGAAGCCAGCGCCGCAGGTCGAGCGTGGCGAGGCGGACCCAGAGGGCCCTCGAACAGGCCGCGTCCCAACTGCGCGCGGGTCTCACGACCACCCCCCAATCGTGGGCCGGGCTCCGCGAGGACTACGGCGAGGGCGCGCTGCGCGCGCTCCATTGGATGGCACAAAGCGGCGAAGTGGTCATCGGGCGCGACCCGCCCTCGCTCTTCGGCCAGCCGACATTTGCGGCGCCGCGCGCGTCCGACCGCGTCCCGGCGGCCGCCGCCGAGGGATTTGGTTTCCTCGAGGATGTTGCAAAGCTCTATTTTCGATCCGCGGCGCCGGCGAGCCGCGACGACTTCCTCTGGTGGGCCGGCCTCTCGCGCTCGGCCGCGCGCCACACCATCGAAGACCTCGCGGGCCTCCTTGAAGAGCTTGACATCGAAGGCGAGCGCAAAGCGCACTTCATGCTGGAAGAGGACGGGGCCGACCTGCGCAGGGACCGGGCCGCCCGCACCTTACGCGCCGCGCTGCTCCCCCCAACGGACCCGGCCGGCACGGGAAGCCCCGCGGGGTTCGCGCCGCTTTGCGAACCGCGGTTGCGCCCGACCCTCGCGCCGGGAGGGCGCACCAAGCCGCGGCCGCTCGCGCTCCTCGGCGGAACCGCCGTCGGCTCGTGGTCGGGGTTCGACAAGGAACTGCGCATCGAGGTCCAAAACGCGAAAGCCCTCGTGCCTGAATCCGAGGAAGCCCTCCAGCGCGAGGCCCAACGGGTCTCGGCCTGGGTGGCCGACCGGCTGGCCGCCCTTCCAGGCGCCCCTGCATCGGCCGCCGCGCTTGCCAAGGCCCTTGGAGGCGGCGTGAGGAGCCCTTCCCGAAACGGCAGAGAAAACCACTAATGGGAGCGCACCCTCGGAACACCGTGGCCGAGCTCCACGAGGGCGAGAGCGCCCCCGACTTCACGCTCAAGGACGATGAGGGGAACCCCTTCACCCTCTCCGAGGAGATCGGGAAGGCGAACGTCATCCTCTACTTCTACCCCAAGGACGACACGCCCGGCTGCCGCGCGGAGGCGCAAGCGTTCCGCGATGAGATCAAGATCTTCTTCGGCCTCGACGCGACCATTGTCGGCGTTTCCGGGGGGACCGTCCGCGCGAAGGCCGACTTCAAGAAGCGCTACCAACTCAACTTCCGTTTGCTCGCCGACGAGGACCGTGAAGTCACGAAGCTCTACGGCGCGCTCGGCCTCCTCGGCCTCACCCCGCGCCGGATCACGTTCATAATCGGCAAGGACGGCCGCATCCGCCGCATCTTTGCAAGCCCCCTTCCCAACGGCCACCTCGTGGCCGCGCGCGAAATGCTCTTCCAGATGCGTGAAGAGGAGCAAAAGCAAGCCGCGCCGGCCGCATCGGCCGCGCCCTGACAGGCCGCTACGCTACTAGACCCCACCCTCACCGCCCCAGGTCGAGCCGCCTCGATGAGCCGAAACGGGGGGTCGGCGAAAGCGGTCCGCTACAATTTCATCCGGCGGAACGCCCAGGTGCCAACGAGGATCATGATTAGGTCGAAGGCGATGATCACGGTAAAGTCCCACCAGAGTGGGAAATAATTGTAGCCGATCGTCACGCCGCGCAGGCCATCAACGGCGTAGCTGATCGGGTTCAAGGTGATCCCGAGCGCCATCGCGCCATCGGCCGTCCCGATGTTGAAGAGCGCCCCGGACAGGAAAAAGAGGGGGAAGACCATGAACGTCACGATGATCTGGAAGCCCTCCATCGAATCCAAGAACGCCCCCAGCGTCAGGCCTATCGAGATCATCCCGATGGCCAGGAGCCCGACGAAGACGAGTCCGGCAAGCGCGTTGAGGGGGGCAAGCCCTGCGATCCCGATGCCGAGGACGAGGATGATCGTGGCGGTGATCATGGTCTCCGTGCCCCCGCCGAGCACTTTGCCGAAGAACACGGTGACCCGTGAGATCGGCGCGACGAGGATCTCCTTGAGGACATCGATCTTCCGGTCCCACACAATGTAGAGCCCGAAAAACACGGTCGAGAACATCGCGGACATCGCCACAATCCCCGGGTAAATGAAACGCTGATAGTCGCCGCCGGGCACCGTCGTTTCGTTGACGGCTCCGCCGATGCCGCCGCCGAGCAGGAAGAGCCAGATGATCGGCTGGGCGATCGACGAGATCACCCGCGACTTCTCGCGCTGGAAGACCTTGAACTCGCGGAGCCAAATCGCGTACAGCCCTTCGAGTTCCGACACGAGGCGCCACCTACCTGTTCGAATTGGCCGTGAAGTTCATCGCCTGCCCGAACCAGCCTTCGCCCTCGCTCTCTTCGGGCTGGCGGATCGAGCGGCCCGTGTGCCGGATGAACACGTCTTCAAGCGTGGGCCGGCGCAGCTCGACGCCGAGGATCTCGCGGTCGCCGGCGGCGTGGAAGATCTTCGGCAGGTTCGCCGTCGCCTTCTCGACGGCGAGCCACACCGCCCCATCGCGCACGTCGACCTTCGACACGAAGGGAAGCGCCTGGAACGCGGCGAGCGGGGGGTCGGCCATCTGGAGGACGACGGTGTCCCCGCCGAGTGCGTCTTTCAGCTCCTTGGGGGTGCCGAGCGCGACGATTTTCCCGTGGTCGATGATGCCGATGCGGTCGCACAGCCGGTCGGCCTCCTCCATGTAGTGGGTCGTGAGCACGAAGGTCGTGCCCATCTCCTTGCGCAGCCGCTCGATGTACTGCCAGATGTACTGCCGAGTCTGCGGGTCGAGCCCAAGGGTGGGCTCGTCAAGGAAGATGATCGGAGGGTGGTGGAGCAGGCCGCGCGCAATTTCGAGGCGCCGCTTCATGCCGCCCGAGAACGTCCGCACGATCGAGTCCTCTCGGTCCTTCAGGTCGACGAGCGCCAGAAGTTCCTCGATGCGCTGGCGGCGGACGTTCTTGGGGACGGCGTAAAGGCGCGCGTGCAGTTCGAGGTTCTCGCGCGCGGTGAGCGTCGTGTCGATCGACGGTTCCTGGAACACGATTCCGCACGATTGGCGGACCTTGGAGGGCATCTTCGCGACGTCGAAGCCGTTGACCAACGCCGTGCCTTCCGAAATCGGCCGGATCGTCACGAGCATGGAGATGGTCGTGGTCTTCCCCGCGCCGTTGGGGCCGAGCAGCCCGAAGATCTCGCCGCGGCGGATGTCGAGGTCGATATGGTCGACCGCGACGAGGTCCCCGAACTTCTTGGTAAGGCCGCGCAGCTCGATGGCTGGCGCCAGGGCCTCGGTTGCCACCACGCTCATAAGACGGGCGAGGAGCGCCTGACCCGCGTATATGGATTAGGTTTGGAAAGGCCGACCGGCCGCGGCTCCCAAGGGCCAAAACGGTGATAGCCGGACGGCCGATGCCGGGGCGTGGAGACTTCGACCGCCTTCTTCGACGTCGAGACGCGCAACCTCTTCGAGGACGTGGAGCCGATGTGGAATACGATGTCCTGGTCCGAGCGCGACGCGAACCAGCGGCGGCTGTGCGCGAAGCTCGGGATCGCGGTTGCCGGCGTGGGGATCGGCGGGAAGGTCGAGTTCTTCGAAGAGGAGGACGCGGGGCTGCTGATCGGCACGCTCCTGGCCGCCGACCGCATCGTCGGCCACAACCTGTTCGCCTTCGACTACCCGGTGCTCACGCGTTACGCGTCGGAGGAACGCGTCGGTCGGCTGGCCCCCAAGACCGTCGACACCCTCAAGCTCCTCCACCAGGCGACGGGGGTCCGGGTGGGGCTTGACGACCTTGCCAAACAGAATCTGGGCAAGGGGAAAACGGACGACCCGAAGATGGTGCCGACGCTGTGGCGGCGCGGCGAAAAGGAGCGCGTGAAGGCGTACCTACGGAGCGATGTCGAGCTTACCCAGGAAATCTACGAGTTCGGGGTCGCAAAGAGGCGCCTCAAGTACACCTTCCGCGACCGGCGCGCGGGCACCGCCGAGGTGCGGGAAGTCGCGTGCCCGTGGGCGCCGCCAGCGGATTAGCGGCGCTTGCCGCTCGCGCCCTTTCGCCTCGGCGCCTTCACCACGGTATAGGAAAACCCGGGCAGGCGCCCCTCGGCCTTCGAGGCTTCGAGCGCCGCAACCAAAAGCGCCACGGTCTCGGGGCCGCCGAGGAACGTCGGGTGGGCGCCGCGGGCCACGGCGGCCGCCGCACTTTCGGCGGGGGCAAACTCGAAGTGCCATGCGCGGCGGCTGCTCGAGAGCGCGCCCTCTCCGGCCTCGTCGAGGGCCGCGAGCACGCCGTGGTCGTCGTCACGCGCCACCTTGTCCAGCCACGACGGGTCGATCGCCTTCGACCCGCCCTCGAGGGGCGAGGGCACCTCGATCAGGGTGAGGGAGGCCCGCTCGATCTCGACGATCCCGTGCAGGTCGCCCACCAACACCTCGCGGCCCTTCGCGGCGCCTGCAAGCGCCACCCCCCACGACGGCGACCTGCGGTCGAGCGCCGCGGTGAGGCGCCCGCGCACCATGTGGAGGTACACCTTCGCGCCCTTCTCGACAGGCGAAGACGCGATGGCGACGCAGGTCTCCAACTTCACGAGCTCGCGCGCTTGCCGGTCGACGAAGGCCTTGAGCGCGTCGACCTCCGCCTGGAGGAGCGCCTCGCCCTTGGCCGTGAGGTGGAGGACCCCGCCGGAGCGGCCCACCAGGCCCTCGTCCTCGAGTTGGCCGACATACCCCGAGACCGCCTGCTGGGTGAGCGACAGGGCTTCGGCAATCGGCTTTAGCGTGGTCGCCGGCCTGTGCCGCAGCTCCAACAGGATCAGCACACGGCTCGAGTGCGCCAGGTCGCGGAGGATTCGCACGGCGCCCATTGCGCCGGCGCGCACTTGAACATGCGCCCGCACGCTGCGCGCGGCCCTAAAACGCCGGGTTGGGGCGCGTCAGTTTGTCTTTCGTTTCGAGCGCGATCTGGTAGCACTCCCAAAGGTGCTCGGCCGTGGCCTTCGCGCCGCGGAACAGGTAGAGGTCAAACCACCAGACGTCGCCTTTGGTCGGGTAGGCATAGAGCCGCACGGCCCAGTTGCGCAGGTACGAGAATTCCATCGTGTTGAATTTCTTCGAGAAGTTGTTGAAGCGCACCTGGTTCTGGAACGAGATGCCCTTCCTCGTGGTCGGCCATATCATGTATACGTACGGAGGGCCGCGCAGGCCGAGCGGCGCGAACCCGTAGCGGAAGCGGTGCTCGGCGTCATTTGCGACCGTCTTGACCTCGATGTCGTACGCGTCGAGGCAGAAGGCCTTCGAGGAGAGGATCTCCGTTTCGGGGCCGCAGCGCGCGAGGAATTCGAGGAGCGCGGCCCGTTGCCCGCGCAGCGCGAGGGAAAAGGGAAATTGCACGAGCAAGACGAGCGACAGCACGATCGAGAGGATCGTCGCGTCGAGGAACCTGAAGCCCGCTTGGGAAACGAGCAGGGAGGGCAGGAATGCCACAATGAGGGCGCCTGCAAGGGTCGCTCCAAGGGCCGCGGGGATGCGGGCCGAAAGCTTCCCCTCTCCCTTGACCGCCAGTCGCGTCCCCACCCCGGCCCGACGCTCGCGGGCCGGACGGGGGATTGAGGTGGTGCATATAGGGCTTGCGAGGCGCTAGGGGGGCGCGCGTGGCCAGGGCCTTCTACCTTGGCCGCCTTCCTGCACACCCATGGCGGGAACGGGCCCGGACTGGGAGGAGCTGCGCCGCGCCCTCAAGGGCGAACTGCGCGTGGACCTCGACCACCGCCGCCAGTACGCGGCCGACGAATCCATTTACTGGATCGTGCCCGAGGCGGTCGTCCACGCGAAGGGCGAGGCGGACATCGCCGCCGTGCTGCGCTTCGCTTCGGCCCACGGGGTCGCCGTCACGCCGAGGGCCGGGGGCACCTCGCTTGCCGGGCAGGCCGTCGGTGGAGGGATCGTCCTTGACATCTCCTTGCAGTTTAGCAAGGTGCTGGACATCGACGCCCCCGCTCACCGCGTTACGGCCGAGCCCGGGGTGGTGCTCGATTCGCTGAATGCCGCGCTTTCCCCGTTTGGGCAAAGGTTCGGGCCCGACCCCTCATCGCGAGATTCGTGCCAGGTGGGCGGGATGGTCGCGAACAACGCAAGCGGTGTCCACCACCTCATGTGGGGCGCGGTGGTCGACAACGTCCTCGCGCTGCGCCTCCTGCTGTCGAACGGGGAGGTCGTGACCACCTCCCCGGTGAGCGTTGGCTCCAAGGAGCACAAGTCCAGGTGCCGCGGGGAAACGCTGGAAGCCCAGGTCTACCGCGAGGTGCCCGCGATCATCGAACGCTTCGGCGCGAAGATGGCGAAGAACTGGCCCCGCCTCGAAAAGTCGAGTTCGGGGTACCGGTTGGACAAGGCCCTTGAAGGCGGCGTGTTCGACCTCGGGAAGCTCCTCTGCGGCTCGGAGGGGACGCTCGCCATCGTGCTACGCGCGACCCTGCGCACGGTCGACAACCCGCGCGCGAGGGGGCTCGTGGTGTTCTACTTCAAGGGCCTCGAAGACGCCGCGCGAGGCGTTGTGGTGGCGCTAAGGACGAACCCGTCCGCCATCGAGATGATCGACGAGCGGGTGGTGGAAGCCCTGAAGGGCAAGGCGCCCGAGCAGGCGGCCCGTTTCAAGGAGGGGACGGCCGCGGCGCTCTTCGTCGAGTACTTCGCCGACGACGTGGAGGCGGTCCAGCACAAGATGCACGCGGGGTGGCAGGCCCTCCGGGGGCCCGGGAAGCTCGCCATCGACGACCAAGCGACCACCGACCCCGGCACGATGGAGGAACTGTGGCGGATCCGGCGCGGCGTCGAGCCGATGCTCTCTGAGATGGCCGGCGCACGCGTGCCCGTTGGCTTCGTCGAGGACACGGCGGTGCCCGTCGAGCGGCTCGCCGAGCATGTGCGCGGGCTGTACACGATCTTCGACCGCCACGGGCTGAAGGCGGCGGCCTACGGCCACGCGAGCACGGGGCACTTGCACGTGCGCCCCTTCCTCGACCTCAAGGACGAAGGGGACCGGCGCTTGATGGAGCGTGTGGCACGCGAGGTCTACGACCAGACCCGCAGGCTGGAGGGCACGATGTCCGGCGAGCACGGCGACGGCTTGCTGCGCACCGAGTTCCTCGAGTCGTTTTTCTGGGAGACCTATGACGCGATGGTTGCAATCAAGCGGGTCTTCGACCCCCGCGGGATCCTGAACCCCGGCAAGAAAGTCGGCCCCGAGCGCGGGCAGATGACCAAGCACCTGCGCGCGGTGGCGGAGCGCTGAGGCTTTACGGTGTTGGAAAGGCTTTTTCCGCCGCCCCCGCGCTACTGGCGCGAGGCCCCCCCCCCGTGAAGCGGAGCACCCGGAAAACGAGCCACCGCGCAAGCAAGGGGTCGAAGGTTTCGACACGTGTCCGCGGCGCATCGGGGACGTCGGGCTCGAGGCGGCGCACGGTCCGCGGCGCGCGCACGGTGCGCGCGCGCCAGCAGAAGTTCGGGCGCGCCGCGGGATCCAAGGACACGGTGCGGGTCGTCCCGGCCGCGCTCATCAGCGACGCGGTGGCGGAGCTCTGCCGCAAGATCGCCGTCGACTTGTCGCCAGGCTACCTCGACGCGATGCGCAAGGCGGTGTCGGCCGAGCGCAGCGAGACCGGGATTGTCGTGCTGAACACGCTGCTGCGGAACGCCGAACTTGCAAGGGGCGAGGGCCTGCCCACCTGCCAGGACACAGGCGTCACGATCGTGCATGCAAAGGTCGGCGCGGACGTGCGCATCGAAGGCGCCACCCTCGACGAAGCGGTGAACGCCGGCGTCCGGCGCGGCTACGAGCAGGGGCTCCTGCGGATGTCGGTCGTGGGCGACCCCCTCCTGCAGCGCGTCAACACCAAGTCGAACACGCCCGCCGTAATGCATTACGACGTCGTGCCCGGCGACCGCGTGTGGCTCCGCGTCATGGAAAAGGGGACGGGCGCGGAGAACATGAGCCAACTCAAGATGCTCACGCCCGCGGCGGGGGTTGAGGGCGTAGCCGACTTCGTGATGAAGGTCGTGGACGAAGCCGGGCCAAACGCCTGTCCGCCGCTCATCGTGGGTGTGGGGATCGGCGGGACGTTCGACCAGGTGGGGTGGCTCGCCAAGCAGGCGGTCATGCGCCCGATGGGCGAGCGCCACAGCGACCCCCGCTATGCGTCCATGGAGAGCGACCTGCTTAAGCAGGTCAACACGATCGGCTCCGGCCCGCAGGGCCTCGGCGGGCTGGTGACCGCGCTGGAAGTGCGCATTGAGGTCGCGCCCTGCCACATCGGTGCGCTCCCGGTGGCGGTGAACCTGGAATGCCACGCGCACCGTGTCCAGGAGGTGACCCTCTGACGACGCCCGTGCAAGTACGAACACCCCTCGACGACGCCCAGCTGCAGCGGCTCCGCGCGGGCGACGCCTGCGAAATCTCGGGCGTGCTCTTTACCGCGCGCGACGCCGCGCACAAGCGCTTCATCGAGGCGATCAAGAAAGGGGAGCCGCTGCCGGTCGACCTCAAGCGGCAGATCCTGTATTACGTCGGGCCGACGCCCGCTCCGCCGGGCAAGGTGATCGGCTCGGCCGGCCCCACGACGGCCGTGCGCATGGACAGTTACCTGGAGACCATCCTCGCCAGCACGGGCCTCAAGGCCACGATCGGCAAGGGGCACCGGTCGCGCCTAGCCCTCGCGTCGATGAAGAAGCACGGCGCCGTCTACTTCGCCGCGCTTGGCGGCACCGGTGCGCTGCTGTCCCATCATATTGTGAAGGCGCAGGTCGTCGCCTATGACGACCTCGGCACGGAGGCCGTCCGTCGCCTCGAAGTGGACCGCTTCCCGGTGTACTGCATCAATGACCTCGCGGGCAACGACCACTACCGGCAAGAGAAGAAGAAGTGGGCGACGTGGCAGCGGCCTTCGGAGGGCGACGTTGGCGGCGAGGGAATCGATTAGGGCGTCGGGCGTTTCACGCCCCGGAGCCTTCGCGAAGCGGGCTCGGGCGGGGGACGTTGAGCTGGCCAGTGAGCTCGCCGATGCGCGCCTCCACGTCAGTGCGCGAGGGGACCCCTTCGGGGGGCTTGCCCCCGCCGTGCTCCGTCTGGTCAATGGCGGCGGCCACGTCGACGAGCATCTTCAGCTCGAGCAGGCGCCACTTGAGGGCGCGCCATATTTCGGCCGACTTCCAGTACCCCGCGGCCGCAAGGGCGGGCGCTTCGGCCTGGTTGAGGTGCGCGTACGCCATCGCCTCGAGGGCCGCGCCCACCGGGCTGTCGACCTCCGGGAGGCGCCGCTTGGCTGCTTCAAACCACTCGCGCGCCTTCTTGCGGTTGCCGCGCGCGACCTCCATGCGGATCAAGCGGTCGCAGGTGGCGATGTGGTTGGGGGCATCGCACGAGAGGCCCATGCGCTCGTAGACGTGGTGGCACGATTCGAGCAAGGGGACGGCCTCGCTGTAGCGGCCCTGGACATCGAGCGCGCGCGCAAGCGACCGCTTGGCCGCCAACAGTTCCGTCGGCGTGCCGTAGCGCTCGGCGGTCTGCAGGAGCTCGCGGGCGCGGGCCTCGCCGGCCTTTGCATCGCCCGACTCCGTTTCGAGGGTGGAGAGCAGCGCGATCGGGACAATCCGCTCCGTGAAGCTCTTCTCGGCCGTCTCCATCCCGAGCTTGGCCTCTTCCATGGCGGCGGGCAAGTCCCCCGACCGCCACTTTGCTTTGGCCAACGCCGCACGCGCCATGCCTGTGAGCACGCGGTTGCCGAGCGTCTCGGCGATCTTGAGCCCCTCGGCGGCATGGTCGATGGCGCCGCCCGTGTCCCCGAATAGGTCGACCATGTGCCACGAGAGCGTGGTGTGCGCAAGCGAGAGCATCGGCGAGAACTCGCCCCGCCCCGCGATCTCGATGCAGCGCTCGAGGTGCTTGTTGCTCTCGCGGGCGGGCGTCATGTGGGACATCAGCATCTCGGCGTCGGCAAGGACAAAGTCGTGGTGCAAGGCTTGGCCGATGCGCACGCCCTTCTCGACCCACTCGCCGGCGGCGCCCGCCGTGCCGTAGCGCGTCTCCCACTTCGCGTATTCGAGGTAGAGGCGCGCAAGCTCGGGCTCGACCGTGCCCAGCGGGCCTTCCCAAGCCGCCCGCGCGGTGTCGAGGTCCTTGCGCGCGGGCTCGGGCCTGCCGGCCTCGGAGTGGACCGCGCCGAGGAGCAGGTGCGCGAGCGCATGGAGCGGGTGGTTGGCCGAGCGGTCGATGATCCCGAGGGCCTGCTCGAGGCGGGCGGCGGCTTGGTTGTACTGGCCGGTCGCCAGGTGGAAGCCGCCTGCGCGCACGAGGAGCCCGGCGACCTCGTCGTCGCTGGGAGCAAGGGCGAGGGCGTCTTCGAGCAGCGCGATGGCGTAGGCGGGGTCGTCGCGTTGGTTCGCCTCTTCGACTTCGGCAAGCAGCGCCCGGTAGGCGGTCGCCGAGAGGTTGCGCTCCTCTTCCTCGGTGAGTGTCCGCTTCACGAAGTCGCGGATCGCTTCGTGCGCGAGCACGCGGCCGTGGGCGTCCCGGCGCACGAGCGAGCGGGCCTCGAGCGTGAGCACGCTCTCCATCGAGGCCGGCGGCGCAAGCAGCACGCGCGGGTCGACGGGGCGGCGAAGGAACGCGATGCGGCGCAGCGCCTCGCGTTCGCCCTTGGTAAGCGACGCGAAGATCTGCTCCTGGAGGAACCGGTCGATCTCGCGCCGGTCGACGGTGCCCTTGCCCCCGCCGACTTCGCCCGCGTCGCGCAGGAGCTCGATGAAGAGGGGGTGGCCGCCCGTCGCGTCGAAGGCCTCGCTGGCGTCGACCGCCTTGTCGGTGGCGGCCAGCAGCTCGAGGGCGTCTTCGCGGCGCAGGCCGCGCAGTTCCACCTCGCCCACCGTCTTCTTGAGCGTCACATCGCGCGCGTCGTAGATGGGCGGGCGCGTCCGCGAGAGGAGCACCAGCTTGAAGGCGTTGGGGTGGGCGGAGGCGACCTCGCGCAGAACGCGCAAGGCCTGCAGCGCTTCGGGAGTGGCGGCCTGTGCGTCGTCGTAGAAGGCGACGAGCGACAGCCCCTGCACATCGCGCTGGAGCGCCTCGCGCGCGCGGGGCAGGTCGGCGGTCGCCTCGCGTTTGACGAGCAGCTCAAGCTTGGGGCGGCCCTGGAGGGCGAGCGCTTGGGCGACCGGTTGCAGGACGGAGGCGGGGGTGTCGTACTCGTGGAGCGTGTACCAGACCGACGAGCGCTCCGTGCGCGCTTCCTCGAAGAGCTTGGCGCCCAGCGTCGACTTGCCGATCCCCGCGATCCCTACGACGACGAGCACGCCGCGCGTCGCGAGGATCTTGCGCGCAGCGTCGAGTTCCTCTTGTCGACCGAAGAAGTAGCGAAGCGTGGGGCGCTCCCGTTCGACGGCGACCGGCCCTCGCGGCGCCCCCTGTGCGTGCGGGGGCGGCGGCGGCAGCGGCCCGACCTCGGCCTTCAGTTTGACGGCGGCTTGCACGCCGGGGGGCGAGAGGAAGTAGGCCTTTTGGTGGCGGCGCGCCCCCTGGACGGCGGCGCCGCGCTCGTCGGCGAGCTTCGACTCCACGAGCTTGCGCACCTCGCGGGAGGCGTGGGCGACGCGGATGCCAAGCGCGGCCGCGATCCCCGCCTGGGTCACCTCGCGCGGCACCGTGTACGCGTCCCGCGCGTGCGTGAAGGCCGAAAGGTGCAGGAGGATGCGCTCTTGGATCGTGAGAGGCTGGCTGCGCTCCGCCTTGAGCATCGCGCGCAAATCCCGGGCCCCTGGTCATAAACATTGCCAAGGCGGCGCGAGGGGGCCGGCGAGGGGGTTGGAAGGAACGCGGAACGTTCCCCGAGCCCCTCTATTACCGTTGAGCCGTCGGTCGGCGTGCAAGGTGGAGGAAATGGGACAAAACCGATCCCGGAGCATCGCCGCGCTGCAGCTGTTGCTGCGCGCCTTTGGCGTCAGCCGATCGAGCCCGCGCAAGGTGGCGGCAACCGGCGCTAGCCGGCCTGCTGTCGAAGTGATCTCGGACTATGGAATGGCGCCGACCTTCCCCGCCATCCGGTAAGGCGTCAGCCTTTCGAGCGCCCGCGCCCGTGGCCGGCCGTGGGCGCCCGCTCCGCGCTTAGCACGCCCCTCTTCGCCTTCTTGAGGCGCAGCCCGGGGCAGCCCGCGCAAGCAGGGAAGGAGCCGCGCGCCTTGAGCAGTTTGCGGAACGCGCGCGCCCGGCCCCCGTTCCAAACCTCGGCCATCCCCTCTTCGTGGAGGTTCCCCACTTTGTAACGGGGGCAAAGGTACGCGTCGCCCGCGGGGTCGACCATCACCCAGAACCACGGGAGCGGGCACTCGTACTTCGCGGGGTCGCGCGCGTTTTCGAAGTACGCTTTGATTTCCCCTGGCGAGTCGACGCCCTGGGTGATGCGCACGAAGGGCATGTGCTTCTCCTTGCCGGCCGAGATCGCCATCGCCGCCTGGGCGGCGGCTTCCCTGGCAAATCCCCGCGGGAATTTCCGGGGAGATCGCTCCATGACCTCAAGCCCCTGCTCGGAGCTCTCGTCAAACCACGGGCCGCGGTCTTCGAGGACCATGGTGAACGTGTCCAGGCGCAAGTCGCGCGCAACGGCCCAGGCGGAGGGCAGCCCCGCAATGCTGTCGGGGGACAGCAGGAAGCGAAGGTTGAGTTGGGGGTAGCGGGCCCCCGTCCGCTTGCGCTGGCTGCGGATCTCGCCGAGTTCCTCGACGGCCGCGGCGTAGGTGCCCGGGTGGCCCGCGGTCTCGTCGTGCTGTTCCTCGTCGCCGAACAGCGTGAGCCCCACTTCCCACATCCCGGGGCTCACGAGGCCGTTTGCCGCGCGCGCGGTCACCAGCGCGGCGTCGTCGGGCAAAAGGCTCTGGCCGTTGGTGAGGAGCGACACGCGCCGGTCGCGCGCCGCGCTGCCAAGCGCACGGCGCATCCACCGCGGCGACAGCGGGATGCCCCCGGAAACTTGGAGGAGCGCGCGCCGCGGGAGCGCGTCGAGGGTGCGCTTGAAGGCGTCGGCGGTCATCGGCCGGGGGGCGGGGTCAAGCTCGTGAGCGGGGTAGCCGGTGAACGAACGGTGGAACCGGCCTTCGAAGTTCGGGAAGACGATGGCGGCTCCCGGCGAGAATGCCCGCCCGTGGTTGTGCTGCCGGGGCTGGTGCGTGTAGAAACGCATGAGCGATTCATAGTACGGCGGGAGGTCGGCCACGCCCTTCACTTGGGCGCGTTTTGTACATAAACAAATGCGCGGGACTCCCGGCCTGCGCCCGCAAGGACGGCAGGTTTCTTATATCGTCGAGCGGAAGCCGCGGCCCCCGCAGGAGGGTTTGGGTTGACCGGCAAATTCGTTGTGCTCTCGGACCTCGAGGGTGCTGCAGGCGTGCGCAACCCGCGCGAGTGCTACCCGAATTATTCCGAGTACCAGCAGTTCGGCGTGCCGAACCAGCAGGACGACGCCAACGCCGCGGCCGAGGGGTTGCTCGAAGGCGGGGCGGGCGATGTCCGGGTGGTCGACGGACACCTCACCGGGGCGAACCTCATGACGGCGCGCGCCGCGGAAGGGACCGCGCTTTCGAAGGGCACGCTCCTCGACGAGCTTGCCGCGGGGGACGTCAAAGGGGTCTTCCTCACGGGCATCCACGGCAAGACGGGCACGCCCAACTCCTTCTCGTCGGCCACGATCGCGCCGTGGGTGGCGGCGCGGCTTGACGGCGATATCATCGGCGACACGCTGGTCATCGCGTACCTCTGCGGGTCGTTCGGCGTCCCCCTCGTCGGCGTGTCCGGCGACTGGGTCGCCTGCGAGGAGCTGCAGTGGGCGCTGCCCTCCGTGCCCACGGCGGCCACGAAGACCGGCTTCGACCGGTCGAGCGTGCGCCACCACGATGCGTCGGCGGCGCGCGCTGGGATCCGGGACGCGGGGAAGCGCGCAGCCGCCGGCGCGCCCCGCGCGCCCCTGAAGGCGCGCCGCAACTTCCGATTCGAACTCTCGTTTGCCGACCCGGCCGATGCCGATGCGGCGGAGGGCGCGGTGGACGGGCTCGCTGAGCGCAAGGGGCGTGTCCTTGCGTACGTCGGCGGCGACTTCCAGCAGGCGATGGACCTCACGGCGCGGGCGGTCGGCGCGCTGTACCCGGGGTGGGTCGACGGGCTCGGCCGCCGTGCCGTGCCCGAAGACCCCGCGGGGCGCACGGCCGGCGGCCTGCTTGCCGAGGCGGTCATCGAACGCTTCTACGGGCCAACGGCCCCCTACTGGTCCGACTAGGGGGGGCCACCCATGGGCATCTTCCGAAGTTTTCGGACAGCGCCGCCGGCACCCCCGGGCGCGATGGCGGTTGAGGCCACCGTCGACCCGACCGAAGTCGAGCCGCTCCTCGACGACTTCGCGTCGCACCTGCTGCGCCTTACGCCTGCCGACCCGCGCAACGACCTGCGCTCCCGCTTCGAGGACCCGTTGGCCGTGAAGGCCGTCTGGCGCGACGCGAGCGGCGCCGTCGTGGGCGCCGCCCTGGCCGCGGTCGAAGGCACCGGGTGCGACCTCGCGCTGCTCCACATCCTCCCTCCCTACGCCGACGCCGCCTCGACGAGGCGATTGCTCGACACGCTCATGGCCGGCCTGCCGCCCGGGGTCGTGCGCGTCCGCGCGATGGACCGGCTGTCGCACCGTTGGCTGCACCTCCCGCCCTCGGAGGCGCGGACCGTGCTGACCGCCCGCGGGTTCAGTGCCTTCGACCGCGTCCTCCTTGCGCGCGACCTGCGCAAGCCCGTCGCGCCACCGCCGCCGCTGCCTGCCTCCTACACGGCCTCGACCCCCGACCCCCGGCAGGTCGAATTCTATGCGGACTTCGCCTACCGCGCCTACCGCGGCACGACGGACTTCGCGATTATCGCGCCCGACGCGTCGCTCGACGCCTACACCCGCCTCTACCGCCGCTTCCTCTCGGGGGAGCTTGGCCAATACGCGCCTGCCCTCTCGTTTGCCGTCGCCGACGGCGGCGGCCAAATGGCCGCCGTGCTGCACACGATCCTCGTCGGCCGCGACCCGTACGTCGGCGACCTCAGCGTGCTGGCCCCGCACCGGCGCAAGCACCTTGGGCGCTACCTCCTGGCCACGGCCCTCCAGCGCTACAAGGACAGCGGCCTGGCGCGCGCCGCGCTCACCGTCACCGCGCAAAATACGGCCGCCTACAACCTCTACCGCTCGGTCGGCTTCGAGGTGGAGCGCTCGGGCGAAGTCTTCATCCTCGCGCGCTGAGCGCCGGCGCCGCAGGCCCCCACCGCAGGAGCGCAGTTCCCTGGAACCTGCCACGTGAAGGGTTTTATCCGCCAAGCCATCTGCCGAACCGGGAGCATTCGAAATGACCGTCCGTGTGGCCATCAACGGGTACGGCACCATCGGAAAGCGGGTCGCCGACGCCGTCGCGGCGCAGCACGACATGGAGGTCGTGGGCGTCACCAAGAACCGCCCGTCCTTCGAAGCCAAGCGCGCGGTCGAGCTGAAGTACGCGCTCTACGGGGCCACCGACAAGGGCACGGAGGCCCTGAAGAAGGCCGGACTGCCCGTTGCCGGCGGCCTGGGCGAGATGCTGAAGGAGTGCGACATCGTCGTGGACTGCGCCCCGGAGGACCTCGGCGCGGAGAACCTCAAGGTCTACCGTGAATGCAAGGTCAAGGCCATCTTCCAAGGCGGCGAGGAGCACGAGGCGATCGGGTGGTCGTTCAACGCCAACGCGAATTATTCGGCCACGCTGGGGCGCGACTTTGTCCGCGTCGTTTCGTGCAACACCACGGGGCTCATCCGGACGCTGCACCCCCTGTTCTCGCGGGGCGTGGTCGAGGAGATCTACGCCGTGATGATCCGGCGCGCCGTCGACCCCAACGACTCGAAGAAAGGGCCGGTCAACGCCATTGAGCCCGTCCTCAAGATTCCCTCCCACCACGGGCCCGACGTCGCGTCGGTGCTCGCGGGGCTCCCCATCCACACGATGGCCGTGAAGGTGCCCACGACCCTCATGCACCTCCACGCGGTGATCGTCCGCCTCAAGCACGCGATGAGCGATGCGGAAGTTACCGACCTCTGGTCGGCCACCCCTCGCGTGATGCTCCTGAAGGGGAGCGACGGGTTCGCGTCGACCGCGCAGATCATCGAGTGGGCGCGCGACCAGCGGCGCGCGCGCGGCGACCTCTGGGAGACCGCCGTGTGGGCCGATGGGCTGCATGTCGAAGGCAAGACGCTCTACTACTCGCAGGCCGTCCACCAGGAGGCCGACGTCGTGCCGGAGAACGTCGACTGCATCCGCGCCATGATGCGGCTCACCGAAGACGGGGCCAAGTCGATCGAAGCCACCGACAAGGCGATGGGGATCCTGCGGCCCGGCCTGAAGGCCGTCGCGCGCTCCGCTTAGTTCGCGACGCTGCGCACGAACACGAGGAAGTACAGCGAGTAGGGCGCAAGCTCCTGCGAGTGCTCGGTCTGCAAGCGGACGGTGAAGGCCGTCGCATTGACCTCGACGACCTGGCCGGTGTCCGGCCCATTCTTCGCGGGGGCGTTCAGCTGCGGGGTGTAGTGCACCTCGAAGGTGCCCGACGCCGACGAGAGGTTCGCAAGCGTTGCGTTCACGCCGTAGGGCGTGTACGTGTGGTTGATGTCGATCATGTTTTCAAGCACGCAGGAGCCCGACGCGTTGTCCACGCTCACGACCCGGACGGTCCACCCGAAGTTGGGGTCGACGAACTGGGCGTCCTCCGTGGGCGGCCCCCCGTAGATCGGCTGGAACGCCGCGATGGTGGTCTGGTTGTAGATCGACACCGACTGGGTCAGGTTGATCGACTGGTTCACAAAGTGGCCGTACGCGTCCTCGGGCGAGATGATGAGGGCCTTGCCTTGGCCAAGGGCCATGCCGAAGATGCCGGACTCCCACCCCTTGATCACTTGGTGCGAGCTTTCGGTGAACGTCAGCGGGTGGTAGTCGACCTGCGTGCGCTGCGCCGAGCTGTTCTTGTACGAAGGCCACTTCTCGAGGCCGCTTGAGTTCGTGACCCCCCACATCGAGGTGTCAAAGACCTGGTTGGTGCCGAGGAATCCCACGTAGTCCATCTGCACGACCGACGCGTTCTTGATGAGGTTGAGGCTGGGCTTCGACACTTTGACGCTCACCGCGGCTTCCGCCTTTTCGCCGCCCACCGCGGCGTGGACCTTCAGGTGGTAGGTGTTGTTGGCCGCGCTTGCGGGGATGTCGACGAGCATGAAGGTTGCATGTCGGCCGTTTGCAAGCTCGACGAGCATGTCGCTCTTCAGGAACCGCGCGCTCCACCCGTCCGGGGCCTCGGGAGTCACGGCGACGGTCGTGTTCGCGCCGACGGACTGGAACACCTCGACGGCCCACCCGACGGTCCACCCGGGGGAGGCGGTGAGGTCGATGTCCGACAGGATGTTGACGGCGAGCTTCGGGGTGGGAGGCGTCCCCGAAAGGCAGCCGCTGAGGGCCACGGCAAACGCCAGGGTGGCGGCCAAAATGCCGGCCGCGCGCGGATTATTCATGCTACGCAATGCTCCAGCGCTGGCCAGGCGGCGCTCGCAACAGGCTCCCCCTTAAAGAGCGTTTTGGGCGCTGGCCAGGAGCGTACCAAGCCGCACATGAGGGGGTGGCGGCGGTGGGCGACATGCCTCACCGAGGCCCCGATGAACGCCCGAACGACGGTTGGGACCGGGGAGGGGGCGAAGCCCGTTCCATAATGCGATGTCGGGCGGTAAGTCCCCAACCTTCCCCAAAACCCCCGGCCACATGGGGCGGGCGATTTGCGGCCCCTTGGACTGGGCCAAAACCGGCCGACTCCGCACGAAGAGCGCCAACCCTCTGCCGGGGAGGGTCAATGGACATTGAGCCAGGGCCCGTAGGACCCGGCAAGGCGAAACTACCCTTTGACGACCTCACATTCCTGCCCAGGAATGCTAAAAACGGCAACGCTCCCATCTTCATATTGAATCGCCTCGCGAAACCCTCCATTGCAAAAATACTGCACAGTGACCTCCCCCTTTGGATGCGGCGCCGACGGCGCGGGGGAAGACCAGGTTGCAATCGAGGCAACCGCGATCGCGCCGACGGCCGCAATCACCATCAATTGTGTCTTGTTCAGTGAGGTCGCCCCCTAGAAAAGATCTGAACCCGTTTGGTCGCTCCGCAAGGCCCAACTGGAGTGCTGCTCCACAAACGCGACCCGTTCTCGGGGTGTCGTCAATAGACAAACGCTCCCGAACGCGGGACTTCCGTGAAGGTGACCTCGTTAGCGATGCCCAGCCTTTCGACTTCCTTCTGCAGCGCCACGAAGGAGTCGGCCACCGCCACGACCTTTCCATGGCGCGTTGCGATGCACCGGCCGCCGTGTCTCTTGATGTCCATGATGGGCGCGCCGGGCGGCAAGTTCGCGTGCGGCGCGGGTTTGTGGTTGCGTCCCTTCGCACGCTGGCCAGTCGCCTTGGTTACCATCATCCTGACCAAGCGGGGCCACCCCTTAAGAAATATCGGGTGGCGCGCGCGACGCTGGGAGGGGGCGGGCAAAGGGACAGCGGGGCCTTTCTCTATATCCCTCAAATTGACGGCATAGCCAGACCGCGCGTCCTCAAGCACCGTCCTGTCCACTCCCTCTCTTTTCGCGGTCTGTCTTTGGTGGGGCCTTCGGGCCACCGGCGTTGGTAAACCTGCCCCCTCGAGTACCTCCGCGGCCGTCCGCGAGGCCAGGTTTGAAGTACCCTCTTCAGAGTGGTAGGGGTTGATGCGTGCCCGCAAGCGAGCATCCTCTTCGGGACCCGGCCGTTCCCTTCGCGCGGCAGCGAGCGCCCGCCGAACGGCCGCACGAGACCTGCCCGAGGGCGAGTGGATTGCCCTCGTCGACGGACGGATCGTCGCGCACGCGCCGACGGTGAAGGAAATTGACATGCTAGCGCGCGAAATGAAGATCCAATCCCGCGTCATCATCTCTCGTGTCCTGCCGAAGGGGCCCGTGGTCTATTGACTGCGGGGGGTTTCCGAACCCCGGTGCTTGGGTCTCATGTCTTCCGGTACGGCGGCCACGGCGAGCCGGAGCAAGTCGGCCTCCCGCTCATTCCGATCCGCATCGCGCGGCCGGGGCAGGCCCCTTCGCTCCCCTTCAACGCGATCATGGATACCGGGTCGACCCAAACGGTAATCCCAGCGGCGATTTACGAAATGGTCCGAGGGGCGCCCTCCGGCGACCGGAGGCAATTGAAGACCGGTGGCGGCCCCGTAAACGGGTGGGATGCAGCCATTGACCTCCACATCGTAGATTCGCATCTGCGTCCGTAATGTGTTGGTCGTTCGAGGGCGCTCGCGTTTTCGTGGCAGAGGACGAGGCTGACTTCCCGCTTGCGGTTCTTGGGTGGGCCCTGCTCGGAAACTTCGAACTCAAGATCAACCGTGAACTGGGATTCATCGAACTCAAGAGCCTGCGCTCATGATCGGTTGAGTTTGGCGGAATAACCGCCCTCAAGAGGGCCTTGGCACGGTGCCTCGGAAATCGCAGGGAGCCGGGCGGCGCAGGCCGCGCGCGGGGCGGAGTGGAGCGTGCCCGCCCCCGTGCGGCGGCGGGCGAATGGGGGACGACGACGGGGCGCGGGGCCGGTTTCCGTGTGGCCGCGCATCATGGGGGCGGTTTCGCCCCCACGAAGAGCGTTTTGGGCGCTGGCCAGGAGCGTACCAAGGAGCAAATCAGCGGGGCGGCGGCGGCGGCGGCCCCGGCGGCGGGCGCAGGCCCGGCTCCTCCGGGATTTCGGGAAGACGCACCGTCATAGGCCTGGGCCGCGGAGGCGCCTTCTGCGCGCCGGCCTGCAGGCGGTACGCGGGCGAATCGTCTTTGCGCCGCGGCCTGCGCGACACCACAAACGCCGCGACCAGCATCCCGACCGCGATGATCACGAGGGCGATGAAGAAGCCGCCCGAGTTGCCCGCGGCCTCAACATAGAACACAGACACCTCGTCGTACCAGGTGGCCCCGTTCCCGTCGCGCCCGGACACTTTGATCGTGTTGAGGCCCCGCGCGAGGTTGATCCGGGTCGACCACGTCCCGTCGAGCGCGATGGGCACCACCTGGTCATTCACGGTGAGGGTGACGTCCTCGTCGCAGCGGCCCGCCACGAGCACCGGCGAGTCCCCGGTCTGGGCGCCTTTGTCGGGCGTGCTCAAGCTACAGTGCGTGGAGGTGTCGCGCAGCACGGCCACCTCGAGCGTGAACGTGTTGCCCACATCGTCCTGGCTGACAAACGTCCCGTTGTTCTGCCCCTCGGTGTCGAGGTCCCAGAAGAAGTTGAACTGGCTCCCGGTGATGGCGAGGGGCTTGCCGTTGAAAGTGAGCAGCGCGGTGTCGCCCGGCACGGAGCCGGTGATCAGCAGCCTTGAGGTGTTGGCCGCGTGGCTAAGGTCGGTGCGCAGCGAGACGGTAGGCGGCGCGTTGTCAAGCGTCCACGAGAAGCTCTGCGTCCGAATGTTCCCGAGCGAGTCGTTCACGCTGAATTCGAACGCATTGGGCCCCTCTTGGAGCGACAGGGTGGCGTGGAGCGTGCCGTCGGGGTCCAGGCGGTAGGTTGTGGGGATGATGTGCCCGAATACGACGCCGCGCGCCTCGCCGGTGATCGTGCAGGTGAGGTCGACCGTGGAGTTGGCCGTCTTCTGGGAAGTCGGCGGCGTGCAGGACACGACGATGGGCGCCTCGCGGTCAAGGTCGACCGTGAGGCACAGTTCATCTTCGTTGCCGTAGAGGTCGCGGGCGCTAAAGCAGAGCGTGTTGTTCCCGTCTTCGAGCACGACGGTCACGGTGACCACCACGCTACTCACCTCGTTGGATTGGCCCTTCGGGACGCACTCGCCGCCGTTGAACGCAAAGCAGGGCGACCCGCGCACGAGGGCGGAGTCCTCGTCGCTTGCAAGGACGGTCACGTCGCAAAGCTCGGACGAGGTGCGAAGCGGGCACGAGGCAAGCACGCGGATCTCGGGCTTTACATCGTCGAGGCAGACCTCGACGACCGACTGATTGGTGTAGTGGACATCCCGGACGGCCGAAAGGGGTCCGACGGCCACGGCCATGCTGAGGGGGGCGTGGTAGGTGTCGCGGCCATCGTGCGACTCGAACTCAAGGAAGCGCAGCGGGGCCGTGAGGCCTCCCGCCTGCGATGCGCCCGAGAAGAGCAAGGAGCCCTCGGCCCCCGTCACGTTGATGCGCGCGCCTTCGGGGCGGCTGTGGTCGGAGAGCACGCAGGCGGCAAACTGCAGCGTCCAAAAAGCGGTGAAGGTGCCGTTGGGCGCGGTCTGGGCAACGTAGACGCGGTCGCCGGCGGGGAAACGGTCGACATACGTATTCTCGAAGTTGACCGTCGCGCCGTTCCTGGCCTGGGCGTCGTACTCCCCCGTGCCGCCGTCGAGGTACGAGTCGCTCACATTCACAAACGCGCCGGTGTCCGCGTCGTAAACCGCCTGGAAGATCAGGAAGGAGGACACGCGTTCGACTTGTACCTGCGCAGCATTGCTGGCCTCCACGACTTTGGAAGCGAAGCCCACGCTCGAATTCTCAATGGTCGCGCGGCCGTTCGAAATGATGAGCACCACGCCCGAGGCTGAGAAGGTGGAGTTGTCGACGAAGGCGTCCGCGTTGGTCGCTTCGATCCCGTTGTGGTTCGTGACGGTCGAATGCGACAACCAGACCGCGCCGCCCGGCAAGACCGTCACCGCAGCGGGAGCAGCGACCAGACCCACGAACGTGCAATTGGTAAGCGTGAGGTCCACCCCCGCTACGAGGATGGGCCTCCAGCCGTTGAGGAATTCCACATTGTAGATCGACGCGCCCTCCGCCTGGAAGAAAATGCCCTGCTCGGAGCGGACCGACGAAGTCGTGTCGCCGAGGCCCTCGAGGACGGCGCGCCGGTCGCTTGGCGACGGGTTGAGCGAAAGCCGCGCAAAGGGGGAGAGCTCCATGGTGAACCGCGAATCGATGATCCCTCCGCCGGAGGGAGCTTCGGTCGTGATGTAGGTCCCGCCGCTGATGGAGACGGTGCTTGCGCCTTCGAAGAAGAAGTGCGAGGTGCGCGGGTCCGAGAGGAGGGAAAAGATGGACATGTTCGCGTTGCGGAGGGTGAAGGCGGTTCCCTTCACGATGATGTCCCCGGAAAAGCGGACGGCCGAGTTCTCGACGGAGGCGGGGCCCGTGATGGTCCAATTGAGCACGGTGGCGCTCGGCGCGTCCATCCGCAGCCCCACGCTGTTGTTCGTGAAGTTCTGGTCGGTAAGGACGAGCCTGCGCGTGTCGGACGCGACGATGCCGACGGGCAGGCCGGCAAGGGCGATGCGGGCGACGGTTGCAACCGAGCCGCCTTGGAGCGAGAGGACGCGCAGGGGGACGGGCCCCGAGCGGTTGATGGTGAGGTCCATGACCGTGATTCGCCCCGCGCTATCGGCCGTAAGGTTGGCGGCGGTCCCCGAAGCGGTGAGGGACACGTTGCGCACGGACAGGTCCTGGGCCGTGCCCCCGCCATAGAGGACGATCGCGTTGATGGCCGCCTCGACGGTCACGTTGCTCACCGACACGGTGTTGATGCTGAACGTGGTGATTGCGTCGCGCTTGGCGCTCAGCGTAAGGTTCTGGAATGTCGCGGAGGTGATCAGGCCCGAAGTGGGGTCGGCGCTGATGTACACGCCAAAGTCCGAGATGGGCAAGCGCATGTTGGCAATGGTGGCCTGGGCGTAGAGGAGGGGCGCGCGGATGACCGTCCCGAGCCCCAGCGGCGGGGTCGGTGCAGTGAACGTCTCGCCCGAAACGGAAAGCGTCGAGCCGCTATCGAACCAGATGACGACGCCGTTCAGGGGCAGCAGCGAGATGCGGTATGTGTTTCCGTTTGCCACCAGCGTCCCCGAGTCGCTCACGTTAATAGCAAGGCCAATGAACGTGTTGTTGACCACATCGATGCGCCCGAAGGTCGACAGGCGCAGGCCGGTCACCAGGAAGGACGGCCCGGGGTTCAGGTTGATGAATTGGTTATCGAAGACGAAGAGCCGCGTGAAGGACGAGGTGTCGGCCCCGATGAGATTGACGGCGTCCGACGCCTTCGAGATCGAGCCGGGCGGCACCGTGGAGTTGGCGATGGAACTCGGCCCGATGTGCGCCGCGCCCGTGCTCTTGATCGAGTAGTCGTTGCTTTGGAAAATCACGTCCTCGACGTGGAAGCTTGAATCGCCCACGGACAGCCCGACTGCATTCGACTGCACCCGCGAGTGCGCGATCGTGAGGTTGTCGCCGTTGAAGAAGGCGCCCCAGGAGCTGAAGCCATCAAGCAAGCCGTCAGTGAATAGGACATCAAAGCACCCCCAACAAACGAGCCCTCCCTCCTGGCCCGAAGAGAAGGATGAATTCTCGATTCGGGCCCCGCCGACCCTCGTGAAGTTCACGGCCTCGTCCCGGCCCGTGATGGTCACCAGGCGGAACGTGAAATTGCTTGGCTGGAAGATGTCGGCATTCTCCTCGGCCCACACCCCATTGCCGTTGGTCACGGCGCCCCCGATCGTGACGTTCTGGACGAGGAGCTCCCGCGTTCCAAGCTGCGTGTGGATGTCCGCCGATGAGTGGTTGTAGAGGGTCGAATCGAGGATTTGGATAAACTTCGACGTGTCCAGCTGGACGCCAAAGAGCGACCTCGTGAGCTGCGGCGGAACGATCCTCGCTCGCTGGATGGTGCCATTGACGACGAGGTTGAAGTCGACGCCGACCACTGCCGACGCGGAGTCGACCATGTCGCGGATCGTGATGCCCGCGACCCGATTGGCTGTAAGTCCGGTGACGGAAGCCGCCGTGAAGAACGACGTGAACGTGATGTTCGTGCTGTCGTTGATGAGCACGCCGTTTGGAAGCGAACTCACCCGCAGCAGGTCGAAGGTGAAGTTGCCCACTTCCTGGAGGTACAGGGCGACCGACCCCATCGCGGGGGCAAGCGAGACCACCTGGTAATTGGTCGAAGACCTCGGGTGGGTGAAGTTGACAAGGAGCAGGCCGTTGGCCCACGTCGTATGGCTGATGTCGTTCCAGGAGAAGTCGCTAAGGCCCGAAAAGTAAATGCCCGAAAGGTTGCCAAGCCCGTTGCCTTTGATCCCGCCCCCCACGATGTTCGTGTCGTTGATGTACACGTTGGCGCTCGCGTTGTTGGAGAAAAAGAATCCGCGCGACTGATTCTGCTGGTCGAGCAGCCGGAGCCCGCTGCGGTCGGCTTGGGTTGCAGGGTTGCCGTCGCGGTCGCTCATCTTCCAGGTGGCGTTGGTCCCCACCGTAACGGTGACGTTCCCCGTGATGTTATTGGCAAAGGTAAGCTCGGTGTCGCGGAAGTGGACGAAGGCCGCCGTCTGCAGCACGATGTCGCCCTCGACGAGGATGCATTCGTCGGTGATGACCGAGAAGTTTGCAAAGGTCGTCGTGCCCACCCACGTTTGGGTGTAGCCGCCGGCCGCGCAGGTGGGGTTCGTATGGTGGCCGGATGCCGCGCTGCCAACCGCAAGCAGCGCCACCGCGCCCCCCAGGAGCGCGAGCGCGGCAAAGCGCCCCGGCGCCGCGCGCGTTGCAAAGCCCGGGGCCCCGGGCCCCGTGGCCTCGCGTTCAGCCCCCCCGGTCACTCGATCCAGCTCCGATTGCTAAGAACGCCTGGCCAGCGCGTTCCAGGCCGCCGCTTCATTTGAAGAACGCGATATAATCATTGCCAAACAGGCCGGGGCCAGCCGGGGGATCGCCTCGCGCCCGCGCTGCCCGCGACGCGGCGCCGGGCCTACCGCGAAGCCTCCCGCAAACGCTCAAAAGGGCCCACCCCGGTCGCATCCGGGGGAAGAGGGATGTCCGCCACCGTCGTGACCGGCACGCAGTGGGGCGACGAGGGCAAGGGGAAAGTCGTCGACTACCTGGCCGCCAAGGCCGATGTGGTCGTCCGGTTTAACGGCGGCGCGAATGCGGGCCACACCGTGATCACCGGCGGCATCAGGTTCGCATTCCACCTCGTCCCATCGGGAGTCACACGCAAGACGACGCTCAATGTGATCGCCGCAGGAGTGGCGGTCGACCCCGAGGTTCTTGTCGAAGAGATCCGCGCGGCGATCGCGACCTTCGGAGGCGTGCGACTGCTCGTCTCCGAGCGCGCCCATGTTGTTACCCCTTTCCACAAGCTACTCGACGAAGTGCGCGAAGAGGGCCGCGGGAGCGACAAGATCGGCACCACCAAGCGCGGCATCGGGCCCGTGTACGAGCAGAAGGCGGCGCGCTCGGGCTTGCGTGTGGCCGACCTGATGCACCCCGAGACGCTGGAGGCCCATGTTGAGCGCGAGGCGGCGAAGGCGCAGGCGCATGTCCCCTCCGCGCGGGCCGGCGAATTCACCGCAAGGGCGGTGCTCGCGCGCCTCAAGAAGGCCGCCGCAGCGCTTGCCCCCTATGTCGGCGACGCGGAAGGCGCCCTATGGGACGCCCAGGACCACAACAAGCAGATCCTCCTCGAAGGGGCCCAGGCGGTCATGCTCGACATCGACTTCGGCACCTACCCTTACGTCACTTCCTCGTCCTGCACAGCCGGCGCCGCGGCCGCCCTGTCGGGGCTACCGCCCTCGGCGATCACCCGCTCGGTGGGCGTGGTCAAAGCGTACACCACGCGCGTCGGGTCGGGGCCATTCCCCACCGAACTCACGGGGGCCGACGGCGAGCGCTTGCGCAAGCGCGGCGCAGAGTTCGGCACGACGACCGGCCGCCCCCGCCGCTGCGGGTGGCTCGACCTGGTGATGCTCCGCAGGGCGGTGCGCCTTTCGGGCCTCACGGACTTGGCCGTCACGAAACTCGATGTGCTCGAGGGCATCAAGCCGCTGAGCGTGTGCGTCGCGTACACGCTCGACGGCACGCGCATCGACCGCGTGCCGGCGCGTGCGGCCGACTATGATCGGTGCAAGCCCGTCCTCAAGGCGATGGCCCCCATCGCGAAAACCGACTGGAAAGGGCTCGTTGCAAAGAAGCGGACGTGGCAGGACTTGGCCGCGCCTTCGCGCGACTACCTCGCGTTCATCGAAAAGGAGGCGGGCTGCCCCGTGACTTTCGTGGGCGTGGGGCCCGCGCGCGAAGACATCTTGCTTGGCAAGTAGCGCATCAGCCGTGCAAAGTGTGCGCGCAGTACGGGCACTTCTTCCAGGTCGGCTTCACCGGCTTCTGGCAGTTCGGGCACTTCTCCGCCGCGGCGGCCGCAGGCGCGGCGGGCGCGGGGGCCGCGGCGGGCGCCAAGGCGCGGGCCGGGGCCGAGGGGCGCGGAACGGCCGGAGCGGTCGTCGAGGCGGCGCGCGGGCCACCGGGCACCGGGGTGGCGCACTTCGGGCACTTCTGCCAGGTAGGCTGGAGCGGCGTGGCGCAAACGGCGCACTTGAGCCCGGGCGCCGGGGGCTTTGGCCCCGCGGGTGATGCCGGCGCGGCCTGCGGGCGCGCAGCGGGCGGGGGCGTCATCGGCTTGATGGGTTGCATGACATCGGCACCTGACGCTTGGGCCGGGGCGGGCGGCTTGGGCCCGGGGGCCGGCGCGGGCGCGGGCCGTTGCGCCACCGCCGGGGCGGGAGCAGGCGGGGGGGGCGGGGGAGGCGTGACTGCAGGCGCGGGGGCCATGGGCTGCGCGGCGGGCTTCGGCGGAGGCTGCGCGGGCCGCGGCGCCGGTGCAGGCGGCGCGTCCTGCACATGGCCGTGCGAGCGCTCTTCGGTCATGACGCCCGCTGTTTCGCCCGGCTTGTACTGGCTGCCGGTGTCGTCCATCTTGAACTCCTTCTCGCCGGGGCGCCACACCTTCTCCTCGGTGGGCTTCGCCGACGAGGGCCCCATGTACACGCCCTCCTCCTGCATCTTGAGGCGCGTCTCGAAGAGGTCGAGCTCCGTGTCCGTGGGCTCCACTACGAGCGGCTCGGGCGGCGCGCCTTCCATCTCCGTGAACGCGTCGTTGTAGTAGCCGACCGCCTCGACGTACGACTTGCGGCCGAGCGCCACCTTCGCGCGCTCGATCATCTTCATCGCCTCGGCGGCTCGCGCCGTGTCCTTGTCGTCCTTCGGCTCGAAGGCCTTCACCTGGCGTTCGAGCTTGGTGAGCCGCTCGAGGATGTCACGGCGCTTGTCCTCGTAGACCACCCCGAGGATCTTCTTGCGGATCGTGTCGACCATGTGCTCGGCGCCGTCGAAGTCGGACCGGCCAAGCGCCAGTTCCGCGTGGTAGAGCTCAGGCTCGAGGTGGGAGAGGTCGCGCCCTTGCTCCTCGATCATCTTGCTGTAGAGGCGCCCGCGGCGGATGAGCTGGGTCGTGGCCTTGTGGCGTTTGAGGTTGACCTCAACGCGGCCCTTGACTTTCTCGAGATAGCCGTTGGCCGTTTCGAAGTCCCGGCCCTCGAACGAGATGGCGGCTTTGTCGATCATGTCCTCCTCTTCGAGCACGATGACGCCGACCTGCTTCAGCTCCGCGACTGTCTTGCGGCTCGATGCAATCGAGTCCTCGGTGGCGCAGCGCACGCAGATCGCGAACTTCTCGGGCAGCAGGTCGCCGCAGCGCGGGCACTCGAAGATGCTGGCCAGGATTTCGGCTTCCCGGCGTTGCTCCTCCTCGGCCGCGATCGCCTTGCGGCGCCGCTGGAAGGCGTAGCCAGTGACGGTGAGGCCCACCGCGCCGCCCACGCTGTAGAGGATGACCCAGAAATACACCCAAAACGGCGAAGGCGCCAACGTCACCGACGGCTCGATCGTGATCGTGCGGCTGTCCGTGTACTCGCGGCCCAGCGAGTCGATGATCCCGAAGGTCGCCTGGTAGACCGTGGTATTGGCCACCTGCGGGTAGATGTGCACGGTCGCGCCCCCGCCCTGGGCCGGCGAGCTGTAGTCCCAGACGCCGTCGCCGTCGAAATCCCATCGGTACACGAGCACGGTGATTCCAAAGCCCTCGAGCTTGTCGATGTTCGACACGCGCCCGTCGAAGCTGACGGGCTGCTGCGCCTTCTCGCGCGCGTTGCCCCCCGCGGAGATCTGCGGGCGCTCGACGACGGGGACGACCTGGTTCAGCGTGATGCTGTTGCACTTCCACTGGGTCGTGAAGACATGGTCGGAGGCTTGCGCGCAGACGTTGTAAATCCCGCTCTGGAAGTCGCTTACGCGCGAGACGTTGAAGTCCCATTCATAGGTGACTTCGCCGGTGTTGGGGTCGACCGCGCGGGTCAAGGAGATCTCCACGACATCCAGGCAGACGGGCTCCCTTGTAATGCAGGCCCAGACTTGGAACAGGGTGGGGATCCCGGTGAGCACATCGTCGGCGTCGGTGACCCTGACCTTGAGGTGGACATTCGGGTGGTCGCCGTTCACGGTGTACGCCTGCGGCCGAGGCGCCAGGATCTCGACTTCGGGCGTGCGCACATTCTCGGGGTAGATGAACGAGAGATTCCAGTTGCGGCTGAGCGTCAGCGTCTGGTTCTTGATTTCGCCGCGGAACGACGCCTCGACCTTGTAGGCGTGCGTGGTCGTGTTGAAGGTGTCGCTCGTGTAGGTCGCGCCGATGAGTTCGAAGGCGACGTGGCCGCTTCCGTCCGTCGTCCCGAAGTAATTTGAGGGCGCCGAGAGGTCAATGATCGAAACGGTGACCCCTTGGATCGGCTGTTGCCCGTTGTGGACATACGCGCCGAAGTACCAGTACCGGTCGACGACGGCGGGCCCCTCGGGGATGATCTCGCTGCCGGGCCGCGTGAAGGTGACATTGTAAAACCCGGAGCGGATGGTGCCGTTGAAGTCGTCGAGCGAATTGCCGAAGGTGGTATCGCGGAGCGCCAGGCGCACGGCGTTGATGACCAAGTTCGGGAAGCCCGGGACGCCTTCGCGGCCCGTCTCGCTGGAGGGGCCCTTGGCCCCTTCGATGGCCCCGGCGCACGACCGGACCATGGTGACCGCGCCGTTGCTCGTGATGAAGGTCGAGGCATTGCCGCCGTCGCCGCCGCGCCCGACGAGCGAGCCAGGGGCCCCCGTGCCGCCGCGGCCGGCGGTCGCATTGTAGCAGGAGTCGACGATCTTCACCGAGATATTGGCGAAGGCGCCGGCGCGGGCGTCGCCGCCGTTGCCGCCGTACCCGCCTTCCTGCTGAGCCGAGCCGCCGTTGCCGCCCGACCCTGCAAACGCGCGCACGGTGCTGCGGTTGGTTTCGAGCGTCAGCGTAGTGGAATTGGTGAATGCGATGGCCGTGCCGCCACGGCCTCCTGTACCGGCCTTCCCATTGCTCGTCGGGATGCTGCTAAGGCCCCGCCCCGAGAGTCCGCCGAGTCCGCCCGGGCCGCCCTGCGCGGAAACGCTCGAGTCGGCAATGACGACCGCGTTTGGCGCGCTGGCCACTACGCGGGCCGAACCGCCAACCGCGCCCGTGCCGCCGTTTCCCGCCTTGCCGCTGGTCGCGGCTCCATCGTAGTTGCCCCCGGACCCGCCCGTCCCGCCGAAGCCGCCCTGTGTGCACATAGTCGTGTGGGAGACCGAGAGCGTGTCGGGGGGCGAGAGGAGCAGCAGCGCGGCGCCGCCGGGCAGGCCCGCGCCCCCGTGCCCCGCGTTGTTCGAGGTGGCGGAACTGCCGCGTGCGCCGCCGCCGCCGTTGCCGCCATACGCGCAAAGAGAACTGCTCGTGATGGTCGCCGTTGTTACCGTGAGCGTGCTGTCGCCCCCCACGCCCCCGTCGCCGCCCGACACGCCGTTTGCTCCCTGTCCGCCCTTGCCGCCTTCCCCGCCCGAGACCGTCACGGTCACCGACGACATGGATCGCGGTTGGAAGTCCGCGATGGCCGACCCGCCGTCGCCGCCACGCCCGCCGGGCCCGCCCACCCCTCCGGCGGCGCCTTGCGCAATGAACGTGGAATCGACAATGAGCGCCGAGGTCCGGCCCCCGATTCGCAACACCGCGTCATTGCCATTGACGCCCGAGGGCGCGGGGTTCGGCGAAGCGGTCACGTTGATGGCCGTCGCGTCGATCATGACGCTGTTGGAGGTCGCGGAGAAATAGCCGCGCGAGGTCACGCGGGAATTCACGAGCGTGATGTTGGCCTGGTTCGAAACGCCGGGGGCGCTGAGGCCGTCGAGTTCCAGGGTCGAGTCGGTCACGGTGACGCGCGCGCCGTTGAAGACTTGGAGCTGTACGCCGGGGACGCCGCCGAGGACATGGAGCTGGCCGCCTTCCACGACGAGCTGGGCGCCCTGCGTTACGTTCAGCCATCCGGTCATGGTCAAGTTCCCTTCGATGGTGAGGCCCTGCCCGGCCGCGATGAGGACATCGTTGTGGAAGTCGATCGTGCAGCCGGGGGCGATGGTCGTGGTATTGGTGATGAGCCACGGCCCGTTCTGCGGGGGCTGAATGCCCGAGACGCAGACGGGCGCGGCGAAAGCCGGGAGCGCCCACAGCAGGGGGAGGAAAAACTGGAGGAGCACGACGCCCGCCAGTGCACGTGTCCGAATGCCTTTGGCCAGTAGGGAAACCCCCCCGTGGGGACGAGGGGGCAAAACCTGGAGGAGCCGATTTAAAGGTTGTGGAAATCGGGGCGGCCGGCTCAACGGGGTGGGCAACGATTCGTGCAAAACGGGCTCTAAACGGCGAAGCGGAGGATGGCGCCGAGGCCCCCGAAAGCTGCAAGAAACATCTTCCCGTCGTCCGACTCGACCGAGATGAGGGCGACCCTCGTGCCGTACCGCTCCGCCTTGTCGGCCAGGTCGCGGATGAGGTCGGTCTCCTTCGTACGGTTCATGGCGGAGCCGCACTTGGGGCATGCTTGCGCCCCGGCCTCGGCGCCGGCGGCGACCGTGATTTCGCGGGTCGTCCCGCAGCTGGGGCAGGTGAATTCCACGCGCAGCTTCCGCAGCGTTTCGGAAACGAGCAGCGTGTCGACCGCGCCCATCTCGAGCGCCTTGCGTGCCGCGGCTTCGCCGTAGGTGGAAAGTCCCGTCCCGGACTTGGCGATTTCGGCCATGAAGCGACGCATCATCTTGCGCTCTTTGACAAGCTCGAGGCCCGCCAGCTCGCCCTCGGCCTTGTCGAGGAGCTCCTTCACGCCGGTCTCGTCGGTGTACCCGACGTCGAAGAGCTGTTTGTAGACCTTTTTCTGGATCTCGTGGTGGAGGTACCCTTCCGAAGCGAAGTACTCCTTCGTGGGCCCCGGGCCGCCGATGAGGAACGCCTGGATGGGCCGGTTGAGGAAGAGGTCGGTCATCTTGTCGCCCACTTTCACGAACCACTGGTGCGCCTGGTCCTCGATGATCCGCTCGAATCGGCGCTGCGACTGGCCGCCGCGCCCGTGCTTGCTCTGCACGCCTGACTCCTCCGGGCCCCACAGGTACTCGACGCGCTTGCCTTGGATCAGGGCGGCGGTCGCCTCCTTGCGGTCGATGATGAGCACGCCGTAGAGGTCGCGGTCGACGAGCATGTCCTGCAGGGGCTCGATGTAAAACGACGAGTCGCAGCGGTAGGTGTCGAGGGTCGTCTTGCGGGGGGGCTCGAGGACGAAGGAGACTTGTTCGTACTTGTCGGCGCCCGCCGAGGCCATCCCCGTGAAGATGATGAGCCCGTTTACGGGCACCTGCCGGTACTGCTTGAGCTTGTTCATCGCCGACTCGATGGCCCAGAGGACGTGGTTTTTGGTGACACGGCTCTTGATGTTGCTCGATTCTGCGTACTCGTTGCGCAGGCGGGACATCACGTCGGAGGGCTGGCGGCCGGGCGGGATATAGACGGAGATAAGCTCGGTGCCGCGCCCCTTGATCTTCTTGATCTCTTCGAGGGCCCGGCGGAATTCGTAGGCGCGCAGCTGCTCCTGCGCTTCGCTTACTTCCTCCGCCATGAGTTTTACCACTCCTTGGATTCAACCACGTCGTGCCGCGGGCCCGCCGCGCGCCCGCTGAAAGCGGGGGCTTGGCCGCGACCAAACCAGTCAGGAGCAGGGCAACGCGTGCGCGCGGCCGCGCAAAGGCGTCAAGGGCTGGCCGTCGGACATCGCTTCCCGTCCTTGCGGCGGCTTGGCCGCGTATGTAGATGAAGGTTTTCCCGGGGGGAAGGATGCGCCGCTCGCGCGTCGAACCTATTAAGCGGGCAGCAACGGTTGCGCCGCCGTGGCCGACCTGAAGCCCTGCATCTCGATCTCCGCGGGCGGCTCCATCATGATCCCCGACGCGCCGGACGTCGCGTACATCAGGCAGTTCGCTTCCGAGGTCGTCGCGCTGTCGAAGACCTTCCGCGTGTTCGTCGTGGTCGGCGGCGGGCGCCTTGCGCGCAACTACATCCAAGCGGCGCGGCAGCTCGGGGCCGACGAATCGTCGCTCGACCACATGGGCATCGACGCCACGCGGCTGAACGCGCGCGTCCTGGTGGCCGCGCTTGGAGAATCGGCGCTCGGCCGCATCCCCTATGACTTCGACGACGCGCTCGAAGCGTCGATGTTCCACCCTATCGTGGTCATGGGGGGCACGCACCCGGGGCACACGACCGATGCCGTCGCGGTCATGATGGGGGAGCGGGCGCGGGCCAAGCGCGTCCTCATCCTCACGAATGTGGACGGCGTGTACACGGCCGACCCGCGCGTCGATCGCACGGCGAAGCGGATCGACAAGATGACGGCCGCCGAGCTGGTCGCGCTCACCTCGACCTCGACTTCCGAGGCCGGGTCGACGGGGGTCATCGACGCGATGGGCTGCAAGATCATCCAGCGCTCGCGCATTCCGGCCTCCGTGCTCCACGGCCGCGACTTCGACGCGCTGCGGGCGGCCGCCGATGGCCGGCCCTTCAAGGGCACGCTGATCGTCCCCCAATGAAGCGCCACGCGCCCCGCCCACACGGCTTAAATCGGGGCGCTCCGTACAAACGGACGCCCGGCGCACTTTGCCAGGCAATGTGAAGGTAGCGCCGTGAGCCGCCTCGTCCACTTCACGGCGGGAGCCGCCTCCAGCGTAGCGCGAGCGGTTTCCGGGGCGCCGCGCGCGACGCTTGCGGTCGTGCTGGTCGTCACGCTCGCGCTTTCGTCCGTGCTCCCGCAGCTTGCGCTCGTCAACAGCGAGGACATGTGGATCCCCGAGGGCCCGCGCGCCGACGCGTACCACGGCCTTGCGCAAGCCTTCGGGTCGACGGAGTATGTCGGGGTGCTCGCGCGCCCGTCAAGCGGGAACATCGTGAGCGCGTCCTCCTTCGAGGCGCTGCTTGCCCTCGAGGACGCCGCCGTCCACGACTCCTCGGTCGCCGAAGCGTTCCGGTTCCCGCGCGACCCGGACGCAAACGCGGTCTCGGTTGCCGACCTCGTCGCCGAGGCCGACGCTTTGCTCGCGCACCGCGCGACCGTCGTCGAGCCGCTCGCGGTCGCATTGGCCGCGACGGTGAATAGCACGGCAGGCCCGGCCGCCGACCAGGCGATTGCCCAGGCGGCGGCCGCCGTACGGCTCCTCGAGTTGGTCCGCAGCGACCAGGTCGAAAATCCCCGTGCGGCAGGCGCGCGCTACATCGCGTCGGCGGTGCCCGACTTGGAGGTCGCCATGCTTGCAGGCACCGACGCTGGGTTCAAGGCGGCCGCGGTCGCGCTGCTCCTTGCAGCGGCCGAGCTGGCCAACTGGACGGTGGCCCACCCGTCGGCCGACCCGTCCTCGGCTCCTCTCCTCGCGGCGCGGGCGCTCGTCGAGGGAGCACGGACGCACCTCCTTTCCAACGCGTCGGCGCCCTCCAAAGCGGCGGCTGCCAGGCTCATGCAAAACGGCGTGCTTTCGGCGCGCTCGGTCGGCGACCTTGACGCGGAGGCGGCCGCGCAAGCGGACGCCTTCCTCGCCGCACTGGCCTCCGGCTTCGAAGGCGTCGGCTCGGGCCCGGGGGGCGTCGAGTATGCCACTGCGCTTTGGTCGCTGGTGCAAGCGACCCTCTTCCTCGACCGCCTCGACCCGGTGGCAGAACCTGAGGCGCAGACGGGGCTTGCGGCCGTGTCGGCCGAGCTTTCGGCGCTCCTCGCCTCGAACGCGAGCCGTGAGGCTCGGGCCGGCGCCGTCTCGATGGCCGCGCGCCTCTTCGAGGCGGTCGTCGCGATGGGCGACCGCGGCCTCGACCTCGCCGTCCCGCAGACGAATGTGAGCTACGAATCGTTCAGCGTCGCGCTCAACGAGAACGCCACGATCCTCGGCCTGCCTTCCGCGACGGGGCCGGAGCGCGCCGCGGCGGCAACCAACCTGTCGCTGCGCACCACCGCGTTCCTCGGAAACCTCATCAACCTCAACCTCACGGGGATCTTCACCGACCAGGCAAGCTTCCAGCGCGTCCTCACGATGGTCACGTTCCTCAACGAGACCTTCGCGCAGCTGCAGGCGGTGATGAGCCTTCCCGACGCCGCCTCCGACCTCGCCCACCCCGCGGCGATGGTCGGCCACGAGGTCCTCCACGTCGTGAACACGACGGCTCCTTCGCCCCACCACGTTGACGTGAACGCGAGCGCTATGTTCGCGGCGGCCCTGCGCCAGCTCGAAACGGCCATTCAGGCGGGCGCCCCCGCCGCGGTCTCGCGAAGCTTCGAGGTTGCCGCCGCAGGCGCGCTGCGCTATGCCGATTTCGAGGCCGCCGGGCTAATGGCCCAGCCGCAAGAGGCCCTCCTCACCCTCACGGCCGCTTCGCTCGAGACCTCCGCGGAGGTTTTGGGGGGAGGCGACCCGCCCTTGGCGAAGGCCACTTTCGGGGCCGCGGCAGCCGGGTCGTTCGAGGGGGCACGCGTGGCGCCTGCAGGGAGTGCCACGCCGGAGGCGCGGTCGCTGCTGGTTCCCCTCCTGCAAGAAGCCGATGGATTGGCCGCGCTTTTGCAAGCCGGTCAAAGCCCCGCGCTCTTCGCGCGGTTCGGGCAGTCGTCGCTTTCGGTTTTCACGGCTGGGCTCACGCAGCCCGCCTCGTTCGTTTCCGGAAACGAAACGGCGCAAGTGTGGCTCATGCTGGACTTGATGGCGCCGATCCCGCCGCTGCTTGCGTCGGCCGCGGTCAACAACGCCACGCGCGACCTGTTCATGTTCCAAGTGCACGTCGGGGCACAGATCCTGCAGGCGCACCTCGCTGCGCTGCCGCCGCCGCCGGTTCCCCGTGACCGCACCGGAGCGGCCGCTCGGATCCACGCCGCCGGCGACGGCGGTGTGGCGCGGGTGCTCGGCGTGCTGCTCAATACGACGGCAAACGCCCCCGCCGCTTCCCCCTCTATTCCATCTACCGACCTGCGGTTCGGGCCCTTTGCCGCGGCGGTCGCCGGCTACCACGGTGGGCTCGAGAACGAGTTGCGCGCGGCGTTCGGCTACCGCGCGCGAACGCTCCTTCCGAACGCGATCTCGTCGTCGGGCGCCGGCGTGGCTGCAAGCGGCACGGTCGTCATCTTCCTCTTCAACGGGTCGCTCGACCGGCCGACCCTGGGGGCGCGCGAGGGCGCGCTGCGCGACTTGGCGCGCGCACAAGGCACGGGCGCCGTTGTGTACAGCGCATTCGGGTACGGGCTCATGTGGTACGACACCCAAGCGGCGATGGACCTCTCCGTCGAGCTCTTCGCCCTCACGATGCTCGCGGTGATGGGCGCGGCGCTGTGGGCCGTCTACCGGAACCTGTTCGATGTGGCTCTCACGGTGGCGCTGCTCGGCGCGACGGTCGTGTGGGTGCTCGGCACCGCCGCCCTGGCAGGGATCGTCATCAACCCGGTCACGCAAGTGATCCCCGTCCTGCTCATCGGGCTCGCGGAGGACTACGCCGTCCACATCACGATCGGCTACCGCCGCAAGCGGGCCGCCGGGGCGTCGCCGAACAGGGCCGTCCTCGCTTCGGTCGTGGGGATCGGCGGGGTCCTCTTTGTTGCGACGGTGACCAACGGGCTCTCGTTCCTCTCGTTTGGCGGGGCCAACATCGCACTCATCCGCGACTTCGGGACGCTGATGGCGCTCGGCCTTGCCTACTCGTTTGCGCTGACGCTTACGCTGATCCCCGCGGCCACGGTGCTTGCCGACGGGAGGCGCGAGCGGCGGAAGGCGAAGGAGGCCGAAGCGGCGCCCTCCAAGTCCAAGCAGGCGCCCAAATCCAAGGAGAGGGAACACCTCTCGCGGTCAGAACGCGCGCTCCTGTACACGGTCAAGAAGTGCACCAGCCACCCGGCAAGCGCCCTTGCCGTCGTGGCCCTGCTCACGGCCGCCGCCGCCATCGGGGCCACGAGCCTCGAGACGACTTTTTCCTACGACCAGATCACCGCCACCGACCTCGAGGTCGTGCGCACGCTGAACGCCGTGCAAGATTCCTACGGCGCCTCCGTGCAGCGCGTGTTCATCGAGGTGAAGGGGACGGTGGAGGCCCCCGCGGTCTTCCTTGCGATGGCGCAGACCGCCACGCGCGCGGCCGATGACCCCTACGTTTCGACGGGAGCGGGCTTAGCCGGGGTCGTTTGGATCGGCTCCTACATCGATGACCTTGCGCTACGAATGCGCATCGAGGGGTCTGCCGCGCGCGGCTACTCGCCTGCGTTTGCCGATGCGTTTTCAGCCGCCGACACCGACCACAACGGGCGCCTGGGTGCAGGCGACCTCCTCACGAACGCCTCGCTTCGCGCGGTGCTTGCGGCGGCGGCGGCCGACCCCGCCTCCACCGCCTCCGAACTCGTTCAGGCGTCGGCCGGGGGGGGCTTCGAGCGCGCGGTGATGCGCATCGAGGTCGTCCGCGCCGTCGAGCACGGCGACGCGCTTACGGCCGCGCTCGAAGAGGACGCCGCGCCGCTGCGCGCCCTTGGCGCCGGGGCAGGCGCCTCCGAGGTCACGGTCACCGGCCTGCCGCTCCTCAACCGCGAGGTCATGCAAGCCGTCCAAGATTCCGGCTGGCAGTCCGTCTTTGCGACGGTCATCTTGGCACTGATCGTGCTCACGGTCTTCTTCTTCGCCGCGTTCCGGTCGCTCGCGCTCGGGCCCCTCACGATCGCCCCCACGCTCATCGCGGTCGCGTGGACGCTCGGGGCCATGGTGCTTGCGGGCCTATCCCTCAACATGATGACGGTCATGATCGCGACAACCACGATCGGCATGGGCGACCTCTACGCGATCCACATCTCGCACTCGTTCTACCGCGAACTGCGCCGCCACAAGGACGCGGGGGAGGCCGCCGCGGAGATGGTCCGCGAGGCGGGCGCGCCCCTGCTCGAGGCGTCGGCGACCACGGCGCTCGGCTTCCTGATCCTAATCTTCGCTCCGGTGCCCGTGATCCAGAGCTATGGCCTCATCTTCGCGGCGTCGATCGTGTTCGCTTTCCTGTATTCGATCATCGTAATGCCGATCTTGGTGCTGCTGCTTGCGCGCGCGACCCACAAAGTGGGGGTCGAGTTGGCGGTGTAGGGCTCCTCACCTCATCTCCTTCTTCGAGCGCTTGGTCTTTTTGGGCTTATCGTAGATCTGGGTATCGTCCTTGGCCGGCCGCGTGCGCTCCTCTTCTTCGAGGCGCCCTCGCTCGAGCTCCGCCTTGCGCTTCGCCGCCCGTGAACGCATCAGGGTGAGCGCGGCCACGACCGCCGCCGCAAGCGCAAGCGCGATGATGGCTACCTCGCGAATTCCAAACAGGGAGGAATTCGTGATGTGCAGCGTGAAGGTGGTCGATGCTGAATTGTTCGCAGCGTCTTTGGCGGTGAGGGTCACCAGGTAGTCGCCGGGAGTTCGGAACATGTGGGACGCCTGCGCGCCCGAGAGCGAGACCGGTTCGCCCGCTTCGACAAAGGACCATACCAACGAGCCGGTCGAAACGAACTGCGGGTCGTTGTCGGTCACATTCACGGCGGTGAAGGTGTAGCCGCTCTCCGCCTCGTCTGACTGGTCACCCTGGGCGCCAACAGAGGGCGGCGTCGTGTCGAGCACGTTGACGGCGAAGGTCGCCGCGCCGGTGGCGCCAGTCCGGTCGATGAACTCGACCGTGCCAATGAAATGCCCCGGGGTTGCGAACGTGTGGTCCGGGGTCGTGCCGTTGAGGAGCACCACGCCGTCAGGCGCCCCGAGTGTCCAATGGACGGCCGCCGTCCCGTTGACCTTCGGATCTGTCGAGGAAAGGTGGACGCTCAAGATGACATCCGTGTCCTCCGCCACGCTCAGTGGCGCGATGGGTTCGATCGTCGTGCGCGCCTGCTCGGTGACGGCGATGACCTCGTTGTAGGAGGTCACGTTCACCGACTGCGTTACGCCCGAGGTCCACAGGATGTCCAGCCTCCACGGGGCGGCATCGTCGGGGTGCGCCCCGTTTAGGCCGAAGAGCAGCTGGGCGCCCTGGCCGCTGCCGCGCGCCCCGACGGCGCCCACCTGCTGCACCGGCCCGGTGGCAGCGCCGGGCGCAACCAGGCGCACCTGTGCGCCCTGACCGTCGCGTGGCGAGGCGGTGCCGGTCAGCTGCACCTTGAGCCATGTGCCGCCCGTCCCGTCGTTGATGTAGAGCGAGCCGCGAACATCCGCGTTTGCGGTCACGATGTCGGGGTCGCCGTCCCCATCGAGGTCGGCGGCGGCCGCACCCATCGAACGGATGTTGCCCCGGGCCACGCCTGCCGAGGCCGTGATGTCCGCAAACCCGCTGGCCCCGCGGTTGTGCCAGAGGTACGAGGGCGCGTAGGCGTGGAACGTGCTCGTGCGCCCGCCGGCGACGAACAGGTCGACCTTCCCGTCGAGGTCGATGTCGAGGGGCACGGGCGTGTTGCCCGGGAGTTCCTCGTCAAGCCCAAGCTGCGGCGCGATATCCGTGAACGTGCCATCGCGGTTGTTGCGCCACACGAAGTCGACCCACCGGTTCGCCTGGATGAGGTCGAGCCACCCGTCGCCGTCGATGTCGGCGACCTGCACGCCGCGCGCGGAGCCGACCCGGGCAAGGCCCGCAGATTGGGTCGCGAGCGTGAAGGTCGTGCCATCGTTTCGGTAAAGGACGGACGCCCCGAAGTCCTCCGCAAGGAACAGGTCGAGGTCGCCATCTCGATCGAAGTCGATCCAGGCCACGGCTTGGACGAACCCCGACCCTGCCGCCGAAGCGCGCGCAAGCTCCGTCGCGTTGTCGCCGCCGAGGAAGATCAGGGTCTGGTTCGCGCCGCTGCGTCCGGGGACGCCGCCATTCACGCCCATCGCGGCGCTCACATCCGTGAACGTCCCGTCGCCGTTGTTGTGGTAGAGGGTGCTCGACTCGTTGCGCACGAGCCACGCAAGCACCCAACCGATGTTCCCCACGTAAAGGTCGAGGCGGCCGTCGCCATCGTAATCCCCCCACGCGGCGCTGCTGCCGTGGCCGCGCTCCCCGACACCGGCGCTGTTCGTGACGTTGGTGAACGTCCCGTCCCCGTTGTTGCGGTAGAGCGCGTTTGCTTGACCGGCCCAAAGCAGCGCGTGGTCCGTTCCGTACCCTTGGTAGACAAGGTACAGGTCGGGGTCGCCATCGTTGTCGTAGTCCCCCCACGCCGCAGCGTTGGCCCCCTTGGACGTAAGGCCCGCGGCGTCGGTGACATCGGTGAAGTTCCCTCCCGCCTCCTGCCGGTACAGGCGGTTTGGCGACGCGGAGGGCGTCTCTGCTTCGCCGCGCGTCGCGCCGCCCGACACGAAGAGGTCGGGGCGCCCATCGCCGTTGAAGTCGACGATCGAAACCGCGGGCCCAAACGAATCCTGCTGGGAGAAATTGCGGGCGCCCTGGTCGTAGCCAAGCTGCGACGCCGCGTCGTGGAAGGTGGGGCTGGTGAGGGCCATCACGAAGGACTCGGTGTGCGGCGCGGCCGCGGACACAGGCCGCGAGGCGCTCCACCCGAAATACTTGGCCGCAACGACCGTCGCGTGAAAGGTCGGAGTCGTGCTCCCGAGGTAGGCGCGGTCGACCGCGTGGAGGACGTTCGGGAGCGGGTTATCGTCAAAGTCAGTGACCCTCCCCGTCTTGGGGTCGGTGCCGCCGTACCCGGAGGAGGCATACGCGGTGGCGTTGTCGTCCGTCATCTGCAAGTCCGCGCCGCGGATCGGTTTTGCCGAGGCGTCCACGACGGCGACGGTGATCGCGGTGCGCATCATCAAGGTCGAGTCGGGGGAGATCGCCAGGCGCGTAAAGTTGAGGCCCGTGGCATCGACCGTCGACTGGTTCACAAGCTGCAAGTCACTGGCGTTGGCGCCGGAATTGTTGATGCGCAGCGATTCAACCGAGACGTTCGTGAGCCCGTCGGCCACGACCGCGGTGTCCTTGCCGACGACCGCCGCGCCGCAAAGGGCCCCCGAGGCGTCCTCAAGGTAGAGCCCGCGCTGCGTGAGGGAGCCGCCGGCCACGCCCGCGTTCTCGATCGTCGAGTTCTCCAGGTAGAACTCGCCGCCGGACCGCACCTCGATCCAGTAGTGCCGGTCTCCGCCGCCGCCGTCATCGGTATCGAAGGGCGAATCGGTGATGAGGCTCCCATTGACCACCCGCAGGGAGCCGCCGGCCTCGACGAGGATCGACGCGTTGGTCCCATTCATGATGAGGCGCGCGTGGTCAAGTTCAAGGGTCGCCCCCGACCGCACGACGATGTCGGACTCCTCGACGATGGTCGGGCCACGGAAGGTCATGTGGGCGACAGTCGCGTTCAGGTAGCTCTGGGGGAGGTCGAGGGCGGGGATGGCGGTCGGCAAGAACGCGCGAACCTCGACGTAATCGGTCGCAAGGTAGGTCGTGAGCACCGGTCGCCCGCCCGGCCGGCCCACATCGCCGATGTCCGCGGGCGGCCCCTGCTCGCTTGCGGTAAGCACGACGAGGCGGTTCCCGGAGACGAACGATGAGACATTGGCGACGATCTCGCCGGTGACGAGCTTGTCGACCGACAGCGAGAACCCGGTCTCCGCAATGACCTGCCAACGCGCGAGGTCGAAGTCAAAGGCCATCAGGTAGGTGCGCTCGAGCCCGCGGGAACGGAAGGCGCCGTACCCTTTCCAGGTGAAGGAGATCGATGACGCGCCCGAGAGCGCGGGGGACACGTAGAACACGAAAGCCTGCCACTCGAGCCCGAGGTCCGATTCGTTGATGTCCTCGTCGGTGACCCACCAATTGTTGTCGATGGCCGCCAGCGAGTCGTAGTCGAAGGCCGCGCCGAGGGTCCCAAGGGCTTGGGGCGTGTCGTTGGCCGGGACTTGCGCGCCGAACCCGCGGTAGGGCTCGTAGGTCGTGGCGTTTGGCGCGTAGACGAACGGCGTGACGAACGGGTTGACGGCCTCGGTGCCCGACCGCGCCGCTGGCGGGGGGCAGGCGGCCTCGACGAGCGCGGGCGCAAGCATCGCCACGACGACCAATACGGCCGCGGCGCGCGAAGCTCCACGCGACGGTCTCCCGGCGGCCTTCACGGGTCGCCCTCCGGTTCGTCGTCCTTCTTCGACGCGGCCCGCCGCCAGATGGGCACGGCGATGGCAACCGCGGCGACCATCGCGCCGATGGCGGCGATCCGCACGATTCCGGCGAGCGGGTCCGACGCAGCCGCTACCACGCGCACATCGATTCGGTCGACGGCCTCGTTGCCCGCGGCGTCCTTCACCTTGAGCGTGACGATGTAAACGCCGGGCAGGTCAAATCGGAAACTCGACTGTGGGCCGGAGAGCTCCGTGCGGGAACCCGCGTAGTCGAAGGACCACGCGTAGCTTGCGTTCGCAGGATCCGTGGCGAAGCTCGGGTCGTTGTCGGCGGCCAGGGCCTCGAAGGCCACGGTCGCGCCCGCGGTGACCTCGCGGCTTGCGCCCGCGTGAACGGTGGGGGGCGTGCGGTCGGCCACCACCACGAGCGAGTGGCCGACGGCCGTGTTCCCCGCGCGGTCCGTGACGACGAGGTCCACCACCGACGCGCCCGGCGTCGAGAACTCGTGCGAGGGGCTCTGCCCGAAGAGCACAATCAGTTGCTCGCTACCCCCGGCGACGCGCAAGTGCACGGTCCACGTGAACGTCCCGCTCGACGGAAAACTGGGGTCGTTGTCGGTGACGCCCGACCCGTCAAGGCGGATCAAGGTTCCCTCATCGCCCGTGTAGTTGGTCGGCAGCGAAGTCGCCGGCGGCGTCACATCGGCGACCACGAGGGTGGTTTCCTCCTCGGCTAAGTTCCCCGCGCTATCGGAAACGGCTACCCGCGCGCGGAACACGCCGGGAACCGTGAACCTATGGGTGAGCGTCCGGTTTTGCGAAGTCAGCTCGCCGGCGCCCCCGTCATAGGTCCATAGGAAAGCCGCGGCCGTCGCGAAATTGAGGGACGCGTCGGACGCGGTGGCGTTGAGCGACAGCGTGTCGCCTTCGGTCAGGTACACGGTGGAGGGAAGGGCCACGGAGGGCGCCGTACAGTCGGGCACCGTCAGCAGGAGCGTGTCGTTGGCGATGTTGCCGGTGGGGTCACGCGCGGACATCGAGACGACATAAGTGCCTGGCACCCCGGGCACAAAGGTGACTTTGCGGCCGTAAAGGGTGAGCGGAGAGCTCGGCAGCGGAATGCTCCAGGTGAAATTCCCGAAGATCGCGAAGGTCGGGTCGTTGTCGGTCGTGTTCCCGCCGTCCAACCGCACCGTTGCTGAGTCGCAAATGCGCTGGTCGGCTCCTGCGTTTGAAAGTGGCGGGCGCTCGTCGCGCACGTACACGGTGAGCGCGTCGACGTCCACGTTCCCAAGGGAGTCCTCGACGGCCAGCGCCACTTTATAGCCGCCCGACGCCGCGAAGGTGTAATTCGGCTGCTCCCCGTAGAGCGTGGCCGTGGTGCCCCCGAGGTCGATGGTCCACGTGTAGTTGGCGCCGGCGGGGAACGCGCCGTCGAGGGGGTCGGTGGAGGCCGCAGCGCTAAGATTGAGCGGGATGCCCGGCCGCGCGACAGGGTCGGGCCCCGCCCGCGCGATCAGCAGCGGGGGCTCGAGGAGGGAAAGCGTCTGATTGGCGGACACATTCATGATTACTTGGCGGGCGCCCGACGGCCACTCAATGGTCACCGAGTCGGCCTCAACGGCGCTGCCCAAGCCGAAGTGCAGGGTGTGGTCGTCTTGCGAGAGGTACGACCCTCCCGCAAGCATCAGCCGCGTGACCGTGAGCCCGCCCGCTTGGACCGTGACCCGCGCGCCGACGGCGTCGCGGTTCGAGATGTTCCCCTGAAGGTCGAGCTTCAGCCAATTCCCCTTCACGCCGTCGTTGCGAAAGAGCATCGAGGGGCCGCTGAGGCTCACCGCGAAGATGTCGAGGTCTCCGTCCCCGTCGAAGTCTGCCGAAGCAACGCCGTGGGTCACGCCGCCGTAGGTGCCAAGCGCCGAGGTGCGGTTGACAAAGACCCCGCCGCCCGTGTTCTCGAGGAACTTGTCGTCCTGGAAGCGGCTGTGCGTCTGTTCGAAGATGAACCCGTTGCCGATATAGAGGTCCAGGTCGCCGTCGTTCTCCGCGTCGAACAAGTCCGTGCCCCACCCGACGAGGTAGTCGTGCACCGGCGAGCCCCCGAAGGTCTCGACGAACCCCGCCCCGGTGTTGCGGTACAGCGAATCGTTGTAGTAGTTCGTGATGAAGGTGTCGAGCCACCCGTCGTTGTCGATGTCGCCGACCGCGCCGCCCATCCCGCCGGCCCCTTCGCGGTCGATGCCAAGCTGGAGCGTCACATCGGTGAAGGTCCCGTCGTCGTTGTTGCGGTAGAGCCGGTCGGCCCCGAAGTCGTTGATGTCCCAGAGGTCGAGGTCGCCGTCCTGATCGTAATCGAGGAACATCGGCTGGAAGGTCCACCCCGTATCGCCGATGCCGGCCGAGGCCGACGCGTCCGAGAAGGTCGCGCCCCCCTCATTGTGGAGGAGGACGTTGGCGCAGATTAGGTAGCAGCTGACCGAGAGGTCGAGGAAGCCGTCGCGGTCGAAATCGCCCCACGCAACCCCGGCCGCGCGGATGTTGAGCGTGATGTTCGCGGCGGCGGTGACATTTGTGAACGTCCCGTTGCAGTTGTTCTTGAACAGCGAAGAGGGCCCCGTGAAACTGGCCACGAACAGGTCGCGGCAGCCGTCGTTGTCAAAGTCCCCCCAGGCAGCGCCCATGGACCGACCGGGTTTGGCGACCCCCGCGGCGGCCGCCACCTCCGAAAACGAGAGGTTGCCGTCGTTGCGGAAGAGGGCGCTTGGCCCTGCGTCGCCGTTGGTCACGAACACATCGGGGTCGCCATCGTTGTCGAAGTCGCTCACGGCGGCTCCGCCCCACATGTGCATGAGGGCGACGTACTGGGGCCAGGTCACGTTCGGCGTGAGCGGCGGGGGCGGCGGCGGGTTGAGGGGGTCGCCCAGCCCATTGGGGTTCTCGGTGCCCGCGCTCGCGGCGACGTTGACGAAGGTCGTCGAGAGGCCGGAAGCCGCCCCGCCAGCGACCAGCGCGAACGCGAGCCCGGTGAGTAGGCCCGCGGCAACGGCCGCCACCATAAGCCGTGTCCCTGGCATGGGTTCAGGGCGCCCGGTCGCCCTTCCGTCAGATAAACCCGTTGCGCTCGGCCCAGCGTGCGCTGACGGGAACAAAGGCAAGCGAGGCGCGTCCGGGCGGTTTCGCCCGAGACTTCCTGAGGGTCTCGAACGCGCCTCGCTCACCCTCCTGCTTGCCCTTCGCGTGGATAAGGGGCCCACGCGCGGTTGACGTGCCGGTGAACGCGTGCTGGCTTACGCTATCCATATAAGGGGCACGCGGGTTCGCACGGGCGTGGCCGCCCCTGCGACCTCGACGGGCAAGCCGCCCCGCAAGATCCTGAAGACCGGCTATGACCCCACGCTCGTGTGGGACCTCGACACCGAGCAGATCGTCGAGGGCCGCACCTGGTGGTGGTGGTGGTGGATTTTCTTCATCCACGACCCGGAGCACCCGACGCGGACGCGCCAGCTGATGATCCTGCACTCCACGAAGAACGCCGACCAAGTGCAGGTCATGGACCACACCTGGAAGCGCGCCTACAAGCTCGCCCGCGAGGAGCGCCAGCGGCAGGGGAGCCAAGAACCGAGCAAGGTGCTCAAATTCCACGGGATGAGCGCCGCGTGGTACTTCGACGGCAAGACGATGCACGACCCCTGGCTGCTCAAGGACCTCGAGTTTGAGTCGCAGTCGACCGGCCCGGTGGGCTCCCTTACGGCAAAGGGCCGCGACGACCTCTTCATGACCGGCGACGGCCGCACCTACACCGTGTCAACGGCAAACGACGCGGGCACCACGCGCATCCGCTGCGACATGGAGCCCTGGAGCCAATGGCTCTCGGAGCACCGGTACGCGAAGTCGAACATCTGGCGGCACTGGGGCTACGACATCATGAAGGTCCACGCGATGAAGATGAAGGGGGTGATCGAGCGGGAAGGGCAGGCCCCCGAAAGGATCGACGGCACCGCGTACTTCCAGAAGGTCCGCGTGAACGCGCCCTCGACCCCCTGGTACTGGCTCGTCCTCCATGCGGAGAACGGGATGTACATCGACTACTTCCAGCCCAACGTCGGCGCGCAAATGTGGCGGCGCACGGCGAACCAGCGGTCCGTGTTCGACAAGTGGGCCTTCGCCGAGAAGAAACTGCGAAACAACCTCGAGATCTACGACCCGGGGACGGGCGTGCTCCACACGATCAAGAAGTTCAAGCTGCGCCACACGTACGAGGAGGGCAGCGACATGCCGATTTTCCGGGCGGAGGGGACGGGGCCGACCGCGCGCGTTGCCCTCACGCTGAAGACCTACTCGCGCGCCTACTGGCGATTCGAGCAGAAGCACCTTGCAGGGCTGGTCAAGTCCATCCTGTACTACAACGAGTACCCGGCCGAGCTCACAGACTTCGAGTTCGAGGACCTGGCGACGCACCGGAAGTTGACGCGCGCCGACTTGGGCTTCGTCGCCGCCAACTGCGAGCAGACGTGGGGCAAGTTGTACTGAGGCGCGCGCCGGCCGTTCAAAGACGCCTCCGATTGCTTGAGGGCACCCAATCGCCGGCCGTCATCCCCTCGGCAGGCATCCCTGGCGGTTCGACCTTGTCCCGGAGACGTTCGCAGATCCTGGGGAATGCTTCTGGCTGGTTTTCCTCGTAGATTCGGTACCCCATTGTCGTCTTCATTCCAATCACGATGGAGGCGGAGTGGTTCTCGCCCAAGATCGGTCCCCGGCCCGCGGGCACCAGTGCAGCGCGGTGAACTTCCTCCCACCGCACGAGCCTGCCCGGCTCGCGCCGGTAGGCGGCCGCGAACGAGCGCCGCGGGGCGGTGAAGCCCTCGGGAGTTACCGCCACGACCGCGGCCCGCCACCACGACTGCGCCTCACCGACCTTCAGGAGGTACGCGATGCCAGTGAGCATCCAAATCAGGAGCAACGTGGCCGGGTCGCCCGCGAAGCTTGAGGATGCCGAAAGCAGGATGAGGATCGCAAGGAAAGCGACCCCCATCCACAGCGAGTTCTTGGCCGCGCGCGTTCCGCGAGCCATGACCGCAGTGTCAATCAGCACGGCAATCGCCTCGCTAGCTGCTGGAGCACGGCCGAGTCGCCCACCAGGCAACGGCATCGCCGTTATCGAAGGCGCGGACAAAAGGCCCCGCGTCGAACTTCGCAATGGCCTGGGGCGACAGCGGAGTCGCCGCGTCCCACTGGGAGAGGGCGGCGCCCCCGATCATGTCGTCCGTGATGAGCACCAGCGTGACGTGGGTGCCTCCGCTTGGACTGCGAGCGGTATCAAGCGCGTTGCAAACCGTTGCGTTGTCGGTCCCTCGGAGAATCGGCGCGCTCGTTTCCCATGTTGCGTCTTGGTAGGCAAACCCGAACGTCAACGAGGACAGCCGGTGGTCGGTGGCGACGAACGCGCCGGGGATGTCCCAGGTCATCCAGACGAGGGCCGCGACCTCGCTGTCGACGGTCCCTTCCTGGAATCCCACGAGCTCGCTCTTCGAAGGGAACGCGGTAAGGGAGCAGGCGGCAAGCAGCGCGGCAACCAGCACGGTCGCGGTGGCGCGGGCGAGGTTGCGCCGGTCGGGGAAGGCATAAGTCCCCGCGGTGCGCGCCGCGTAGGCAAGCGCGACGGCGGCAATCGGCGCGCCGACCTCCACGAAGTACTGCATGTGGCGGTACGGGAAGAGCACCCGCGGGAGGAACAAGGTCGCGATGACCCCGGAGAGGATGACGGCGGTGGCAGCTCCAAAGAGGAGAATGGAGCCGCGCACGGGGATGAGGCGCGCCGCGCCGGCCGCCACCGCGCCGAGCGTCCAGCCAAGGGGAACAAACGGCAGGGCCGCTTGCCACGTAATCGCCGTCGTGGTGCCCGGGACCCCGATCACCACCAGGAAGCCGAGCGCGACGACCGGTGCAACCGCGGCCACGGCAAGGCGGCGCACCATCCTGCGGTCGTCGAACATCTCGCGGAACCGCGCGAGGTTGCGCGGGCGCGTCTCGAGGTACCAGGTGACGATCACAAGGAGCGTAGCGCCGAGCAGCCCCAGGCCCGGGAGGATCCGCGCGACCGTGGGAGAGGTGCCGGCGATGACGCTGCCGGAGAATTGGGGCGCGCCCCATGTCCAGAAGAGCGCCGACCCGAGGATCAAAATCACGCTGCCAAGGAGCGCGGAATCAATGGCCCTCCCTTGCTCCGCGTCGCGGGGGCCGTAGCGCGCCTCCATCATGGCCCCGACCGCAAGCATGAGGGCGGCGATGTACGCGCTGAGGTGGTGGGTGGGGATGAGCGCGAGCGCGAGGATGACGATGACCCACTGGAATACGGGCGACCGTACCGACAGGATGACGGCCGCCATCAGGGCCATCAGCATCATGCCGCCAAGCGCGCCCGGCATCGCGTGCGAGCCGGCAAACGCCTCCGGCATCGCGGCAGCGATGATCCCGCCTGCAATCGTTGCCGCGAAGAGCGACCGGGAAAGGCGGAGCGTGATGACGAACGCGAACAGGGCAGACAGCGCGGCGGCCCCGGGGACGATGACGGAGAGCACGTAGAACGAATCGAGCCCGGAGATCTGCGCGAAGGTCCCGGCGAGGACGTACATCCCCTTGAAGTCGGGGTAGGCGCCGTTCCACCCGGTGTACGCCGACGGGAGCATGCCGCCCGTGCCGAGGTACGTCTCCATCAGCCCCGCGTACTCGCCGACATCGGACCCCCAAATGTTGTACTGCGTGAGCGGCCACCATCGGATGAGCATCGCGAGCCACGTCACGCCGAAAGCGAGGACGCCGGCCTTCCACAGCTTGGAGGGAGCCTTTACGGCCTCCTTTGGCCTGGCCGCGTGCGGTTGGCGGGCTCCCATGGTCTCGCCAACCTCAACGGCGCGCTATTAAGCCATCTGGTGCGATGGCGCACGGCGTCGGGGCGGTTGCGTGCGCAGGCTTGCGGCTTTGTACTCGGGAGGAAAAGATTCCACCCACGCCGTCTACCTCGCGCTCCAGCGCGGGTTCTCCGTTTCGACGCTCGTGACCGCGCGCCCGGCGAAGGCCGACTCCCACATGTTCCACACGCCGAACCTCCACCTCACCAGACTTGCCGCGGAAGCGATGGGGATCGCGCACCTCGAGGTCCCCGTCTCGGGCGAACCGGAGCGGGAGGTCGCCGAGCTCGAGGCCGCACTGCGCCCGCTTGTCAAAGAGGGGAAAGTGGACGGATTGCTGAGCGGCGCGATTGCCTCCGACTACCAATGGTCGCGCCTCAATGAGGTCGGGCACGCGCTCGGCGTGCCGACGCACTCGCCGATGTGGCGCGTCGATCCGGAGCGCGTCTTGCGCGACGAGGTCGCTTCGGGCCTCAAGTTCATGATTGTGGCCGCGCAGACCGACGGGCTCAACGCGAATTGGCTGGGGCACACCTTTGACGACAATTTCGTGGGGCGGTTGGTGGCGCAGGCAGGCGAGTTCCGTTTCAACTGCGCAGGCGAAGGCGGCGAGTACGAGACGCTCGTGACCGACGGGCCGCTGTTTGCAAAGCGGATCCGCGTCGAGGCGTATCACGTGGTAGAGGGCGAATCTTCGTCGTATTTCCTGGTCGACGAGGCCGAGCTTGACGCGCGCCGAGGGGTGGTGTAAGTCGTGCTCAGTCAAACGCGAAGGCCGGCGCCGGCAAATGGGACTTGAACTCCTCCACCTGCGCCTTGACGTCCTTCCCCTTGGCCGCATCGCGGATGAATGCCGCGACCTGCTCCATCTCGTCGGCCTGCGCGCCGCAGCGTGCAAGCTCCGCGGTCCCCACCCGCCCCACCGCGTCGAGGATGATCGAGTTGCGCTCCATCGCTGCCGAGAATTCGGCGACGTCAAGGCGGTACTTGCGCTTCAGCGCCTTGTCGTCGAGCATGATTTGGTGGGACTGGGTGTAGCCCAGATCGCGGAACTTCACGGGCACTGCGGCGTCGTCGAGGGCGGCCGCGAGCGTGGTGGCAAGCTCCACGACGCGGTGGGCGTAGGCGCGGCCGAAGTGCGCCATCTCTGCGAGCGCCACGGCGAGCGCCGCGATGCGGTTCTCGTGCGCGTTGTCCATCGTCCGCCAGGTCAGGTTCGCGCGCGCCTTCTCGTCGAGGGCCGGGTCGTCGGTAAGGAAAATCCCGCCTTGCGGGCCGAAGAAGGTCTTGTGCGTGGAGCCGTACAGCGCGACGGCGCCCTCCTTGAGCGGCCGTTGGAACGCGCCTCCTGCGATGAGTCCCATCACGTGCGAGCCATCGTAGATCACCGCGGGCTTCACGCGCGCATCCGAGCAGGCGTCGCGCACGGCTTTGAAGTCGTACGGGAAGAGGATGTATGATTGACCCAGCACGATCGTGTCGGGCTTCGCCTTCTTCAGGAACGCCGTGAGCTTGTTCGCGTCAAGGTTCCACACGGCCTTGTCGAACGGGAACTCCGACGCCCGCCACCCGAACATCTCCGGCAAATACCCGGCGTCGTAGCCCGTGTACCCGCCGCAGTCCTGCGGGCACGACGCGATCATCGCGCCCTTCTTCGTGGTGGCAAGCAGCGCGACTTCCGCCGCCACGTGGCCGCCGATCGGCTCGATGATCGCGTGCTTTGCGCCGAACACGTCCTGCGCAAGCGCGCGCGCCTCGTCCTCCACTTCTTCCATCCACAGCGTGCCGCCGTAGGCGTTGTGGATGAACGTCCCTTCGAACTGGCGGTCGAGCCGCACCGAGTAGCGGGAGGCCATGTCGCTGCCGAGCACCGCACGTGCCGCCGGCGACAGGAGGTTCTCGCTTGCCTGCAGATTCAGGGCGCGTCCGCGGAACTGCTCGTGCGCCCGTACGGCCTGCTGCACGCGGCGGAACCGGTTGGCTCCGCGGCCTTTCGGCACGAAAGGACTCGAGGTGTCCGGCGGTGCGCGCGGCAACCCAATGCCTCCAGCGCCTCATGCGCTGGCATGGGTTTTGAAGGAACGCTTTTGGCTACATCCCCCAACCAAATTTGGAGCCCGTCCCCACTTCGGGGAGGTACCCCTCGTCGTCAAAGTCCCCCACGCTGTCCTCGCTCCCCTGGTTTTCTACGACCAGGTTTACGAGCGCCGCCACGATCTCCCGAAGTTGCGCCACTTCCGTACGGAGTGACTCAAGCTCCAGGTTAGCCCCCTCGGTCTTTGTTGCCAATTCTACCGCCTCACGTAACGGGACGGCGGTAAGAGTGCAGCCATCCCAGGCCACTTTTATCTCGGGCGTTCTAATTATACCTTAGCCTTACCGTACCACGTCGAAATCTTACGTGATTCGCCGCGTTTGCATGCCTCACAGTAGAGCGTCCCCCGCATGCGCCGTGAGAGTTCCATCGGCGCGCGGCAGTTCCCGCAGAAAGCTTTGACGACTCCGAATTCCGGACCCTTGGTGGAGAGCCGCAAGGTCGGCTCGACCATGGAAACGCGGGCGCGGATGATGTCGCTCGGGCGGAAAACCTGCCCCAATTCATCGACGTAGCGGTCATCGGCGTCTGCGATGTGGATCGCGGCGAAGTTGTCCTGCGCTAGCGCGCGGTCGGTGCCTTCGACCTTCTCCACAAATGCAAGAGAAAGTCCCGTCTTGTTGTCGTGGATCGTGCCGTAGACGACGTCCCCGACCCGCAACTTGTTGGGCCGGTGAAGCGGGATGACGGCCGCCTTGAGCTCTTGGGTTACGAGTTTCCCATAGAGGGCGGCGCGGACGCGGCCGTCTTCGGTGACGTAGGTGCCTTCGCCGGGCTCGAACATCTCAACGGTGCCGATCTCCTCGCCGGGGATGACGACCTTGCCTTCAGCCACGCCGATGTCCTCGCGCGGCCCAAGGGGGGAAGGCGGATAAAGGTTGGGGGGTGGCGGGGTGGCCAGGCGCGTCAAACGGGGGACCCGGGGGGCGGGGGAACCGCGCAACGTTCCGCGCGCAAACGTTAATCCGAAACCACCACGCTTCAGCGGCCGTGAGCCCGCCGGCACCCTACCCGCCCGGTTCCCCTGCGGGATACCCCCCGGGCTACCCGCCGCCCCCGCAGCCCCCGGCAGGGATGCCACCTGGCGCTTACTACGGGCCGAGCATGCCCCCCCCGAAGAAGGACAACACGAAGCTGATCATCGTCGTTGTGATCGCAGTCGTTCTCGTCATCGTGGTAATGATCCCCGTGATGCTCTACCTGATGGTCGCGGGCCTCGGCCCTGGGCCTGGCCCCGGGGCGAACAATCAGCCTCCCATCGCCGTTCTCCAGGGAGCCGGGTCATGGTCGTCCAACGCGACCGTGACAACCTACACCTTCACGGTGTCCACCGTGACCCCGACGACCGCGCACATCAACCCCGTGCAGTTGCAGTACCTTGTCTCAAACGCTGCGAACACGCCGCTGTACTCGGGCGCGGCCAACCAGAATACCTCGTCAAGCGGCTTCGTCATCAACGTCGTTTTTCAGGACGCTCTCAACGCCGGGCAGGTTTCCGCAGGCGACAGGGTACAGATCACGGTAACGCCGGTCGCGTCAAACCCCCTGGTGGGCGGGAACCTGCAGGTGAATTTCAACGGCGACTCTCTCGCGACTGGGCGGATGTAACCGTCCTACTCCGCCGCACCCTGGCATTCGCCGGGCCAACGCTTATCGGCGCCCTCCACTTCTACCGGGCGATGACCCCGCCGAACCCGCCTCCTCCCGGGTACCCGGGTTTCGTGCCGACGCAGCCGCAGCCGGGCGTTTACGGCTCCGTGCCGGCTCCTCCCCCGTACCCCATGGCCCCCATGGCGGGGCAACCCCTGCCCGGGTACCCCTTTCCCGGGGTGTACGTGCCGCTGCCCGCACCGCAAAAGGACAGCGCAGGAGCGATCGTGGCCGTCGTGATCGTCATCGTCGTTCTCGTGTTCGTGGTGCCGGTTCTCTACGTCCTCCTGGCCGGCCTTGGGCCCTCCCAGGCCCCGACCCCCCCAACGGTGGTCCTCCAGGGCGGAGGCAGCTGGGTGAGCAACGCAAACTTGACCACCTACACCTTCGCGGTCTCGACGGTCACCCCAACGGGCACTAACATCAACCCGACGCAGATCCAGTACGTCGTTTCCAATTCCGCCGGCACGCCGCTGTACTCTGGCGCGGCTCGACAAAATACTTCCACCGGCGGCTTCACCATCAATGTGGTTTACCAAGATCCACTTGGTGTGGGGGCCGTCTCCGCCGGCGACAGGATCCAGATCACCGTGACGCCGGTTGCATCGAATCCGTTGGTAGGCGGCAGGCTACAGGTCAACTCCAACGGCAACTCGCTTGGAACCGGAAGGATGTAGGCTAGTCAGCGGGAGCCCGGTGGACCCGGCCTTGTCAATGCGCACCCTTGATTCGCTTGAATCGCAACCCCTTCATGCGCTCGACCTTGCGCGTAACAAGTTCCTGCGTCCCGATGTCGTGCCGGACGTCGTACTCGCCGGCCACCGCCTTGAGCGCCTCTTCGGCCGCGCGCTCGGCCGGCTGCAAGCGGTCTCCGATCCCAACGACGGCCAGCGAACGTGAGCTTGTCGTGCGCAGCTGTCCGCCGCCGATGTCATCGACGGCCGCGTAGTAGAGGCGCGCGCCAGCGCGCGTCACGGCCGGCTCGTCCACCCGCAGGATCGCGCCCTTCGCCACCTGCGGCGTGCCGTACCCCTTTGGCACAACGTACTTGCAGACGGTGGCTTTGTGCGCGAAGTTCACTTCGAGGTCCGCAAGCGTCCCGTCGGCCATCGCCTGGCACACGCGCAGGTAGTCGGTCTCGAGCAGCGGGAGCACGTTCATCGCTTCGGGGTCGCCGAAGCGCGCGTTGAATTCGATGACGCGCGGCCCGTCGACCGTGGCCATGAACTGCCCGTAGATCGGCCCCACAAAGGGACATCCGTCGGCGCGCAGCGCGTCGACGGTCGCGGTGATCGCCTGCCGCGCGGCTTCGACGTCCTCGGGCGCCAAGAACGGGAGCGCGTGGTCAGCGAGGGAATACGAGCCCATCCCCCCGGTGTTCGGCCCCTTGTCCCCCTCGTAGGCCCGCTTGTGGTCCTGCACGAGCGGCATGGGGCGCACGGTCGTGCCGTCCGTGAACGCCATCATCGTGAACTCCTCCCCGTCGAGGCGGCGCTCGACGACGACGCGGGCCTCCCCTCCGACGGATTTCGACAGGACCTCGGCGGCGTACGCGGCGGCCGCGGCCTTGTCGCGCTCCTTGAAGTCCTTGCCTTCGACCTGGACGCCCTTCCCGCCGGTCAGGCCCGACGGTTTCACCGCCACGGCGTATTTGCACTGCTCGAGGAACGCGCGCGCCTCCGCCGCATCCGAGAATGCGTGCGCCTCCACCGTGGCCGAAACGCCGCGGCGCTTGAGAAGGTCGCGCATAAACGCCTTGGAGGTCTCGATCCGCGCCGCCATCTGGGACGGAGAGGCCACACGCACGCCAAGTTCGGCGACCTCGTCGGTCACGCCGGCCTTCAGGGCAGCCTCGGGCCCCACAATCATGAGGTCTATGCCCTCGGCCTTTGCGAAGGCCGTGACGGCGTCCGCGTCGGTGGGCTCCGCGCGCTTCACCTTGGCCGCGAGCCGCTCGATGCCGGGGTTCGCGTTCCCCATCACCACAAACAGTTCGCCGCCCCAGCGGCGTGCCGCCTCCGCCATGGCGTGCTCGCGCCCGCCGCCGCCGAGCAGCAGGACCTTCATGGGCGCTCCCCTCACCGCCGCCGCTTGCCCGCCTTGTACGCTTCCATCTCGTCGTGCGTCCGCTTCAGCGTCGACATGTCGAGGACGGCGACGAGCTCGACCCCGATCTTGAACAGCGCCTCTTCCGCGCCTTCCTCGCGGTCGACCACGGTGACGACGCGGTCGACCAGACCGCCCGCCGCCTTCACCGCTTCGATCGCCGAGATGACGGATGCGCCGGTGGTGGTCACATCCTCCACGACGGTCACGGATTCACCAGCCTTCAGGTCCCCCTCGATCCGCCTTTTCGTGCCGTGCTCTTTGGGCTGTTTGCGCACGAAGATGCTGGGCTTGTCGACGGCAAGGCTCACCGCGGCCGCGATGGGCACCCCGGCAAGTTCGACGCCCGCGATCCGGTCGCTGTCCACATGGGGGGCGATCCCGTTGGCGACAAGCGCCAGGATGTCCGGCCGCGTGATGCCTTTCTTGACATCGATGTACGTGTCGCTTGTCTTGCCTGAAGCAAGGGTGAACGAGCCGCGCTGGTAGGCGCCGCAGTCAACAAGGAGACGCGCAAGCAGCGCGCGGTCCTCCTGCGAGAAACGGAGAGCGGCGGCTTCTTCCATTCATTCCCCCTCCCGGGGTTTACCGTCACCACGGTTCGGCTTTTAGACCCATGCGGTGGCCAAGTACGCTCACGGCCCGGTGCAAGAAGAAGGTGAGGAGCGCGATTACGACGATCGCCGCGAGCGTGAAGTTCGCCTGGAACCACGCGGGGTAGAACGCGACCGTGAGCACCCAGGCGCCCAGGACGAAGTCGTACTGGTCGGCAAGGGGGAGCTTCGCGCCGCGCGCGCGCTTGAGCCGGCGCTTCGCGTACGACTTGACGGCGTCGCCAAGAAGCGCGCCAAGCGAGAGCATGAAAATGACTCCAAGGGACGCCGCGCCGGCTTTCCCGCCCGCGGGGTTGAAGGTGGGGACGACCGCGGGGTTGTCGGCCGCGGCCGCAACGGCAATTTGCAGTCCGCCGACGAGCATCCCGCCGAGCACGCCCCCGAACAGGCCGCGCCATGTCTTCCCCTCGCCGAGGAAGCGCTCGCCGTCGCGCGCGTGGGCCCCGAAAT
>JBGPJF010000002.1:0-137845 GCA_041485285.1 Thermoplasmata archaeon | reverse complement strand
GCAATGGTCGCCGCGACGGTAATGATCGCCGAGTGCTCCCCGTCGGACACCGTGAGGTTGAAGGTCTCGCTAAGGACGCCCTCCGGGTAGAGGAGCGTTAGGTTGGTGCCGTTGATCGTCGCGTAAATCGAGTCCGCCGAGTACGTGAGCTGGCCGCTTGCCGTCTCCTCATCGGCCGCCAAGGGCGCGAGTGCGACGCCGAAGGCGACGTCCTCCATAAGGCCCGAAAGGTCGGGCGCCCCGATCCACCGGGGGGCATCGTTGGTCGGGTCAATAATGAGCAGCGAGGTGGCCACGACCGTGTTGTTTCCGTCGGAGAGGGTGACGTTGAAGGCAATCGTCATCGGGAGGTCGCGCTGCAAGCTCACGGTAAAGCCCGCGACCGCCGACGGCGTCAGGTTGGTCGAAAGTACGAGGCTTCCAAGCGGCGTATCGGGGTCGCTGATTCCAGGAGCAAAGTCAAGCACCACGAGCGCGCCCTCATTGCCCCGGTACACAGGGTCGAGGACAAGCGTCGGCGCGTCGTCCCTCGGGAGCACGACAAAGACCGTCGTTGCGCTGACATTGTTGAACCCGTCCGAGACCGTCACGGTGACCGAGACGTTCCCCGGGTCCGGGAGGTTGACGGACACCACGCCGTTCAGCACCGTCGCGCCCGAGAGGTTCGTGGAGAGGTTGAGCAGGTTGGCCGGCGTTTCCTCATCGGCGTAGGTGCCGGAAAGGTCGACTTGGGAGAGTTGGTCTTCGGTTACCGTGTAGCTGGCGTTGAGGGCCAGCGTCGGGGCGTCGTTGACCGGGGTCACCGTGGTCGTGAGGCCGAAGAAGGTGTTGTCATGGCCATCGTTGATCACGCCGAGGACCAACCCGCTCAGCACGCCGTTCGGGTAAAGCAGGGTCCCCACCGACCCGTTCATCGTGAGGTTGGCCCCCGCCGCGAACACCGTCAGGGTGTCGGCGATATCCGCGTCGCTCGCAAAGCTCGAGAAGTTGATGACGAGCGGGACATCTTCCGTCGCATTCCACTGCGTCGGCCCCGTCCACACGGGCGGCCGATTGATCACGACGCCCCGGAATTTGTTCTCGCCAAAGCCCGCGCTGGCCGTGAGCTGGTAGCGGCCGAGGGGCGCGGGCGCCGGCACGGTGGAATTCTCTTGGAAGGAGCCGCCCGCGCCGGCAGCCGTGGAATTCCCGCCAAACGGCGTCCCGTCCGAGAGGCGGCCCGCCACATCGACCCGCGCAGCGGGTGCCAGGCTTCGGTTCACCGAGCCAAGGAAAAGGCCGTTGCCTTGAGAGAAGACAAGGATCTGGGGGAAGCCGTCGCCGCGGTCGAGGATGGGCCCCGCCTCGATGTTTCCAATGCCCCACTGCGCCACCTCGGTCTGGACCGCGCTCCACGTGATCCCGTTGGCCGATGTCCGCGACTGCACCGTCGAGGTCCCGAAGTACATCTTGTAGCCGCCGCTCGCGAGCGCGTAGACTTCGCGTGGGATGCTCGCCGTGACCGCTGACTCGAAAGCCCACGTAAGGCCGTCGTCGGAGAGGGCCGATGACAGGCCGCTGTTCGAGTCAAGGTACATCCGCAGTTGGCCGCCGGTCGTCGGCACGACCGTGCGCACCTGGGGGGCGGCCACCGTGAAGTCGGAGAGCGGGTCGCTCTCAAGCGTCCACGTGACCCCTTCGTTCGACGAGGTGGCCGAAGAGGTACGCACGGTGTTGCCCAAGAGGCTGCACGAGGAAAGCGCAGGGTCGGAGCCGTCGTAGTACATCCGCAGGGTCCCGTCGAGGAGCCGCACGATCGCAATTTGCGTGATCGAGTGCTTGTCGGAGCAGGCGCTGTACCTCAGCCCGGGCTCCCAGGCCCACGCGGTGCCGTCCCTCGAGAAGGCCGAGTCGACCCCGTAGGTGCCGCCCCCGGAGGAGTCTTGCCACGCGCAGAAGAGACGATACGACCCGTTGGTAAGGCGGACGACCTGGTTGCAGTTGGCGCTGTTGCGCGGGCTAACGCCCATCACCGCGCTCGTGGTCATGTTCCATCCGGTCGTTTGCTCAAGGCTGCGGTTGCCGACGGTGCCCGTAACATTGAGCGCGTCGGGCCGGACGGCGAAAGTCGGGTACACGGTGGCGTTCAGGTAGAGCGCGCTCTCCGGGGAGCCGCGGGTCCACGCCGTCGCCTTGAACGTCCCGCCGATCACAATCACCGAGCCGCTCTTCAGGGCGAGGAACCGGCCGCCGGGGAAGTGCGAGGCGTTCGACCACTGCGTCAAGCGGCCCGAGCGCACCTCCAGCGGAGGGCCCGCGTCCGCCGGGACGAAGACAACCATCGTCTGGGGGCCGCTGAGGTTCCCCGAACCGCCATAGGACCCCGAGGCGTTGAGCCACACCTGGTTGGCGAGCATCGGGGGGAGCGCCGCGTTGCCCGCCAGCGAAATGCCGGCGTTTGCCGCCGTGAGATTCAGGATGGTGAGGTTCCCGCTCGGCGGGAGCGCGGTGATCCGCGCGGTGGAGGTCGGGCTGGCCCCCGCCACCGGCGTGGGCAGGCCAAAGTACACCACCCACGGCAGCTGCGAGGCGTTGATGTTGACGCGCATCGAAGCGTTCGCTTCGAGCACGACGGCCGCCGGCGAGCCATTGCGCAAGACGATCGCGAGCACCCAGTCCCGGTCGGCGGCGGTGGCCGGTGCCGGGTTCCACGTGCCATTGTAGGCGATCGTTATGTTGCCCGTCTGGTTGACCGCTATGCTTTGCAGGTTGTCGATGTTGACCCCGTCCACATTCGGCCCGATCGACACCTGGCCATGGGTGAATGCCGAGGGTGAAAAGGGGGAGAAATTCTGGGGCGCCCCGCTGGAGAGCACAAGCGGCGTGGGCGCGAAACCGGGCGGGCCGGCGGCGGGTGGCTGAGGGGCAAGGGGCGCTGCAACGGGAACGAGCGTGGCCGGTCCCTCCGAGGCCGCGGTCAGGGGCGCAAGGTCCGTGACGCCGGCAAGCGTGGCCGCCGACCGGGCCCCAAAGTCCCACGCCGCGGCGGTGCTCCCGGCAAGCGCGAGGCATGCCATCATGATTGCAAGCAGGCGGGAGGCCCCCGTCGGGTTTCGCCTGCGCTTATTGACGGGGATGAGTGCAGTCACTTCCAAACCCCGTGATTTTCAGTTGCCGTCAAGATAAGAGCGTTGCGGTGCTGGCCCGAAGACGCGCGAATGATCCGAGGTGCTCATCCGCTGAGACCGTCGTGCCTGGGGATGTACGTCCGCCGAACCAGGTGGACGCCCCGCAACCCCTGGAGTGCGGTCGCCATGGCTCCGATGCGCTCGGCCTTGCCTTCGACGACAAAGACCTCGACGCAGTCGGGGCCCTCGAGGTGGGTGTGCAGCATGGACTTGAGCACGTCCCCGAAGTCGTGCTTCACCTCGCCCACGCGCCGCTCGTCGCGCTTATCAAAGCAGACTGCGATGATCGCGTTCTCGCGGCCGCGCCCGGGCGCAAGCGCCCGCTGCGCCGCAATGAAGTCGACGAGCGCCGCCTGCACGGCGTCACTGCGGCCCGCGAAGTGCGCCTCGGCGACGAGCCGGTCGAGCTGCTCCAGTAGGCTCTCCGGCACCGACACGCTGACGACCTTCGCCCGCGAGCCCTTCTTGGTCTCGCCCCGCGCTCCCGCCGCGACCCCTCCTTTATGAGAAAGGGGAGCCGGCGTCCCGGTTCTTATTAATTTTCATCGTTGGCTTCATAAGGGGCCCCGGCTCCCTCACGGCCCATGGAGCCGTGGGTCCCCGTGGTGCTGAGCGCGGCCACCTTTGGCTCCACGCTGCTTGGCGGCGTCATCGCCATCCGCAGCCAAGCCAAACTCCGCTTCTTCTTCGCGTTCAGCGCCGGGACCCTGATCGCCATTGCCTTTGCCGACCTCCTGCCTGAGGCCATCAAAACCTCCGACGCCGACCCCTTCATCCGCCAGATGGTTTTCTACACGATCATCGGGAGCTTCGTCTTCTTCCATGTCATCGAGCGCTACATCCTCCTCCACCCCCCCCACGAACATAAGGAGGGGGAGCACCCGGCCGAGCATGCACACGACGAATCGCACCACCAAGGGGGGCTCGGGGCGACGGGCCTCATCGGGCACAGCTTCGTCGATGGGGTGGCGATCGGGGCGGCGTTCCAGGCCAGCGCCGGCGTGGGGGTCGTCGTGGCCCTCGCGGTCATCGCGCACGACTTCGCGGACGGCGTCAACACGGTGACGCTCGCGCTGCGCGTCGCCAAGAGCCGGCGCCGCGCGTTTGCGTTCCTCCTTGCCGACGCTGCGGCCCCGGTGATGGGCGCGCTCCTCACGCTCTTCCTCGCGGTGCCCGAAGCCGCCCTCGCGCTCATCCTCGCGTTTTTCGTGGGGCACTTCCTCTACATCGGCGCCGCCGACCTGCTCCCCGAGATGCACAAGGGAGAACGGTCGTGGAAGGTGCTTGGCGTACACCTGGTCGGAATCGGCGCCATCATCGGGCTCACCCGGCTCATCGGCGCGTGAGGGATTCCCTGCGCCCAGCGTTCCGGTGGCCCGTGCTCGGCCGTCCACCGCGGGGCGCTCTCGTCGCATAACGCGAGTGTCGCACCTCTTCGAGACCTGGGACAACCTTCATAATGGGAAAACAGCCAGCCGCGCCCGTGCGCCTGGCCTTCTGGCAGAAGCGTGTCCCCGCGGCCCCCGTTGCGCCCCCTTCGAAATGGGACAGGTGGCTCCGGTGGGGGCAAATCGCCGCGCTCGTCGTGGCCCTGCTCCTCCTCCTTTTCAGTAGCGTCCCCTTTACCCTCGAGGCAACTGCCCCGAATGAAGGGGGCGACATCAGCATCACCGTCGAGTTTTACACGGCCTTCGAACACGGCGGCGGATTCGTCACGTGGGACTTTGCGCCGGGGGCCTCGAACACGCTTCGCGACCGCGTGGATTTCAACCGCGACGGCAACGTGAGCGACGGCGAGGTGTTCGGGTACACGGGCTCGATTGACACGATCCTCACGCAGGACGTCCTCGTGCTTCGCAACTTCGAACTCGGCGGCGTGAAAATCGACGGCCAGAGCGGGCTCGTCGGGGAACCCGTCAACTCGTCGGCACGCGCCCATGTCCGGTTCACGTTCTCGGGCCAGTGGGCGCAGCGCGACGCAGACATCGTTCTCGGGGGCGACCGGCTCGCGGCCATCGGATTTGCAGGCAACCTCACGCCGGGCATGCTCGTCCACGAACGCACGGTCTTTGTCGACGGCGGGCTCGCGAGCTTCGGCGGCGGCGCGCACGTTATTCGGGTGCCGGCGGGCATCGCGGGCGTCGCCACCGGGACTTGGCAAGAAGGGGGGGACTCGAACCTCCCGGCCGTCCGCTTCTCGCTCTTTTCCCCCGTAGACAACTCGCTGCTGCTGCTGATCCCGCTTGCCATTGGCTACTTCATCGGTGTCGCCGGCGCGCGGCGCGAACGCGAGGCGACCGGCCAGGCGCGCGTCGAGCCGTTCCACAAAGCGCTGTCCGCCGGGTTCTTGCTGCTGCTCGTCGCCTATTTCGCGGCGCTCCCCGGGCTCATTGTATGGGCCGGCGGGGTGTTGCTCGGCATCGGAGCGCTGATGTTCGCTTACCGCATCTACCCGGCTGACCGCCGCCCCCAGGAGTGGCAGCTGCCCCAACTGAAGGGACCCGACGAAGTGGAAGCGCCCCCCTCCGAATGGGCGCCCGTCGCCGACGACGGCGAGCCGCTTGAGGATGCGCCGCCGGCCATGGTGGACCCGATGCCGTTTGCCGACCTTCCTCGCGCCCCATCGGGCCCCGAGACCGTGCCCACGATCGCGCCGCCAACGCGCGAGGGCCGGCCCAAGATCGTGGTGTCCAGCCAGCCGCGCCCCGCGGCGGCTGCGCCGCCCGCCGAGGCACTGGCCCCAGCGCCTGCTGCAGCGCCCAAGAAGATCCGCTGCCCCGGCTGCAAGATGATGTTCGAGGCCGCTGGCGCCCGGCCCCTCCATGTGACCTGTCCGCACTGCGGGCGCCGCGGCGTGCTGCGGTAGCGTGCAAAGCATTGATGACGCTTGAAGCTCAGCGATCATGAAGCAGGAGGCTGAGCAGGTGGCTTCGGGCAAGATCCGCGTCGGGGTCGTCGACGACAACCGTTCCGTGGCCGACATCATCACGGAGATCCTCGGCACGCGCGACTTCGTGTGCCACGACGCCTACGACGGCCGCGGCGCCCTCGAACTCTGCCGCGCCCGCGAACTCGACCTCCTCATCCTCGACTATGTCCTGCCCGACTTCAACGGCCTCGAAGTCGTCAAGCGGCTGCACGCCGAAGGCCGCGACATCCCAACGATCATCATCACGGCCGCCCACGAGGAGCCATCCGGCGGCTGGAAAGGCGTGCCTATGGTCAAGGCGGTCGTGCGCAAGCCGTTCACCGGCGGCGAGCTTCGGCGGATGGTTGCCGAAGTTACTGGGCGCGAACTGCCGTAAGCGCCAACGATCTTGTCCCCTTGCGCGTACTTTGCAACAAATGTTGATAAGCCGCCCGCCGTGATCGGAGGCGCCTGGAGGCCCACGCGTTGGCCGATGAACCATCGACCGGCCCCACGCCCTTCGAGGTCTCGGAACTTGATGACGACCGCGTCGGCGGGCCGATCACGGTCAGGGCGCGCATCGCGGACGTCGGGACGAAGAAAATCAGCATCCAAGTCGCGGTCTTCAAGTGCGCGCGCTGCGGGCGGCTTGCCGAAGAGGTCCAGACCACCGAGCAGCTGAAGTTCCCGCTGGTCTGCTCGACGAGCTGGGGCGGCTGCGGGGCCAAGCGCCGCGAAGCGCACTTCAAACTGCTCGAGCGCGAGAGCGTCTACGCCGAGAGCCAGCCCGTCACGCTTGCCGATGAGAAGCAGGAAGACTGCCAGATCCACGCGACCGTGCGCGGGACGGCGGCCGGTACGCTCCCGATCGGGACGCAAGCCACCTTCAAGGGGCGGCTCAAGAAGCGCGCGGGCAAGATGGAACGCGGCGAATTGCCGTACACGCTCGACGTCTCAGAGGTCACAGGCGCCCGCATCCCTGACCACGTCGTGGTGTACCCCAAGCGCGTCGACCCGCAGATCATCTACAACATCATCGTCGAGCGGCAGCGCCGCGGGGAGCCTACCAACTATAAGGTCATCGTCGACGAGGCCCGAAAGATCGGGCTCGCGGAAGAGGACGTCCGCGCGATGCTGTCGAAGCTGCTCAAGGAAGGCAAACTCGAAGGTCAGGAGAAGGACGCGGGGCGGCGCCTCAAGGAAGAGAAGAAGGACGGCATCGGGAAGGACGACGACGAGAGGATCAAGTAGCCCCGCCGCGCCGCTCCTTACGGCGCCTTTACGCCCTCGAGCTTCGCGAGCTTCTTTTTCAGCTGCTCGTTCTCCTTCTTGATCGCGTCCACGTCCGGCCCCATGTCGAGGCCCTCGCGGATCTGGCGGAGCGCCTCTTCGGCCGCGCGCTTGACGCGGCCCTCGACCTTCTCGTCTTCCGAAATCTTGCGCAGGGTGTCGACCGCAATCGGGTTGCCGATGCGCCCAAGCTGCATGACCGAGGTAACCTGCACGCGCAGAAATTTGTCGCTGGTCAGCTTCACCAAGTATTGGACAATGTCCGGCCGCCCCTTGCCGAGAGCCCCGAGCCCCCGGATCGCCGAGAGCCGCGAGAGCTGGTGGTGGCCGTACACCGTGCGCTCCTTCAGACGCTCGATCACACCCTCGCTGTTCAGGGCCGTCAGCCCGTCGATGGCCCCCTGCCGGATCCCGTCGTTCCACGAGTCGACCTTTAGGTAATGCTCGAGCACCGCGCGCGAGCCCTTCGTGCGCGCTTTGCCGATCGCCTTCAGCGCCTCCATCGTTACGAAGTACGAGTCCTTCGCCTCGAGCGCGGGCTTCAGCACCTCCAAGTTCTCCGGCCGCCGGAAACCGCCAATGGCCTCCACGACGGCGCGCCTCGCCTTCACGTTCTTGATCGAGAGGCCCTTCGTGAGCGCCTTGTACGCTTCCTGCGTCCCCGTGTCCCCCAGGCAACGCGCGATCTCGATCTGCACGCCCCAGAACCGCTCGCGCAGGAGCGCCGCGGCGAGTGCCTCGACGGCCTCCGTCGACCCGAGCTTGGCAAGCTGGTGCGCCGCCGCGATGCGGCCCATCGGGTCCTTGTCGTGCTGTAGCTGGTGGAACCACATCGCCCGCGGCTTCACCACGGTCACATGCTTCAGGATCCAGTTGCCCGGGTCGAAGCGGAACAGCTTCGGCTCCGAGGCGAGCTTCCAGGTGAAGGTCTGCTCCTTCTTGTCCACCGTTTCCTTGAAGGCCTTGCGCCCGCCGCCCTTCAGGTCAAACTCGAAGAACACGGGCATCTTGAAGAGGCCCGTCTCGGCGTCGGTGCGGTGCGACTGGACGACCCACGCGGACGCCTCCTTCTTCTTGCCGTCCCAGTTGTAGGTCACCTTGTACTCGGGGTGGCCTGCCTTGAAAATCCACTGGTCGAAGAACCACCGCATGTTCTTGCCTGTCGCCTTTTCGATCGCGTTGATCAGGTCGAGGGTCTCCACGCTCTTGCCGCGGTTGTCCTCGACATAGGTCTTGATGGAGCGCCACCAGAGCTTGTCCCCGAGGACGTAGCGCAGCATGTGGAGCACGAGCGACCCCTTCTCGTAGAGGTGCCGGTCGAAGATGTCCGACGGCTCCTTGTACACATTCGTGACGATCGCCCTTCGGTACCGCTCCTTGTCCTCGCCGAAATAGTTGCGCGCGTTCGACAGCATGTGGTAGCGGAGGGCCCCATCCCCGTGGTCGTGCTCGTCGAAGAGCGCGTCGAAGTACGTCGCGAAGCTCTCGTTTAGCCACGCGTGGCTCCAGTCCTTGCAGGTGAGCAGGTCGCCGAACCATTGGTGGGCAAGCTCGTGGGCCACGAGGCCGTCGTGCCAGTTCTCCGCAAACGCGCGCTCGTCGCAGAGGACGAGGTCCGTCTGCGTCGTGGCGCTCGTGTTTTCCATCCCGCCGTAGATGAAGTTCGCGGCCGCGATCTGTGCGTACTTTTCGTACGGGTACTTCACGCCGATCGACTCGGAGAAAAACTTGAGCATCTTCGGCGTCTTGCCAAACGCAAGCTTCGCGCGCTTTTCGCGGCCCTTCTCGGTGTAGTACGTGACCGGGATCCCCGCCCACGAGTCGCGCAGTTCGACCCACTTGCCCGCCGCGAGCGTCACGAGGTAGGTCGAGTGCGGGATCGCCATGCTCCAGTAGAACGTCTTCGTGCCGCGCTTCTTGTCGCTGGTCGTCTTCTTGAGCCCGCCATTCGACACCACGGTGAACTCCGCCGGCACGGTCGCGATGACCTCCGTCGTCGCCTTCTCCTGCGGCGCGTCGTGGCACGGGTACCAGTAGCGCGAATACTCGTCCTGCCCCTGCGTCCACACCTGGGTCGGCGTGTCGGGGTACGCCTTCTCGGGGTGGATGAAGTACATCCCAAGCTTCGGCTTCTCGACGCGGTACCTGACGGCAATGTCAACTTCTTCGCCGGCCTTGTAGTTGCGCGGGAGGTTGACGGTGAGCTGCTTCTTGTCGTACTTCGTCGCGCACTTGCGCCCGCCTGCGGTCACGCCCTTGATCTTCATGTCGACAGCGTCAAAGACGACCTTGCGCGAACCGTCGTGGAATGCCTTCACCGTGGTCGTGCAGGTCCCGTCGAATGAGGAATTCGGGATGTCCAGGTCGACGACGATCTTGATGTGCGTCGCGTCGAACTCGCGGTCGGGCGCGTAGTGGGGTCGTGACGAGGGGAGCAGGAACCGCGGGTCTGCACGCGCAAGTCCGATCTCCGTCTCCATTCGGCGGTGGCAATATTCACTCACGGCGAGACGCTCCAGCAAAGTACTCCCTGAAACCCCTGGACGCGATATGAACGTTCTCGCGCCAGGGGGAAGGCCCGCTTGGGGCCAGACCCTCGCGAGTGAGGCGAAACCTTTTCGGGGTTGGACGGCGGAGCCCCGGGTGTTGCCCCTCACTGCCGACGAGATTCGGATTGCCGCCTTCGCGATGGGCGCCGCCTATGCGTGGATGGCCGTCAGCGCGTTTCTGCCCGCGACGAGATTGCGTCAGGCGCAGGCCTCGCCCGTCCGCGCATCTCGGCCCGTTCCGGCCCTCGTTGACCGCTTGTGGGTCGGGACGCAGGGGCTCGTGCTCCTCCTGCTGCTTATGGCGTTCGCGGCCCCGCAGGCGCTGCTCGATTGGCCGTTCTCCCTGCGGCCATCGTTGGAGTTGCTCACGGCGGTCCTTGGAGTCGGCGTTTTCGTTGCAGGCTGCGCCCTCGTCGCCGCGGCCGCCCGCGCGCTCGGGGCGGAGCTCACGGTCGCCATCGAGACGCGCGAGGGCGGACGGCTCGTGACCACGGGCCCCTACCGGCGCGTCCGCCACCCCATCTACACGGGCGTGTTCCTCATGGTAATCGGCGAGTCGCTCGCGCTCGGCTCCCCCGTCCTTGCCGGCTACCTGGCCGTCGCGGTATGGGCGGCCCGGACCCGGGCCCTTGCCGAGGAGGCGCTCCTCTCGTCCGACCCCGTCCACGGCCAGGCCTATAGGGCCTACCTTGACCGCAGCGGGCGGTTCCTCCCCAAAGTGGGGTAGCCCAGGCGTGCGTGGGCCAAAAAATCTCACGCCGCGCAGTTTGAGGCACTAAGCATTTAAGGGCACCTTGCCAGGCAGTCGGGCTGGGGGTGGCGCACCGTTGGTTCGGTTCTTTGATGACTCGCTTCGCGCGGGCCTTGCGGCCCTAGCGGTGCTGCTCGTTGCCGCCGCGGGGGCCGGGGCCGTTCCCGCCCGGACCGACAACGCACTGCTCTTCGACAGTTCGCACCTCCACCTCAACTTCACCCTGTCCTACACGGGCAACGAGGCGAAGAATGTCCGCACGGCGGCCGACATCAACCCCAAAAACAATGCCGTCAGCGTCGCCGAAGCGCAGAGTTACCTAAGCGGGCTGCAGACCACCGCCCTTAGCCAAAGCGTCAACCGGACCCTGTGGGACGGGAACGCGACGCAGTGGACGAACCTGACCGTTGGCGCCGAGCACCTCGACCAGGGCACGCTCACGGGCCCGCTCTCGGTCGAGTATGACGGCGACATCGCCCTCGCTTCGCTTGCCGGCCAAAACCACACGCTCCTCATCCAGGACTCGGGCACCGCCTATGGCGGCTATTCGCTCGCGCTCAGCGTCCCCACCGACTGGTTCATCACCGACGTCACCGGGCTCAACCTCACCACCCTTAGCAACCACACCGTAGAGGGGTCGCGGGTGACCAGCGCCACGATCGCCACCGTCGTACTCTACCAGCTCCCCCCCGCCCCCCCCGGCGATAGCACACCGCCGTTTGTGAACCCCGGCCCCGACCGCACCGTGGATGCCGGGGTCCGGACAAATCTGACCGCGACAGCCAACGACAACGACCAGACCTTCCCCCTCGGCGCCACCCTCTGGTGGTCGTTTGTGTACAACGGCTCCGCCCAAAACCTCTCGGGGATCGCCACCTCCTTCCAATTCTGGACGCTTGGAAGCTACGTCGTGACCTTCTCCGCCATGGACCGCTCGGGCAACATCGGTTTTGCAACCTTCCAAATCGCCGTCGAGCGGCCCGACAAGGTGGCGCCCTCCGTGGACGCCGGGGCCAACCGCACCGCCACGGCCACCGTGCCCACCACGCTCTCCGGCGGCGCGACCGACAACGACCCGACTTTCCTCAGCAGCGGGACGTTCTGGTGGATCATCGATTACAACGGGACCTCGTGGAACCGCTCCGGCGCCTCCGTCGACTTCACCTTTTTTGCGCTCGGCACCTTCTCGGCCCGCTTCTTTGCGATGGACCCCTGGGGGAATCTCGCGAGCTCGCAGACGTTCATCACCGTGTACCCGCCCGACCTGCAGGCTCCCGCCGCCGACGCCGGCTCCGAGGTCGAGGTCGCCTACGGCACCGTCGTGAGCTTCGACGCCGCGGCGACCGACCACGACCCCACCTTCCCGCAAAATGGGGTCTATTGGTGGACGTTCTCGTACAACGGTGCCGACGTCAGCCTCCCCGGCGCCCACACGATCTTCCGGTTCTCGATGGAGGGCATCTACATCGTAACGCTGCACGCGCAGGACTATTGGGGCAATATCGGGACGGCCGCGCGCATCGTGACGGTGCGCCCCCCGGACCTCACCCCTCCCTCCGTCTCCCTCGGCCCCGACCTCGTGGCGGCGCCCGGGGTAGAGGTCCACTTCACCGCGACCGCCGCGGACAACGACCCCGCCTTCCCCACCGGCGCTCGCCTCTGGTGGTCTATGGCCTACGACGGGAGCGTCTACAACTTCACGGGACTCAATTTCTCCTTCACCTTCGCGATCCTTGGCACCTATACGGTCTCGTTTACGGCAACCGACGCGTCGGGCAACCGAGCCGAAGCGGCGCTTCGCGTCCACGTCATCTCCCCCGACGTCGAGGCCCCCGCGGTGCTCGCCGGCCCCGACATTACGGCCTTTAACGGCTCTAGGGTCGACCTCTCAGGGACCGCCACGGACAACGACCCCAATTTCCCCGCCGGCGCGCTCTTTTCGTGGAGAATCGAGGGCGAAGGGGTCAACGTCACCCTAAACGCCGACCCGGCGTCGTACGTCTTCGACACGCCGGGCAACTACAGCGCCATCTACATTGTCCGCGACGGCTGGGGAAACGAGGGGCGCGGCGTGCGCCACATAACGGTGTACGCCAAAGAGCCCGACGCCGGCGATGGCTCCAATCGCCCGCTTGCTACCTCGGCAACCGGCTTCTCGTCGATCCCGCTGCTTGGGCTTGCCGGCGCAGCCGTTCTCGGCGCGGTCGCGCTCGTCGCGCTGCGCCGCCGCCGCGAAGAGCCCGAGGCAACGCTCCCGGACCCCCTTTCGCCCGGCGCGGCGGCCGCGGCAGCAGCCCTGGCTACTCCCCGCGGGCCGTCGTATGTGGTGGAAGGTCTCCTCATCCTCTACAAGGACGGCCGCCTCATCCACCACCAGGCATCCACGGGCGAGTCCGCCTTCGAGGACCCCGAAGTCGTGGGCGCCATGTTCACCGCCGTCACCGAGTTCATCGGCGATTCGTTCCGGGAGCAGGCAAGCCTGTCGCGCCTCTCCTACGGACAGAACACCATCATGATTGAAGGGAGCGCCCACTTGTTCGGCGCGGCCATCGTGTTCGGGGAGCCCGACGAGGACTTGCGCGAGACGCTTCGCGACACGCTGCGCCGCGCGGAGTCGGCTTACACCGGCGTCGTGGAGCGCTGGAACGGCGACCCCTCCCGGTTCAAGGGGATCGAGGGGTTCTTCGCGCCGGTCTTTGCAGCGACCTCCGGCCTCACGCGGGCGGATGTCAAGGCCTCGACGATGGACCGCACCGTCAAGCTCGTCTCGGGCACCGAGCACTACAAGGGCTATGTGCGGCTGCGCGTAGCCGTCGTCAACCAAACCCCAGAGACGATCGCGAACGCCACGCTTACCGTCGTGTTCAACCAGAATGTGCTGCGGCTCGCGCGCGTCGAGCCGGCGGGCCTTGCCCGCGAGGGCCTCACGGTGCACCTGGGGGACGTCGAGCCCGGCGAACGGTTGGGGGCGATCTACTACCTCGACCCGCAGACGTGCAGCACCACCAACATCGAGGGGATGGCGACCTACACCGATGTCCAGGGCGCCCAGCACGAAGTGAAGATGAAGCCCCGCCGCGAAGAGGTCGTTTGCCCGGTGTTCTTTACCGCCCAGCACGCGAACCCTGCGACAATGAGAAGGCTCGTCGAAACCTCGCTTTTCGCCCGCGACGCAAAGCTGTTCCGGGTGCTCTCACTGCCCGCAAAATTCGGGTACAGCGAGCTCTTCGCCGTCGCCCGCGAAGCCATCCAGCGCCACCACGTCGTGCTGGTGCGGAACCTCGCCACGCGCGAGCCGTTCGACGGCAAGGCGTGGTTCTACGGCCAGACGAAGCACTCGAAGAGCGCGGTCGTGATCCGCGTGGCCGCCTCGGAGGAGCGGCGCATGATCGAAATCTTCGTGGCCGTGGACTCGCCAGCCACCCTCACGGGACTGCTCGCCGAATTCAACCGCTCGTTCACCGAGATGCTCGCCACCCGCGGCAACGGGGCAAAGCTCGAGCAGGTGCTCGACGACTCGCTGAAGGGGATGCTGACCTCCGACGAGTTCGAAGGGCCGGGCACTGTCGAATAGCGACCGCGGGCGGTCGGGGCCGCCCGCGTGGCGGCCCTATCCCCGGGGATACGGAACCCTTAAGGGCACCTCGGGTCGACCCGCGCGGCGGGCTCACCGATGGTCTTGCACTATGAAAACACGGTCACGAGCAGGTACTCGCCCGAGGTCTGCTTCGACTTCCTCACCGACTACAACACGCTCGACCATGACAGCGAATTCTTCCGCAAGGAGAACGGCGGCGAGCTGATGAAGCGAGATATTACGCGCTTGCCGGGCAGCAAGGTCCACCTCGTCGACCACGGAAAACGGTTCACCAATGACCTCACCGTTGACCTCTCCGACCGGCCGAACAGAATTCCCACGGAGGGGATGAGGAACTTCGGTCCGTGGAAGGGGATGACCACGATTTCGCCGACCCCGGACGGCGGCACCAGTTGGCACTCCGAAATCCAGATCACGCCCGACCGGATTGGCGCGAAGATCCTGTTCGCCTTCATCGGCGGGGCGCTGCGCAAGAGCTTCATCAAGCACGAGAAGCAGCACTTCGTCGAGATGGAAGCGAAGCTTCGCGCGACCTGAGCGCGGCCGTTTGAACGGACGTTCAAATAACGCGCGCGCGCTCGCTTCATGCATGGGAAGGCCGGCCCACGACGCGTCCCACTACGCGCACGAGACCGACTTGCACCGGCGCTCAAAGGACGAGGCGTTCCGCAGCGAGCCGTGGTCGCCGGTCCCGCAAAGCGAGCGGCGGCATTTCCAGGGCCTTTTGTACTTTCCCGCGGACATCGCCTGGGTCCTGACAGCCAAAGTCACGCCCGTTGGGCGCGCCGAGCCCTTCGAGATGGCCACCTCCACGGGAGAGCCCCGCCTGCAAGTGCGCGCCGCGCGGCTCGACATCCAAACGCCAGCGGGGCCGGCCACCCTGTTCGCCTACAAGGACGCGGGGGGGGCGCGCACTTCGACCCTGTTCCTCCCGTTCCGCGACGCGACTTCCGGCAAGGAGACCTACGGCGCCGGCCGCTACCTGGACCTCGAGGAGACGGGCCACAGCAAGATCGAGGTCGACTTCAACCTCGCGTACAGCCCTTATTGCGCCTACAGCGAAGCGTACTCGTGCCCGCTGCCCCCTGCGGAAAACTGGTTGAAGATCGCGGTGACCGCTGGCGAGAAGTACGCGGCCCCGCACTGAGGCCCGTTCAATTCCTAATTGGCTTGCCCCCGGCTCCCAACCTTCATGTAGGGCTATCCCGGTCGGACGATTGGTCGCGCGGCGCGGCGCGTGGGAGATTCCTCAAATGAACGGAGACGACGCGCCGGAAACCGAGTCCCGGGCGCCGCGCAAGCGCGTCGCATTCGAGGAGGCTGAGATCGTCGGCCCCATCTCGGTGGAGTCCGTGGAAGAGGCCGACCAGGCCCTCGAGGAAGTCCGCTGCAACTGCGGCAGCGACGAGATGGAAGAGGTCGCTGTGCGCAAGACGCGCACCAAGCGCAAGCCGCGCCAGCACTTCGAGCGGCACTTCTTCCGCTGCCCGCAGTGTTCGGCCGAGAAGGTGCTGCTCCTCGACGTGACCGCCAGGTGGCGGCTTCTCGGCGTTTGAGCCGATGTAGGATCAGGCCGCGTCGGCGTGCGCGGGCGCGCCGGCCTTGGCTTCCGCGACCTTTGTGACGTGTTCCTTTTCCGCTCGCGGCAGGAACCCCCCGAAATCCGCGTCGAAGGCGAGCACCTGCCGCGCATAGTGCTGCGCCGCGTGGAACGTCGCCCGGCCCGACCGCATCGTCGCCACAATCGTAATCAGCGTGAGCACCAGGAAAAGGGCCACCGAGGCGGCCGCCCCGCGGCCTTGGTAGTCGGCCGGGTCGCCAAAGGCGGTGCGCAGCACGGGCCAAAGGGCCAGCGCGAATGAAGCCATGACCGAGACGAGCATCACGCCGTGCGCGATCACCGCGTTCACGCGCCGCTCGCTCGCGGCAAATCGCATGAGCGCCGAATCAAACAGCATCCACTGCGTGATCCGGATCCGGTCGCGCAGCGGGGAGTCTTCGTGGCGAAGCGCCACGCGGTCCACCGAGTCGGCCGCGGCCCGCCACGGGGCGGCGCCCGCCGCAGAAAAGAGCAGGGCGGCGAGCGAAGAGGTGGCGAGCGCGGACGCGTACACCGCCAGGATGCCCGTGGGGGCGCCGAGGAAGCCGAGCGCGCCGAGCGACTGAAGGGCGGCAAGCAGGCCGCACGCGGCGGCCATCTTCGTCCACCCGCGCCGAACGCTGGCTTCGAATTCCTCGCGCCGCGCGATGTGGGCCGAAAGGGCGCTTAGCGAATCAATGAAGCCTGTGGCATCGCCCTGCCGGTTTGCGGCGGGAGGCGCGGCAGGCGTTTCGCTCATCTTGTGATCCCCGCGGCCCGACCCTTGGGCCCCATCCTGCCCTGCGGGCGGGGTTTCCCCGCCCGCGGTTGGGTCGAGCCTGGTTCTGGTCGGCACATCCCACCCGGGCCGCACATTCGTAACACGAGCGGTGCATATGAGCGGTTCGGTGGCTGTTTCACGTGGACTTGAATCGTACGTCGCCACGCTGAAACCTGAGTTTCATTTGGAGATTCACGTGAAACACCGCAGCGTTTCGACGTCGAGGCTCGCGCCGCCCCTCGTTGTGCCCGATGCGCACGTCAATTCCCGACCTTGCCTCGAAGCAAGTCGCTTGAAGGTCGCGCCCGCTCGGCCCGTAGCGCGCCGCCGGTGCGGCGCCGCGTGCTCCCGCGCTTGCCGCGCGCCCGGCCGTGCAATCACCGCGGTCGGCCAAGTGGAAAGCCATAAGAACCCCTCCCTGGAATCAACGGGGGGATACCTTGGCGAAGGCTCCAAAGAACCCCGCTAAAGCCAAAGTGAACCCGGCGCGAGAAGCGCCCGCGGCCGCGGCAGCCGCGCCTCCCTCGAAGGTCGCCAAAGCGCCCAAGGAAAAGAAAATCCAGACAAAGACCCGGGGCCCCTACGTGGTGGGCGCCCGCGAAGAGGAGCTCGACATGATCCAGCGGGAGACGCACAGTTGCGGCGGCGGGTTCGAGATCGAGATGGAGGAAGTCAAAGGGCCGACGGAGACCGCGGGGCCAATGGACGTCCTCAAGACGATGTGCAGCGAATGCGGCGCGCACGTCGATTTCCTTTTCGACATCTCGTCCTTCTACGGCGACGGCGAGTCCGAAATGGAAGAGAAGGAGCCTCGCGCAGACGACGCGCCGGAGGGCGACGACGAGGGCGGCTGGCTCTCGTAGTCTCGTGCCTACACGAACGCTTCGGCGATGAGCAGCAATTCGAATCCGAACACGAGCATCCGCGACCCCGTGCGGATGAACTTCTCGAAGACCTCGAATTTGGGGTCCTTCCAGCAGGGGACCCATAGGGCGACCAGCCCCGCGATGAACGCCACCGAACCCACCACGTAGAGCAGCGACGGGCGCCACGGGATCCACGCGGGGGCGATGACGGGCAACAAGAACAGCGGGAGCGAGATGAGGTAGCAAGCAAGGGCCACCGCAAGCGCGGGGCGCATTCCGATCTTGACGGGGAGCGTGATCCACCCCGCCTTGCGGTCGCCCTCGATGTCGCCCCCGGCCACCATGATCTCGCGGCCGACCTCCATCACAAAGAGGCCGAGGCCCAGCGGCAGGACGAGCATCACATTGTGCGCCCCGGCCGCGCCGAACACGGGGATCAGCGCGACCCCGTAGGCGACCTCGATGTGGCCGCCGATCCCGTGCTTCTTGCCGATCGTGTTGTAGAGCAGGCCGTCGGCGAGCACGGTGAGCGCGATGAGCCCCGCGACATAGTTGACCGACTCGGCGAGCGAGCCTTGCGGGTGGCCGAGGAAGGAAAGCGCAACGCCGATGACCATGAGCGCAAAACCCACATCCCGGGCGGTCTTCGCCTTGACGCGGCCCTGGGCGAGCACCTTGTGGGGCCGATTGACCTTGTCGGACTCGAGGTCGTAGTAGTCGTTGTGAACCATGAGGCCGGATGCCATGAGGGCGGCCGCTACGGCGTTGACGATCCACCCGACGAGCGGGAACGCGTGGCCCTCGCCGATCGTCGCATTGAGGAACCCGACGCTCGCTCCGGCCACGGAGATGATGACGATGGGAGGGCGGATGATCAGCGCCCAGTCCTTGGCCCCGCCCACGGCGAAGGGAGGTCGCTTCGACCTAGAAAAAAGCGTCGAGGTTCCGCTGCTGCCCGGCCGACGCGACCGAATGGATCTTGTTGAGGGCGGCTTCGACGCGCTGGCGGCTGAACTGGTGCTTTTCGACGAAGATCTGGAGGACGCGTTCGAAGTCCGGCGCTCCAAACGCGGGGGGAGCCACCGAGATCGTAGGCGGATTCAGGAAAAACCGGCGGATCTCGTCTGCGTAGGGCGGGACCTCGATGCCTTTGACGGCGCAAGCCTGTTCGAGCCGGTGGTGCTCCCTGATGAGTTTCAGCGCTTTCTTGGGGCCGTAGCCCTTCACGCCTTCGTTGAAGTCCGTCCCCACCAGGATGCCGATGTCGATCAGCTGTTCCCGTGAAAGGGAGAGGGCCTGCAAGTTGCTCTCCAATTCGAAGACCTCGGGCACGACGGTTATAAACGCGTCGCGGCCCGGCAGTTTGCGGCGCCCCGACACCGCCATGTTGCGCGCAAGGCGCGGCGCGCCAAAGAGCATGCAGTCGAAGTCCTGCGAGCCGACGGCCGTCGCCACCCCCGCGCGCACCATTGCGCTCGCCTGCGCCTCGCCTTCGGAGGGCGCCTGCACCACGGGGATTCCAAGCGCCCCGAGGGCGTCCTTCGCCTCCTCGACCATCCCGGGCTCCAGACGTGAAGTCTGCTGCGCTTTGCTGCGCGCAGTCTCGAGGTCTCCGCGCGCCAGGGCCTCCTTGTACTCGCGCTCCGCCTGCTCCCTGCGCGCACGCCGGGCGTCAATGGTGCGCTGCTTGAGCGCCGGCGGCTCGCCGTCGAAGACGTAGATGGGCTTGATGCCGGCCTCGAGAAAACTCGTGTTGCGGTACAGTAGCCCGGACAAGTGCGAGGTCACGCGCCCCTCGTTGTCCTTGAGGGGTGTCCCGTCGGAGCCGCGGATGGTGGCGAGGAATTGGTAGAGCGTGTTGAAGGCGTCAACGGCCACGACCTCGCCCTTAAAGTCGGCAAGCTCGCGCGTCTGCCGCGCCAGGATGTCAGAGAGGTCGACGCCCACGGCTAGCCACCCTGCTCCTGAGCTTTCGATTTCAAGGGGTTCTGTCCCTCTTTTTCAAACCAACTCAAAGATGGGCCCCAGAAGGTCGAGAACACGGAATCCATCTTGTCAAGGGCCTCCTTGGCCATGTCCCTGACCGGCCCGCTCGCGAGAGGGGCATCGATGCGGCTTGGTGATCCCGGTCCCATCGACCGCTCGAAGATGTTGTCCGTCCAAGCGGCCGCGTTCTTTACGTCCACATAGTGCATGACTTCCGAGCGAAGATGGTTGATTCGGGCGAGATCTTTCAGGACTCCAGATTCTCGTTTTATCAGCCCTACTCGCCTGCCTGCGCCAATAAGTGAATCGAGAGTGCCTTTGGGGCGAGGTTTTCCAGCCTTCGCCAATTCGTATATCAATAGGCCTTCAACCGCAGCGCTGGCCATAGCGATGGCGCTAAGGAACTTCCCAAGGATGTAATCCTCCACCGATTCGGACAGAGGCTGCCTAATTGCAAACAGCAAGAGATCCGTCTCGTCGAGGCTAGGCGGGCTCCGACTGTTGATCCGTCGCCACAATACGGCAAACCAAATCCGGGGTTCGCTCAGCGCTCTTAGGGGGGTCATCTCGACGATCCGGGCTTCAATGTGAGGGATGGCGCACCTAGTCTGCACGAAGGTCTCAGCCGCCGTCCATTTCGTTGGATCCTGTGACGCTGGAAACATGGCCATCGAATTGGAACTCAAGGATTTAGAGAGATTGGGAACGCCGCCGGTGCTAGCGCTACCGCGTCCACTTGTAGCTCTCGACGGGGAAGACGACGGCCGTCGAGGTGTGCGAGTGCTCGGAGAACTGGACCACGAACTCGGCGGCGGTGCCCTCGTCGGGCGCCTCGAAGATGACGACCGCGTCCACCTCGCCGAACATGCCGAGGAATTCGCGGACTTTGACGCCCTGCGGCACTTTCGGGTTCTTGTACGTCCGCACCGCGGCTTCGTACTGGCCCGGGAGGAACCGCAGCGTGACGTGGAAGAGCACCGCAAACCCCGCCAGATCATGGGGTGTCGCGTATATGGGAGTTGCGAGCCAGCGCGCGGCGCCGGCCCTCATTCCTCGGCCCCATCCCGCTTTACGGCGGCCGGGGGATCGGGAACGGCGTTTTCGAAAACCTCGAGCGCGCCGTCGACCACACGGTCCATGAAACTGGGCTTGTAGGCAATCAGCGCGGCCTCCACGGTCCTTGGATTAGCGAGGATCCACCCGCCGAGGTCGTCCTGCTGCTTCAACAGCATCCCCCGGCGTTTGAGGCGCAGCAGGTAGCTGCCGAGGCTCGACCGCCCCACCCCGAGGGTCGCCGAAATTTCGCGCGTGGAGGCCCCCGGTTTTGAAAGGAGGAGCACCATGATGCGCCGCATCTGGCGTTGGCGCAGGGCCGCGCACGTGTCCCGGAATTCCTGCGTCATCGCCTGCGGGTAATACCGCTTGAACCGCAGGTCGAACTCGACCCGCACCAGCCCCGCCTCCTCGAGCTTCCGAAGGTGGTGGCGCAGCGCCCCCAGGGAATAGGGGACGATCCGCTCGAGGGCTCGCAGGTGCGAGCCGGGGTGCTCCTCGATCGCGCGAAGGATGGCTTGGCGCGGTGTCCGCGCCGAGGTCATGGGTCACCGGCGGCCGGTCGCAGGAACGCGATGGCAAAACAGGCGGCCGCGATGATGTCCCCCACGAACTCAACGGTCTCGGTCTCGTTGAACGAGGGCGTAAAGCCCACCTGGTCGATGAGGACGATGAACTCCGTCACGAAGAACACGGTGAACCCGATCGCGGCGAACAGCACGCGCCGCGTCCGCGTCCGCGCATACGCTTTCCACAGCACCACCGCCGGTCCCGCCACGAACACGCTCGTGACGAGGGCGAAGACCACCTCGAGACCGAAGCTCATGGCCAATGGTGGGGTGCGCGGGGTACATACGGCCATTGGCACAAACGCTGAAAGGTCGCGCGGAGGGCGCCTCTGTCTCGCCTCACTTCACAATCAGGACCTTGCGGTTCGACAAGTCCGCGACGCGCTCGGCCACCGAGCCGAGCGCGAACGGGCCGATCTTGGAGACTCCCTTGTGGCCGAGGATGATCAGGTCGGCCCCGAGCTTTTCGCCGGCGGCGACGATTTCGCTGGCAACGTCCCCTTTGAGTAACAGCGCAGCGGCCTGCCGCGAGGAGCGGCGGACGAGCGCCGTGGCGGCGTTCAGCTTCTCGAGCCTTGCCGCCGCAGTCGCCGACGGGTCATCCCCGAAGCGCGTAAACTGCGCCTCGTCAGGGACGACCCACACGAGGACGATCAGGTCGCGCGGAGAAACGAGTTCGATCGTCCGGTCGAGCGCCTTGCGCGCGCTTTCGGAGTCGTCGTAGGCGAGGAGGTACGTGGCCAAGGCCCCGGTCATCTCGCGCGCCGGGTCAAAACCCTTCCGGGCGCGGCGGGCGCGGCCCGATTAGCTTCGGCATCGGCGTCCGGCCCAGGCGTGCCGCGGTGCGCCTGCCGTTCGCGGTCGCTCTGGCGCTGCTTCTGGACCTCATGGAGGAGTTCCGTGCGCTTGCCGCCGCGCAGGTTAACGAGCACGAACACCGCCAAAAGCGGCGAGAGCCCCAAGGCCACGATGAGGGCAGTGCCTTCAGGCGGCACGGGGCCGACGGCCTTGGCCGCGAGCACCGCGAGCGCCGGGATGAGGAGCGCTGGCGCGAAGATCCCGGCAACGGTGACCGGGAACGGGAGGAGAGGCTTTGCGGCCTCCGTGAGCATGGCGTCCGCCTTTTCGGGGGTGAGGCCCGGCGGGGCGGTGACCAGGGGGCGCCCCGCGGCTTTGCAGGCTTTCTCGACCGCCTCCAATGCGGCGTGGTAGGGCGCCGTGCCGTGGTGTCGAAGGTCGAGCACCGTCGGCGTGAATGGGACGATGAGCTTCTCTCCGCCCGCGGTCTCGATCCGCAGCCCCGCGTGTTTGGCCGTCCCCTCTGCGGCGGCAAACGGCGAGAATTTCATCCCCGCGTCTTCGTAGAAAGACGGGTAAATGTTGGTGACCTCGTGCCACTTCAGGTGTTGCGCGGCGCCGCGGATCCGAGCAGCGCGCGAGCGCGAGATTTCGATCCCCTCCGCACCGATTCGAAGCGGCGAGGGGGACGACAGGTACCCGAAGACCACCACGAGGGCGAGCGGCACCAGCGCAAGGGCGGCTTGGCCCATGCGGCCGGCCAGAACGCGCTCGCCTGCCGCAAAGGGCGTTGTGAGGCCGAGGATGAAAAGCAGCGCGACGGTCATCGGCCCGAACCTCGCGGGCCGGTATTCGAACAGCGCTTCGGCCGTCGTCGACAGCAGGACCCCGCCGAACCGCCAAAGGTTGCCCCTCGATGAAAAACGCCACCCTCAGGCGCGAAGCGAAGCCGTTCCGTGGGGCCGCAGTTTTCCGCCGCGGCCTCAACCATGCCTTCATATGGCGACCTCGCATGGACAAGAAACTGGAGTGGTACCATGGTTCACCTAACCGACGATGGAGAATTCGACGCGCCGATCGACAAGATTTGGAAGTACCTCGGGGACGACAACCCCAAAACGCACGCGCACACGATGGTGCGCGGTCAGAAGGTCCTTGAGACCAAGGCCAACTACCAGATGCTCGAGATGGAAGTCGTCAACCCCGATGGCAAGACAACGCGCAAGGAAAAGGTCAAGATGACCATGAACGCGCCGAAGGGCTTCGACTGGGAAGTCCTCAACGGCCCGATGGCTGGCACCAAGTTCACCAACAGCTACACGCCGATGGGCGCAAAGACCAAAGTGAACGTCGCGGGCGACTTCAAGATCCAGGGGATGGATGACTCGTCGACCAAGAAGGCGATCCTCGACTATCTGGCTATGATGTTCAACGAAGACCAGGCGAATCTCCGGCGCTACAAGTGAGCGCCCCGTCCCGCTTGCCGCCCGCGGCCCTCCCCTTGCGCGGCCGCGGGCTGGCGTCCCTTTTTAGTCCGTTCCGCAATGGCCCCGAGCGGTGCTGAAGTGGGTGCGACGGGCGAAACGGCGGGCCTGACGCTGTTCGAGGTCACCAAGGCATTTGGGGCGGCCCTGGCGCTCGATGCCGTGTCGCTGCGCGTGGCGCGCGGCGAAGCCGTCGCGCTAATCGGTCCGAACGGCGCCGGCAAGAGCACGCTGATCCGCGCGGCGGCGGGCCTCCTCGCGCCCGACAGCGGCCGAATCCTCATCGACGGCGTCGACCTGCTCGCCTCCCCGGCGGAGGCGAAACGCAACATCGGATGGCTGCCGGACACGCCGCTCCTTTACGACGAGCTGACCGCCTCGGAAAACCTCGTGTTCTTCGCGCGGCTGTGGGGGATGGGCGGCGCGCAAGCGCGCGCGGCGGCCAAAGATGCCCTGGCCGCCGCTTCCCTCTCGCACCGCGCCGCCGACCGGGCAGGCCAGCTCTCGCACGGGATGCGGCAGCGGCTTTCGCTTGCGCGCGCGACGCTCCACGGCCCGACCGTGCTCCTCCTCGACGAACCGTTCGAAGGGCTGGACGCTTCCTCGACGGCCGACCTCGTCGCCCAGCTGCAGGATGCGGCCGCCCGCGGGGGCCGCGCGGTGCTATTGGCGACCCACCGGGCCGACCTTGCCCTCGCCACCTGCGACCGCGTGGCCATCCTGCACCGCGGCAAGCTCGTGCGCGTCGCCGCGCGCGGCGAAGCCGACGCCCCAGAACTTGGCGCGCAGCTGCGCCGCCTCGGAGGTGAGGCCGTTGGCAAGTAGCGCCGCGCTCCTGGTCGCGCGCAAAGACCTCGCCCTCGAGGCGCGCGTCCTCGAGCAGGTCGCGCTCATGGGGCTCCTGACGTTCCTTATCATGCTCCTTTTCCGCGTTGCGGCCGAAGGGACGCCCGTCCCCGTCGGGACCGCTCTGTGGGTGACGCTCATCTTCGCCACCACGGCAGGGCTGGCCCGCTCCTTCCACGGCGAGACCGACCACGGCACCATCGACCTCCTGGTCGCCAGCCCGGCCGCTCCTTCGTCGCTCTACCTTGGCAAGGTACTCTCGTCCTTCGCACTCGCCGCGTCGGGCGCACTCCTTGCGGTCGTTGTGGCCGGCCTCTTCTTCGGCGGCTCGATCTTGCGCGACCCCGTCGCGCTCGCCCTGTTCCTCGTCCTCGGGTGCGCGGGGCTCTCGGCCTTGAACGCTTTTTTCTCGGCACTCTCGTGCCGCGCCCGCGCGCGGGCCGCCCTTCTGCCCGTCCTTGTGATCCCGTTGGCGGTTCCGCTGATGATGTGGGCCGCCCGCGGCACGGTGGCGGCGACCGTCGGTGTTGCGTGGGCCGACCCCGCCATTTGGCTGAACCTCAGCTACATGGCCGCCTACGACGCGCTCTTCCTCTCGCTGTTCGTTTTCCTCTCCCCCCGCGCGCTTTCAGCGTGACTTCCAACAATCTTCTTTAGCGGCCGCCTCGTCGGCCCGCCGTGGCCCTTGCACCCCCCTCGACAGCGCCCGTTGAGGGCCCCGCCTTCGGCCGCCTCATCCGTCTTCGGCAGCCGCTGTTCATCGGGGCGGCCGTTGGCCTGCTTGCCCTGACGATGCTCGCGCTCCTGTGGGCTCCGACGTTATCGCTGGGGTTCTCCGCGCCGGTCGCCCAGCGGATTTTCTACCTGCACATCGGCGCCGCCGTAGCCTCGTATGCCGCCTTCACGGTCGCTTTCATCGCGTCCGTGCGGGTCGTTTTGCGCGTGCCGCGCGCGGCAGACGCCGACCGCCTCGCGTCGGCATCCGCGGGGATCGGCCTCACGATGGCCGCCATCACGATCGGTGCCGGCAGCTTGTGGGCGTGGGCCGAATGGGGCACGCCGTGGCGGCTCGAGGACGAGCGCCTGATGACGTACCTGGTGCTGTTCTTCGTGTACATCGGTTACCTAGCGCTGCGCGCGCGGATGCCCGGCGGCGAGGCGCGGCAGCGCACCTCCGCGCTCTACGCGATTGCCGGGTTCGCGCTCGTCCCGTTCTCGTACTTCTCGATCTACATCTGGCGCACCCTGCACCCCACCGTCATCTCGCCGGGCGGGCAGGGGATCGGCGCGCAAGGCGCGCTCGTCCTGCTCGTTTCCATCGCGGCGTACACGCTGCTCTTCGTCGCCTTCCTCGCTTGGCGGCTTGACATGCTCGCCCTTGCCGACCGAATCGCGGCGCTCCAACGGAGGGCCGACCCATGAAGCGGTTCTTGTTTGCCGCTTTGGGGGTGGCTACGCTTCTCGGGGCCGTTGCGGGGCTCGCCTCGGGCGGTTTCACCCAAGGGGTCGGCTCCAGCCGCACCGCGACCCTCTCCGACGATGCCAACCGGATGCAGGTGTCCGTGCCCTGCCCCGAGACCATCAACGGGTCCACGGGGTTCTCCTATCACTTTTCGCTCGTTGGCTTGGCGAGCACGCACGCCGCGACCTACAACCTCTCCGTCGTGATCAGCCCCGGCCGCGACACCGAGGCCCGCTGGAACGCGACCGTTGCGGTCCCGGCGGGCGTTGCCAATACATCGGCGGACGTCGTCATCCCGCCCAACGCACTCCCTTTCACGGTCACAAATACCCCCTTTTCGATCGAACTCATCGGGTCGGCGGGAGCAATCATCGATTACGCCGAATTCTCGGTCGACTTGCGCTACCGCGAGCCTCCGCCCGACGGCGGCCTCCTTGCCCTTGCTCTCGCCTCCGCCTGCGTCTGGGGGGTAGTTCTTTTATACACTCTAAACCTGCATCTGGCCCAGCGGAAACTGCGCGCCAGGGCCGATGCCTTGGAAAGCGCGCAAAATGGGCCTTCCGCGGGGGTCCGCGCCGATGGAAAAGAGCGTTGAAGCGGCGCGTTTCGACGCAGAGGCCGCCGTTGAGGCGGCTGCAGCCGCGCCGCCTTCGGCGGGCGCACGCGCGGGCGCCTTCGCCTCCCCCACCGCCAAGTTCTCGCTGGCCGTCGCCATCGTCGCGGCCATCATCCTTCTCGGTCTGTTCCTCCCCACCGGCGCCCCCGGACCGAAGTACACGGATGTCCGTGACATCACTGCGGCGCCAGCGGCCTACGACGGCAAAACCGTCGCGGTCGTCGGCGGCGTTAAGCCCGGATCTGTGAGTGTGGGGAGCGCCCTAGCTTTCGACCTCACGGATTACGGGGACGAGTCGGTGGCCATCCGCGCAGTCTACGCGGGTGGGATGGACGCGAACTTCGGCGAGGGCAAAAAGGTCCTTGCCGAAGGCACCGTCCAGGTCGTCGGCGGCGTGCCCAAGCTCGTCGTCGAAAAGATCTCCATCGGCTGCCCCACGGACTACCGCCCCGAATCCCCGCCGCAGTGACCCCGGAGGGCAAGCAATGGCAAAACCGTGGACGATCTACTGCGAATGCGAGACCTGTGGCGAGACGACACTCCATGAGGTGCTCAAGGGCGAAGAGATCGAGGGCCGCGAGGCCGTCGTGCTCGATGGCGTGTTTAAGTGCAAAACCTGCGGCACCACGCAGCCCCGGCGCATCCGTGAGGAGAAACCGATCACGCTCCAAGTCGTCCTGTCGGAAGGTGAAGGGTCGCGCCGCTCCACGGTCGTGGTTGACCCCGACGAGAAGCTCGCGGTCGGCGACGAGATGTTCGTCGGCAAAGACCGCATCGTCGTCACGGCCCTCGAATCGAAGGGCACGCGCGTGGACGCCGTCGAGGCCCGCCAAAAGCCGCTCATTTGGTCAAAGGTGTTCAACCGGGTGCGCGTGAAGGTGTCGATCAACCGCGGTCACTCGACAGCCGCCGAGACCATCGACGCCGCCCCCGACGAGGAATTCCAGATCGGGGAAATCCTGACCATCAAGCGGACGAAGGCCGTCATCCACACGATCAAGACGCCCACGGGCACCGTGCGGCAAGGCAGCGCCGCGGCCAGGATGATCTCCCGGATCTACGCCCGCGAGATGCGCGAGACCTACCGCTGAACGGGGGACGACGCCTGGCTCCACGCGCACCCGGGCTCACGTTCGTCGGCATCGGCCCGCGGGGGGCCGGCGGCGTCTCGCCGGCATCGGTGGCGGCCGTGAAGGAAGCGGCCGCGGCCTTCGCCGACGACTACACCGCGCTCCTGGAAGCCGCGACCTTGCAATTCCTCGAGCAGGCGCGCGGCGGGCCGATCCCCCGGCTTGGCCGCAAGGCCATCGAGGAGGGCGGGGAGATTCTGCGGGCCGCAGCCGCGCCGGGCGGCGCGGCGCTCATCGTCCCCGGCGACCCGATGGCCGCCACCACGCACGTTGCGCTCCGCCTCGAAGCCGCGCGCAGGAAGATCCCCGTCCGGCTCCTCTTTGCCCCGTCGATCACGCACACCGCGTTTTCGGAGGCGGGGCTCCAGCACTACAAAGCGGGCCGCACCGTGAGCCTGCCTTACCCCGAGACGGGGTTCGCGCCAACCTCGCCGTTTGCGCGCATCGCCGAGAACCGCGCCGCGGGGCTCCACACGCTGGTGCTCCTCGACATCAAAGCCGAGGAGGGGCGCCTCATGACCGCGGGCGAGGGGCTGGGCCTGCTGATGGAGGCCAAGGACACCGAAGGGAGGCTGCTGTTCGGCCCCCGCCTTCTTGCGGTCGCGGTCGCCCGCGCCGGCGAGAGCGATTGCCTCGTCCGCGCGGGAGCGGCGGGCCGCATCGCCAAACTCGAGATGGGGCCGCCGATGCACTGCCTCATTGTCCCGGGAGCACTCCACTTCGAGGAACGCGAAGCGCTCATCATCCTTTGCGGCGCGCTCGAAGCCGAACTGCCGCCGCCGTAGGGCTCGGCCCCTACTGGCTGCCTACATCCTTGAAGGCCCGGACGAACTCGTCTTTGAGGTCGAGCTCCTGCTCGCCCTCCTCCTCCGGCACGGGCTCGTCCAGGTGGATCGAGATGGCCCGGTCGCATGTGCCCTCGGGCACGCCGTCGTCGGAAAACCGCGGGGAAATGCGCAGTTGAATGGCCACTTCCGCCACGATCCGGCGCTCCGCAACCCCCGGCAGGTCGCCGAGGTACGCTTGCCGCTCCAGCCGTTTCGACTTCTGTGCGTACACGACTTCTCCCCCTCTACGCTGCCGCTTTGCTCCGCCTTAGCCACACCCCTGGGCCCCCTATGAACGTCCTCCCCACATTTCCAACCTTAATACCGAGATTTGAGAGGCAGCAGGAGGCCCCGCGCCCACGCCTGCCATCCATGCTCTTAAATGCGGTTTCGGCACTTGCCGGCCTACTATCTGGACAACTCCAGAACAGGTGAGAAAATGCCCATCTTTGCAAACGTTGGAGAGGCGGCAGTAACCAAGGCAATTGTCTCGGGGTTTGCCCGCGACTTTGAAAAGTACATCACGAGCGATGTGATCGTGGTGGGCGGCGGGCCCTCGGGGCTTATGGCTGCCCGCGATCTCTGCAACAAAGGCGTAAAGGTCCTCGTCATCGAGCAGAACAACTACATCGGCGGCGGCTTCTGGATCGGCGGGTACCTGATGAACAAGAACACCTTCCGGGCTCCCTCGCAAAAGATCCTCGACGAGCTCGACTGCCCGTACGAGGAAGCGTCCCCCGGACTCTACATGGTCGACGGGCCTCACGCGTGCTCCGCGCTCATCAAGGGAGCCTGCGACGCGGGTGCAAAGATCATTAATATGACAATGTTCGACGACGTCATCTTCAAGGAAGGCCGCGTCGCGGGGGCCGTCGTCAATTGGACGCCCGTGAACGCCCTTCCCCACAACGTGACCTGCGTGGACCCCATCGCGCTCGAGAGCAAGATCGTGCTCGACGCGACCGGCCACGACGCGTGCGTGCTGCAGGCGCTTGCCAAACGGCGCCTCGTCGAATTGCCCGGCATGAACCCGATGTGGGTCGAGAAATCGGAAGACGCGGTCGTCGAGAAGACCGGCTACCACTTCCCCGGCCTCTACGTATCGGGGATGGCCGTTGCCACCGCGCACGGGTTGCCGCGCATGGGCCCCACCTTCGGCGGGATGCTCCTGTCGGGCCGCAAGGCCGCCGACGAGATCTACAAGGCGCTGAAGAACGGGAGCACCGAACCGGTGACCGCCAAAGCGAAGGGCAAGGCGAAGGCGTAGGCGTAGGCGGGCCGCCGCGACCAGCCTGCGGCCTCGAAGCGCCGCGGAGGTCGACGATGAGCCAACGCCAGGTCATGAGCGAGGGGGAGGCGAACGCCTTCATCCTCAAGTTCCTGCAGGACGGCAGCCGCCGCTCGACCCTCGAGGTCGAAGCGGCCACCAATGCCGGCGGCGTCCAGTGCCCGGACTCGCCGGCCAAATTCCTGATGAAGATGCAGCTGCGCGGCCTCATCGATGGCGAGCTCGACCCCAAAGCCCGCGGTTGGGTATGGTGGGCAAAGCGCACGCCTTAACCGGGGCGCACGCTCGGCTTAATTACCGCTCGGGCGCCTAGGTCGGCAGGGCGAGAATGGACGTCAACCGCATCCGCAAGGACTTCCGGGTCCTCAACAAGAGGGCGGGGGAAACGCCCCTCGTGTACCTCGACTCGGCCTGCATGGCGCTGAAGCCGCGGCCGGTCATCGACGCGGTCGTCGCGTACTACGAGCAGTACCCGGTGTGCGGCGAGCGCTCCGTCCACAAGCTGTCGTCGAAGGTCTCGGTGATGGTGGACGACGTCCGCGAAGCCGCCCGCGCCCACTTCAATGCTAAGTCAAAGGACGAACTCGTGTTCCTTCGCAACACGACGGAGGCCATCAACCTCGTCGGGCACTCGTTCGGCCTGAAGAAGGGCGACGAGGTCGTGGGCGGCGACAAGGAGCACAATTCGAATCTGGCGCCATGGCACCTCCTGCGGAAACAGCGCGGCATTACCTACACGGCGGTACGCGCGGGCCGCGACGGGACCTTCGACCTCGAGGCCTTCAAGGGGGCGGTGACGCGCAAGACCAAGCTCGTAGCCATCGGCCACACCGCTAACCTCGACGGAACCTCGGTGCCTGCGCGCGCCATTGCCGAAATCGCCCACGACAAAGGGGCCGCGGTGCTCCTTGACGGCGCGCAGTCGGCCCCGCATGAGCCGGTCGATGTCCGCAAACTCGACTGCGACTTTTTCGCCTGTTCGGTGCACAAGATGTGCGGGCCCACGGGCGTGGGCCTGCTCTACGGGCGCGCGGAGCACCTCGAAAAGATGGACCCCGTGAACCCGGGAGGCTCCACGGTGAGCGGCACGACCTACGAGCGCGCGGACTTCCTGCGGCCGCCGCGGCGGTTCGAGGGCGGGCTCCAGGATTACGCCGGGATCCTGGGGGCGGGCGCGGCGCTCTCCTATTTGGAGAAAGTCGGGATGGAGGAGATTTCTCGCCATGTCCGGAAGCTGAACCGCCGCTTGACCAAGGCCCTCGACGGCATGGACGGTCTGCGCCTCATCGGGCCGGCCTCCCCCGACCTGCGCGGGGCCATCTATTCGTTCGTCATCGACGGCGTGGACTCCCACGACGTGGCCCTGATGCTCGACGAGGCGGCAAACATCGCGGTGCGCTCGGGGAACCACTGCGTCCACTCGTGGCTTCGCGCGCACGGCCTCAAGGGAACCGTCCGGGCGTCGTTCTACTTGTACAACACCGAGGCGGAGTGCGACCTGTTCGCCGAGACGCTGCGCTCGGTCCTGGCGTGAGTTGGACGCCCGCTGCCCTACGGGGCCGCCGCCGCCTTCTTGAGGGCCTTGGCGCAGTCCCTCTCCATTTCCGTGACAATCCGCTGCAGGTCGCGCTTGGTCTTCGCCTCGGCAAAGAGGCGCACCATCGGCTGCGTGTTCGACGCGCGCAGGAGGCCCCAGCCGTTCTTCATCTGCACCTTGGCCCCGTCGGTCGTGTCGACGTCCACCCCCTTGCCCTGGTAGTACTTCACGAGCCATTTGAGCGCCTTGAACTTGATTTCGTCCTTGACGCGGATTTCCTTCTCGACGAAGGGGTACGACGGGATCTCGTCGGCAAGCTCCGAGAGCTTCTTGCCCGACTCCCCGATTTCCTGGGCGACCTTGAGCGCCATGAGCACGGGGTCGTCGAAGATGTAGAAGTCCGGCAGGAAATAGTGCGACGAAATCTCCATCGCGAACGCCGCGTCGTACTTGCGGATCGCCTCGCAGACGTAGACGTCCCCCACGCGCACGCGCTGCACGCGCGTGCCCGGGATCTTGTGCAGCTCTTCCTCGACGATCATCGAGCAGGGGATGTTGGCCAGGATCGTGGCTCCGCGCTTGCGCCGCGCGATCTCGCGGGCGACGATGATGCCGGCTTTGTCGGTCTGCACGGCGCGGCCTTTGTCGTCGACGAACACGCACCGGTCGCCGTCCCCGTCAAAGGCCACCCCGAAGGCCGCGCCTTCCTTCTTCACGGCCTTCTTGAGACCGCCGATCGTCTTCTCGGTCGGGTGCGGGTCGCGGTTCGGGAAGTGCCCGTCGATCTCGCCGTTGATCACGCGCACGACGAACCCCGCCTCGGTGAAGAGGCGCGCCGCCGTCACCGCCGCGGCCCCGTTGCCCGGATCGAGCACGACCTTGAAGGGGCGCATGCCCGGCAGCCGCTTCAGCAGGAAGTGCGTGTAGCGGTCCACCAGGTGGTCGGCGTCGCCCTCGCGGATCGCGCCGACCTGGTCCCAGGGGACGCGGCGGCGCTTCCCCTCGAAAAAGAGGCGCTTGATCTGGTCGTTCTGGCTGGTGTACCCGGAGCCGTCGGAGTTGCGGAAGCGCACCCCGTTGTACTTGGCCGGGTTGTGCGAGGCGGTGATGTACACGCCGTGGGCGAAGCCGCCCTGCCATGTGGCGAAGTTCGCCGTCGGGATCGGCAGGAGGCCGAAGGACTCCACCTGCACGCCGCTGGAGGCAAGGCCCGCGGCGACGGCGGCCTCAAGGGCCGGCGACGAGGTGCGGCCGTCCCGGGCCAGGCACACCGGGCCCTTGCCGCCGATGTATTCGGCAAACGTTTGCGCGATCTCGACCGCGTCCTCCGCAAAGAGGTCCTCGTTGTAGACGCCGCGGATGTCATAAGCGCGGAAGATGTTCTGCGAAGTCAAGGCCGCCAGTTCTCTCTGGGCTTACCAAGAAAGGGGCATTAAAGCCGTTCGGCCGCAGGCGCAGGCGGGGGGCCGCGCGCCCCGGCCGATACGCCCCTGCTGCTGGGGGAATGGACTCCGCCTGGCACTTCAGCGGCCGAAATATGAGAAAAGTACCGGCCTGCGATATCTTTTTGTCCGCCTCGCGCCCTCCCGGGATGGATCATGGCGCTCAAAGACCTGTCCCCGAACGAGAAGGCGGTCTTCCACGCGCTCGTTCGGCACACCGCCCTGAATGACCGCGAGCTCTCCGAGAAGGTCGCCGTCAAGCTTTCCACGGTCACCGCCATCAAGAACCGGCTGAAGTCGCGCGGGTTCTTCATGACGGTGCGCGTGCCGCAGCTGCAGCGCCTCGGCTGCGAACTACTGTCCGTGAACTACGCGCATCTCAACGCGAGCGTCCCGGCCCCGAAGCGGCTCGAAGTCGGCCGCTCGCTGCTTGCCGACTTCCCCGAGATTTACTACCTTGCAAGCGACGAGCGCGCGGGGTTCGCCCTCTCGCTCAACCGCAATTATTCTTCGGCGAAGCAGAACACGGAGCGCTTCTTCCGGGTGTACAGCGAAAGCGAGTTCCTGCTGCCGGAGGGCTACGAAGCGGTCCACTTCCCCTTCGGCCAGTCGCGCATCTCCGCCTTCTTCGACGGCGCCTCCATCCTTGCCCGCGACTTCGGCGTCGAGGAGCGCGAGGAGCGGCGCGCGCCGCGCGAGGCACCCCGCGAGTTCGCCGTGCGCAACCCCGCTGTTGACCTCTCAAGGATCGAGAAGAAGGTGTTCCGCGGCCTCGTGGCCAACCCCGACCTGCATGACAGCAGCGTGGCCAAGCAGATCGACGTGACCCGCCAGACGGTCACGAAAATGCGCAAGAACTTCGAGGCCCTCGGGCTCATCCGCACGGTGCGCGTCCCCAACCTGCAGATGCTCGGGTACGAGGTGCTGTGCCTGCTCCACCAGCGCTACCGGCCGAGCCAAACGCTCGAGGTCCGCGGGACGCTCGAAGAGCCCTTCTACGACAAGCTGCCCGTCGTCTTCCGCGTTGCGGGCGACACCGAAGCGGTCGAGATCCTCGCCTTCCACAACTTCAAGGAGCATGTCGAGGCGATGGTCGCGGTGTCGAAGTTCAACCGCGAGAACCGGTTCGTTGCCCGCGAGCCCGTGAGCTTCACCTTCGCGCTGCGCGACCTCTTCCCCATCAAGAACCACGTGTACGACCGCGCGGTGGACCGCGTGCTGCTGCCGGACATCGGCTGATTCTAGATCCGCCGCAGCGACACGCGTGCGCCCCGGCGCAGGCCGTCTTCGACCTGGCGGCCCAGCGGGCTGCGGCGCGCCAGGCGCAGGCTTCCCTTCGGGCCCACCTGCCCCTCGAAAATCGGCGAGCCGTCGAGGAGCACTTCCACCGGCTCGCCCCGCAGGCTCCAGTCGGCCTGGATCACGAGCATCTTGCCCTGGGGCTTGGTGCGCGCGGGCAAGCCCTCGCGGCTAGTGGTGGCGCTGGCGGCGGTCGTGTTTTCCTCCACGCCCGTCGAATGCGGCGCGCCCCGGCCGCCCCGGCCCCCCGGGCGGTCACCCCGCCTGCCGCCGCCGACAGGCATCACCACCACTTGGTCGCCGTAGGTGTAGAGCTCGAACACTTCCTTCCCCGAGCGGAAGTCGGTGACCGCGATCACCGGCCGCGCGAGGTCGGCCTGGAACATGCCCTCGGGCACCTTCACCGTCGAGCGCAGCTCGAGGACTTCGCGCACGGAGCCTTCGACCAGGTGGATGACGGTGTCCACGACCTGCGGGATGATCCCGAGCTCGACCCGCCCGATGAGGCGCTGCACGGCGTCGATCGCGCGGTTGGCGTGCGTGACGCCGATGAGGCCCACACCTGCGAGCCGCATGTCCGCAAACGTCTCGAAGTCGCTCGTCTTGCGCACCTCGTCGTAGACGACGAAGTCGGGGCGCACGAGCAGGAGGAACTCCGAGGTGAGCGCCATGTCGCCGTCGAGCGCGCCATACTGCGTGATGTCCCCCGAGACCTGCATGTCGCGCGGCTGTTCCATGGTCTTCACGACGGCCCCGCGCTTCGAGAGGTGTGCGGCGACCGCCTGGCCAAACGTCGATTTGCCGTCACCCGGCCGCCCCGAGATGAGCACGCCGCGGTGGTGGTCCTCGAGGCGGCGGATCAGTTCCGCCTCAAGCCCGTAGTCCTCGAGCTTCAGCTTGGCGACGGGGCGCACGGCGGTGATTTCCACCCCGTCGGCAAACGGCGGGTACGCGATTGCCACGCGGATGTCGCGCACCTGGACGACGCGGGAGTCGCGGCGGTCGATCTCGATGAACGAGTCGTCGTCCCGCGAGGCGAAGTCCAACAGTTCACTTGCAAGGTCGAGCAGCTCTTGGCGCGTCGTCTCCTTGTCGGAAACCTTCTCGTAGCGCACTTGGCCGATGGCCCCGCGTTTGGCGTGGGGGCTGCGCCCTTCCTTGAGGTGGACGGAGAACGTCTGCTTGTCGAAGAACCGCTGGATGGCCAGGTCCTCGAACCGCACCGCGTCCTCCGTGTCAGGCACGATGTAGGTCACGGGCACGCCCTTGGCGCGCGCGACCTCGCTCTGCACGCGGTCGGAGGTGATGAGTTCCGCGCCGCATTCGAGGGCCGCCGAGCGGATCAGGTTGTCAATGGCCCCGCCGGGGGCCGCCGCCACTTCCACATCGGTCGGCCGTGACCCGAAGAATTCGAGCTTGATTCGCCCGGCCTCGGAGTGCTCGCGCAGTTTCGCAAGCTCGCGCAGTCCTTTCCAGCCGATCCCGCGCCCGGAGTTGGCCAGGTGTTCGAGTTCGGCGGCCGAGGCCTCTGCGATGATCACGTGGGCGCCCTTGAGTTCGCCGCTAAGGACCATCTCGCTCACGCGGCCGTCAATGAGCACGGAAGTGTCTGGAACAATCTTGCGGCCGGACAAGCCCGTTGCCATCGGGCGAGATGCATTTATGCGTTGGGGGGGCTCCACGCGAGCGGGGGTTCGCCCGTGAAAGCCGAGAAGTTGCCGCGGGCCAAAGGCGCACGCGAGGCCCCGTCCGTCCAACTCGTCATCGAGAACCTCGAGCCGCGGCGCTCGAAGTGGCTGATGATGGAGTACAAGCACGCGTGCTCGCTGTGGGGCGGCGAGGTCCAGTTCACGAATGTCCGCGACCCGCGCCTCCAGCGCGACCTCCAGCGGACGGGCCACGCGCACGTGAGCGCGCGCAGCTTCCGCGACCTCGACCTCGGCGAGGCCGTGGTGCTCGACCCGAGCGCGGCCAAGCCCCTCACCGCGGCCGACTGCAAGGCCTTCGACGCGCTCGTCGTCGGCGGAATCCTCGGGGGCGAGAAGATGCGGGGGCGCACCCGCGACCTGATCACCCGCCGCGCGAAGCTGCCCGCGCGGCACCTCGGGGCCATCCAGCTGCCCATTGACGTGGCCGTGTTCGCCGCCCGCGCCATTGCGCTGGGCGCCAAGCTCGAGGACTTGGAGTTCACGAATGGCCTCACCGTGCGCTACGGGGAGGGCATGGACATCGAACTGCCCTATGGCTACCCCGTCGTGCGCAAGAAGGTCATCGTAACGCCCGGCCTTGTCGAGTATCTGGCCAAGCACTGGGGCGAGGAAGAATAGGGCCCGGGGTGCGCAGCGGCAAGCGGGCGATATGCTTTTGTCCGGCGCCCGGGCATAGGCGAAATCGCCGCGATGCAAGCAAAGGACTTCGCGGAGCTTGTGTGCGACGTCCTTGTGGTCGACGACCAGGCATTCCACCGCGACATGGTTTCCGAGATGCTGCGCGCCAAGGGCCTCAACGTGGTGAGCGTCTCCTCGGGCGACGAGGCGATCGCGGCCTTCAACGACCTCAAGCAGAAGCCCGTCGTCCTCATGGACAATCAGATGCCCAACATGAGCGGGATTGAAGCCACCCGCGCGATCAAGTCGTTCCACGCGCAGGCGAAGATCATTTTCGTCTCGTCGGACGTGTCGCACCGTCAGGAAGCGATGGAGGCGGGCGCGCTGGGATTCGTCACCAAGCCGTTCAAGATGAATGAAGTCCTCTCGGCGATCGCGTGGGCGCGCTCCTACAAGTTCCCCGAGCCCCCGAGCGCCTGAAGCGGCGCGCCGTTGCCGCCTAAGCGGTGGAGGCACCCGACTTCAGGTGCTCGACAATCTTGGAGGCAAGCGCCTCGGTAATTCCGTCGGCTTCCATCAGGCGCGCGACATCCGCCTGCGTGAGGTCCTTGACCGTGTGGACGCCCGAGTCGAAAATCGAGAACGCCTTGGAAGCCCCGACGCCGGGGATCGACATCAGCTTCGCGAGCACCGCTTCCTTCTCCGGGAATTCGGCCGGGGACGCCGGTGTCGGCCGCGCGACGGCCGCGGGGGCCGCCGTGGCGGGCGCTGCCGGCCCTTCCGAGGGAGCCGCCACCATCGCGTCGGCGGGCCTGTCGGCAAACTCCTCGGGCACCTCGAACTTGCGCTCGAGGACATCGCTGCGGCGGATCTCGATCCGCTTGACCGGGTAGATCGCCTTCACGGCGTTCGTGAATTCCTTGGACAGCTCGCCGCTCACGATCATCTTCGTGATCTCGGCGAGCGTGTGCTTGGTGCCGAGCTCGCGGATGGCAGTCTCCAGGATAGTCCGGATGGCGGTCTGCTGCGAGGACTTGATGCGCAGGTCGGAGATCGCGAGGGGCTTGATCACCATCGACCAGCCGTCCTTCGTGACGAGGTCCTTGCAGACGTCCATCTTCGAGTGTTTTCGGCGTGTCTGCCGCCGCACATAATCCGAGGTGAGGTCGTGGCCGACGAACACGGTGTGCGCGTCCTGGCCGCGGATCTCATTGATCCGGAAGCGCAGCTTGACGTGCATCTGCGCGAAGTCCCCGTTGATCTCCTGCATGGTGATCTCGGAGATGCGGCCCATCAGCCCGCCCACTTCCTCGGCAAGGCCTTCGCCGATCGGCGCGCTCGAAAACGCCACGGGCGCGTAGATGTTGAACCACTTTTTCGACTTCCACTTGTCCTTCGTTCTTCGTGCTTCCGCTCTGCTCGTTTGTTTCGCTTGCTGTTGCTTTTCCTGTGCCAAGCGAAGCCTCCTAGTTGTGGTTCCCGCAGAGACGGGGAAAGCGCACAAGCTGGTTTTCGTTAATAAGCGTTTCCGGCGCCGGCAAGGGACCGATTCGCGCGATCCAGCACTCTGCCACCGACCCGAAAAAAGGGGCAAAACGCGGCGGCTCTTGACCGGTTCCTCCGAAGCGTAGAAATCGTGGGCGCACGTCGAGGGGAACGTGCCCGATGTGCGCGTCTTCCTGCGCGAACCGTGCGGGCTTTGCGACGAGGCCCTTGCGACCGTCGAGCGGGAAATGTCCCGCCTCCTCGGGCCGCCGCGCCTGCGTTTTGCGCCCTGCACCTGCGGGCCGTCGAGCGTGGTCCGGCGCGTCGAATACCACGACGGCTCCGTCCTGCAAGTCATCGATGTGGAGGCCGAACCTGACCTGAAAGCCAAGTACGGCTTCGAGGTGCCCGTCGTGGAGATTGCGGGCGGGCCGTCCTTCGCAATGATGGTCGCGCCCCGCGAATTCTCTTCGGCGCTGCAAAGCGCCTCCCCGGGGGTGCGTGCGTGACCGATGGCGCTCTGACCGAGGAGCCGCAGATGGAGGCCAAGCCGGACCTCGTCTCGGCGACCACGGGACGGCGCCACGAACGCCTCACGAGCCACCCCGCGCATGGCGAGCACAACGCGCTGTGGTATTGGGCGCGGGCGGTGCCCCGCTGGCGCGTTTTCCGCAACTACCTCTTCATGCGGGTGGCGCGCGGGTCGCCTTCGCTCGGCTTCAAGAACTGGCTGTACCGGAGGATGGGGATGACCGTCGGGCGCAACGTCTCGGTGGGCCTCGAAGTGACGGTGGACATCTTCTTTCCCGAACTCATCACGATCGAAGACGAGGCGGTCGTCGGTTTCGGCTCCACCATCCTCTGCCACGAGTTCCTTCAGCGCGAATACCGCACGGGCCCGGTGCTCATCGGCAGAGGCTCTGTGATCGGGGCCAACACGCTGGTGCTGCCGGGAGTCAAGATCGCGCCGGGGGCCGTCGTGTCGGCGATGTCGCTCGTCAACCGCGATGTCGAGGGGTTCGTGGGCGGGGTGCCTGCGCGGCCGCTGCGGCGGCACGACGCGATGGCCGAAGTTCTTGACCCCAAGAAGTGAGTGCCGGCCCGTGGCAGCGTCCGCGGAGGGCCCCGCGCCCCTTGCGCCGGCCGTGGTCGAACGCGGGCTGCGCTTCGGCATCGTCGACGGAATCTTCGCCCAGGCGATGTTCACGCTGTGCAGCGGCGCGATCCTCGCGGCCCTCGCCCTCTTTGCCGGGATGTCCGACCTCGATTATGGAATCCTGGCCGCGCTCCCCTTCCTTGCGCAATTGCTCCAGTTGCCCGCGGGGCTCCTCTACCGGCGCTTCCAGAACCGCAAGCGCGTGACGCTCGCGTTTGCGACCACGGGCCGCCTGTGCATTTTCATCGTGGCCTTCGCGGTGCTCACCTTCCCCCCCGAATTGCGCAGCATCGGGATCTTCGCCGGCCTCTTCGGTTGGTGCGCGTTCACGGCCGTCGCGGGCGGGTCGTGGCTGTGGTGGATGCGCGACCTCGTGCCAGAGGAGCGCCTCGGCCGCTATTTCGGCAAGCGAGGCGCCCTCCTCATCGGGCTCTCGGGCCCCGTCCTTTTCGGCGCGGGCCTCTTCATCGACCACCAGCGCGCGGTGGCCGGCGCCGACGGAGAACGCGTGGCGTTTGGCGCCATCTTTGTCCTTGCGGCCCTGTTTGGGATCGGCTCATCCGTCTTCCTCACGCTCATGCCCCACCCGCCGGTCCGCGACGACCCGAGCGCGGTGCCCATCCGCGAGGCGCTTGCCGCTCCCTTCAAAGACCCGCTCTTCCGCCGGATGCTCCAGTGGCTTGCGCTTTGGGGCTTCGGCGCCACCGTCACCGTGCCGTTCTTCCCCGTGTTCCTGCTCGTCGACCACGGCCTGCCGCTCTCGGTGGTGACCGCCATCCTCGTTGCCGGAACTGCGACGAACGTCCTGTTCTACGTCCTGTGGGGCCGGCTCTCGGACCGGTTCGGCAACAAACCGGTGCTCGCGGTCGCTGTCCCCGTATTTACCGCCGGGCTGCTGGCGACGCTGCTTGTTCCTGATGGCGGCCCGCTTGAAATCGCCGGGGCCGTTTTGGTGCAGGTGCTCCTCTCCATTGGGTCGGCAGGCGCCGACCTTGCCTCGTGGAACCTCGCGTTCAAGATGGCGCACGGGCCAACGACGCCCGCGTACCTCTCCGGCACGCTCCTTGTCCGCGCGATGGCCACCGGCACCGGCCCGATCGTCGGGGGGGCCATCGGCGCACTTGCCGCGACCACGAGCCTCGACCTCGGCGTGCTGCGCGTGTCGCACCTCGAGTTTGTGTTCCTCGCCGGGGCGGTGCTGATTGCGCTCTCGGCGCGCCCCCTCGGCCTCGTCGCCGAAACGGGCGAAGCCCCGCGGCGCGAGCTCTTGGCCGCCCTCCACGCCGAAGCGGCGGGCGGGAACCTCTATCCGGGCGTGCGCCACTTTGCGCTGGCGTCGTCGTACCTCGTGCGGGCCGTCGTCCGGGGCGAGGAAATCGCGAAAGGGTCCCTGCCGCGGACGCGCCGCGGCGCGAAGTGACCTACCGCTTGAGCGCGAACACCGCTTCGCGCGCGTCCCGCAAGGAGGGCGCGCGGCGGACGACGTCTGCTTTCACAAGGTACGTGAGCGCGCTGCGCACCGTGCGCTCGGGCAAGCCGGACTCGGTGATGAGCTGCCGCTCCGAGAGCACGCCCTCGTCGGCAAGCAGGCGGAAGACGAATTTGGCGGAAGGCGCGGCGTCCGTGGGCAGGTCGGCCTCCTGCCGCTTCGAATGGATTTTGCCGAACACCCCGAGGTAGCGGGTCTTCCCGAGGCGCACGAAGCGGGCAGGCGAGGCACTGGCGCGCACGGTCAAGCCCGAAGGCCGGACACGGTAGCGCTTGCGGCCGTCGAGGACGATGGCGCGGCCGAGCCGCGATTCCACGTCCGACACCGTGATTTCGGCGTTGCGCGGGAGGACCAGCGGGCGCTGGCCCGTGGCGGAACAAATCGGCACAATCAGGAGCGCCTCTGCGTTTTCCATGACCACTGGCCCGCCGGCTGACAACCCATAGCCGGTGGACCCCGTCGGGGTCGAGATGACCACGCCGTCCCCGGCGTCGCGCCACACGCGCTCCCCGTCGACGGCGAGCGAATAGCGCAGGAACCCCGCGCCGCGGCTCGAGGTGAGCGCGGCTTCGTTCAGCGCCGGCGGCAGCACGCGGCCCTCAACGACGACCTCGAGCCGCAGGCGCTCCTCCACCGAAACGCGGCCGGAGGCGACGCGCGGCAAGGCCGCGGCAAGCCCCTCAGGGCTCACCTCGGCAAGGAACCCCTGGCCGACGGCAAGCACCGCCATCCCGCGCGGCACATCGCGGATCGTGTCGAGCAGGAACCGGTTGTCGCCGATCGCCACCAGGAAGTCGGGGGTCGGCGGCCCCCAGTCGGCGCGCACCTGCACCTCGCGGTGGCGGTCGTGCAAGACCTTGAGCGCGTCCTGCGCGGCCTTCTTGGAGGCCTTGTCTTGTGCCGCCACGACGCCGATGCGCATGCCGGGCCGCGACCGCCACGCGGGCGCTTAACCCTTCGGCCCCGGGGGGGCCCCTACGCTAAAGCACGTGAGGGTTGCCCGTCCCGGGCAACCACGCCGCCCAGCGAACGATTCCTGCGGCCTTAAGCGGGAGCGGGAGAGGTCGTGAGACGCTCACGCAGGCAAACGACGCCCGCAGGCGTTTTCAATCGAGACCGGGTTCGCCGCGCGGGGCGTCTTCACGGGGCAGCCGCTGCGGTCGTACCTTGCCGGCGAAACGCTCGCCGAGCGAGGCCTCAACTTCCTTTCGGCCTTCCGTGAGGTCAAGGTCCTGGCCCTCGCCGTTACTGCCGTCAACATCGCCGGCGTAGGCTATGGGATCTTCTTCTATTGGCGGCAACTCAACGAGACCGTCTGGTACCTGCTGCCGTTCGTGCCCGACTCGCCGACCGGCCCCTTCCTGATGGTCATCGTCTTCGGGCTCTGGTGGTTCAACGGCAAGAAGCGCAACCCGACCCTCGAGCTGCTCGCCTTCGTGGAGCTTGTCAAGTACGGAGTGTGGACCGTCCTCATCTTCTGGCTCTACCGCGCGGACTTCTTCGCGCCCGACCGGGCCGAGCTCACCAACCAGCTCTTGGTGCTCCACATGGCGGAAGCCGTGCAGGCCGGCGTACTCCTCAAAGGCATGCGCCTGCCGTCCGTCCGGTGGGTCGCCTTCGCGGGGGCCTGGCTTGCGCTTGGCGACTTCTGCGATTACGGCCTCGGGTCGCTGTCCACGCACCCGAGGCTCCCCGGGGGGCTCGATCCGACGCTCGGGCAGCAGACCGTCCCCTTCATGACTATCGCCCTAACGGTTATCTGCTACCTCGCTGCCATCCTGCTTGCCCGTCGCGGAACACCCCCGCGCGGCGACCAACCCCCGGAGGCCCTGGACGATGCCGCAAGCACCAACGACCCGCCTCCACCGTGAGTTATTAGCCTAAAGCGGCGGCCGTGCAGGGTTTTCCCCGCTTCCGGCCGGCGCGCATTTCTCCCATGCAGGGGTGCCGGAGCCAGGTCAAACGGGCCGGACTTAAGATCCGGTGCCACAGGGCGTCGTGGGTTCGAATCCCTCCCCCTGCACTATTGCGCGCCGGCCGCCAGCCGCACGAAAGCCTTTATCGCGCTTGCCAGTTGCGAGCGACGAGGCTGGGGGGCGTTGGCACAATTCCCCTTCGCCGTCCTTGTCGTGGTGGATGGCTGGGGGCTTGCGCCTCCGTCGCAGCACAACGCGGTCAGCCGCGCAGCTCCCCCGTTCATCGAAGCGGCCCTCCGCAAGTACCCCCACAGCAAGCTCTCCGCCTCCGGCGAGGACGTCGGCCTGCCCCAGGGCCAAATGGGCAACTCCGAAATCGGCCACCTGAACATCGGTGCCGGCAAGATCGTCTGGCAGATTTTCACGCAGATCAACCGCGACATCCGCACAGACGCGTTCGAGAAAAACCCGGTGCTCGCACGTTTCCTCGAGGAGGCCGGCCGCTCGAAGCGGCCCACCCATTTCATGGGCCTTTTGTCCGACGGAGGCGTGCACGCGCACATCGAACACCTGAAGGCGCTCATCCTGGCGGCGAAGCGCGCGGGCTTGCAGGACGCCGCGACGCACGCGTTCCTTGACGGGCGGGACACGCCGCCACGCTCCGCGCAGACGTACCTCGACCAAATCGACAAGGTCGCCGCCGAAACCGGCATCGGGCGCATCGCGACCGTGCAGGGCCGCTACTTCATCATGGACCGCGACAACCGGTGGGAGCGCACCGAGAAGGGCTACCGGCTCCTCACGGAGGGCGCCGGCCACCGCGCGAAGGACGCCTCGGAGGCGCTCAAGATGGCGCGCAAGCGGGGCGAGGGCGACGAGTTCGTCCAGCCGACGGCCATCGAGTGGGCCTTCGAGGGCGGCAAGGGGCTCATCAAGGAGGGGGACAACGTCCTCTTCTTCAATTTCCGCCCCGACCGCGCGCGGCAAGCGACGCACGCGTTTATGGACAAGGACTTCGAGCGGTTCGCCGGCCGCATCGGGCCCTTGGGGCAGTTCGTGACGATGGCCAAGTACGAGGCGTTCAAGCCGCCCGTCCCCGTGCTCTATGCTCCCGTCGAAGTCAACGAGTGCCTCGGGTCGGTCGTTGCGGCCTCCGGCGCGAAGCAGTTGCGCGTCGCGGAGACCGAGAAGTACGCTCACGTGACGTACTTCATCAACGGCGGGCGCGAGACCGTGTTCCCGAGCGAGGAGCGCCTCCTCGTGCCCTCGCAAAAGGTCGCCACCTACGACCTCAAGCCCGAGATGTCGGCGCCGGGCATCGCCGATGCGGTGGTCGCGGGCGTCGCGTCGGGCAAATTCCGTTTGATCATCGTCAACTTCGCGAACTTCGACATGGTCGGGCACACCGGGATGCTCGAAGCGACCGAGCGCGCAGTGCTCGCGGTCGACGCGGGCCTCCAACGGATTGCCGAGGCCGTGCTCGAGCGCGACGGCGTGCTCATTGTCACCGCCGACCACGGGAATGCGGAGCAGATGGCGCAGGAGATCAACGGGAAGTGGGAGCCGCACACCGCCCACACCTCCAACCTCGTGCCGCTCCTTGCGGTCTCGAAAGCGAAGCTCACCGCGCACGACGGCATCCTTGCCGATGTGGGCCCCTCCGTGATTCACCTGCTCGGCCTGCGCGCCCCCGCCGAAATGACGGGCAAGGTCATTGTCGACTGGGCGTGAAGGCCGCCACGGCAACTCGCCGCCTGCTTCGACCCCTGTCCGGCAACCTTTATGACGGGTGCGGGGGTAGTGCGGCTCTGCGGCCAGCGCGCCTTGCGCCACCCCCTTGCCGCAAAGGAGAACGCCCCTTGCCCCGCCCCCGCCTTTCGGCCCGAATCGGGGCGCTCCTCACAGCCGCGGTGCTCACCCTGCCCGTCGCGGCAATCCCCGCCGGCTCAGCCCCCGGCCCGCTGGCGCTCGTCCCGCTCTCACACGCTGAATACCCGCTCGGGTCGTGGAAGATGTTCCACGCGAACCCGGAGCACACCGGCGAGGGCGACACGACGCTGCCGCCCCTTGGCCACGTCGTGTGGAGCGCCGTGGCAAACGGCACCTCAGACAAGCCTGAAGGAGGCGCCGCGGTCGATGGGGGCGTCGTCTATGTGGCCCTCGGCACGGCCATGATGGCCTTCAACGCGACGAGCGGCACGCGCCTTTGGTCGTACGGCGCAGGGGCCCGTATCTTCTCGACCCCTGCGCTCTACAACGGGATGGTGTACTTCGGGGCGGAGGGAGCCTTCGGCGGGAACAACTCGTTTGCCCTCTACGCCTCCAACGGGACCGTGGCCTGGGCGGCCGGCGAGGCGCAAATGGCCGGCGGCGGAATCCAATTCGTCCACGGGTCGCCAACGGTCGTGAACGGCCTCGTGTACTACGGCTCCTACAGCTACGCCCTCTTCGCGCGGTACGCCTCGAACGGGACGATCGCGTGGACGACAAATCTGACAAGCGAAGTCATCGCATCGCCCGCCGAATCGGGGGGCATCCTCTATGTGACCTCCGCCGGCATTCACAGCCCCGTCAACGCCTCGTGGGACGCACCGCCGCGGCTGTGGGCGTTCAACTCGACGACCGGAGCCCCGCTGTGGAACGTGACCGTCGTCCAGGGCCACCTCCTTGCATCGCCGGTGGTCGCCGGCGGCGTGGTCTATGCGGCCACGGCCGGCTTCTCCTATGTGGCCACAAACGTTGATTCTGGGTACGTGTTGGCCTACGATGCGGCGACCGGCTCGCCCCTGTGGAACTCCCCCGACGTCGGCCGGATGATCGCGACACCCGCGGTGTACGGCTCGGTGATGTATGTGGCCGGTGCCGGGGACCTCAATGACGGCCTCACCAGCACGAGCGCGCGCCTGCGTTGGCTGGACCTCTCGTCGAGCGGGGCGATCATGCGCGAGCAGCCCGTGGGCGACAACGCGTCGATGGAATCCTCGCCTGCCGCCGTTGCCGGCCGCGTGGTCGCCGCGGCGCGCGATGGCGCAGTCGCGCTCTACCTCGCCTCGGGGGCCAGGCTCTGGTCGTACGACCTTCCCTCAGAAGTCATTGCGCCGGTGGCGGTCGCCAACGAGATGATCTTCGTCCCGGCGCTCGACGGCAAGCTGTACGCGTTCGGGGCGCAGCCCGATTTCTCCGTGGTCGCGCCGGACATCGTCCTCAGTGACGCCACCCCGCACGCCGGCGAGCCCCTGACCGTCCAGGTCACCGTCCACAACCTCGGCGACAAGAAGGGGTCGGGGGTCGCGTACGCGGAGGCCAACCAAAGCGGGCGGATCATCCCGATCGCAACGTGGAACGTGACGGACCTCGACAAGTTCAGCCAGGTGACCCTCACGGCGACTGTGCGCTTTCCCTTCGAGGGGTCCACGAACATTACCGTCAATTTGACGGGGGTCACGCCCGACGACGGCTCGCCTTCGAACAACCAGGCCGCAGCCGAGTACACGATGTGGGCCCCCCTTACGGGATGGACGTCCCGATACGCCGATGGCCGCGGCACGAACTTCCTCGAGACGGAAACGCCGCAGAACAACGTGCTCCTCTGGCGGCAAGACGCTTTCTCGGTGCTGGGCGGAGGCTTCATCGCGTACGGCCCGACCCTGGTGTTTGCCGACAACGCGGGGCGAAGGGTCCTCGCCGTGCCCCGGTCCAACGGCAGCACCAACATCACATGGTTCTGGGACGCGCCCGCCCCCATTGTGGGGTCGCCGGTGCTCGTGAGCGGCTCCTACCTCATGGTCGCAACGGCCTGGCCCACCGACCCCGCCGGCAACGCGACATTCATCGACGCAGACACCGGCGCGCCCGTGGCGACCGCCGCGCTGCCCGCCCACCCCACCACCTCGGGCGTGGCGCACGACGACTCGGTGCTCATCGCCGTCGGGGACCGCCTCGCCGAACTTTCCACCACGACCTTCGCCGTCGAGCGCGAGTTCCCGCCGGTCGATGTCCCCCCCGCCTCGCGGCCCGCGCTGCGCACCGAGCCGGTCCTCGCGCCGGGCTGGGCCTTCGTTACCTCGTCGGTCGGCGAGCTCCACGCGTTCAACCTATCGACGGCCACCGAGCCTGCGGGGTGGCCGGTGCAGCTTGCCGCGCCCACGGAGGTTCCGCTCGTGATCGGCTCCGGGTTCCTCATGGCCGTGAACGGGCCCACGAACGTGTCCGCCTTCGCGCTCACGCCGCTTGCGCCCGACGCCGTTTGGAACGCAACGCTTACGGAGCCGGTCACCGGCGCGATGGCTGTGGGCTACGGCCGCCTCTTCGTGCCCACCGCCACGAACGTCACGGCCTTCGTCGCCGGCTCCGGCGCGTTCGCATGGAACCGGAGCCTTGCGCCCCTGCAACCGCAGAACGCCATCCGCGCGGCGGGCAACAACACGCTCTATGCGGGCAGCGAACGGCTGTTTGCGCTTTCGGCAAGCACCGGCGACCCCGAGTGGGAATTCGAACCGGGGGCCGACGGGAACCTCTCCTCGTCGGCCGCGCTGCTCGGCGGCACGCTCCACCTCCAAACAACGCTGGGCCGCGTCCTCACCCTCGGCCTCATCCCGGGCAGGCCCCCGACGGCCGTAATGGCCTCGCCCATTGCGGGCAAGACCTACCGGGTGGGCGAGAGTGTGAACTTCTCGTCGGCGGGGACCTTTGACCCCGACCCGGAGCTCCTCAACTACACCTGGGACTTCGGCGACGGCAATTTTAGCTACAACGCGTCGGACACGCATGTCTACGGGTTTGCAGGGGAATTCCGCGTAATCATTACCGTCAGAGATGGGCTGAACTTGACCTCCACGCGGACGCTCAACATCCGGGTGATCGAAAACCAGGCGCCGACCGTGTACGTGCCGCCGGAAGACCGCGTCCAACCGGACGTGTTCCGGCAAAACCTGGATGACACGGTATGGACGTTCAAGGTCCGCTACCTCGACCCCGACAACGACCCTCCGTCATCCGTGACCCTCAATATCACCAACGAGTCGCTGTCGGCGATCACGCTCTTGCCCGTGAACGCGACGCTGTACAACTTCTCCCAAGGGGTCGATTACTACTGGACCGGGACGCTTGCAAGCGGGTACCACTCGTACTTCTTCTATGGGTCGGACGGGCTGGCCGAGGCCGTCACTCCAGGGAACAACTCGTTCCCGGTGTACCGCATCGAGACCCGGGACGCGACGCAGCTGTCGTACACCGTCATGTATGTCGGGGCCGGCCTGTCGGAACTAACTCCGGTCACGGGGCTCATCCCCCCACCCTCCTTCGGCACGATCGACAAGTTCAGCATCACGCTGCCGGCGAACGCCACGAACATCCAGTGGATCCGCATCGAGTTCCGGTATGGAGGCGGGTGGGTCAATGTGAGCTCCTTCCGCGAGCTCACGATCGGCGTTTATTCGCTCGACCGGGCCTCCGGCACATGGCTCTTCGAGCCGTCCGTGCCCGACGAAGCCAATGACACCGTCGTTGCGAACATCTCCATCCACGAGTCGCCGGTGTTCTCCGTCGAGAACTCGTCGCAGAGGCCAACGGCCACCTTCGGCGTGTTCGGGCAACCGACCATCACGCCGCTGCCGCCGACCGCGGAAATCACGACGGGGGGCCGAACGCTGTTCGCCCCTGGCGAGACCGTCGCCTTCTCGGCGGCCGATTCCCTCGAGACCAATGACGGGAACCAGAGCAACCTGACCTTCGAGTGGCATTTCGGAGACGGGAGCCCGACGGTGAGCGGAATGTTCGTCAACCACACCTTCGCCGCCGCCGGGATTTACGAAGTCGACCTCGTCGTTTACAATGCGTTCGGGCAGAGCGCCCAGAAACGGGTAACCATCACCGTGCGCGCGGAAGGGTCGACCAACACATTCCTCGGACTTGCGGCCCTGATTGTCGGGGCGCTGTTTGCCATCGCCGTCGTGTGGCCCGTCTCGCGCCGCCGCGGGCGCGAGGCAGGCAAGGGCAAGGCCCCGCCAGCGAAGCGAAGGGGCGGTGACCCCTCGCCGCGCAAGCGCTCGTCTGTCCAAACCGCGCGCGTTGGGGAGACTTCGTCCGACGACGATGAGCAAGACGCGGTCGACGAACTCACCGAGGAACTGGAAAACGGCGGTTCTGAGAAGCGTTAGGCCCTCGTTTCAAAAAGGGCCCCCCAGGGGTGTCCAATTTCTGCCCGTTTCGCGGGCGATTTCCACGCGAAATAGTGGGGCCTGTCCAGCATTCCGAATCCTTATATAGAAAGGCCCTCAATCGGAAAAACGGGATGCACTCTAGGCACGGCCATCGTGTCAGGGGGGACGCTTATGTCAAACTTGGTGAAGAGCCGTAGGGCCCAGTCGCGGGGAAAGAGGTCAACTGCAGCGCGCGCGGGGCACTCGCGGCTATCGGCGAGGTCCACCCCCCGGAAGGTGCGCCGAGACTGGAATCGCCGCGGCCAGCGGCCCGTCCGATTCAGCCGCCTGCGCGCGGCGCTCACGGTGCTCGAGCGGCGCCCTGACGGTCACCATGTCGTCGCCTTCGACCCCTCGGAGCGCGAGGGCGCCGGGAGCGGGCGCCGCGGGCAGCGCCGCTCGCCCCGCGGTCGCGAAGAGCCGCGCGTGAGCCGCGGGCGCCGCCTCATCCGCGAGGGCGAGGAAGACATCGACGAGGTCGTGGCCACCTCGCGCAAGCGCGCGATGAAGACCGGCACCCTCGCCGAGGGCGACAAGATCCAGATCGAAGTCGGGGCCGTGAAGGGCCTGCAGGCCAAGCGCGGAGTGAAGCGCGGCGCGTTTTGGATCGTGGCCCTTTCGCTCCTGCTGTTCTGGGTGCCGGTGCTCGGCCCCGCCGTCGCCGGCTACGTCGGCGGGCGCAAGGCGGGCACGCCGCTGCGCGCGTTCTTCGCGGCGCTCCTGCCGATCCTGGGCGCATTCGCGGCCTTTGCGGCGCTGGCGGCATCCACCGTCAATGTCCCCGCGCTCGTGCGCCACATGGTGGAAGCCGGCTCGGCGGGCATCATCGGCACGCTGCCTTTCGACTTCCCGATCCTCGGGTATGTGCTTGGCAACCTCGCCGCCGTGATGCGTGCGGGGCCCGACGCGCTCTTCCTGCTGCTGGCCTTCGCGCTGGTCGGCGGAGCGGTCTCCGAGATGAAGCTCCAGGAGCGGATGGTGCCGCCGATCACGGCGCGCATCCCCGCCTCCCGCGTCGTCTCGCCGATGACGCAGACCCCGGCGCGCGCCGTTGCAGGCGCTTACTCGACCGAGGTCGACGGGCTCGTCGCCAAGCTCAATGACGCGCTCGTGCGCGCGGAAAAGGAGCGGCGGGCCTTCGAGAAGGCCCGCGGCGGCGTCCCCTCCGGGGGCGGCTGGGGCCGCCCTCGCGGTTTCTTCGGGCGCGGCAATGGCGGGGGCGCCCCCATCGCGCTTTCCGCCGAGGCCGACGAGCCCGAAATGGGGTCGCTCGACCCTGCAGGACGCAGGGTGGTCGCCCAGATGCTCGCCTCGACGCCGCCCGCCAAGGGCGACCGCCGCGCGAAGGCGCTGCGGCTGCCCGAGGTCGAATTCGACTTGCCGCAGACGATCGCTTTTGCCGGCCCGTCGCGCGCGCCAGGCGCCGAAGGACGTAGTGGTGCCCACCAGTACCGTCCGAGCAAGTACTACCACATCTACGGCGGATCTGTGAACCCGGTTGCCCGCGCCAAGCTCGAGAAGCGCTTGCGCCGCACCCACACGCTCCACGCCATGCGCCGCGGAACCCGCAGCTTCGCGCAGATGGTCGAGGTCGACCCTGAGGGCCACCACGCCGTGGCGGCCCACCAAGAGGTCTCGCCTGACCGACCCCGGTCCCTTGAGACGGCGGCGCTCACCGCCGAGATGCACTATGACGCGCTCGAGCACCTCGAGAACGCGAGCTTCGCGGCGGTCAAGCACAAGGCCGCGCCCGTGCACCACGTCGGGGCCGAGGACGACCTGGGCGGCCTCATCGCGCACCTCGGAGAAGGCGGCGAAGCCGTCGTCGAGCAGAGCGGCGTCCGCGATGTCGAGTTTGGAGATGGCCCGGTGTTCGACCGGCGCGGGAGGCAGCGGGCACGCATTGCAGACGACGAGCCCGCCGCGCCGTCGGTCACGGTCAAGCCCGCGAAACCGAAGGCGGCACCCCCCACGGCCGTCCGCGAGGCCATCGAGAGTGTATTGCGCGAAACCGAAGGGGGCGACGCGGCGCCTGACCTGAAGGCGAAGGTCGCGCGCTCTTTCGACCGCGCGGAGATGACTTCGGCCCAGTCGGCCAAGGTCAACCGCTGGCTCAAGCGCACGCTCGAGACGACCGAGGTGCAGGAAGCGAAGGCCAAACCCAAGGCCGTGCACGAGCCCGCGACGGAGGAGGCTCACCCCGACCAAGCGCCCCGTGTAAAGTCGGAAGCGCCGGTCGACGCCGAGACCGTGGAGCACAAGCCCGCGGCGCACAAGCCGAAGGGCAAGCAGGCGGCGCCCGCCTTTGAGATCACGCACGGCTCGACCGAGGTCGATGCAGAAGCCGACGCGGGGGATGACGATGGCCCCGCGCCGAAGAAGCACCGCAGCGCCGCCGACATCCTCCGCGAGATCAAGGCGCAGAAGAAGGCCGAGAAAGACGCGGAACCCGGCGAAGAGGTCGCGGGCCGCGCGAAGCTTGCCAAGCAAGAAGCCGACGAGATCGAACGGCACGCGCGCGAGGGCGCGGTCGACTCCGTGGTCGGTGAAGTGGCGCTTGCGGCCGAAGCGAAGACGTCGGAGCCCGCACCCAAGGCCTCTTCCAAGCGCCGCAGCCGCGGCGACGACCTCGAGGAAGTCAAGACCGATGCCGAGAAGCTCGGCAGCGACCTCGAGCTTACGCTGGCGCCCATCCGCGACGAGCAGGTCGAGATCCGCGAGATCGGCGAAGTCCACGCTGAAGCGGCACCCTCCATCCACGCCACGCCCGCGGCAGCCGCGGGGATCCCGCAGGTCGGCGAAGGGCAAGCGACGGTCGAGGTCACCGAGATCCAAACGAGCGCGAGCCGGCCGGCGTTTGCCGAACCCGAACGCGATGTGAAGCCGGGCGAGGTCGTCCTCGCCGGGCCATCGACCGATGTGGCCGTCTTTGACCCGGGCGAGGGCGAGTTGTCCGCCCACGACCAGGAACGCATCCGCAGGCGGCTGCAAGAAGGCTGGAACCGCCTGTAAACCGTGCGAGGCCTGCCCCGCAAGGTTTTTCCAAACGCCCACTTCGTGGGCCGACGTGGCGAAGCTGCTTCCCCCGGGGCTCGTAGGGCTCGCAACGGCCCTGCTCGTTGTGGGCGCGCTTGCTCCCACCGCGCAAGCGGCGGCGGCAAATCGCTTCGAGGTCCTCCAGGCGGTCTTCCACCCGCTCGAAGCGCCCGGGTGGACGCGCCAGGGGCTCACCGAGCGGTGCGTGCTCGCCGAGCAGCACGCGACGGGTGGCTCCGGCCCGGAAGCCGACGCGCGCTTGGCCGCCGACGCCTTGCTCAACAACACGACGCGGCGCCAGTTCGCCTACGCGGAATTTAGCGCAAACGAGTCCCGGTTCGCCGACTACTACCAGTCGACTTTCATCCCCACGGCAATCTTCGACGGGCGAGGGTGGGTCGCCGGCGGCGGGCCCCAAGCGCTCCTCCACGCGCAGGCGGCCTACGACGAGGCGTCCCGCGAGCTGCCGCGCGCCTCGATCAACGTCAGCAGCTCGATGGTCATCACGGCCGGGCACCTCGACTACGAGGTATTCGTCCCGCCGGACCTCACGGGGTACACGGGCTATGTGCGCGCTGTGATCGTCGAAGACCACGTCGCATCGGCCGACGCGCAGCGCGAATTGCGCTACCTCGTCCGCGAGATTCTGGGCGGCGGCCACCTGGCGTTTTCCGGGAACCTTACGGAAGCCGGGCGCCTGAACTTCACCCTCGATTCAACATGGGTCCTCAGCCGCCTTGCCGCGATCGTGTTCGTCCAGGTCGACGCGCCGCCTTCCGGCCAACTTCAGGGGCCGCTTCCGGCTCGGGACCTGTTTCGCGTCGTGGTGGTGCCCATCGCCGTCCTTTTGACCGGCGCGGCGATGGCGGTCATCTTCGCCCGGTACGTCCGGGCAGAGCGGAAAGCAAGGTTGCGCTAAGCCTCCACCGCGGCCCTTATCCCGACGCCCGCGCCTCGGCGGGCCGTGACAGTTCAACGCGTGCGGCGCGCAACGGCCCGCGACGTGGGCGTGCTCGTCGGCCACCGGCGCGGCATGTGGCGGGACATCGGCAAGATGACCGCGGCCCAGCTTGAGGCGGGCGACCCCGTCTACCGCCGGTGGATCGTGGCCCGCTTGAAGAGCGGGAAGGCCGCGGCGTTCATCATCGAGCGGGGCGGGGAACCGGTGGCAAGCGGGGTGCTCTGGATCCAGGAGGCCCAGCCGCGCCCCGGGTTGCGCGAGGTCCGGCAGGGGTACCTGCTGTCGATGTACACCGAGCCCGCGTACCGCCGCAAGGGGCTTGCCTCCGCCATCGTGCGGGCCGCGGTCGCATGGGCCCGCGAAGAGGGGTTGGAGCGCGTCGCGCTGCACGCGGCCCCGAAGGGGCGCGGCGTCTACGAGGCGGCCGGCTTCAAGCGGACCTACGAGATGCGGCTCCTCTTCCCTGCGCGCCGCGGGAACCGGAAGGCCCGCCGGCGAACGGCACGCTGAACGCGGCCCTGACACTCCACAAGCCTTACCTAATTCCGCCCCGGTCGCTTCCCGACGCCTGTGCCCAGCACCCGGTTCAAATTCGTCGTGGCGCTGATGAGCGCGCTCACGGTCTTCACCTACCTCGCCGAGCCGGTGCTCATCGCGCACGGGGCGGAACCGCGCAAGCCCGCCGAAGCGTTTTCGCTTGCGACCATCGACGGCGGGGCGTTCCGCCTTGCCGACCGGCCGAACGGGTCGCTCGTCCTGCTGGACTTCATGGCCACCTGGTGCTTCCCCTGCCGCGAGCAGCTCGCGGAGCTTGGCGCGGTCCGGCAGTCATTCCCCGCGGCGGCCCTCGCCATCGTCTCGGTCGACGAGGAGTACTCCCTGGCCGCCGCGCGCGTGCATGACTTCCGCCAGACTTTCGCCAACATCAGCGGCTCGGTGGAGCCCTCAGGCTGGTACTTTGCCGTCGACACGGTGGAGGAACACGTCGGCCTGCGCTACGGCGTGAGCGCCCTGCCAACGGTCGTGCTGATTGACGGGAATGGGGCCGTGGCGCGCACGTGGTTCGGCGCGGTCTCCGCGGCGTCGCTCAAGGCGGCCATCGACGCGGAGTTCCGCGCGTGAGCGCTCCCCTTCTACTTCTTCGACTTCCCTTCGCCGCCCACGAGCGCGAAGTGCGCGAGCAGCGCCTCGAGCTGAATCCGTTCCGTTGCCCCCTCGACCATCCGGAAGTCGATCTCGCCGATTTTGTCCACCAGCTCGACCTTGCGCCGGTCGTCGATGGGCAGGTCGAACACTCCCTTGTGGATCGCGCGGATGATGTCCTCGCCGGCGAGCCCCTCGTCCACGAGCATCTTGTCGAGGAGCTTGCGGGAGCGCAGGAAATCCCCCTCGATGGCGGCCTTCATCAGCTCCTGGGTCGCCTCCGGGTGCACCGACGCCGTCGCCTGGTACACGACCTCCTCGTCGACGGGTTTGCCGCCGGCGGCGCCCACCTGCAGGGCGTTCGTGGCGCGGCGAAGGTCGCCCTGTGCCAGGTAGATGATCGCCTCGAGGCCGTCGGGCTTCAGCGTCACGCCCTCCTCCTTGGCGATGTGCTTGAGGCAGGACTCCATCGCTTCCTTCGCGATCGGCCGGAACCGGAACACCGCGCAGCGCGACTGGATGGGCTCGATGATCTTCGACGAGTAGTTGCACGAGAGCACGAAGCGGCAGGTCTTCGTGTACTTCTCCATCGTGCGCCGCAGCGCCGCCTGCGCGTCGCCCGTGAGCGAGTCGGCCTCGTCGAGGAAGATGATCTTGAACTGGGCCTCGCCCATCGGCGCGGTGCGTGCGAAGCTCTTGATCTTCTCGCGCACGACGTCGATGCCGCGCTCGTCGGAGGCGTTCAGCTCCTGGAAGTTCATGTGCCAGGACTTCTCGCCATAGAGTTCGCGGGCGAGCGCGACGGCGCAGGTGGTCTTGCCGATCCCCGCGCGGCCGGCGAAGAGGAGGTGCGGGAGGTTCCCCTGTTTGACATAGGACTGCAGGCGCTCCGTGATGTCGTGTTGGCCCACGACGTCGGCAAGCTTGCGGGGCCGGTATTTCTCGATCCAGACTTCCTTCATGCTGCCCCGCCCGCCGCGACTTTGGAGGATCGAGTCCGGCCTATAAAATGCACGTCCGGCGCGCGTACCGCGCGGGCAAAAGGGCTCACTACATCTTGAACTTCAAAAGCGCCGCGATTCCGGTGAGCCCCTCGAGCCTGCGGCCGGCTTCAGCCTCCGTGGACAGCACGACCGCCCGGGCCTTCGCCTCCGCGGCCATCTCCATGAGCCGGTCGATCGCCGGGTCCCGGACAATCGAGTCCGCGACCAAGAGCACCTCGACCGCGCCCGCCTTCAGTGCGGCCTCGACATGCTTCGGGCCGTACGTCGCCTTCCCATCGTTGGCCACCCCTTCAAACACCCTCTCGACGAGCTGGATTTCCTCGACCAGGCGGTGCGACTCGACCACGCGGGCGATCGTGCCGCGGCGCAGCGCCTCCTGGACGCCCAGCTGCCCGCCGTGCGCGGTCGAGTCGATTACGGCCTTGTCGAAGAGACCGCGCGCCTTTTCCTTCGCGAATTTCAGGAAGTCTTCCTTCGTGAAGCCCGGGCCCACGACCACGATGGGCATCGCCTCTTGGCCCTGCAACGCCATCTTGAATTCCGCGAGGCAGTCGCCGAAAAACTCCTGCCGCCCGCTCGACTTGGCGTAGTGCTTGCCCGAGCCCCGCGACTCGACCGTGGAGATCTGCTTCACGCCGTACGAGTGGACAAACGCGATCAGCGCCTCCCCCTCTTCGATCGAGAGGATCGCCACCCGCGGCGTGCCCGTCTGCGCCACCGCGTCCTTGATGCGCAGGAGCTCGTGCATCCTCCATTTTTCCTTGATGATCTTGAGGTCATCGCGGGGCTCGAAGGTGAGCGTGTGGTACTGCCCGAGGTCCGTGGGGCCCGTCTCGATCTTGCCGGAGATCCGCAAGCGGTCGGAGAATGCCTGGAACTCGGCGCTCTGCACGCGGACGCCGAGCGTGAGGGGCCGCTTGTCCCCCCGGGTGGGCTTCGAGGTATTGCCGGTGGCGCTGTCGTCCCGCCGATAGGTGCGCGCCTCGACGAGGTCGCCCGGCGCCACGAGGTGGCGCAAGTGCCACAGGTCGTCGAGCGTGTCCGCTCGCAGGCGTATCTCCCCGAGCTTGGCGTTCTGGTAGAGGACTTTCAAGGCGCCCGGGCGAAGCCCTTGCATGAGATTAAGGCGACCCCGCGCCCACGGGAAGGGTTTTCTCCACCAAGCGGGGTGACCCGGAGAGGCCCCGCGCTTGGCGTCCCTCCAGATTGCTACGGTCGGCGGCGACGAGGCCCCCATCCTCCTGGGGCTGCGCGACTTCCCGGTGGCGAAGGTCTACCTCCTCTACCACAAGGACTACGAGGCCGCGGGGGTCGCCCTGCGGGAGAAGCTGAAGGGCCTGATGATCGACGCGGTGCTCACGAAGGTCGAAGGCGACACGATCACCGGGACGCTGAAGGCCGTCGGTGAAATCATGGCGAAGGACGCCAAGCGCTTCGACGGCGTGCAGGCGAACATCGCCGGGGGCTCGCCCCTCTGCGGCTGCTCCCTGCTGATGGCGGCCTTCGTCCACGGGATTGACGCGATCCACGTGATCGACGGGAAGGCGATCAAGATGCCCGTCCTGCGCTTCTCCTACACGGAGCTCATCGGGGAGGAAAAGTTCCGCATCCTCGACGCCCTCCAAAAGGCGGGGGGCAAGGCCCCGTCGCTCGACTACATCGCGCAGGAGACGGGGTTGCAGAGCGCCGCCGTCGTTCGGCACCTGCGCAGTGCCCGCGAGCCGCCCGGGCTCGAAGACCTCGGGGTCGTGTCGATCAGCCGGGGCGACCGGGGGATCACGGGGATCTCGCTTACCGAATCGGGGCGCCTGCTCCTCGTCGGACGCCACGCCGGCCACCCGCATCCCGCGTGAGATTTTCGCGCTTGCAAACACGCACCCGCCAACAAGGATATACCTCCCTCTGGGCTTGGGCGGAGAGCGCGGCGGGCCTCTTGGGCCGCCGCGAGGGGGAGGCTCAATGTCGGAAGCGCGTGACATGGCCGTGAAGGAGGTCCTGACGGACCTCGAGGCCGCTTACCCGGGGTCGGTAGCCGCGCTCGTGCTCCGCAGCGGCGCGCTCTTCGCGGGACGCGCGCCTGCCGCCGTTAACCGCGAGGTCTACGCCGCGATGGTCGCCGCGATGGCCGGGGCCTCCGAGGCCGCGACGGCCGACCTGGGCGACGAAGTGCTAAGCGTCGAGGCCCGGCTGAAAGGCGGCGCGCTCTTCTGCGCGCCCGTCGGGCGGAAGCTCGTCATCGTCCTCTACGCGCCGGGGCCGGCGGCCTCCAAGGGCGCGTCGGGGGTCGTCGCGGCCGCCGCCCGCGTGGCCCCGCTTTTCTGATGTCCGCTCCGTGAGCCAGCGTGAGCCAAGACAAGCGACGGCTGAGACACGCGGGCGCAATCCTCATATGAGCACTTGGCCGATCGTGCCACGCACCTCAAGGGGGATTTGGCTATCACCGTCAACTGCCCCAAGTGCAACACCCCGAACCCCGACACCAACAAGGCTTGCGTCCAGTGCGGGACGCCCCTTGTGGCCCCCGGCGCGCCGGGCAGCCGCCTGATCGGCGGCCAGGGCGGCATCCTCGGCGGCGGGCAGCTCAAGCCGGGCGTGCGCAAGCCCTCCGGCGGGATCTCCGTTGGCGCGGCGTCGTACGCGGACAAGGTGTCGTTCGTCTCGTCGGGCGACGCGCTGAAGCAGCTCGAGGGCATGGTCGTCAAGGGGATGGACCCGCAGCAGCTTGCCAACTTGGCCTCGACGCTGAATGTGATGCTGAATGGGATGGGCATCTCGGCCGATTTTGCCCGCGGCGGCAACCTGACGGTGTCGAGCACCGACAAAAGCGTCCTTGAAAAGATCGAAGAGAAAATCCGGGAAGCCGAGAAGGCGGGCGGCGGGCTGCTGGCAAGCCCCGAAGCTTACCTGCGCCTCGGGAACTACTACTACGCCTCCGGCGACCCCAAGGAGGCCATCAAGAACTACGAGAAGGCCCTGGAGCTCGACGCCAAGCTGTTCAACGCCTGGTTCAACCAGGGGACCGCCCACGACGACCTCAAGCAGTACGCGAAGGCCGTGGCCTGCTTCAAGGAGGCCGTCGAACTCGACGGCGCCAACGCCGAAGCGTCGTACAACCTAGGCGTCGCGTACCTCAACCTCAACCGGTTCCAGGAGGCGGCCGACGCGTTCTCCCGCGCGGTCGGGGTGCGCCCCGACTACGACAAGGCGTGGAACAACCTCGGGGTCTGTCAGTTCAAACTCGGCGACTTCGAGAGCGCGATTGGAACCTATGACAAGCTCATCAACCTGAAGCCGCTCGACGACGACGCCTGGGTCAACAAGGGCGTCGCCCTGAAGAAGCTCGGGCGCGTGAACGAGGCGATCTCCGCCTACGACCGCGCGATCGGCCTGAACCCCGGCCGCCAGGAAGTATGGAACAACCGCGCCAACGCGCTCTTTGAGGCCGGGCGCTGGCAGGAATCGGCGGACAACTTCTCGCGGCTGCTCGACTTCGACCCGTCGGACGAGGACGCGCTGCGCAAGCGCGCGGAGAGCTACCTCAAACTCAAGAAGTGGGCCGAGGCCGCCGAATCCTTCCGGCGCGCCTCGGAGATCAACCCGATGGAATTCAACTACCACTACCAGCGCGCGAAGTGCCTGCTCGAAGGCGACGACGAGCGCGGCGCGCTCGAAGGTTTCCGCAGGGCCGCCGCCATCAAGCCGTCGGACGCCGACAGCCAGTACCAGATCGGGAAGCTGCTGTTCGAGTCGGGCGACTGGGCGGGCGCCGTGTCGGCCCTCGAGAAGACCGCCATTGTCCCGGGATTCGAAGACGCGTGGGGAGAGCTCGGGGTCGCCTACGCGCGCACCGGGAAGCCCGAGAAGGCGATCTTGGCCATCGAGAAGGCGTTGCCCAGGCGACCCGAGGACAAGATGCTCCTCGAGGCCTACGCGAATGCGCTCTACGGGTTTGAACGGTTCCCGCAGGCGGCCGACGCCTACGCGCGCCTCCTGCGCGTCGACCCCGGGAACGCCGCCGCGCTCAACAACGCGGGCAACGCGTTCTACCGGCTCGACAAGTACGCGGAAGCGGTCGGCTACTACGACAAGGCGCTCGCACTCGACCCGCGCATCGAGAGCGCGTGGCGCAACAAGGCGGTCGCGCTTCGCAAGCTCGGCCGCAACGCAGAAGCCGAGGGGGCGCTTTCGACCGTCCTCAAACTGGCGCCCCAGGACGCAAAGATCCGCGACTTGCACGGCCAGACGCTCGAGGACCTCGGCCGCAGCGAAGAGGCGCTGAAGGAGTACGAGGAGTCCCTGCGCCTCGACCCGAGAAACGAGCCCGCATGGCTGCGCCGCGCCGCGATCCACGAGAAGGCGCTCCGGTGGACGGAAGCCGTCAAGTCGCTCGACGAGGCGCTAAGGCTCAACCCCAACAACGCGGAGGCGCTCAAGCGCAAGGAGATCGCGCTCTCGAAGACGGGCAACCTCAAGGAGCTGCTCGCCGTCTACGAGAAGCAGATCGAGAAGGACCCCTCGAACGTCCAGGCGTGGCTCAACAAGGCGCGTGCGCTGCGGGAACTCCAGCGCCCCCAGGAGGCCGTCGAGGCGTTCCGCCGCGTGACGGCCCTCAAAGCCTCGCTCGGCGACGCGTGGTTCGAACTGGCGCAACTCGAAGACAAACTCGGCCACAACCGCGAGGCGCTCGAGGCGTACTCGCAGGCGCTCAAGGCCGACCCGAACAACTTGAAGGCGCTGCGGCGCAAGGGCGCGATGCTGACGGCGCTCGGGATGCACAAGGAAGCGCTCGCCGTCTACGAGGAACTCCTCCGCAAGGACCCCGAGAACATCGACCTCTGGGAACTTGTGGGCGACTCGTACTACCAGACCGGGGACTTTCCCAAGGCGCTCACGAACTACGACGAGGTGCTGAAGCGCGACCCGCGCATGGTGAAGGTCTGGGCGCAGGCGGGCAACTGCCGCTTCCGCCTCGACGACTTCAAGGGCGCGGCGGACGCCTACGGCCGTGCGCTTGCCATCGACCCCAAGATCGCGCTCGCGTGGCGGAACAAAGGGATCAGTGCGCTGAAGCTTGCCGACGAGGGCGAGGCGCTGCGGTGCTTCGACGCGTACCTGCAGCTCGAGCCTGCCGACGGCGAGATCTTCCTCGAGAAGGGCAACATCCTCATGAAAATGGGCCGGTTCAAGGAGGCCCTCCAGGCGTTCCAGAAGGTGATCGAGATCGACCCGACGGTCGAGGCCGCGCACTTCAACCGCGCGCTCATCCTCGAGCGGCGGGGGCTAGACGAGGAAGCGCTTGCGGCGTTCAACCGCACGCTCGGCCTCAACGACGACAACCTCGAGGCGTGGGCGCACAAGGAATCGATCCTTACGCGGCTCGGGCGAACCGCCGAGCTGATCGCCTGCTACGACAAGACGCTGGCGGCCAACGGCGAGGACCACAAGACGCACTTCAAGCGCGGCCAAGCGCTGCGCAAGCTCGGCCGCTTCGAGGAGGCCTCAACGAACCTCGAGCGCGCGACCCAGATCCTGCCCACCTACGAGGACGCGTGGGTCGAGCGGGGCCTCAACCACCTCTCGCTCTCGCGGCCCCACCAGGCCGTCGAGGCCTTCGAGCGCGTGCTCAAGATCAACCCGAAGAACATCCAGGCGCTGCGCTTCCTCGGCGACGCGTACTTCGACAAGACGGACTTCGACCGGGCCGCGGGGTGCTACTCCGGCGTCGTGGAGCAAGGCGCCGCCGACGGCCCCGTGTACCTGCGCCTGGGTGAGGCCCTCTTCCACCTCAAGAAGTACGACGACGCCGTGAAGCAGCTCGATGTCGCGCTCTCCATGGACGCCAAGCTCGAGAACGCCTGGCGCATGAAGCTCGAGTGCCACAAGGCTCTCGCGCAAGACGACCAGGTCGTCGTCTGTTGCGAGAAGCTGCTGCGGTTCAACGCGAAGGACGAACCGATCCTGCGCCTGCGCGCGGAGACGCTCAAGAAACTCGGCCGCTTCAAGGACGCCCTGCGCGCCTTCGAGCAGCTCCTGCGGCAAAAGCCGAAGGACGTCGGGGCGATCCAAGCCAAAGGGCAACTGCTCCACGCGCTCAAGCGCTACGAGGAGGCCGAGAAGGCCTTGGAGCACGCGCTCGAACTCGAACCCAAGAACGCCGGCGTCTGGTGCGACCTCGGGCTCGCGCTTGAAATGCTCGAGGAGGACGAGGACGCCGTCACCAAGTACGACGAGGCCCTCAAGCACGACCCGCGCTTCGAGCTCGCCTGGAAGCGCAAGCTGGCCCTGCTCACCAAGCTCGGCCGCATCGAGGAGGCCCTTGACCTCCTAGAGATGGCCGTCGAGCAGAACCCCGATGACGAGACGATGTGGTACCAGCGCGCGCGGGCCCTCCATATCATGAAGAGGTACGACCAGGCGCTGTCGTCCGTCGACCGGGCGGTCGCGCTGAAGGAGAACTACCCGCAGGCCTTCCGCGAGCGCGCGGAGATCCTCGCCGAGCAGGACAAGCTCGACCTTGCGCTTGCATCCGCCGAGCGGGCGCTTGAAATCGCGCCGGACGAGGCGGAAGGGTGGCTGCTCAAGGGGCGGCTGCTGAAGGACGCGGGAAAGCACGCCGAGGCCGTCGCGGCGCTCGCGCGCCTGCTCGAGCTCGAGCCGGCCTCCGAGCAGGGCTACACGATGCTCGGCTTCGTGCTCCAGAAGCTCGGCCGCTTCGAGGACGCCTTCACCGCCTTCGACCACGCCATCGCGCTCAACCCCGACTCGGCCTCGTCGTGGCGCAACAAGGGGCGGTCGCTCTTCCACATGGGCATCCAGAAGGAAGCCGTGAACGCCTACAACCAGTCGCTGCGCCTTGACCCCGACCACCCCGAGACCTGGCGCTTCAAGGCCGAATCGCTGCTGAAGACGCGCTCGAACGAGGAGGCGCTTGCCGCCGTCGACCGCGCGCTGCGCCTGGAAGAAGGCCACGCCGAAGGCTGGGCGCTGCGCGGGCGCGTCTGCCGCGCGCTGAAACGCGAGGAGGGCGCGCTCAGGTGCTACGACCGGGCGCAGGAGCTCGACCCCGAGGTCCAGGCCTTCGCGCTCGAGCGCGGGCGAATCCTGCGCGCGCTTGACCGGCCCGCCGACGCGCGCGCCGCCTACGAGCGAGCGCTCACGCTCAAAGGGGACGACCCCGTGGCGCTCGTCGAGCGCGCGGAACTCGAACTCGACGAGGGCAAGGTCGACGACGCGCTCGACTTCGGCGAGCGCGCGCTCGACGTCGACCCGAAGGCCGAAGTGGCCTGGCGCGTCAAGGGCGACGCGCTCCTCGCGATGGACCGCCACGAAGAAGCGTCGGCGGCTTTCGAGACCGCGCTCCAGCTCAAGCCCGGCTACAGCGACGCGTGGGTCGGCAAGGGCCGCGCGCTTGCGGCCATCGGCGAGCACCACGAAGGCGCCCGCTGCATGTACAAGGCGCTCCTGCGCGACCGCGAAGACGCCCGCGGCTGGGAGGAGATCGGCGCCATCATCCACGAACTCGGAAGCCGCGAAAAGGCGCTCGAGGGATATGCCAAGGCCACGGCGCTCGACGAGCACCGCAAGGGCGCGTGGATGCGGATGGGCGTCGCGCTCCTCGAAGAAGGCAAGCCCGAGGAAGCGCTGGCCGCGCTCTCGCGCGCCTACGACGCCGACCCGCGCGACTTCGACGTCGTGTACAACCGCGGAGTGGCGCTCCTGCGCATCGGCGACCCGGCCCAAGCCGAGCGCCTGTTCACGCGCGCGACCGTCGTGCGGCCGAACTCCGCCGAGGCCTGGTACCAGAAAGGCCTCGCCCTGCTCCAGGCGGGGGAGGCCCGCCACGCGCTGCGGTGCTTCACGGTGGCCCTCAAGCTCCGGCCGCGCTACGGCCAGGCATGGAACAACCGCGGCGCGGCCCACTTGCGCCTGAACGAGGTCGACAACGCCCTTTTCTGCTTCAACAAGGCGATCAAGTTAAGGCCTGAAGATTGGGTTGCCCACTACAATAGGGGCAAGTCCCTCGAACTCATGGCGCGCTTTGCCGATGCGCTGCGCGCCTACGACGAGGCGATCGGACTCGTCCCCGACCGCAGCGAGATCAAAGAGGACCGTGAACTCTGCGCGGTGAAGCTCGAGAAGCGGATCGGTCTGGCGTAATCCGGAGGGGCACAGGATGGCGGACTCAGGGCTATTTCCAATTGAAGAGAAGCTGTCGCAGCTTTGGAACAGCGTGCCCGAGGATGCCGAGGACAAGTATAGCGACGAATGGCTCGTCCCGACCTTTGGCAAGCTTGACCCCGAAACGGGGTTCCTCGCAGTGCTCTCCTGGGGCCCGCACAAGGTCGCCCGGCAGATGGCCGTCTGGACGAAGGTCAAAGCCAAGCACATCGAGATTGGCCTGCCGCTCCACCAATACTCGAGCACGCAGACCGAAGCGCTCGCCGCGTGCTATCCGCTGAGGCAGGGGTGGCAGGGCAAGTTCCTGCGCGGGATGACGCTCTACCTTCGCAACAGCGGCAAGTCGATGAAGGACGTCGCAGAAGAACTCAAGGCGGGCGGCGGCTCCTTTGCGCGCGCCGCCCTTCAGGACATCTTCGGGACGACGAGCACGAAGATCATCGACTGCTACCTGCGCGACATTCTGCTGGTGGACGCGTTCCCGATCGACACGAGGGTGCGCCGCATCCTTGCCAAGTACGGGATCCCCGCCGACCCCGCGGCCATCGTGGCCGTGTGCAACAAGATGGGGATCGACGTGCGCATCCTGGCGCGCGCGACCTTCGACATGGAAGCGAAGTGAGCGGGCCGGTTCACTGCCTATGAAGCTTCAAGACCCCGATGCGCCCATCGCCAGCCTGTGGCGGGGGCATTGGCTTGGTCATTGAGGCACTCATTCTCATCGCCATCAGCCTGCCCCTGCTGTACTACGGCGCAAGCTGGCTCGTAGACAACGCGGCCGAAGCGGGCCGGCGCGCCGGAGTCAGCTCCCTCCTCATCGGCCTCACCGTCGTGGCTTTCGGGACATCGGCCCCGGAGCTTGCCGTGAGCCTCTTCGCATCCGCATCCCACGAGTCGGCCCTGGCCGTTGGCAATGTCATGGGGAGCAACGTGTTCAACATCGGGGTCGTGATGGCCACCGGCGCAATCCTCGCACCGATCGCAGTGCGGGCCAAGTCCCTTCGGCCGCACGCCGTGACACTCTTGCTTTCCGCGCTCCTCTTCTTGGGGCTTTCTATCGACGGTTCGCTGACCTTCGTTGACGGGCTCGTCCTGCTGGCTGCCTTTGCAGGGGTGCTTGTTCTCGCCTACAATCGGGGGAAGACCCCGGTGATGGCCGAAGCAATCGCCGAGGAAAAGCCGCTGAAGGAGGCACCGCGCCGGAGCGGCGGGCGGGTGGCAGGGGGCATCGTGGCGGGCCTCGTGCTTCTTGTGCTCGGGGCGCAGGCCCTGGTGACGGGCGCCGTCGATCTTGCGACCGCCGCCGGCGTAGATGCGCGCACGATCGGGCTCACCGTTGTGGCGGCAGGCACCTCACTCCCTGAGCTCGCGACCACGGTCGTGGCCTCGCGCAAGAAGCAGGACGACATTGCTGTGGGAAACGTCGTGGGCTCCAACTTCTTCAACATCGCCGCCATCCTCGGGGTGAGCGCGCTCGTTTCGCCCCTGCCCGTTGGCGGTCCCGTCCTCGTCGATTTTGCGGTTATGCTCGGGTTCACCGTCGCGATGCTCGCCTTCATGAGGACAGGTTCGCGCGTCACACGCCGAGAAGGGGCAGCCTTGCTCGCAGCTTACCTCGTCTACCTTGCATGGCTGGTGCTCGCCCGGTAGGGCCGCCTCAAGGAAACGCTCATCAAACGGCCGCGCGCTGTCGGTCCAATGGCCCCAGTGCCCGAAATCATCCAAATGGCGCGCGAGTCGTCGGGCTGCCTCTCGTACATCCTCGCCGACCCCTCCGCGGGCGTGTGCGTGGTCGTCGACCCCACGCAGGACCCGTTCCTGTACGACGAGGCCGCCCGGGCCCATGAGCTCGAAATCGTGGGGGTATGGGAGACGCACACGCACGCCGACCACATCTCTTCGGCGCGTTCGCTTGCCGCGGCGCGCAAGGTTGCGCTGTGGATGCCCGCAAAGAGCGGCGCGGCGTTCCCGCACACGCCGATCTCGGAGGGGACGCACCTGCGTGTCGGGGATGTTGAAGTGAGGCCGATCGCGACGCCCGGCCACACGCCCGACGCGATGACCTTCCTCGCCGGCGACGACGCGCTCGTGGGCGATACCCTGCTCGTCGGCACCGTCGGGCGCGCCGACTTTTACCCGGAGGGCCCGACCGAGCTCTACCACTCCGTGTTTGACAAGCTCCTGCGACTTACGGACGCCGTGAACATCAACCCGTGCCACTTCGGGCCCAAGCACGGCCTGCCCCTTGACCGCTCCACCACGATGGGCCGCGAGCGCGCGGGCAACGAAGCGGTCACGCAGAAGACGAAGGAGGCCTTCGTCCGCTACATGACAGAGGGGTGGCCCCCGCAGCCGCACGGGTGGAGAGAGATCCAGTACGCCAACACGCACGGCTGACATCAAGGGAGGGATCCCGTGGGGTCGGTGCGCGTGGCCCTCGAGGGCGGCGTCCTCAAGGTCAAGGGGCCGTCCGGCAAGGTGGTTGCGGTCCCTTCGATGCAGCACCCCGACTTCCAGCACATCCTCGAGCGCGGATGGGTGTCGCCGCCGTCGTTCGGGCCGCGCGGAGATTTGCGGATCTATTCGGCCGCGCACCCAGCCCCTCCTGAAAGCCGTGTGTGGTTCGCGTCGGCGGACTGGCGGCGCGGGCGCATCCAGGTGGACCGGCGCGGCGCCATTTCGGACATCGCGATGGAGCCCTACGGGGGCGGCAAGGGGAAAGTCCGCGGCACTGGCGTGGAGGTCGTGATCGACTACACGCGCCGGACGGTTTCGCTCACGGTCTCCGAAGAGCACTCCGCCCTTGGCACGTGGGACGAGAAAGCGCTCACCCTTGAGGCCGACGCGGGGTCCGACCGGGTGGTAGATGCAGCCGTTGGCTGTGCGCTTTTCCTCTGGTGCGCCCGGCCGGAGGCCTTCCGGGTGCAATCGAAGCCGCCGTTTCCGTGAAGTTAGGCGCCAGATGCCGGCGCGGGCCTGGCCCGAGTGGGCAGCCGCCTGGCGACGAGGCCCGCCGCCAGCCCGCCAACGGTCGGGGCGATCAGGTAGAGGTCGAGGTCCGTGAAGAACCCCGAAGCGACCGCCGGACCAAGGCTCCTCGCCGGGTTCAGCGACGCCCCGGTAAGCGGGCCAATCGCGACGATGACCGCGAAAAGTACGGCGCCGATGATCGCCGCTTGCCAGGCGGGCTTTGCCGAGAGCCGACCCGCGTTGAGCGCGGCGAAGGCGAGGGCAAATGTTCCCGCGACTTCAAGCAAGGCGCCCGCGGCACGACCCGTCCCGCCGCCGAGGGACGTAGACCCGAGGTGCGCCGAAGATGCGCCCGCCGGGAACACGATTGAAAGCGCCAACCCCGCGGAAAACGCCGCGGGGATCTGCACCGCCCAATAACGCAAGGCCACGGGCAAAACGAGTTCGCCCTTTGCCACCGCAGCCATGGTGACGGCGGGGTTAATGTGCGCGCCCGAAACTCGGCCGATCGCGAGGATCAGGGCCGCCACCGTGCCTGCAAAAACGGCCGCCACGAAGACAAGTCGCAGAAACGAGGCGTCGGAGGCGGTGGCTGCCACAGACGCCGGCCCCACGAAGACCAGCATGAAAGTGCCGGCAGCTTCGGCCGCCATCCTGAGCGAGAGGGAAGGCGCCGGCGCCGCGCCGCCGGTCGCTATGGCCGTCCACCCCGCTTCGTCGCGGCCTCGGCGGCGATCTCTGCCAGCAGCGCGGCCACGCGAATCTCGATCTCGTCGCGGATCCCGCGGATCTCGTCGATGCCCTTGCCCTTCGGGTCCGGCAACTGCCAATCGCGCGTGTCGCCGCGGTAGCCGGCGGGACACGCCTCCTCGGGCGAGCACCCCATCGTGATGAAGAAGTCGGCCGACATCGCCTCGTCGTACGTTAGTTTGTGCGGCACGGCGCTTGAGATGTCAATGCCCCGTTCCCCCATGACAGCCACGACGGTAGCGTTCACGGCCTTGGCCGGGTCCGTCCCGCCGGACAGGACACGGACCGTGGGGGGCGCAAGCGCCCGAGCGAAGCCCGCCGCCATCTGGCTACGGCCCGCGTTGTGGACGCAGACGAAGGCGAGCGTCGTCATTGTGGTCCGCTCCCTGGCTCGCCTGACGCCTTGCTGTCATTGGGTACGCACGGCATTGTTCACCGCGAGCTCTGCGAGGTCGGTGGCGTATGCGCCCGTGCGCTCGATCGACTCGAGCACGTAGGCGAGCGCCACGGCCTGCCGGCCTTTGAGGCCGCCGATCGATTCGCGGAGCGACGACACGCGGTTTTCGAAGGGCTTCACCGACTCAATCACCTCGTGGGCCTCCATGTCGTCGTCGGCGGCGAAGCATTGGAAGGCGCGGTCCAGCAAGGTCAGGGCCTGGCGGCTTGCCTCGTGCAGGCCGTCCGCGATGCTTTTCGGGAGCGACCCCCTCAGATCGCCCGCGCTTCGCGCGATCGTGCACGCGTGGTCGGAGACGCGCTCCAGGATGCGCGCCGCCAGCATTACCCCGAGCGACTTCTGCGGAGTCGTCTCGAGTTTGGCGGCAAAGCGCGGGTCGCGGAGGATGAGGTGGTGCTGCTTGAAGATCAGCCAGTAGAGCCGGTCGACCTCGTCGTCGCGGTTGAGAACGTTTACTGACCGCTCGCCCTGCCCCTCCACGAGGGCGGCTACGGCGTCTTCGTGCATCGCGTGCGTGAGCATGTGCATCCGGCGCAGGCCGCGGCCCATCGGGAAGTCGGAGGGGCTTGCCACGTCAAGGAGCACGATCCGGTCGCGGCCTTCGTCCACGACTTCGAGGCCGATGATCTTGCGCACGCCGTCGTGGATCGTCTGCCGCATCGCCGGGGTGATATCCGTCTTGGAGCGCAACTCAATCTGGCCGAACCCCTCGAGGTAGGCGGCGATGATCTGGCGCGTGGTGCGCGCGGGGCGCTTCGGGTCGATCTCGAGCGTGGCCTTGAGGCGCGAAGAGGACTCGATGAGGCGCGGCGAAAGGACAAACGACCCATCGGGTTGGAAATAGAGGGCCACTGGGTCGCCCGGCTTTAGGCCAACGCGGTCGACCCATTCCTTCGGCAGGGAGAGCACGGTGGAGCCGCGGCCCGACCGCTGGATCTTGCGGGTCTCCACGGTCCGCTCGGGGCCTGCCGGCGCCTTGCGCTCGGCAGGCTCCTTGGCAGTTTGGTCTTCCTTTGCGGCCCGGCCGGTCATCATGACAATGACGGGAAGGGCGGATAAGAGGGTTGTCCCCTTGCCGGGCGGGAATCCGTTCTTGGCGGAACGGTAAGGGAATCGCTTACTTCACGAGGGGCGCCGGCCTACTTCTCGTCAAACTCGAGTCGGCGGTCCTCGGCGGGCTCGCCCCAAAAGCGAGCGCTCTCGCAGTCCGAGGGGTCCCCGCGCCTTGGCTGCCTGTTCTTTGGTTCCATTCGGTTCCTCCGGATCATGCGAGGGGGCGGTGACAGTTCAAACCCCCGCCCTTGATTGGCCGACATGAAGGCTGGAAGTGGCCATCACTTACCCGGAAGTGATGCACGGTAAAGAACCGCCGCGCTGTCCTCACGTGACACCCGTTTCATTCGCTTCGTCAACCCTTAACCCGGCTCGGGAAGTTTACGCCATGCAACCCTGAAATCCGGGTGTGGAGAACCGAGCATGCACGCTGAATCGACTACCCAGACTACGACGTGGAAGACCCTTGCCCTTGGCGGAGTCCTCCTCCTGACTGCAACTGCCTTTGCCGGGTGCTTTGGCACCGCGCCCCCAACGACCGTCACCCTGAATGGCGCCGGCGCGACGTTTCCCGCTCCGCTCTACGACAAGTGGCAGGCGCAGTACACCACCAGCGTGAACCCGCTCGTGCACATCAACTACAACGCGGTGGGGTCGGGAGCGGGGATCACCCAGATCACGAACAAGACGGTGGACTTCGCGGGCTCGGACGCCCCGATGTCATCGTCGGAATTTGGTGCGGCGCCAGGGATCCTCCACATCCCATCGACGCTCGGCTCCGTGGTCATCATCTACAACATCCCGGGAGTCACCGAAGTGCTGAACTTCACGGGAGAAACGCTCGCCGGGATCTTCAACGGCAGCATCGTCAATTTCAATGACACGGCCCTTGTTGCGCTGAACCCCGGCCTCAAGAACATCTCGCACAACATCACGATCGTGCACCGATCCGACGGGTCGGGCACGACGTTCGTGTTCGGCTCCTACCTGCACAAAGTCGCCCCGATGATCTGGACGGCCTCCGGCAGCAAGAACTGGCCCAACACCTTGGGCCTCGGCGGAAACGGGAATGCGGGCGTCTCTTCGGGCGTCCAGCAGAACACGTTCACGATCGGCTATGTCGAGCTCTCGTACGCGACGACCCTCTCGACGCCTCTCGTCTTCGGCACCGTCCTCAACCATGACGGCTACTTCATCACCGCCAACGCGACGACCACGGCCGCGGCCGCCGCCGGCGTTACGACGCTCCCCGCGGGGGATGCGGCGTGGACCGGAATGGAGATCCTGAACCAGCCGGGCCGCTGGGCCTATCCGATCTCCTCGATGACCTACCTCCTCGTCTACAAGACGCAGGCGGACGCGGCCAAGGGCGAGGCGCTGGCCAACTTCATCTGGTGGGCCATCCACGATGGCGGCCAGTCGCTCGCTTCGCCCAACGGGTACGCTTCGTTGCCCCTCTCCGTGATCTGGAAGAACGAGAACACGACGGACATGATCGTGAACAGTGCGGGCGCAAAGCTGCGCACCGTGACGGGCCTCGGCTACCCGCCGGTCGTTAACCCCGGCGGCGGGGGCGGGACCGTAACGCTGAACGGAGCAGGCGCGACTTTCCCGGCGCCCCTCTACGATGTCTGGCAAGGCAGCTACACCGCCACCGTCGCGACGAACACGCACATCAACTACAACGCCGTCGGCTCAGGCGCCGGCATCACGCAGATCACCGGGCGCCAAGTGGACTTCGGCGCAAGCGACGCGCCGATGAACCCCGCGGAGTTCGGAAACGCGCCGGGGATCATGCATGTCCCCACGACGCTCGGCGCCGTGGTCGTGGTCTACAACAACCCCGACGTCACGTGGAGCATCAACTTCACGGCAACGACGATTGCAAAGATCTTCAAGGGGTCGATTACCAACTGGAACGACGCGGCGCTCGTGGCCGACAACCCCGGGCTTGCGGCGGTCTCCCACAACATCACGCCAGTCCACCGGTCGGACGGCTCGGGGACGACCTTCGTGTTCACATCGTACCTCCACCTTGCGGCGGCCCCGGACTGGGCCTCGTCGGGGGCAAAGACCTGGCCAAACAACATCGGGATCGGCGGAAACGGGAATGCCGGCGTCTCATCGAGCATTCAACAGAACACGTACGCGATCGGCTATGTCGAGCTCTCCTATGTCTCGACGAGCTCGACGCCGCTCACGGCGGGCAAAGTGAAGAACCACGATGGGACCTTCATCCAGGCTGACACGAACACAACGGCGGCCGCCGCGGCCGGCCTCTCCACCCTGCCCGCCGGGTCGGAGTCCTGGTCGACGATCAACATCCTCGACAAGGCGGGCGCAACGGCCTACCCGATCTCGTCGATGACCTACATCCTGCTCTACCAGACGCAAGTTGACCACGACAAGGGCCAGGCCCTGGTCAACTTTCTCTGGTGGGCGACTCACGAAGGCCAGGCGATGTGCGCGCCCCACGGGTACGCGCCGCTGCCGGCCACCGTGGTCACGAACGTCGAAGCGTCGCTGCGCGCCGTGAAGGACGCGGCGGGGAACTCGCTGCACGCCTGAGCGCGTGCGCCCCCTTTCGATCGGAGGAAACAGAGTGCGGCTGTTTCCAGCAACCCAGCGTGAAGGCTCCGGCGAGGCCGCACCTGGCCGGAGCCTTCTCCTCCCCATCATCACCTGTAGCGTAGCGGTCGCCGAAGGGGGCGGGCCGCCCTCCGCTTCGGCCGCGCGAGCTCCCGCGCTGCGGCGTGGCTTGCTAATCCGCGGCCGCCGGATCGGGGACCTGCTGTTCGAAGGCAGCGCGACGGCGTTCGCCATTTTCGTCGTGGGGCTTGTGTTCGCCGTCGTGGTCAGCTTGTGGCTGAAGTCGCAGGACGCGTTCAATTCGTTCGGCTTCCAGCTCTTCTTCGGGAACGTCTGGTTGCCCGGCGGCCAGCCTGCGTCCTACGGGTCCTTGCCGCTCGTCTTGGGGACGCTGGTCACCTCCGCGATCGCTGTCATGATTGGCGTCCCAGTCTCCATCCTCATTGCCGTCTTTTTGTCGGAGCTGGCGCCGCCCTGGCTGCGCGCGCCGGTCTCCATCATCGTCGAACTTCTCGCCGCGATCCCTTCCGTTGTCTACGGGCTCTGGGGCATTTTCTTCCTCGCCCCTTTCCTGCGCGAGCACGTGTACCCGAGACTGCAGGCCAATTGGGGATGGACGGGGCTCTTTGGGGGGACGGCGAGCGGCTACAGTGTCCTCACCGCGGGCATCCTCCTTGCTGTCATGATCATCCCCACGGTTTCCGCGCTGTCGCGCGAAGTCCTGCGGGCAGTGCCCGTGTCGCAGCGGGAAGCCGCCTACGCGGTCGGGGCCACGCGGTGGGAAGTCATCCGCAAGGCGGTCCTCCCGTACGGACGAACCGGGCTTTTCGGCGCCACGATCCTCGGGCTCGCCCGAGCAATCGGCGAGACCATGGCCGTTACGATGGTGATCGGGAACCGCAACGTCGTGTTCGATTCGCTCCTTTCGCCCGGCAGCACGATTCCCTCGACGCTTGCTAACGAAACCTACGAAGCGTCGGGCATCCACCTGTCCGCACTCTTCGGCTTGGGGATTATCCTGTTCATCATCGCGCTTGTCGTGAACATCGCCGCCCGGCTGTTGTTGCGGCGGATGTGGGCGTCGACCGGCGAAGGCCGCGGCTGGCGCGTGCGCTCTTCGGCACCCCCGCTCGAAGGGCGCTCGCTTTCGGACATCGTCGGCGTTGCCCTGCGGGCCGGGTGGTGGGCCGTCGGCTTCATGATTGTCGGCGGGGTCCTGGCTGGGGCTTGGGGCGCGCTTGGGGGCGCAGTTGCAGGCGTTGCGTTCTCGATTCTGGTGAGCCGCGGAAGCCGTGCCTACGGGGCCCGCAAGTGGACGAGTGTGGCGATGCTCGGCGTGTGCGCGGCCTCGCTCTCGGTGGCGATGGTTCCGCTGCTGTCCATCCTCTACGAGGTGTTCTCGAGGGGGCTGCCGGTGTTTGCACGCTGGAATCAAGCCGCCGTCCAGGGCACCCTGCTCTGGGGTTTTGCGGGGGTCATGGCTTCCACCGCCGCGGTTACCGTGCTGGCGTTCGTCTTGAAGGGCAGAGCGCCGGTCGCCGGCGGCAGCCCGCGGGGCGCGGCGATGCGCGCCGGGGACCTCTTCGTTGCTGCCTCGCGCCCGCGGCTTGCGTTCGTGAGCGCCGTCGTCCTCCTTGCCGCGGCGTTCGTCGCGCACCCGCTTGCAGGCGCAGTCGCGCTCGGTGCGATGGCGTTCCTCATGGTCAAAGCGCGTGGGGCGCCCTCAGCGTCTGGCGGTTCGCGTGCTGCGGCGGCCGCGTGGCGGGACTCCATCGGCACCGCCGCCAAGTACGGCGTTTTCGCCGTCCCGTTGGCCGGGCTCTTGATGGTCTTCTCAGCGGGCCCGGGTTTCCTCGATTGGGACTTCTTTTACAAGCGCCAAATCTTCCAGTACGCCGCGGGCGGCGGAATCGGAAACGCGATTTACGGGAGCTTGATCATCGTTGGTTTCGCGTCGCTGATGGGGATTCCCGTGGGAATCTTCGCCGGCATCTACCTCTCCGAATTCGGCCGCGGACGGCTTGCCGAATTCATCCGCTTCTTCGCGGACGTATTCGCCGAGTTCCCCTCCATCGTGATCGGGCTCTTCGCCTACAGCGTGGTTGTGGTCACGACGGGCAAGTTCTCGGTCTTCGCGGGCGCCTTCGCGCTCGCCGTCCTGATGGTTCCGATCGTCACGCGGACCACCGAAGAGGCCCTCCACCTGGTCCCCGACAGCGTGCGCGAAGCCGCGCTGGCCCTTGGAATCCCGAGGTGGCGCGTGACCTTGCGCGTCGTCCTCTCGACCGCGCGAGCGGCCCTCGTCACGGGCGCGATGCTCGCCTTTGCGCGGATCTTCGGCGAGACGGCTCCCCTCATCATCACCATCGGCGGCGCGCTCTACTTCGCCGGCGGGATCGACGAGTCCTCGAGCGCGCTCACCTACATCGTGTGGCGGGGGGCCACCTCAGGAATCCCCGCGGCCGAAACCCGCGCCTGGGGCGCCGCGGCCCTCCTGCTCTTCATCGTGCTCGCCATTAACATGACCGTACGGTTTGTAACGCTGCGCCAGTCATCCAAAGCGGGGTCGTCTCTATGATCGGCACCGAGACCAAGATGGAGGCCCAGGGGATCAACGCCTGGTTCGGCAAGAAGCAGGCGCTCGTTGACGTGTCGCTGAAGTTTCCAGCCGGGCGCGTTACCGCCATCATCGGCCCCTCCGGCTGCGGCAAGTCCACGCTCGTGCGTACGCTGAACCGGATGCATGAACTCGTGCGCGGTGCGCGCGTCGAGGGACAGGTGATGCTTGACGGCTGCGACATCTACGGGCCCGGCGTCGACCCCGTGCTCATCCGGCGGCGCGTCGGGATGGTGTTCCAGAAGCCCAACCCGTTCCCCACGATGACCGTCTTCGAGAATGTCGCGGCGGGCCTGCGGCTCGGCGGCGCGTACGACAAGCGCCAGCTGCGCCAGAATGTCGAAACGGCGCTGCGCCAGGCGGCGCTTTGGGACGAAGTCAAGGACGAACTTGCCAAGCCGGGCACCTCGCTCTCCGGCGGTCAGCAGCAGCGCCTCTGCATCGCGCGCGCCCTTGCCGTCGCTCCCGAAGTCCTCCTCCTCGACGAGCCATGCTCCGCGCTCGACCCGATCGCAACCGCCAAGATCGAAGACCTCATCACGGAACTCAAGAAAACCCTCTCGATCATCATCGTCACCCACAACATGCAGCAAGCAGCGCGCGTCGCGGATTACACCGCGTTCATGTACCTCGGCAAGATGATCGAATTCGACGAGACGAAGAAGATGTTCGAGAACCCGACCGAGGAACTCACGGAAAAGTACGTCACTGGAAGATTCGGATAAGGGGGAACAGACATGTCAAGGACGCGATTTGTGTCGGAGCTTGCAGCGCTCCACGACAAGCTCGAAGAGATGGCCATCCACGCGAAGGACGCCATCTCCCTTTCGATCGAGAGCCTCGAAGACCTCGACGCCAAGAAAGCGCGCCATGTGTTCGCCATCGACAAGGAGCTTTTTGCGCTGCAGTTGGAGGTCGAGCAGCGGTGTCTCGACCTCATCGCGCTCCAGACGCCCGTCGCGCGCGACCTCCGCCGCGTCGGGACCGCCTTCAAGGTCGTCACCGACCTGGACCGCATCGGCCGCTATGCCACGGACATCGCCGAGATCACGCTCGCATTTCCGGCGGACGCCCACTTGAAGCGGCTCGTGTCGATCCCCCACATGGCCGACCTCACCGTGCAGATGGTCGAGAAGGCCGTCAAAGCGCTCGTGTCCGAGGACCTCCAGCTTGCCGAGGAGATGGATGACGACGACGAGGCCGTCGACGCCCTCTACGACGAGATCTTCCGTGAGATTGTCACGTATATGATGGACGGCAACCTGAAGATCGCGACTGGCGCGAACTACATCCTCGTCGCCCGGTACCTCGAGCGCATCGCCGACCACAGCGTGAACATCGGGGAGCGCGTGATCTACCTCGTGACGGGCAAACGGCCCAAGCGCCCCCAGGCGGAGAAGTCCCACTCCGGCGCCGGGCCCACGGTCGGCGAAGAAGAGTAGGGGCACCCGTCGGGCTTTTGAGGCGCTGAGGCGGTGCCCGCGTGCGCGCCAAGGGGGCCGCAGCAGGGGATGGGGTGAAAGTCCGGCGAGCACAGGCGGCAACGCCCGACTTCTCCGACCCCTCGCTCTATGTGAACCGCGAGCTCTCGTGGCTCGCCTACGACCGCCGCGTGCTCGAAGAGGCGGAGGACAAGGAGGCGCCGCTCCTTGAGCGCGCGAAGTTCATGTCGATCTACTCGAGCCTGCTCGACGAATTCTTCATGGTCCGGGTCTCGGGCCTCAAGCGTCAGGCCGAGACCGGAGGGACGAAGCTGCCGCCCGACGGGATGAGCCCCGAGCAGCAGCTTGCGGCGATCCGGCGCGAGCTCGTGCCCGACCTCCAGCGCCACGCGGCGGTCTGGCACAAGTCGCTTCGCCCCGCGCTTGCCGACGAGGGCATCGACGTCGTCCACTGGGAGGACCTCCAGCGCGGCGAGCAGCAGCGCCTTCGGTCGTACTACCGCGAAAATGTGCTCCCCATCCTCACGCCGCTTGCCTTCGACCCCGCCCACCCGTTCCCCCACATCTCCAACCTGAGCCTCAACCTCGCCGTGGTGCTCGAGCATGAAGAGCACGGCGAGCGCTTTGCGCGGCTCAAGGTGCCAAGCGAGCTGCCGCGGCTCCTCGAAGTCCCCGTCGAGGGCCCTTCCAAGACGGGCCGCCGCCAAATCCGCCTCGTTTGGCTGAAGGAGGTCGTGGCGGCAAACCTGCGGAGCCTGTTTCCGGGGATGGCGGTGCGCGCCGCCTACCCGTTCCGCGTTACGCGCGATGCCGACCAGGAAATCCGCGAGCTCGAGGCGGGCGACCTGCTCGACACGGTGGAGGAAGTCGTGGGGCGCCGCTTCTTCGGCTCCGTCGTGCGCCTCCAAACAGCCAAGGGCATCTCGCGCCGCGTGCTCAGCATCCTCGCGCGGAACCTCGGCCTCTCGCCCGAGGACGTTTACGAGGTCGACGGGCCGCTTGGATATTCGGCGTTCCACCAGGTCGCATCGATCGACCGGCCGGACCTGAAGGACCCACCGATCTCGCCGGTCGTCCCTCACGCGTTGAAGCACGTCCACGAGCCCTTTGCGGCGCTGCGCGAGCGCGATGTGCTGTTCTACCACCCGTACGACAGCTTCGCGCCCGTCGTCGACCTCGTGCGCGCCGCCGCCGGCGATCCCGCGGTGCTCGCGATCAAGATTACGCTCTACCGCATTGACCAACATTCTCCCATCGTCGACGCGCTCATCGAGGCGCGCGAGAGCGGGACGCAGGTGGCCGCGCTCGTCGAGCTCAAGGCCCGCTTCGACGAAGAAAAGAACATCGCCTGGGCGCGTGCGCTCGAAGCGGCCGGCGTCCACGTCATCTACGGCGTGGTGGGGCTGAAGACCCATGCGAAGATGTGCCTCATCGTAAGGCGCGAGCGCGACCGCATCGTCCGCTACGTCCACCTTTCTTCGGGCAACTACAACACGAACACCGCGCGCCTCTACGCCGACCTCGCACTGATGACCTCCGACCGCTCCGTGGGGGCGGACGTGAGCGACCTGTTCAATTCGCTGACTGGCTACCCGGGCGGGAGCCGCTACCGCCGGCTGCTCGTGGCCCCCTGGGGCCTTCGCGACGAGCTCATCAAGCGCATCGCGCGCGAGATCGCGGCGCACCGCAAGACGGGGGACGGGCGCATTGTGCTCAAGGTCAACGCGCTCGTCGACGACCGCGTCATCCGCGCGCTCTACCACGCATCGCGCGCCGGCGTCAAGGTCGACTTGAACGTCCGCGGGATCTGCTGTCTGCGGCCAGGCGTGAGGGGCGTCAGCGAGAACATCCGTGTCACCTCGATCGTCGGCCGTTTCCTCGAACACGGGCGGATCTATTACTTCAGGAACGGCGGGCAGGAGGAAGTCTACCTGGGGTCGGCCGACATGATGCCGCGCAACTTCGACCACCGCGTCGAGATCGTCTTCCCCGTGCTCGACCCCCGACTCAAGCGGCGGGTCGTTCAGGACGTGATGGAGGTGCACTTGGCGGACAATGTGAAGGCCCGCCAGATGCGCAGCGACGGGACCTACGCCCGCGTCGCGCCCGGCCGCGGCGAGCCCCGCATCAATTCACAGCAGCGGATGCTCGACCAGCGCGTGCGCCGAGCGCCCGCTCAAGACGGAAAGCCGAAGCGCCAGCGCGGGAAGGGGGAGCGGGCGTGAAGGCGAGCAGCCGCCGGGGGGCGGCGGGCCGGGTCGTGGCCTTTGTCGACATGGGGACGAACTCGGTGCGCTTGCTCATCGTGCGCGTGCGCCCCAACCACTCGTACACGGTGCTCAACAGCCAAAAGGAAGTGATCCGTCTCGGCGACCACGAATTCACCGAAAGGCGCCTGCAAAAGGCCGCCATGGACCGCGCCGTCCTCGTCTGCCGCCGCTTTGTCGAGCTCGCAAAGGTGCTCGGCGCGCAGGAAGTCATCGCGGTGGCCACCAGCGCCACGCGCGAAGCGCGCAACAAGGAGGAGTTCCTGCGCCGGCTCAAGCAGGAATCGGGCCTCGAGGTGCACCCGATCTCCGGCCGCGAGGAAGCGCGCCTCATTTACCTGGGCGTGTCGAGCGGGCTCCACATTGGCAAGAAGCGCGCGCTGCTCATCGACATCGGCGGCGGCTCGACCGAGCTCATCCTCGCCGACCAGGAGCAGGTGTTCTACCTCGACTCCCTGCGGCTCGGGGCGATCCGCGTCACGAGCCTCTTCCTCGAGGATGACGAAGGCGCCGTGGACGACGAGGAGTACGAGGCGATCCGGAGGCACGTCGAGCGGGTCGCGGTTGTGCCCTTGAAGCGGCTGGCGCGGCGCCGGATCGAGATGGCCGTGGGGTCCTCGGGCACCATCGAGAATCTCGCCGAAATCGCAGCGCGAAAATTCCAAGGGCGCAAGCGGACGCGCGAAGATGTGCTCAGCCGCGAGCAGCTGCGCAAGGTCGTGAAGATGATCTGCGCGCTGCCGCTCGACCGGCGCCGCAAGATCAAGGGGATGAACCCCGAGCGTGCGGACATCATCATCGGCGGCGCGGCGATCCTCGAGACCGTCATGGACGAGCTCGACCTCGACGAAGTCCAGATCAGCGACCGCGGCCTCAAGGACGGGCTGCTCGTCGACTACCTCGGGCGGCGCGGGGCCGCGCCCCACCTCACGAAACTCTCCGTGCGCGAGCGCAGCGTCCTCCAGCTTGCCCGCGCCTGCCAATTCGACGAGACGCACGCGCGCGTGGTCCAGCGCCTTTCGCTCGAACTCTTCGACGAAGCCCGCCACGCCGGGCTCCACAGCTACGGCGCGCCCGAGCGGGAGCTGCTTGGGTATGCCGCGCTCCTCCATGACATCGGCGTGTTCCTGTCGTTCGACAACCACCACGAGCACACATGGTACCTCGTTAAGAACGCGGACCTGCTCGGCTTCGACCAAGTCGAAGTCGGACAGATTGCCGCGCTCGCCTATTTCCACCGCCGCAACTTCGCCGAAAGCGGGCACCCCAAGCTCAAAGGGCTCTCCAAGAAGGAACGGGGCATCGTGGAGCGCCTGTCAGTCCTGCTGCGGATCGCCGAGAGCTTGGACCGCAGCCGCGCCGCAGCGGTCTCGCACGCAACCCTGCGCCGCGACGGAGAGAAAAAGCTCGTCCTCGAAATGAAGGCGGTCGGCGACTGCCACCTGGAGCTCTGGAGCGCCGAAAGCCAAGCGGAGGCCGTGAAGGCGGCCTTCGGACGAAAACTCAAGGTTAAAGTCCGCCAGGGCCGCCGGGCTGGCAAGGGTTGAAAAGGAGGAGCGCGCTAAACGAGGCTCCTGGGGGCGCGAGGTGGACTCCAAACAAGTCTTGGCGCAACTCCAGAAAATGGGAAAGGCCCAGGCGCGCAAGATCTACCTGCGCCACGGCTACGCCGAGCCGCTCTACGGCGTGAGCTTCGCCGACCTGGGCGCGCTCAAGAGGAAGATCAAGACCGACCACGCGCTTGCCGAGGCGCTTTGGCAGTCGGGCAACGCGGATGCCCGGATCCTCGCGACGATGGTCGCCGACCCCACGAAGCTCTCGGAGAAAGAGTGCGAGCGGTGGGCCGACGAGACCAATTTCCGCACGCTTGGAGATTACGTGGGGAACCTCATCGGGCGTTCCCCGCACGGGCTTTCGATCGCCAAGGCGTGGGTGAGCTCGGACGACCCGCGCAGGCGCAGGCTCGCGGGGGTCGTTGTCGCGGTGCTCGCGCGCGAGGGCCGCCCGCCGCCCGTCTCGCTGCAGCGCGAAATGCTGAAGCGAATCGAAAAGGAAATCCACGGCGCGGAAAACTGGTCGAGGTATGGCATGATGTACTCGCTCATCGGGATCGGGGCTTACTGTCCCGAGCTGCGCGCGGACGCGATTGCCGCGGCTAGGCGCATCGGCAAGGTCGAGTTTGACCCCGGCGAGACGGACTGCAAGATGCCGGACCCGGTCCCGTACATCGAGAAGACGGTCGCGCACGCCGCAAAGCGGAAGAGCGGGAATTAACGTCGGCGTCGGGCGCTTCGTCGTGCCCCCCAAAGCATTCATAAGGCTGAAAGTATACGATTGTTCACTGGAGTGGACATTTATGCGCTTCCACGGGCTCGCGGAGGGAATCATCTCTTCGCCCAAGCGGATGGCCGTGGTCCGAACCATCCTCATGCGGCCCTCCCAATCGTGGACAGGGCGACAGCTGGCCCGGGAGTCGGGCGTGAGCCCGCGGTGGGCGATCGAAACGCTCCGCGCGCTCGAGGCTGAAGGCGTGGTCCAACCGTGGTCTGTGCCCCCCGCGGTGCTTTGGAAGGTCAACCAGCGGCACATCCTCTTGCGGCTGTTGAAGGACCTCACGGACCTCGACGGCTCCGTTCGTCGGCTGCTGCTGGATGACCTGCGGAAGGTGGTCGCCCCGACGCGCCCGATCGCGGCCATCCTGTTCGGATCGACGGCGCGTCGCGATGAACAACCGGGCTCTGATGTGGACCTGCTCGTGGTAATCAAGGCGGCCCGCGACCGGACCAAGGTGACGGAGGCCCTCATCGACCGAGGGTCGGATTTCTTTTGGAAATTCGGGAACCGGCTCGCTCCGATCGTCATCACGGAGCGCGAGTTCCGCGCAAAACGCGGGTATGGATTTGTGGGCGAAGCGCTGCGGGAGGGGATTTGGGTCTGGGGGGAGCGAGGGGATGGGTAGCTCGCCGACCTCTCCCGTGGCCCGGGGTCGTGCCACGCGGTTCTTAGAGCGCGCCCGTGAGTTCGCGTTAGAGATGAGGGACGCCCTGTCCCACGGCCACCTTGATGTGGCCGCCTCCAACGCCGCCCACTGCGTGATCGCGGCCTGCGATGCCCTGCTCGTGAGCAAGGCGGGCCGCCGCTCGAAGGCACGGGATCACGGCAAGGTAGCTCGGCTCATCGAACAGCTGGGGTTGCCCGGGGCGGCCGATCACGCACGGCAGGTGGAATTCGTCCTCACTCTCAAATCCGCGGGCCAATACGACGACCGAAGGCTCACCACGGCCGAGGTTGAGAAGGCGGTCAAAATGGCAAGGCGAGTCCTCGAATGGGTCGAGGCAAACGTTGCGCGGGCGTCGGCTGAGAAGGGGGCCTGAAGCCTTTTGGCGCGCCGCCCCCTTTCATGTAGTAGCCCGCAATTGGCGTTTGGACGCCTATGGGCCACATGCCTGCCGCCCGCCACGCGGGCCGACCGCCGACGGAGCCCTTCGACGAGATCATGGCCAAGGCGGGCGAGGCCCTCGAGGCCGGCCAACTGGCGGTGGCCGAGAAATTGTACGGTCAAGCAACTGTGGTGAAGCCCGCGTCGGGCCCGGCCTGGTACGGCAAGGGCCGGGCCTTCTCGCTCCAGGAGGAGTGGGAAAAGGCGCTGCGCTGCTTTTCGATCGCCACGAAATTCGAACCCCAGCACGGGAATTCGTGGGTGGGGCTGGCCGCGGCGCACCTGCACATGGGAGACAAAGAAAAGGCGCGGGAGGCGTTGGTCAAGGGCGAATCTCTAGGGGCCGACCATCCGAAGGTCGCGGAAATTAAAACGGCGCTTGGCTAACCGCGACCGCGGCCTACACTTCTTCGTGCACGCGCTTGACGAAATCGGCGACTTCGTCGAGATCGACGGACATCCCGCGTTGGTCCGGCACCGCCCCGAAATAGAAGTATTTCCCGTGGAGCCGGTCGGCGAACGCGTGAAGCATCGTTGAAAGGTCCCGCCTTCCCATCCGTTCCAAGAATTGGTGCCTCGTAACGTGGCTCCGTGGGCCGGGCTCCGGGAATTCGCCGTGGCGCTCCATTGCGGCGTCGACGGCCTGGAGGGCGGCGAGCCAGGCTTTCTCCGCCGAATCGCGAACGCGCCGCATGTCGTCCTTTTCGAAGCCAATGGACGCTTCCTCGCGGGCCAGCTCCATGAACGAGACTGCCATCCGTTGCAATTCCTGGGGTGCCGAACTTGCTGCCACGGTTGAGGGCTGCCATTTTCAGGTTATGAAGGTTGGGTGAGGGTAATCGCCCGCAAGTCACGGCCCCGACCGTCGCTTCCCCAGCGGGCCGGTCACTGACACCTGCTTCAAACATGCGCGGCCGGTGCGGGCTTCATCTCGCCGCCCCCAATCAAAATGAGCTTCCCCATCTCCGTCAAGGCAACCACGAGCCGGCCTTGCTTTGCCCGCGCGATCGACACGAGGTTCAGTTCCTCGAGCCCCTTGGCATCGCGCCCGCCGCGGATGTGGTAGGAGAGCAGCGACTTTTCGACGCCGGACATCTCCGAGAGGTCGTTGAGGGAGTCGACGCCGCCACCCGCGCGCTCCAGCGCGCGCAGGATGTTCATCTTCGATTCGCTGATCATCTCGCGGTAGGCGAACTTCAGCACGGGCAGTTGGATCGTCTCGCCGTTTTGGACCGCGATCGCGCGGATGCCGTGCATGAATGCCGCGGACATCAGCGAGCACGAGAGCATCTTGTCGCTCACGGTGACGTTGACCAGCACGTCGTCGAAATGCAGCGACTCGTCGCGGGTGATGGCGGCCATCGCCGACAGGACCGCGGTGAGCGGCGGGCCCTTGAGCACACGGTGGTCGACGTCGCACTTGAACGGGGCGAGCTTGGTGACGAGGTCCAAGGCTGCCTTCGCGTCCTTCTCCTCGTAGAGGAGCACGAGTTTGGTGAGCGGGAACGCCTTGGCGCCGGCAAGCACGGGCGCCGGATCGTTGCCAACTCCGGCGACTTGGAGCAGACGGCTTGACACGCGGGCGGGCTCCTCGCATCCGGCAGGCTAAGGCCGGTATAAAGGGTCTGCCCAGTGCCAGGCAATGAGCGCTGGCTACGGCTCGCGCAGGTCAAATCGGTCCCAGCGGTCGAGGGCCCCGATGAAGTCCCTGTACCGCGTGAAATCCATCTCGCCCTGGAGGAGGTTTCCGACCCGCTTCGTCTCGACCTCGCCTTCGTGCGTCACCACGCGCACCTCGCGCTCGCGGTAGCGCAGGACGAGCTCGCCTGCGCGGGACACGCCGCTCTCCGAGAGCAAGTACGTGCGCCGCACGCGGCGTCCGCCCGCGACGTGGACATTCTTCGCCCGCCGCACGAGCCCCTCGATCTCGAGTGCACGCAGCGCGTCGGAGACATGCTTGATCGGAATCGCCGCGCCCTCCGCGATGCCCTCTTGCGTGTTCCACGGGCCGCTCTCTTCGCCGTCGTAGGCCGACTCGCGGGTCGGGCGCAGAAGGTAAAGCACGACCTTCTCGCGAGTGTTGAGCGAAAGATTTCGGTGCATCCCGCAGAGCAGTAGACGCGAAACCGATATCAAGATTTCTAACGCCGTTTCGGCGACGACATTGGCGCTACCTGTAGAGAAAAAATGCGCGGACTTCGGCGGGATGCGATGGCGGGGCCTCAACGCGGGCGAGCCCGACACGTTCCAACTGCACGACGCGGCCGTTTTCGGCCGCCGACGCGGCCTCGATCTTCCCAACTTCGGCCGTGCCATCGGGCAAAAGGAGCCGGCCGTCGCGGGTCTGCGCGGGGTCGTCGGGGAGCCAATGGAGGATCGGTGAACCCTTGGCCGTTGCAAGTTCGTTGTCGATGAACCGGGCTTTTCCCTGACCCTGCCACGTGAAATTCGCCAAATCCTTCAACCGGAAAACGTCCCCCTGGCCTAGCTTGGCGGCGTCGAAGGCGGGAATAAGGAGCCGACCCTCACCCGACTTGTCGCGCGCGACGCGAAGTTCGCGCCGCCCGGCGTCGGGCCTGTCGGGCAGCCGGGGCGGATGGGCGGTCAAGTCCGTCGGAGCCTCCACGTCAACCGCCGTGGGGTTGGCGACGAAGAACAGCCGGCATGCTTCCGGGTCGGCTCGCCTTTTGTCGATCGCATTGAGGGTCTTCCAGGCAAAGACGATGTCGACTTCCTTGACCGACGACGCGACCCAATAATCGCGGATCGACTCCGGGCGGTAGCCCCGCCGGGCCAGGGCTCGGATGGTGCCCAGGCGGGTGTCGTCCCAGCCGCCGAATTCGCCCCCCGCGATGCCCGCAGCCATCTTTGACGTGGAGAGCTCGACGCCCTCGATCGAAACGCGGCCGTAGTGGATGTAATGGGGCATCTTCCACCCCAGGTGGTCGAACAAGTACTCCTGGCGGTACGTGTTGTTGAGGTGGTCCTTGCCCCGGAGGACATGGGTAAGGCCCAGGTCGTGGTCGTCGACGGCCACGCTGAAGTTCATGAGGGGGTAAACGCAGAACTTCGTCCCCGTGCGCGGGTGGGGGGTGTCCTCGATGCGAAGCAGGGGGAAATCGCGAATGGCCGGGTTGGGGTGGCTGAGGTCCGTTTGGCCGATGACGGCGGCCCCCTCCGGCTTGTACTCGCGGGCAAGCATGGCGTCGAAGGCGGCCAGCTGGGTGGCCGGGGGGAGGTGCCGGTGCCGGCAGGGCTTCTTCTCCTCCTTGAGGCGGCGCCAGTCGTCGGGCTTGCAGGTGCAGACGTAGGCCTTGCCCATCTCGAGGAGGCGCCGGGCCACCTCGTAATAGCGCTCGAACCGGGTCGACTGGACGACGACCTCGTGGACGTCGCACCCCATCCACTTCATGTCCTCCTCGATCATCCCGTAGGCTTCGGGCATCACGCGGGCGGGGTCGGTGTCCTCCAGGCGCAGGATCAGCTTGCCCTTGTAGCGCTTGCAGTACTCGTCATTGAGGATGGCCGCCCGGGCATGGCCAAGGTGGAGGGGGCCCGAGGGGCCGGGGGCAAACCGCATGACGACCTTCCCTTCCACTGCACCTTCGAGGTCGGGCAGGCCGGTCGGCCGTTCCACTTTCCTCTCGATGAGGAGGTCGGGGGCAAGGGTCTCGAGCGCCCTTCGCTGCTCGGCCTCCGAGAGCTTGGCCACCTCGGCGAGGATCGGCCCCATCGCCGCCGCGACGTCCTTGGCCTTCGCGCGAAGGTCGGGCCGCTCGCCGAGCACCCGGGACATCACCGAGCCGCCGTCCGGCTTTCCGCCGTGGGCGAGCGCGTTTTGGAGCGCGAACTTCCGGATGGTGTCCTTCACGGGGGCCACCTCACTTCGCCCGCGAGGTGACGTACGAAATCAAGGATTCGAGGCGGTCGCGCGCCGGGCCCCGCCGCACCCACCGGAGGTTGTACCGCGCGTTGTCCCCGTAGCGGTCGGCGACGCCTCGGGCGCGTGCAAGGGCGCCGCAGCCCTCCATCAACTGCACGGCATGTTCGACGTGGCGCTTGGTGGTGTGAGGGTTCCCGAGCACGGACTTGAATTCGCGCAGCTCGGCGCCGTTCAATGTCCTCAGTGCGTCGATGACCATGATCGTGCGCTTGCCGTTACGGAGGTCTTTGCCGATCGGTTTGCCGAGGTCCTTCTCGAGGGCGCCGAGGTCGAGGAGGTCGTCCTGGATCTGGAATGCGATGCCCAGGTTGCGCCCGTACTCCTCGAGTTCGCGGGCAAGCCGCTTGCCCCCCCCCGCCGACCGCGCGCCGCAATAGGCGCCCGTCGAGAACATCAGCGCAGTCTTGCGCTCAATCATGAGCAGGTACTGCGCGTGCGTCACCGTCCGGGCTCGCTCGAAGTCCATGTCCCACTGCTGGCCCTCGGCGATGCCCCGCACCATGCGGGCAACCTCGCCGTAGAGCTCGACCTTCAGCGCGTCGCTGCCCGGGACGTCCTGCATGATCTCGAAGGCGCGCGCGAAAAGCGCGTCGCCGGCATTGATCGCCGTTGATTCGTCCCACTTGCGGTGGACCGTAAGCTTGTTGCGCCGCAAGTCAGAGCGGTCCATGATGTCATCGTGGACGAGCGTGAAGTTGTGGATGATTTCGAGCGCAACGCCGGAGGGCAGCGCCGCCTTGGCGCCGCGCGCGCCGCCCACGGCCTCCCCGACCATCTGCGCGAGCACCGGGCGCAGCCGTTTGCCCCCTGCCATCGGGATCCAGCGCATGGCGGATCGCAGCGTCGGGTGGTCGCCGACCTGCAGGTAGCGGTCGACCGCCTTGTTGGCGGCGCGGGCGTACCTTGCCATCGCTGCGTCGAGGCTGTCGGCCATTTCGCCTCCCCCCGCGCTTCAGTCCTCGGACTCCGGCGGCTCAAGGCGCCCGGCCCACGACAGCAGCTCGTCCGACAGGACGAGCTCGCTCTTCCACATCGCACCGAGGTCGCGGCAGCCCGTCAGGAAGAAGGCCGCCTTCATTTCGGCAATCGCGATTTCGAGCGCCTCGACCACCGCATCGGCCGACACGGTCGCCGGCTTCAGCATCTTCGAGGCCATCCCGCCGGCGCTTGCGCCCATGGCAAGCGCCTTGGCCGCATCGAGGCCCGTCCGCAGGCCGCCGGTTGCGATGATCGGGAGCCCGACATCGGCCTCGAGCAGCGAAATCGGCGTCGGGATGCCCCAATTCCAGAACGTTTCGCCGAGCCTTGCGCGCACGGCGTCCTTCTCCTTCTGCGCGCGGTAGAACTCCACCGCGGAGAAGCTCGTCCCGCCAACTCCGCCGACGTCGATGCCCTTCACGCCCGCCTCTTTCAGGGCGAGCGCCACCTTGTGCGAGATGCCCGCGCCCGTTTCCTTGGCCACGACCGGCAGGGCCGCCGCGAACTCCTTGATCTTGGCGAGCGCGCCCTTCGCCCGCGTGTCGCCCTCGGGTTGGACGACCTCCTGCAGGTAGTTGAGGTGGATGATGAGGACGTCCGCGTCGACCATTTTCATCGCCTCGCGCGCGTGGTCGAGGCCGAGCGAGGTGGATGCGTGCTGGGGGATGAGCTGGGGCGCGCCCAGGTTCGCCATCACGAGCGGCACATCGAAGTCCTTGACGACGGAGAAGGTCGAGGCCATGTCCGGCTTTAGGAGCCCCGCGCGCTGCGATCCCACCCCGAGGCCGACGCCCACGCGCGCCGCCGCCTCCGCAAGGTTGCGGTTGATCTGCTCGGCGTCCGGGTAGCCGCCGGTCATCGAGGAGATCACGAGCGGCGCCTTCAGCTTCTTGCCGAAGAGCTCGACGGAGAGGTCCACCTCATCGAGGTCGAACTCCGGCAGCGAGCAGTGGATCAGGCTGACGCTGTCCCACCAATTGCGCTCCGCGCGGCTCCTCTCGTTGAGGACGATCTCCACATGCTCCGCCTTGCGGGAGACGGTCTGGGCCTTCTCCTTGTCGCCCGGCGTGATGTCCATCGGCGGCATGGCGCTTACCTCGCTACGACGCCGGGGGGCACGACCAGCGTCCCCACCACGTCCTTCCCCGCAAGGGCGTCGGCGACGCGGCCAGGCGTAAGCCCGTTCACGATGCGCACGCGCGCGCCCCCGAAAGCGATGGCCTGCGCCGCTTTCAGCTTCGCCGCCATCGCACCGGTGACATCCGCGCCCTTCGACGCTCCCTGCTCAAAGGAGACCTTGTCGGACGCCTTCAAGGTTTGGATGAGGCGCGCGCCCTGCGCATTCGGGTCGCGGTCAAACAGGCCGTCGACATTGACGGCGAACACCATGAGCGCGGGGTGCAGGTGGCGCGCGAGGGCCTGCGCGATCTCGTCGGCCGAAAGGATGGACACGCCGAGCGTGTCGTCGAGGACGACGTCGCCGTGTGAAACGGGGGTGAGCCCGCGGCCCAGAGCGGCGTCGAAGAGCTCCCAGTCCATCCGCTTGAACGCGCCCTCGCGCATCGTGGCGACGGCCGACGGCGGCAAGGGCCACGGGTGGGCGCCGGCTTCCGTGAGCGCTTCGAGCACGAAGGTGTTGAGCCGCCCGACGCTCGCGCGCACCTCGGCGGCCCCGCGCACCGCGTCGGGGCCGCTCAGCCCCTCGGCCAGCTTGTACTTCCGCGCGCCCGGGTGGCCAAACGACCCCGCGCCGTGCAGCACGATCGTTTCGCCGCCGGCCGACACCACCTCGCGCGCCAGGCGTTTGAGGTCCTCGCCCCGCAGCTTCGGCACCTCGCAGTCCTTGTCCGTTATCACGGAGCCACCCAGTTTCACGACCTTGATGGGCACCCCCGTTGCCGCCGGGCCCTTCCTCGACACCCGCCCCACGCTCCCTTGCCCGCAAACGGCGTTTCGGCCAACCGGGTTGGCGTTAGTAATCTTTGGCGCGCGAGCCAGTCAAACTGCGGGCATCGGGGCCGCCAGCCAGGCCCCGAAAACACGCGTGCCAATCAGTTTATAGGGGTTCTCCAATACGCGGCCCCTTGCCCAGGGGGGCGTTTTTATGATCCGATTCGGCCCCAGCGGAATTCCTCTCTCATGTAAAGGTAGGACACCACGTGACGGTGTCGAGGATGTTCACAATTTGGGGCTCAATGCGATCGAACTGCAGTTCGTCCGCGTGAATGTCGAAGAGCGCTACGCGCACGAGCAGGAGTTCGGCAAGAAGCGCCGCGAAGTCGAGGGGCAGATCATCGTTGATGTCCTGCGCGAGCAGGAGCCCGAGGAGCCGGTGAGGAAGCCGGTCAAGCCGAAGGCCAAGGGAAAGGCCAAGGGGAAGGCCGAGCCCGAAGAGGTCGAGGCCCCGCCGGCCGCGCCCACCCTGCCGTCCGTGCGCCCCGTCCCCAACGAGCAGGCCGCCATCGAGCCCGGCGACATGCTGCGCGTGCTCCACACTTCGGTCGGGGCCGACTACCAGGACCTCGCCGACACCGGCCAACTTGCGCGCAACCTCGATGTCTCGCTCACGATCCACGCGCCCTACTACATGGACCTCCTCGGCGACGACTACGTCGCGACGCGGTCGATGGACGCGATCGTCTACGGAGGGGTCGTCGCCGACGCGCTTGGGGCCAAACTGCTCGTCACCCACCTCGGCCTCTACCACCAGCCCGAGCGCGCCGAGGCCATGAAGAGCGTCCTTGCCAAACTCAAGGAAATCGAGACCTCCTACACCGCCCGCAAGATCCGCGCGAGGCTCGGCCTCGAGACCTCGGGCAAGCAGATGGTGTTCGGCCAACTCGACGAAGTCCTGCAGGTCTGCGACAAGGTCAAGCGCTGCCAGCCCGTGCTCAACTTCGCCCACATCCACGCCCGCGAGAAGGGGCTGCTGAAGCGCCAGGAAGAGTTCCAGGACGTGTTCGACCGCACGAAGGAAATCATGAAGACGGACCTGTTCTACACGCAGTTCTCCGGCGTGCAGCACGAGGGCGGCAACGAGAGGCGCTACACCCCCATCAAAAAGGGCGACCTGCGCTTCGAGCCGCTTGCGGAGTGCATGCTCGAAAACAACTTCGATGTCACCGTCATCTCGTCCTCGCCCCTCATGGAGCACGACGCGATGTACATGAAAGTCATCTACGAGCGGCTCGCGCTGCGCAAAGAGATGAAGCTCACGCGCGGCAAGGCCGTCTTGGCCCACTGAGCCTTTGAGGGGGCTGCCCCCACGGACGCCCGCAAGGTGCACGCGTTCCTCCTCGAGGAGGTCCGCCGCGCGGTCGAAGGGGTGGACCCCAAAGTCACCAAGCGCGTGGTCGACCGAATCCTCGCGTCGAAGCGGATTTTCCTCTACGGCGCGGGGCGCTCGGGGTTCGTCGCGCGCTGTTTCACGATGCGCCTCAAGCACCTCGGGATGCCGATCGTGCGGATGTCCATCGACCCCACAACCCCGCCGGGCCCGGGCGACTGCGCGGTCATCATCTCCGGGACGGGGGCCACGCCCTCGTCGGTGGACTACGCGAACCTCGCGCACGCCGGCGGCGCGCCCGTGTTCGCGCTCACCTCCGCGCCCGGCTCGCCGCTTGCGGCCACGGGATCGGAGGTCGTGCTGCTCGCGGTGGCCACGGGCAAGGAAGCCGCGACGATGGCCCCGCTCGGTACCGTCTTTGAGGAGGCCGCGCTCGTCTACCTCGATGGGCTCGTCGCCGTCCTCATGCAACGCCTGGCCCAGACCGAAGAAGACATGCGGCGGCGTCACGGCGTGACGCGCTGAACAACCAGAGCACCGTCGTTTAGGAAAGCGTTAAGTAGGCTCAAGACGCCTCGACGGACTGTTCCAAATGGCCCGCCAAAAGTCGCTCTTTGCCCTCTTGCTGGCGGCGTTTTTCGTCGCAGCGCCGCTGCTTGCCATGGGCGTTTCGGCCGAGGGCTCCGACTCCGACCCCGACATGGAAGATTCGTCGGGGGATGCCGTATCCCAAGCGCCGGCCCGCGACCTCGTCGCGGGGTGGGTCACCAACGAGACCGAAAGCGGCGTCGAGCTGAACCTCAAGATGGCGGCCCTCGAAGCGTTCACGCCTTACCCCGAGTGGCAGACGCTCCCGGTCATCATGTACGAGTTTTTCTTCGATGTCACGACCCCCCAAGGGACCCTCTCTTACGAGGCGCGCGCGACGGTGCCGATGCACGGGCCGCGCGCGGTGCTTGCGACCTACGACCTGTTCCTCGTCGCCTACGGCGTGGGCGGGACGATCCTCAATGAGACCACGCAAGGGTCGCCCTCGGGCCTCTATATCCTGAACGACGCCATCATCCAGATGACCGTCGACAAGGCGCAGGTCGGCGACCCGGCCCGCGGCGACACCCTCGACGGGATCTGGGCCCGCGTCACCTCCGCGTCGCAGCGCAACGCCGGGGACGCCATCACCGAGGACACGATGCTTTCGCACCTCACGCCGGGGCGCGGGACGACCTTGACGGGGGGCATCACGTTCTACAAGATTACGCTCCTGCCGGACAAGCTGTCGCAGAACGGGACCCCGGATGACCCCGCGCGCTTCACCCTCACCATCCACAGCGACAGCGAAAAGACCGCCAACGTATCGCTGCGCAACAGCTCGACGATGCCGACGAACTGGACGATGCAAACCGACAAGCCGATCTATGTCGTTGAACCCGGCCAGGACGTCTCGGCCATCGTAAGCCTCAAGCCCGCTGGGAACCAGACGAACATCACGAGGCGCGTCACGGTCCAGGGGCAGTTCATCGACGACCAGAACCAGACGCGCTCCAGCGACACCACCAGCACGCTGTCGGTCTTCGTGCCGCCCGGGGCCGGCGGCGGGCCCGAGAACGGCTGCACCGAAAACTGCGGGGGAAATACCGACCCGCTGAAGGGGTTGATTCCCCTCATCGCGGTTGCCGTTGTCCTTGCAGGCGCGCTCGGCGTGATTTACGGCTGGTACCTGCCAAGTCGCGCCGCCGTTCAAAGCCAGGCGGCCGCCGCGCGCCTTGCCCAACTCCGGCTCGCGAAGGGCGGCCCACGCAGCGGCCCGATGGGTAGGCCCGGCGCGCCTGGCCGCCCGGGAGCTCCCGGGATGCCGCAAAGGCCCGGCGTAGCGCCGGGCCTGGCGCCCCGCCCCGCGGGGCCTGCGCGCCCGGGCATGGTTCCGCCCGGTCCGGCGCGCCCCGGCGTAGCGCCGCGCCCCTCGCGCCCGATCCCCAGGCGCCGCTGATTTCCTTCCACCGCCGAACATGCCAGTCGGCGAAATGTCCGTCACCTTTCCTACGACAAGAAGGTAACCCTTAAACAGGGCGCCAGGCTCGCCAGGTACGTTAACCATGGCTTCCTGCAGACTGTTCAGTCACAAGTGGGACTACGCCGAAGGCGGCGCGCGGGCGTGCAAGCGCTGCGGATCGCGCGAGCGCTTCAACTCCATCCGGAGCGAGTGGCAGACCTACTAGCGGCGCGCGCGAGGGCTCAAGACCCTTAGGCTCACTGTTTCCCCCCAGCGGTGGCGCCAACGGATTCAACCAAACGGCCGCCGGGCTTCTCCGCGGGCGTCCTCCTTGTCGCCACCGCGGGCGTGCTTTACGGCACGCTGGTCATTCTCGCGAAGCTTGCCTACGCTACGGGCATCGCGCCGCTCCCGCTCCTCGTGCTTCGCTACGGCATCGCGGCGCTGCTGATGTGGGCGGCGCTCGCGCTCACGCGCCGCGATTTGCTGAAGGTACCCCGCAAAGAGCGCGCGCTGGGGATCGGTCTCGGCCTCCTCTACGCCACGCAGAGCTTCGTGTACTTCTGGGGATTCCAAACCGTGAGCGCCTCCACCACGGGCTTGCTGTTCAACACCTTCCCGCTGTGGATCGCGCTCTTCGCGTTCGTCTTCCTGCGCGAGCACATCACCTACCCCGTTCTCGCAGCCCTCGGCCTCGGCTTCGTCGGGACCGCGCTCACCTCGGGGTTCGTCGGGGGGACTGTCGACGGCCGGGGCGTGGTGTTGATTCTGGCGGCGGCCTGTGGATACGCGATCTATGTGGTCGCCGCGCGCAAGACGACGGCCACCCTCAACCCGGAGTCCGTCGCCGCGCACGTGTTCCTCGGGTCGGCAGCCGGATTCCTCGCAGCGGCGGCATTGACGGGAAACCTCCCCCTTGGCGCCCCCTTGGACTCGATCGGGTACGCCATCGCGCTCGCGGTCGTGGCCACGCTCCTGCCGATCCTCCTCTTCCTCAAGGGGCTGCGCCTGATCGGGGCGGCCCGCGCGGGCGTGATCGGCACCCTCGAACCCGTGGTCACCGTCATCTTGGCCTTTGCGGTCCTCGGCGAACAGCTCGGGGCCTTGCAGTGGGTCGGGGGCGCGCTCGTCGTCCTGGCCTCCCTGCTCGTCCACGCCTCCGGCCTCAAGGGGCGCGAGGCAGCCTCCGAGCTCCCTCGTGAGTGAGGGTCAAGTAGAGGCCCGCGCGTTTCGCCCCCGGAGTTGTTGCGATGGCCGCCGAGAGCGCTCCGGCCGTTTCGCTAGAGGGGGCGGTCAAATCCTTCGGGACGGTGCGCGCGCTCGACGGCCTCACGCTGCGCGTCGACCGCGGGGAACTCTACGGGTTCCTCGGGCCGAACGGCGCCGGCAAGACGACGGCCATCCGCGCGCTCCTGGGCTTGACGCGGCTCGACAGCGGCCGCGCGCAGGTGTTCGGGGTCGACGCCCCCCCGCGCTCGGTGATCCACCGCGTGGGGTTTGTCCCCCAGGAGCCCGCCCTCTACCGCGACCTCACCGTCCGCGAAAACCTCGAGCTGTTTGCCGACATCTTCGGGCTGGACCGTGCCCGGTGGGAAGAGCGCTTCAGGCACGTCCTCACGTTTGCTCACCTCGAAGAGCGCCAGAGGGAGGTCGTCCGCAACCTGTCGGGCGGCATGGTGCGGCGCACTTCCATTGCCGCCGCGATGGTGCACGACCCCGACCTCCTCATCCTCGACGAGCCGACGGTGGGCATCGACCCCGAGCTGCGCGCCTCCTTCTGGGAGCACTTCGGGGAGCTGAAGGCCCTTGGCAAGTCCATCCTCATCACGACCCACTACATCGACGAGGCGCGCCGCTGCGACCGCGTCGGGTTCGTGCGCTCCGGGAAGATCGTGGCCGAGGGCCCGCCCGATGACCTGCTGCAGCAAACCGCCACCAAGTCCCTCGAGGACGCCTTCCTGGCCGTCGTCCGCCGCAACGAGGGGGCCGCGCCTTGAACGCACGAAGGACGCTTGCCGTCTCGCGCCGCGTCCTGCGCGGCATCCGGCACGACCGCCGGTCGATGGGGATGATCCTGTTTGCTCCCATCATGGCTATGTTCGTGTTCGGCATCGCCTTCTCGGGCGATGTCACCGACGTCCCTGTGGCCGTCCTCAACCTCGACACCCCGTACACGCTCCCCAATGGGACGACCCGCGACATGGGGGCCTCCATCGTCGCCCACCTCGACACCCACTTGCTCCGAATCATCCTGCTTGACCCCTCCAAGGACACCAACGCCACCGCGACCGCCTATGTCGAGCGGGGCGAGGCGCGGGCCGCCATCATCATCCCGGCCAACTTCACCCACGACGCCTTTGCTTCGCTGGCAGGCTCGAACGCCACGGGCAACACCGCGCTCGAGCTGCGCCTCGACCGCAGCAACGTGAATGTCGCGGGCGACATCGAACGCGCGGTCGCCGAGGCCCTCCTCAAGGCCGTCGAAGAACTCGGCCGGCCTGCCCCCGTCCGCCTCGACGACAGCCACCCCGTCTACGGCGAGGGGGCGAAATTCGCCGACTTCCTCATCCCCGGCGTGATGACCTTCGCCGTGTTCTTCCTCACCATCCTCCTCACGATCACGAGCTTCGTCCAGGAGCGCGCGTCAGGGACGCTCGACCGGCTCGGGGCCTCGCCGCTCACGGAGGGCGAGATGGTGCTCGGCTACTCGCTTGCCTACTCGCTGGTGGCCGTGATCCAAGCGGCCGTGCTTGTCACCGTCGCCGTCCTCGTGTTTGGGATCGCAATCGTCGGGTCGCTGATCCTCGCTTTCGTGTTCATCGCCCTGCTTGCCGTCGCCTCCCAGGGGCTCGGCATCCTGCTCTCGTCGGCGGCAAGGACCGAGGCGCAGGCCATCCAGTTCCTTCCGTTCCTCATCCTGCCGGTGTTCTTGCTGTCGGGGATCTTCTGGCCCGTCGAAGCCATCCCGTCCTGGTTGCGGCCGGTCTCGTGGGGACTCCCCACCACCTACGAAGTCGAGGGCCTGCGCTCCGTCATGATCCGCGGCTGGGGCCTCGACCACCTCGCCCCTTACCTCGCCGCGCTTGCCGCGTTTGGAGCCCTCTTCTTCGCGGCAGCCAGGCTCTCGCTTAAGCGTTCCCGGAAATGAATGGCGACTCCTTTATCTTGCGCCCGCCCGGTGGCGCCTCTTGAATGAAGCGCCCCTCCGACAAGGACGAGGAGTTCGAGCCGCGGCTCGTGGACCCCGCGGCGCGCGCCCGCGTCGAGGCGCTCACCCAGCGGCTCCTTTCGTTTGCCGAGACGACCTCCAAGGAGGAGGACAACCGCCGGTACTTCTTCGCGCGCGGCCACGAGTTCGCGGCGATCATCGTGGAGCACGGCAAGGCGCTCGTCGATGTCCGCGCGCCCCGCCCGGGGTCGCAGCGGGAGGGCGGGACGGGCCTTCGCGAACGCATGCACCAGGGAGCGCACCGCGAAGGGTGGGTGCTCGTCCCCCTTGACACGGAAGACGACATCCGGGCCGCCGAGAAGATGGCGGTGCTCGCCTACGAAGAAGTCCTCGGCATGGCGCCCACGATCGCAGTGCGCACGGAGCGCCCGCTCGAGAGCTTCGCAGGGGCGGCCGGCAGCAGGGAAAAGCCGGCGAAAGAAAAGGCCGCGAAAACCGCGCCCAAGGCCGGCAAGGGCCGCTAGGCGCGCCTGCGCGGCGGGGCGCGCCTGGCGCGGCCCCTGCGGAATCCAAGGAGCAGCCCGCCGGCGGTGGCGCCTGCGATGAGTGCGATCAGGGCGGCAAGCGGAAGTTCGGTGGGGGACGTCGGCGTCGTGTTGAGGTTGCCTCCCGGCGGAGGATTGCCCGACCCGGGAGGCGGGAGCACCTCGACGGTGAATGTGGTGCGGTTTGCGTTTCCCTGCTCATCGGTGGCCGTCACGTTCACGATGTACATCCCCGCGGCCCCATAGGTGTGGTTCGCGAAGAACCCCGTGCCATTGGCCCCGTCGCCCCACGACCACGACACGGAGGTCCCCGCCACGGCGTCGGGCCCGATGAACGCCACCGTAAACAGCGACCCCAAGGTCAGGCGCGGGGCCGTGCAGTTGCCTCCCGGCGCGCATGCGACCCCGATGCGCGGAGCCGTGGCGTCGACGACTTCCACCTCGAGGGTCGCATTGGCTGAGTTGTCGACCCCGTCTGTCACGGTTGCGATGATCGAAAAGGTGCCCGTCGTCGGGGGACGGATCGTAAGCGAGGGCCCCACGCGGGCCCCCAGCGCCGCCGCCACCCAATTGACCGGCCCGACCCCGGAGGGGTCGTCGGCGGTCACCCAGTAGGTCGCCTCGGAACCGAGTTCCACGACGGCGGGCCCCGAGAGGTGGATGGTGGGCGGCGTGCTGTCTACGACGGTCACGAGGAACGAACGCTTCGCCGCGTTGCCCGCGCGGTCGCTGACTTCCACCCACAGCGTGTAGCGCCCCGGCGAGGGGAACGTAAAGGTGACGCTCCTGCCGACGAGCATGACCCTCCCGCTTGGGACCGGCACGGTCCACAGCGCGCTTCCCGTGTCGGCGAAGGTCGGGTCGTTGTCCGTGGCGAAGCTCGTGTTGAATTCGATCGGTCGCGCGAGTTCCGCGGTGCGGTTTTGAAGCGCGCTCAAGTCGGGCGGCGTGCCGTCCCCCACGGGGAACGTGAGGTCGGTCCCCGCCGTGTTCCCCGACGCGTCCGACACGTAATACCAAAGCGTGTAGAAGCCCGGCTCCGCGACGTTGAAGATGGCCGGGGAAGCCGTGGTGTTGTCCAACTGCCGGCCGTCCTGCCATAGCTCGAACCACGCAACCATCCCAAGGGGCCAATCCGGGTCGTTGTCGGTGGCAATCGAGCCATAGGCGCGAAACGGGAAGTCTTCCCACGCTACCGGCGCTGTGAGCGGGGCAAGCACCGGAGGCGTGCGGTCGAGCACGTTGACGTAGAACCGGTCCTGCGAGGTGCGGCCCGAACCATCGCGCACGAGGAGCACGACCGTGAAGTTCCCGGGCTCGGCGAAGGTGTACGTCGCCTGGAGCCCGTAGACGATGCGCTGCCCCGTCCGGTCGAAGACCGTCCACTGGAAGGTCGCCCGCCCGGGGAACACCGGGTCATTGTCCGTCGAGGCGCTCCCGTCGAACACGGCCGGCGTGTCCTCGTCGACCGTGCGGTTGCCGCCGGCGTGGGCCACCGGCGGCGTGATGTCGCGCACGAACACGTTCAGCGTATCCTGCGCGCGGTTGCCGCCCCAGTCGATGACGGTGAGGGTAACTTCGTACTCGCCCGGGGTGTCGAAGATGTACATGGCGTCGTAGCCCTCGATCGTGAAATTGGCAAGCGCCCCGTTCGAGGACCACAGGAACAGGCGGATTGCCACATTGTCGCTGCAGCGCCACCCGTTGAACCACACGGGCTCGTGCTCGTTGACCACGCGGTCGGGGCCCGCGTCGGCGACCGGCAGCTCAAAGTCGGGGTACCGCATGATCGGGTAGCGGTCGACGGCCACGCCGCCTACGATCGGGTACGGAGTGTCGCCGATGCCGTCGCTGTTTGCGTCCACGCCAGTGTAGTCGTCCCAGAGGTTCCCGACCGCGCCGTCGTCCCACATGTGCGTGCCTACATTCACCTGCGCGTGCACCGTGTTGTAGAGGAACAGGTTGCGCGTGACGAGGCCGCCCGACCCCCCGACCATCCGCAGGCCGATGTTGTTGCCGCTGAAGGTGTTCCCCCGGAACGTCGCGTTCGTGCACGGCGTGCACAGCGTCCCGCTGCCAAGCGTGCTGATGAGGGTGCTGGTTTCCACGACCAGCCCCGTCACGGTTTCCGCGTACACGGCCTGGAACGTCCCGACAATGTGGCTCGAGTTGACCGTCACGTTGGTCATCAGGCGGAGGCGGACCGCTTCGTACGAGGCCCTCGGGACGTCGACGCGCCGCAGTGTGACATCGGAGGTGTTCTCGAAAGCCGCGGCCCAATTGCGGCCCTCAATGGTGACGTTCGAGATCGTTACGAAAGTGACCTTGCCCCAGCGCACGGTGGCGGCCACCGGGTCCGGCGGGGGGGCCGGCGGGGGCGGCGGAGGCGGCGGGGGCGGGGCCGGCACGATCCACCGGTTCGAGACGCCGTCCATGGCCGACCCGGCAAGGTCCGAATCGCGCAGCGTCAGGTTGGTGCCTTGGTAGAACAGCACCTGGCCCCCCGAAGTCGCCTCGAGGCGCTCGATGAGGAGGTTGCGCTCCGTCCCTTCGGTCACGACCGCTTGCGCACAGGTCGTCACATTAACGTCGGCGAGCCAATTGTCCGCACCGTCGATGAGGTTGATGCAAAAGAAAACGGCGTCGATGTGCAGGGTGCTCAAGCGAAGCTGGCGCGACCCCGTGGAGTTAACGCCCGACCCCTGGGAGCTCACCTTGACGTCCGTGGCGGTGAGGTTGGTGTCGTTTTCGAGTTTGAGGCCGACCGTGCTGCAGGCCGAGAGGTCGAGGTGGCGCAGGCTCGCATTGGAGGCCGTGTTAACAAGGACGCATGAGGCCGCACCGCTCACGACCAGCCCGTCGACGCGCAAGGCCCCGGTGGCCGCCGCCACCCGCAGGCCATAGGTGCCGCCGGCAAGCGACACATTGAGCAGCGTGGCCGCCCCCGAGCCCCCATCGACCCAAACCGACGTGGTCTGGGTGCCCGCGACCTGGACGTTGGTGAGGTTCAGCGGGCCGCTTGCCAGCGTCCGCACCCCGACCGAGGGATTCGTAATCGTCGCGTTTTCGATGCGCGCGCGCCCGGCTCCCGTGACCTGAATCCCGCCCCACGAGGCGTTGTTGGGCGACGGGCGGAACTCGATTCGGGAAAGGGAGCTCCCGACCGCGTCGAGCTGCCCGGCGACGATCAGGGAGACGCCCGAGGGCGCCTCGACGGAAGCGCCGCCCGTAATCTGCAGCCGGACGCCCGCCGCAACGGTCACGTCGCCGCCGAGCGTGTACGGCGAGCCGGCGACCGTCCATGTGTCATTGGCGGCGATGGTGCCCGCTGGCACGTTGGTGGCCGCCGAGGCCGACGCGGAGAGCCAAAGGGCCGCCGCCACCGCCAAGAGGCCCGCGAGCGCCCACAGGGCGCGGCCGTTCTGGCCTTTTCGGGCCACACCGTCCGTCCCCCCGCTCATGGCTTCGGCTCCTCGAGGCGCCGCGGGCCCCGCCCGATGCGCAGGCCGACCAGGACTCCGCCCACGGTGCCGGCCGCGATGAGCGCGATGAGCGCGGGCAAGGGCAGCCCTCCCGAGACCGGGACGGGCTGCTGCGTGTTGTTGCCGCTCCCCGGCGGCGGGCCCGGCGGGCCGATGACCTCGACGCGGAAGGTCGTCGTGTTGGCGTTGCCCGCTTGGTCGGCGACGCGGACGAGCACGGTGTAGTTGCCGGCCACCGCGTAGGTGTGGGACACCGCCATACCGGTCGTGACGTTGCCGTCGCCCCAGGCCCATTCAACCGACGCGATCCCCGATGGGTCCGTCCCGAGGAAACTTGCCTGGACGACCGCGAGCAGCGCGACGGACACCGCGCCGCCGTGCATCGTCGGCGTCGTCGAAATCACGACCTGCGGCGCGGTGGTGTCCACCACATAGAGCGTCGCGCTCACGTTCGTGATGTGCCCAAGGAGGTCTTCGACCTTCACGGTGATTTGGTACGAGCCCGGCGTGTAGAAGCGGTAGACGAGGCTCTGGCCCGACCTCGGGGTCGCAAGTCCCGTCAGGTACCACACATACGACGAGATCCCCGAAGGGTCGGACGCGATGGCCCTGAACGTCGCCTCCTCGCCCGCTTCGACCGTCGTGGGGCCTGCGATCGTCGCCTGCGGCGGGCGGGTGTCCCGCACGTGGACGACGAAGGTCTTCTCGGCGAGGTTGCCGCCGGCGTCCCGCAGGTGCAGCTCCACCGTCCAGTCGCCGATCGCGGTGAACGTGTGCTGGACGCTCGCCCCCGTCAGGGTGAGTGACCCGACGGCAAGCTGCACCGTCCATGTCGCGTTGGCGCCGCCGGGGAACGTCGGGTTGTTGTCGGTGGCAAGCGAGAGGTCCATCACGAAGGGGTCGCCCACCTCGGCACTCCGCTCGAGGAACAAGCTGAGGTCGGGGGCCGTCACATCGCCGACCTCGAAGTTCATCGTCGACACGCCCGTGTTGCCCGAGGCGTCGCGCACGTAGTAGCTCACGGTGTAGGGCCCCGGGTCGGTGACATTGAACACGCCCGGGCTTGCGTTCGTGCTGACGATCAGCTCGCCTGCCCTCCGCAGTTCGAACCACGCCGTCATGCCGACCGGCCAGTTGGGGTCGTTGTCGCTGACGTTGGAGGCGTAAACGCGGAAGGGGAAGTCCTCGACGGCCGAGGGAGGGGTGAGCGGCCCCACGGTGGGCGGCGTCTTGTCGCGGACGGTCACCTTGAATTCCGTGTCGTCGCTGAAGCCCGCCGCGTCGTCCACGACAAGCTGCACGGTGAAGTTCCCGGGGGTGGCAAACGTCCACGAAGCGGTCCTGCCAAACACGGCGAAGGTCCCGTTCGAGTCAAAAACCCACCAGGTGAAGGCCGCCCCGGAGGGAAACGCGGGGTCGTTGTCGAAGGAAGCGCTCCCGTCGAGCGTCACGGCCACGTCCTCGTCGACGGTGCGGTCGCCGCCTCCGTCGGCGTGGGGCGGCGTGCGGTCAAGCACCGTGACCACGAGCGTGTCGCTGTCGCGGTTCCCGCCCCAGTCGATGACCGTGAGGGTCACGACATAGGTGCCCGGAGTGCGGAACACATAGCGGGTGGACTCGCCCGTCACGGTGACGTTCGCCCCGTGGTCGACGAAGCTCCACAGGTAGACGCGGATCCCGACGTCGTCCGTCGAGAGGTACCCGGTGAGCAGCAGGGGGGCGTCTTCGAAGACCACCATGTCGGGCCCAGCATCGGCGACCGGCCCGATGTCGTCGGGGTAGCGCGCGATCGGGTAGCGGTCCTCGTCGATCCCCGTGGCAATCGTGTACGGGGTGTCGCCGATGCCGTTGTCGTCGGCGTCAATGCCTGTGTAGTCGTCCCACAGGTTGCCGATGGCGCCGTCATCGAAGTCGTTGACGCCCGAGTCGGCCGTCGCGTGGAGGGTGTTCGCGAAGAAGAAGTTCCGGACGATGAGCGAGCGCCCGCCCGACGCGAAGGCGAGGCCCACCCCGTTGCCCGCGAAGATGTTGGCTTCCACCGTCACGTTCGAGCAGGTGACGCAGAAGACGCCCTCCAGCTTGGCGCCCGCGAACGTGCTGCCGTTGAACCGGGAGTCGGTCAGGTTGCTTGCAAGCACGCCGTAGAATTCGCCTGCAAAGGACGACCCCCGGAGCGTGACCTGGCTCATGTGGCGCAGCGTCACCGCGGTGATCGACTGCGCGACGCGCACCCCCGTGAGCGTGATGTTCGAGAAGCCCTCGAGCACGATCGCGTCCCTCGCCCCCTCGATGGTCACGTTGATGAGCGAGATCCCGCGCGGCTTGCCGAGCAGGTCGATGGTTTGGCCGCCGCGCCCGACGAGCGTCATGGCGTTCGAGAAGGCCGTCGTCTCGGGGCTGAGGATCAGCGCGTCGCGCAGCGTGAGGTCGATGCCCTCGAAAAACGCGACGCGGCGCGTGCCGTTCGAGAGCGTGATGTTGTCGAGGACGAGCCGGGTCTCCAGGCCCTCCGTGAGAACCCCGTGGAGGCAGCGCGTGGTCGTGAGCAGCGTGGCGCGGTTGTCGGCCCCCGCGCGGAAGCGCACACAGCTCATCCCCCCGTCGAGCGTGATGTTGGAAAGGCGGGTGCGCGTGCCGTTGTAGACCTCGATGCCCGTGATGTTCGACTGGATGACCGCGTCCTGCACCGCCACATCGACGGAGTTCGCCACAAGCAGCGACGGGATGCCGTGGGAAAGGTTGGCGTTCACCACTGTCACGTTCCTTGCGTTCACAAGCGCGAAGATCGCCCCGGGGGTGGCCCAGAGGTCGAAGGCCGTGTCCGCCTGGTCGAGCAGGTAGATGATCCGCGACCCGTTGGCGGTGTTGTTCGCGTCGAGGAAGTGGCGGTAGAAGTTCGGGGTCGTGGACGCGGTCACATTGACCGCGAAGGGGTACTCGCGGCCGTTGATCGAATTGCCAAGCAGGGATTGGTTGATGCTGTCGAGGATTTCGATCCCGGTGTCGGAGCCCTTGCCCACGGAATTGGCCTCGATGCGCTGCGTGAAGATCGCGTCCTTCACGCGGATCCCCATGGCGAAGGTCGTGACGCTGTTTTGTTCGACGCGGTTTGTCCCCGTGGGCGCCTCGACGTCGATCCCGATGGGCGTGAAGGGCAGGAGCGCGCCCCCCGGCAGGGAGAGCGTGGAGAGCGTGTTGCGCGCTACGACCGAGTTGGACGTGCCCACCACGTGCACGCCGCTTCCCGGGATCGAGCTGTAGAATTGGTTGGACGTGATGTTGAGGCGCGTGCAGGAAATGGCCGAGATGGCCGCGCCATTCCACTCCGAGATGTTGCCGTCGAAGATCGTGATGTCCGAGGAGAGGCTCATGTTGATGGCGGCGTCCGTGCACCCGGCAAGCGAGAAGTTGAGGAGCGCGAGGTTCGAGGCCTGGGAGGCCACGACGCAGAAAGACGTCGACTTCACGCTGAAGCGCACCGCGGTGATGTTCACCATCGCGTTTGCCGCCACGAGCCCGCGGGAGGCGCCGTCGATGGTGACTTTCTGGAGGTACACCAAGCGGGGCTGCTGCGGCACCAGGATGGCGTCGCCGAGCGTGCCGTTGAAGGTCACGTCGGCGAGGTAGACCGTCCCCATCGTGGACACCAGGAGGCCGCGGTCGGCGGCAAGCACGGTGGCGTTCAGCACCGTCGCGTTCCCGAAGGCGTTCACCACGAGCCCGCCCCAGCTTCCCGCGGAGGGGCCGAAGGTGATGAGCGAGCCGGGGTTCCCGAAGCCGTGCAGGTCGCCTTCGATGATGAGCCGCACGCCGGCCGGGGCCGACACGATGGTCCCCGCATCGAGGGTGAGGGTGACCCCCCGGGGCACGGTGACATCGCCGCCCAGGTCGTAGGGCGAGTTGGACAGCGTCCACGTCTCGTCGGCGGTCATCGATCCGGCGGGCACCTGCGTGGCGGCAAGGGCGGGCGAAGCGAGCGCAACGAGCGCGGCAGCGCTAAGGCCGATGAACAGCGCCCCGCCGCACAACCAGCGGGCATTTACAATTCGCTCGGCCATGAACCCCGGCGGCTCCAACGCTGGATGGCCAATAAGGGTTAAGGTTCCGTACCCGGGGGGCGGGCCTACATCATTCCCTGAAGCTTTGCGATTTGCGCCTCAAGTTCGTGGATCCGCCCGACCTTCTGGACTTCGAACGCCTTATACTCGGCGGGCTTGATTTTCCCCGTGATGACGTCCATTTGGGAGCGGTTGAGTTCCTGCCGGATGCGCATGATCTCGTCGACGCAGCCTTCGTAGGTGGGGGGCAGTTCGGTCACGGTTGTGCCTTGCGCGCGGACGCGCACCGGGGGAACCCGGGAGCGCGATTTAAGCGTTGGCGGCGGGGGGGCGCGCGGCCGCTTGCCTTCGGGCCTAGGGAGAGTATGTGGCGAAAGTTCATCGTCCGCGGCTCCCAAAGTACACCGAGGGATCCGCTCGCCGGAAATGGAGCCACGGGCGCGCCCACGTCCGCCCCACCCGCCGCGGCCTCCTCGAGAGGCCACCGGGCCGCTGCTCATCCACACGCCCGAAGGGCCGCCTCCCGAGTTCCGGGAACACAACGAGCTCACGCCTACCTCCGCGGGACCCGCTTGGGTGAAGGCCCCGCCGCCGCAATACCACCTGGAGGAGGCTAGCCGCCTCGTCGAGCCCCCGGCCATGGCCCCCGCGCTCGCCGCCGAGGCGAAGGCCAATGTGCGTTGCCCAAAGTGCAAGCGGACGTTCCAATGGGAGCAGCGCCGGCCCGTGCAGGTCGAGTGCCCGCACTGCGGCGTCAAAGGGCTCCTGCGCTAGCGCGGGCGCGTACCGTTAGACGGAGATCGGCGCGCCCGCCTTCCGCAGCGTTTCGGCGGCGGGGATGCCGTTTTCGTCCCACCCGCGCAGTTCGTAGTACTTGTCGAGGCAAGCCTGCCGGTCGGCCTCGCTTGAGAAGGACACGGCGCCTTTCGCACGCCCCGAGGGCAGCGGGTCGTTGAGGTGGCGCCACGAGACGGTGTCGTCCTTTCGCCCAACGCCCTCGCGCACGTTGAACGCGCGCGTCAGGTCCCAGATCGCGTGCCCGCGCGCCAGGAGGTCGTCCTTCGACTGTCCAAATCCGGTGATCGCGTTGTGCAGTTCGACCATCCGGTCCTCGCCGGTGTAGTCGGTTGCAAACGCGCAGAGGATGAGCGAGTCGCGCACCGCGAGCCAATCTTGGCCGCGCACGAGCTCCGGGACGATGGGCACCGCCGACTCGAGCGGCGTCTTCTTCGTCGTGTATTCGTCGCGCATGTGGGAGCCGCCGATGTCGCCCGTCGCGTACGCGAGCCCCGAACCGAGCTTGCCGCGCGGGTCCCAAGCGGGGATTTCGAGGCCTTTGCCGTGGACGGCCCACTTGTAGGACTCGCCGCCGAGCAAGTCGGCCGCGATGCGCACGCCCTCCGCCAGGGTGTCGCCGAGCCCCTTCCGGTGCGCAATGGCCTCGATGAGCTGGTCGGGCACGCGCCGGTTGCCAAACGACAGTTTCTCCTGGATGAGCCCGCGCTGCGAGCATTCGATGGCGAAGCCGATGGCGCCGCCCGTCGAGATGGTATCGAGCCCCAGGGCGTTGCAGCGGTCGTTGGCGTCCATGATCGCCGCGCGGTCGGCGATCCCAAGGTTGCTCCCGAGCAGCGCGATCGTCTCGTACTCCGGCCGCTCGGAGCGCGCGTCGCCCCTGCCCGCGTCGTGCGTCCGCCCTTCGCAGGCGATCACGCACGGGCCGCAGCAGGCGGAGCCGTCCATGTTGAACTCCGCGTGGAATTTTTCGCCGTGGATCTCGCCCGCCTGGTCATAGTCGCCGGACTGATAGTTGCGCGTCGGGAGCCGGTCGACACTCGCCGCGTACGTGGGGGCCTGCGAGGTGCCGTACACGAGGAAGGTGTCGCCCTTCTTGCGGTCCTCGTTCACTTGCTTGATGGCGGCGACGGTTTCGGTTTTCAGCTTTTCGGGGACGGCGGGGGCAAACGAGGCCGTGCCTTCGACGAGCACGGCCTTCAGTTTCTTCGACCCCATCACCGCGCCCGAGCCTCCGCGGCCGGCGGCGCGGCGGAAGCGCGTGATCGGTGAGGCGAAGCGCACGAGATTTTCGCCTCCGGGGCCGATCGAAACGACCTCGGCCTTGGGGCCCGCGGTTTTCTTGAGTTCCCGTTCCGTGTCGTGGGTCGTTTTTCCCCACAGGTGGGTGGCGTCCTTCACTTCCGCCGCATCGTTGCGGACATCGAGCATCACGGGTTTGTCGGCCGCGCCCTCAAACAGGATCATGTCGTACCCCGCACGCTTGACCGCGTGGCCGATGTCGCCGCCGATGTACGAGTCGAGGAAGATGCCCGTGAGCGGCGACTTCGTGATAACCGCCATGCGGCCGGCGCTCGAAATGCCGGTGCCCTGATAGGGGCCGCTTGCGAAGATCAGTTTGTTTTCGGGCGAGAGCGGGTCCATGCCTGGCTCGAGTTCCTTCGCGAGGTAAAACGCGCCGAGCCCTTTTGCGCCGATCCACTGGCGGTGGACCTCCTCGGGAATCGTTTCGGCCTTGGCCGAACGCGCGGTGAGGTCGACGCGCAGCAGCCGGTTGGCGCGGCCCTTGGACACCTGTCCTGGCATGGCTATCGCCCGACAAGCAGGCGCCCGGCGCCAAATCAAGGTACCCCTGAAGGGCCCCTGCGGCGGCAGTTGCCGGCTGGTCGCTGTCTTGCCTCGGTTTTCCTTCATCCGTCAAGAAAACCTTCATGTAGTTGTTTGTAAACTTTGTAGTGTGAAGCTCGCAATGGACACCGACGCCATCGTCAAGCTGACGAAGGCCGGGGCGAAGGAAGTCATCTCCAAGGCTCACGAAATCGTACTCGCGCCAGCCGTCCAGCGGGAAGCCATCGACCAGGGCAAGGCCGGTGGTCACGGTGATGCTCTCCTTATCGAACGGAACGTGAAGGGCGGCCGAGTCGCGACGCGGGAGGGACGCCGGATGCCGCAGGCCGAGGCCATCCTGGCGGATCTTCGCCTCGCGCCCGGCGAGGAAGATGCGCTGCGGCTCTACCTGACCGCGCGCGCCGACGTCGTCGTTAGCGACGATGGTTCCTTCCTCAAGAAGCTTCGATCTCTGCGCATTCCACGGCTCACTCCGGCATCGCTCCTCGTCGAGATGGTCCGCGACCGGTCTCTCACGCAGGCAGAGGGCCTTCGTTTGTTGGACCAGCTTGCCCCCATGATCGCCGAGGACGAGTATTACATCGCCAAGAACGTCATCGGGGTGAATTAGATGGACGTCGTCAAGAGCGTGCGTTTGCCGCCAGAAATCGTTCGGTCAGTGAAGGATCGGGCGCGGAGGGAACACGTCGACGAGTCGACGGCGATGCGTCAGCTTCTCGCCCTGGGAGGCGAGCGACACGCCGTTGAGCTTTACCGCCGGGGCGAGATCAGCCTCGGCGAAGCCGGTCGCCTTGCAAACGTGACGACCCGCGACATGATCGAGGTGCTTCTCCGGCACGGCGTTAGAGGCAACGTCACGATGGACATCATGCTCGATGCGCTTGAGTCAATGCGACAGTTGAGGCTTGAGCGGAGCCTCAGTCCAGCCTCACGGTGACGTTCTTGAGCCGCGTATAGTGGTAAACGGCGTCCTGCCCCTGCTCGTAGCCCACGCCCGACATCTTGTAGCCGCCAAAGGGCGTCATCGGGAAGGTCACGGGGTACTCGTTGACCGCGACCATCCCCGCCTGCAGTTTCGCCGCGACGCGGTGCGCGCGCCCGAGGCTTTTCGTCCAAATCCCGGAATAGAGCCCAAAGGTCGAATCATTCGCGATCTCGAGCGCCTCACGCTCGTCCTTGAAGGTGAACACGGCCAGGACGGGGCCGAAGATCTCCTCCTTGGCGATGACCGCGCCGCGCGGCACCTCCGTGAAAATCGTCGGCTGCATGTAATTTCCCTTGGCAAGCTTGGGGTCGGTTACGGCATGGCCCCCCGTGAAAAGCTTGGCTTCGTGCCTCCCCTTTTCGACGTAGCTCTCCACGGTCGCCCGGTGCTCGCCCGACACCAAGGGCCCCATGCGCGTCGCCTTGTCGAGGCCCGGACCGAGCGCCAGCTTTTCGGTCTCGAGCTTTAGCGCGTCGAGGAACTGCTTGGCGATCGGCTCATGGACGAGCAGGCGCGATCCGGCCCAGCACATCTGGCCAGCGTTGAGGAAGATGCCGTACATGACGCCCTTGACCGCGGCCGCGATGTCCGCGTCGTCGAACACGATGTTCGGGGACTTCCCGCCAAGCTCGAGGGTGACGGGGACGACCTTGCTTGCCGCGGCGGCTGCGACCTGCAGGCCCGTCGTGACGGAGCCCGTGAAGGCGATTGAGGCGGTTTTGGGGTGCGTGAGGAGCGCATCGCCGACCGTTGAGCCGCCTCCGGTGACGACGTTGAAGGTCCCGGCCGGTAGGCCCGCTGCCAGCGCGGCCTCGGCCATTGCGAGCGATGAGAGCGGCGTGATGCTCGCGGGCTTCAGCACCGCCGTGTTTCCGGCCGCGATCGCGGGGGCCAGGCTGCGCATCGCCAGCTGGAACGGGTAGTTCCACGGCGCGATGTGGACGGTCACCCCGACGGGTTCGCGCAGCGTGTAGTTGAGCCTCGGCCCCGGAACCGGAATGGTGGACCCTTCGATTTTGTCCGACATGCCGGCGTAGTACTCGAGCGTCTGGATTGCAAACGCGATGTCCGCGCGCGCCTCGCGCAGCGTCTTTCCTTGGTTGCGCGTCTCGGTCTCCGCGATCGTGTCGCGCTTTTCTGTGAGCACCTGCGCCCATTTCCACAGGGCCTTGCCGCGGTCGGAAGGGGTCATCTGGCCCCACGGGCCGTCGAAGGCGGTTTGCGCGGCGTCGATGGCGCGCTTGGCGTCTTCGCGGGTGGCCGCAGCGGCATGCGCGATGACCTCGTTCGACGACGGGTCGCGGACCTCGGTCTCCTTGCCGTCCGAGGACGGTGTCCATTCGTTGGCGATGAACAGCTTGCGGTGGGAGTCCGTGGTTGCGAGCATAAGGCGACCGGCCTTTGCATGAATGCGGCCGGTTATGGTTGTTTGCCAGGCCAGCGGCCAGCTCAACTTCGCACGATGCTCCAACTCACGCCGTCGGACACCGGCAAGATCGTCGACCGCAGGCGCTGGTTCGAGAAAAGCCGCTTGTGGAACTCCTTGATGGATTCCGTGTAGTCGTCGACATCATCCTCAAACAGCTTGCCCATCGCGTACATGTTGTCCGCGCAAATCACGGAGCCCTTGTGACACAAACGGAGCGACTCGCGCAGGTAGTCGGAATATTCGGTCTTCTCCGCGTCAATGAACACGAAGTCGTAGGCCCTGTCGGGAAGCTTGGCCATCACATCGAGGGCTTTGCCGCGCAGCACTTTGACCTTCTTGTCCACGCCCGCCTTGCGGAAATTTTCCTCGGATAGCCGCGCGCGGCCTTCGTCCATCTCGATGGTTTCGAGCAGCGCGTCGGGCGCAAGTCCCCGTGCAATCCAGATGGCGCTGTACCCCGTGCAGGTGCCGACTTCGAGCGCCCGCTTCGTCCCCGCCATCTGCGCGAGCATCTGCAGCACGCGGCCCTCTTCCGGGTTGATGTTTGGCAGGTTCATCTCGCGGCAGTACTTGCGGATCCCAAGGAGCAGTTCGTCCTCGTCGCGCGCGAGCTTGTTCACGAAGTCGTTGGCCTGCACCACGTCGATGCCGTGGCCCTCGCCGTAGAGGTCGCCTGCGGGCCGGTTCTTTCCCACGGCCCGGCCCCCCGGTTCAATAGAACTCTTCCATCGCCTTCGTGAGGTCGATATTCGAGATGTCCGCCTTCACGAGCGGCCCCTGCGCCAGCGCCGGGTGCATCCCTTCGAAGGTCGCGCGCGTCTCGTTCAGGAAAATGCCGATGGCCAAGCGGTCGGTGTCCATCGCCCGCTTCATCGCGGCGTCCTTGTCGGCCGGGTTGTGCTTTTCGTCCTCAAGCTTGTAGGTCTTCTCGCGGAAGAAGTCGTAGGTGTTCACTTTGTTGAAGGTCACGCACGGCTGGTACACGTCCACGAGCGCGAAGCCGTTGTGCTTCAGCGCCGCCGTGAGCACCATTTTCATGTGCTTGACATCGCCGGCAAATGCGCGTGCCACGAAACTCGCGCCCCCGACGATGCCCATCGCAATCGGGTTCACGGGGTGCTCGGTGTTGCCAAGCGGCGTGGACTTCGACTTGTACCCGAGGTCCGAGGTGGGCGAGGTCTGGCCAGTCGTGAGCCCGTACGTCTGGTTGTTGTGCACAATGACCGACATCCGCATGTTGCGGCGCATCGCGTGCACGAAGTGGCCCATCCCGATGCCGTACCCGTCGCCGTCGCCGCTGATCACGATGATGTTCATCTCGTGGTTGGCCATCCGCGCGCCCTGCGCGACCGGCAGCGAGCGGCCGTGCAGCGTGTGGAAGCCGTAGCACTTGATCCAGTGCGGGAGCTTCGACGAGCATCCGATCCCCGAGACGACCAGCGTGTTGTGGGCCTCGAGCCCGGCTTCTGCGACGGAGGCTTTGAGGCCGTTGAGGATCGCGAAGTCCCCGCAGCCGGGGCACCAGTCGGGTTTCAGCACCGTGTTCAGTTCCTTCGCCGTTACCGCCATTTACAGCACCTCCTCGACTTTGGAGAAGAGCCACTCCGGCGAAAACGGCCGGCCGTCCCACCGCCTGAACGAGTGCGCCGGGCGCATGCCCGTCTTCTCCGCGACGAGCGCCTCGAACTGGCCGTTGTAGTTGGCCTCGAGCACGGCCCACTTCTTGCAGGACTTGAGTTTGGCCGCCGCGTCGGCCGTCGGGAACGGGTGCATATAGACGAAGTGGAGCATGTTGACCTTGAGGTTGTTGCGCTCGAAGTCCTTGAAGGTCTCGAGCACCGGCATTTTCGAGGAGCCGAAGCACACGAGCGTGAGGTCCGCCTCCTTGGGGCCGTAGAACTTCGGGCCCGGCAACTCCTTTGCGATGACCTCGAGCTTGTGCATCCGCTTCGACATCATCATCGTCCGGTTCTCGGCGGCCTCGACGATCTCGCCGGTCTCGTCGTGCTCGTCGGTGGCCGCCACGAACATCCCGCCCTTCATCCCGGGCAGCGAGCGCGGTGAGATGCCGTCCTCCGTGAACCGGTACCGCTTGAACCAGTCGCCGCCGTCCTTCTTGAAGAGCTCCTGGGCCTCGGCTTCCGTGATGAGCTTGCCGCGGTTGACCTTGAGGTCCTGCCACTTGAACGGCTCGTAGGTGCGCATCCCCTCGGCGATGTACTTGTCCGAGAGCACGATGACCGGCATCTGGTAGCGCTCGGCGAAGTTGAACGCGTTGAACGTCTCAAAGAAGAGCTCCTCCTGGTCGCCCGGCGCAATGATGAGCCGCGGGAACTCGCCCTGCGACGCGTGGATGACAAATTGGAGGTCGCCCTGGTCGGTCCAGGTCGGCATGCCCGTCGAGGGCCCCGGGCGCATGACCTCCACGATCACGAGGGGCACCTCGCACATGCCGGCCATCCCGAGGGCTTCGACCATCAGCGAGAAGCCGCCGCCGGAGGTCGCGGCCATTGCGCGCGCCCCCGCGAAATTCGCGCCGATGGCGAAGTTGATCCCGGCAATCTCGTCCTCCACCTGCTTGGCCACGAGGTTGTAGTTGCGCTCGTGGGCCGCCATGAGGTGGAGGATCGACGACGCGGGGGTCATCGGGTACTGCGCGTGCAGCTTGACGCCCGCGCGGATCGCGCCGAGCGCGGTCGCGTCATTGCCGGCGATGAGGATCCGCTTCGGGGCGCCCGGGACCGGCCTCACGTGGGCGGGTCGCAGCTCCGCGAAATTCGCACTGATGAAATCGTACCCCGCCTTCGCGGCGGCCACGTTCTGGTCGCCGATCTCCTTCTTCTTGGCGAACTGGTCGCGCAGCGCGCCCTCCAGGTACTCGAAGGGGAAGTCGCACATCGACAGCGCCGCGCCAAGCGACACCGTGTTCATCATGATCTTGCCGCCGGCCTTGTCGGCAATCTCCTCGAGGGGCACGCCCGCGATGTGGACATCGGTGCGCTTCACGAGGTCAGGCTTCAGTTGGACCTTTTTGTTGTCGTAGATGATCGCGCCGCCGGGCGTGAGTTCCTGCCAGTGGAGGGCGATGGTCTCCTCGTTCAGCGCAAGCAGCACCTGGATCTTGTCCCAATGCGCGAAGACGGTCTCCGGCGCCGCGCAGATCTGGTAGGTGTTGTGGCCGCCGCGGATGAGCGAGGGGAATTCCGAGTAGGTGTGGACGTGGAGCCCTCCGCGGGCGAAGGCCTTGCCGAGGGCACCGCCCGCGGTCATAATGCCGTAGCCGGCCTCGCCGCCGATCTTGACGGAGACGCGGTTCTCGCTCATGAGGGGCCCTCTTCCAGGGGATTCGGCCAACGCGCATATGGACTTAAAGGGTCGGCTTGACTTCGCCGAAGGCTGGGGGCCCACCCAGAGGGTCACGCGCCCTTGGGCGGCTTTGCCGCTTGGGCCTCCATCTCACCGCGCACCCGGTCGGCGTGCTCCTGGCGCTCCTTCTTCGAGCGTTGGGCCATGAAGAGGACGCCGATGGCGGCCAGCCCGACGATGCCGAATACCGCAATGACCAGCGGCGTGACGCTCTGCTGCGGTTCGAGGGGCTTGCCCATCTGGTAAGTGAAGGTCACATTGCCCGCGAAGGCGTTGCCCGCTTTGTCTTTGAGGCCGGGGCCGATTGCAACGGTTACAAGTCCCCGTTTGCCCGACTCTTGCGCGCTGAGGATGAGCGTCGTGTTGTCCGCGGTCCACACTTGGTCAACCGGGAAATCGGCGTGGACGACGATGCCAGCCGCGGCCGTGGCCGCGTCCATGGGGCCGTCAAACCGGATCGGCGCGCTCTCGTCGGCAGGGATCGACGCCCCGTCCGGGGGGGCGGAGGCGACCACGGGCGGGGAGTTGTCGCGGGTAACGTTCACACGGACGATGCGCGTGGCCCCGAGCGCGTCGAAGACGCGAGCCTCGATCGTCGAGGTTCCCTCGGGCAGGCTCAGCGATACGTTGTAGCGCCCCGCTTCGGTCGCCACGAGCGTCCATACAGACGCTGTCGAAAGGCGCGCCTCGAGCCGCTCGATGTGCCCGATGAACCAGATCTGCATCCCGCTGATGTGGGGGTTCGACATGTTCGTCGGTTGCAAGAACGTGAATTGGTACTGCAGCGCCCCGAGGCCCCGCAACGCGTCGCTGGAGTTGCCAAGGGCCGCTTCGAAGTCCCCGTCGGCAGTCGCATTGAACCACGAGGACCAGTTGCGGCCCGGCGTGAGGTCGCCGAAGCGCACCTGGATCAGGAACAGCTCGGTGAGGTTCCCGTTGGTGCCGCTCGTCGTGAACTCCAGCGAGCCGAGCCATTCGATCGCCGGCGACACGCGCGGCAGTTCAAACTCGGGCGAGCGGTAGTACGAATCGACGCCGGGGCCCGACCCGTTGGCCACCACGCCCGAGGTGTCGATAGACGCGTTGACCAGCGTCCCGTTGGTGAACGCGTCGCTGAAGTACGCGACCGACTCCCCGTCTCCCTCGACCACGGCACTGATGTTGCCGTCGCGGAAGGCCGCGTCGTCGGCGGGGAAGAGCATCTCCACGTCCAGCGGCCTCGCGATGTAGCCGCCGGTGGGCTCCTCTTCAGCGGCGGCCGCCGCTGCGATGCCCACGGCCAACACCGCGAGCGCGAGGACGGCAAAGGATGTGGCGCGCACGCGCGTCGAAACAGGGGCCGGGCGTTAATCTTTGCCGACTCGTTCCGCGGTGTCCTTCGCGCAAGTGCGGCCGGCGGCAAACGCGCGGTACAAGAGCGCGGGGACTTCCCGGACGCCGGGGACCTTGAAGGCGACGGCGCCAAGCGGCGCCATGGCCGGCAGCAAGGAAGCGAGGTATTCGAGCGCGTCCTCCCCGGACACCACCTTGCCATCGGGCTCGAGTTCCAGGTGGAAGGACTTGTCATAGGCCTCCCCCAGTTTCGGGCGCAGCCGCGCCTCGATCACGGGGTCGTACAACGAGACGAAAACCAAACGTCTGCGCAGGTCAAGGCGCCCCACGAGTTTGGCAAAACGCGTGCACGAGCCGCAGTTTGAATCGTAAATCAGCGTCGCGCGGGGCGCGACTGCAACGTTCGCCACGCCCGCCGCCTCAGTGCTTGCCGTGCTGGGCTTCGAGCCACCGCTCAGCGTCGATGGCCGCCATGCACCCCGACCCCGCCGCCGTGACGGCCTGGCGGTAGCGGCGGTCGAAGCAGTCGCCGGCGATGAACACGCCCTCGACATTGCAAAGCGTGTTGTCGTGGATCTTGATGTAGCCCTGCTCGTCCATGTCGACCTGTCCCTTCAGGAATTCCGTGCTCGGCTTGTGGCCGATGGCGAGGAACAGGCCCTTGATCGGCACATCGTCCTTCTTGCCCGTGACCAAGTCCTTGACGCGCACGCCCTCGACCGCGTCGTGACCGAGGACCTCCTCGACGACGGAGTTCCACTTCACCTTCACCTTCGGATTCGTGAGCACCCGCTGCTGCATGATCTTCGATGCGCGGAACTTGTCCCGCCGGTGAATCACGGTCACCTGCGAAGCGAACTTCGTGAGGAAGCTCGTCTCCTCCATCGCGGTGTCCCCGCCCCCGATGACGGCGATGTGCTGGTTGCGGAAAATCGGCAGGGCGCCGTCGCAGGTCGCGCAGGCCGAGACCCCCCTGTTCCGCAGCTTCTGCTCGGAGGGGATGTTCAGCCACATCGCGGAGGCGCCCGTCGCGATGATGACCGACTCGGCCTCGACCAGTTCGTCGGCGACCCACAGCTTGAACGGCCGCGTCGAAAAGTCAACCTTGTCGACATTCGCGTACTTGATGAATTTCGTGCCGAAGCGCTCGGCCTGTTCGTGGAAGAGATTCATCATCTCGGGGCCGAGGAGTCCCTTCGGGAACCCGGGGTAATTTTCGACCTCGGTGGTAAGTTGGAGCTGTCCCCCCCATTCGAGGCCCTCGATGACGACCGGTTCGAGGTTGGCCCGCGCCGCGTAGATGGCTGCCGTGAGGCCGGCCGGCCCCGAACCTACGATCGCGACCTTGTGCGCCATAGTACCGGTGGAAGCCGGTTCGCCCCATTTAAGGGGAACGGCTGGACGATTGCAGGGTGATTATTTTTGGGGGGCGGGGCGGCGCTTCATCAGCAGGGCGAAGGCTTCCTTCGCAAAGGGGTTGCGCGTCTCGGCCGCGGCCGTCTCGATCGGGAACCAGGCCGCCTCGTCGAGTTCGGTGGGGTCGAGCTTCAGCGTCTTGGTTTTCAAGGTCACGCGGTAGAGGAAGCAGACCATGTGGTAGCCCGACCGCTCGAAGCTGCGGCGCGACACGAGGAGGAATTCGCCGCCGGCCACCTCCACCCCGAGCTCCTCCTTGAGTTCGCGGATCAGGCAGTCCCACGGGTGCTCGTCCCACTCGACGAAGCCGCCCGGCAAATTCCACCAGCCCTTGGCGACGCCGCGATTGGCCTTGCACAAGAGGACGCGGTTGCCGTCCATCACGATGGCGTTCGTGACGAGCCGGTGCATGGTCGCAAGCACCGCCGCGCGCGCAAGCGGCGTGGCGAAGTCGCTTGCCACGACGCGCTCCTTTTCCATCCACTCCTCGGGGTGCGCGTCGAGGATGGGCTTGCCGAAGACGACCTCCTTGCCGAGCACCTTGAATCCTGGGCGCGTCTCGACGCGGAACGGGAGGAGGCTCTTCTCGTGCGGGAGGTCGAGGCGCCCGTCGCGCTCCTCGAGGTAGACTTTCCCGTCCGTTTCGATGTAGAGGGGTCGGTCGGGCATCGTCGAACTCTCCGGCCGTGGGCGACGGTTGGCAAAGAGGCCGCCCGCGCAAATAGGTTTGGCCCGGCCCCCCGAGGCAAGCCCTTATCATGGCGCTCGCGCTCGCCCGCGATGAGGATCCGATGGCCGCGCGGGCGAAGGGCCGCCTCATCCTCGAAGGCGCGACGCTCGCCACGGCGGGCGGCACGCGGCGCGCGGATGTGGCCATCGCGGGCGGGCGGATCGCCGAGGTCGGCAGGGTTTCCGCCACCCGCCGTGACCGCGTGGTGGACATCGCTGGGAAATTCCTCACGCCCGGCCTCATCGACTGCCACACGCACTTCGTGCTCGACGGCGACCCCGACCCCCTGATCATCACGAAGCGCTCGGACACCGAGCTTGCAGCGCTCGGCACCTCGCTTGCGCGCGCGACGCTGCGCGGCGGGATCACGACGGTTCGCGACAACGGGTCGCGGAACTTCGTCAATGTCGCGGTCCGCAATGCGATCAATGCGGGCTGGGCGGAAGGCCCGCGCACGATGGCGGCAGGCGAATGGCTCACCATGACCGGGGGTCACTGCCACTTCATGGGCCACGAGATTGACGGGCCGCACGAGGCCCGCAAGGCTGCGCGGCTCCAGATGAAAATGGGCTGCGACAGCATCAAGGTCATCGCGACCGGCGGCGTCCTCACCCCGGGCATGAACCACCGAGCCGCTCAGCTCGTGAAGGAAGAGATCGAGGTCATCGTGGGCGAGGCGTCGCGGGCGTCGCGCCATGTGTCCGCCCACGCGCACGGCGCGGACGGCATCAAGAACGCCGCGGAGGCCGGCTGCGCGTCGGTCGAGCACGGTACGTTCATGGACGAGGAGGCCGCGCGGCTGCTCGCGAAGAAGGGCGTTTTCTGGGTCCCTACGATGAAGGCGCTCGACGCCATGCGCTCCAAGGGCGTGGCGCACGGGATGCCGGAGTTCGCGGTCAAGAAGGCGCGCGAGGCCGAAGAGGCCATCGGGGAGACTTGGAAGCTCGCGCTCAAGCACGGCGTGCGCGTTGCAATGGGCACCGACGCGGGGACGCCGTTTAACTTCCACGGCGAAAACGCGCGCGAGGTCGAACTCTACGTGCGCTACGGGATGAAGCCCGCCGACGCGCTTGCGACGGCCACGACCAACGCCGCGGAGCTCCTCGGGAAGAAAGGCGAAGTCGGGACGATCTCGGAGGGCGCCCACGCCGACTTGCTCGTGCTTGCGCGCAACCCGCTCAAGGACGTGCGCGCGCTCCAGCGCTCGCGTGTGGCGGTGCTCAAGGGCGGCGAGGTCGTCGCCGGCGCCCTTCCGTAAGCTCGCCCTTCGCCTTCTTCGCGGCGTCCTTTGCGAAGCGGTCGAGCATCGACTTCAGGGCCAGGATGTCCGCGGTCGACCAACGTTCGAACGCTTCGGTCGCGCTTGCAAGCGCCGCCTTCTGCATCGCCTCCAGGCCCTTGACGGCCTTCGGCGTGGCCTCGAGCCTCACAACGCGCCGGTCTTTCCGGTCGCGTTTCCGGGTCACGAACCCGTGCCGCTCGAGCTTCGCCACGAGCCCCGTGATGTTCGCGGGGGTCACGCACATGACTTCGGCCAGCTCCTTGGGGGTCGCGCCGCCGCGCTCCTTGAGGATCTTGATCACCCACACCTGTGGAGGGCTCGCACCCCGCTGCTGCGCGACCTTGCGCCACTTGGCGAACATCGCCCCGGTGGCTTGGCGGAACGAGGCCGCGGTCTGCTCGATGGCCCGCGACCGGTCGGGCCTTCCTCGTGCCATGGGTTTCCCTCGGCGCACCTAGATGATTTAGCACTAAATAGTTTAGCACTAAACTAAATAGGCAGACCGGGCTTTTGGCGCCCCGGAGGCAGCCCCATTGAATCCGATGCTCGTCGTCAAGGACCTTCGGAAAACCTTCGACCCCGACATCAAGGCGGTCGACGGCATTTCGTTCAGCGTTGAGCGCGGCGAGGTCTTCGGCTTCCTCGGCCCCAATGGCGCCGGCAAGAGCACGACGATCAAGATCCTGGCCACCCTCATATCAAGGACGGGCGGCGAGGCGACCATCGACGGCATCGACCCGGCCAAGGACCCGGTCGCCGTCCGCAAGATCATCGGGTACACCGCCCAAGACACGAGCGTCGACGACCAGCTGACGGGCCGCGAGAACCTTGGGCTGCAGTGCGCGCTCCACCACATGCGCCGCGCCGAGGCCGAGGCGCGGTCGGAGGAACTCATCAAGGCCGTCGACCTCGTCGAAGCCGCCGACCGCAAAGCCGGCACCTACTCGGGCGGCATGCGCAAGCGCCTCGACCTTGCCTGCGGCCTGGTCGGCAAGCCCAAGCTCCTCTTCCTCGACGAGCCCACCACCGGCCTCGACCCACAAAACCGCCAGGCCCTGTGGAAGTACATCAAGTCCCTCAACGACCAGGGCACCACGATTTTCCTCACGACCCAGTACATGGAGGAGGCCGACCACCTCGCCGACCGCCTCTGCATCATTGACCAGGGCAAGATCGTCGCGGAAGGCACGCCAGCCTCGCTCAAGGCCGAGATCGGCGCCGACGTGATCCAGGTCGTTTTGCCGGCCGACGCCGGCGACAAGGTGGCTGCAGCCCACGCGGCCCTTGCTGCGCTCCCGGGGATCAGCGATGTCCGCGACTTCGATGGGGGAGTCGCCGTCTATGCGAAGGAGGGCCCCGCCATCATCGCCTCGGTCGTGCGGAGCCTCGACGAATCGAAGGTCCCCATCGGCCAATTGACGCTCTCCCGCCCCACGCTCGACGACGTTTTCGTCAAGCACACGGGCCACAAGATGCGCGTCGAAGCCGTGAAGCCCCGGAGCGCCTGGGCCGGGCGCAGGAGGCGGATGTGATGAAGCTTGGAGACTGGTACGTCGAAGTCAGCGCGATCTTTTCCCGCTGGACCAAGCGGACGCTGCGCCAGCCCATGTTCCTCTTCTTCGCAATCCTCCAGCCCGTCCTCTTTTTCCTCCTTTTCACCCAGGCCTTTGGGGCGATCGGGAGGACCCCCGGCTTCCAAACCGGCGCCGGGACGCAGGACTTCACGACCTACTACAGCGCCGCCGTCGTGATGCAGACCGTGCTCTCCTCATCGATGCAGGCCGGGATCGGATTCGTGCAAGACATCGAGAGCGGCTTCATGGACAAGATGAAGGTCGCCCCCATCCGCCGCTCGTCGATCTTGCTTGGCAAGATCTTCAGCGACGGCCTGCGCATCATCTTGCAGGTCCTGATCATCCTGGGGATCTGCGCGCTTGTGGGCGTCCACTTTGTCACCGGCTTGGCGGGCATCCCCATCATCGTGCTCCTCGCGCTTGCCTTCGGCCTTGCGTGGTCGGGCATCTCGACCTTCGTGGCGCTCGCTACGAAGAGCACCGAGGCGACGTTCATGATCTCGATGATCACGACCTTCCCGCTCCTCTTCCTTTCGACGGCGGTGATGCCCAAGCAGATGCTGCCGGCGTGGGTGCAGACCTTTGCGGCCTACAACCCGATCTCCTACATCGGCGACGCGTATCACTCGGTCGTCATCACGGGTTTCGACTGGGGTGCCATCGGCCTCGCGTTCGGCGTGTGCATTGCCGCCGGGGCCATCACGCTCTCGGCCACGACCTTCATGTTCAAGCGCGCCGTGAGCGCGTGAGCAGGCCGCCGAAAGCGTAAAGGCGTAAGCCGCGCGTTGCCGGCAGGCGCATGGACTCCCCCAGCGACCTCTACATCTCCATCGACATCGAGGCCGACGGCCCGATCCCCGGCGACTACTCGATGTCGTCGCTCGGGGCCGTTGTGTGCGAGCCCGCGCTCGACCGCACCTTCTACCGCGAGTTCAAGCCGATCTGCGAAATGTTCGTCCCCGAAGCGGCCGCGGTTTCGGGCCTCGACCGCGCCAAGCTCGCCGCCGAGGGCGCCGACCCGCACCAGGCCATGCGCGAGTTCGAGGGGTGGATCCAGGAGGTCTCCGGCGGCAAACCGCGCGCGGTCGCGGTGTTCTTCAACGCGCCCTTCGACTGGCAATTCGTGAATTGGTACTTCCGCCACTACCTCGGGGACAACCCGTTCGGGATTTCGGGGATCGACATCAAGGCGCTTTACATGGGGGCCACCGGGGTCGCCAAGTGGCGCGACACCTCGAAGCGGCACTTCGACAAGTCGTTCCTCTCCGAGCGGCCCCACTCGCACAACGCGCTCGACGATGCGAAGGAGCAGGCGGAGATCTTTTTGAAGGTCTATGCACGGGCCGCGGCCAACGCGCCGCGCGCCTCAGCGGACGACCGCCGCTAGCCCGACCCCGTGCTTCTCCGCCAGGAAGCAGAACGCCTGCACCTTCCTCCGGTGGAAGTCCCCCCCGCGCTCTTTCCACTGGAACATCATCGCCTGGTCGGCGTCGAGCCCCTTGCGCAGCAGCGGCACCTCGCCGCGCGTGAGCCACCCACGCACCGGCCCACCCTGCATCCACGCAACCATCCCGCCCGCGAGTTTGCCGTACCAATCCTTGGCGCCCGGCGCCAGTTCGTCGGCAGCGGCCACGAATTTGTCGAAGGTGTCGCCGTCGTCGGTTTCCACCATGAAAGTCCCGTTCCACCCCGAAGTCTTGCGCGTGCACACGCAGAGCGACGCCGCGACTTCGTTCACGGCCTTCGCCCACTCCGGCGGCCGCAGCACGACCTCGCGCTTCGTGTGGGGGTCATACACGAGCTGGTGGGACGCGATCAGGTCCTCGGGCAGCTCGCCCTTTGGGATCGACGCCACGGACTTCGCGGCCGCCTCGATGGCGGCGCGCGCCCGCGCCGTGTCGATCCACTTCGCGTCGGCCTTCGCAACATGCTCGAGCAGCCGCTCGAGGGGCCGCGCGTCGTGGTCGACGACGAGGACCGCGCACGCGGGCACGACGGCCTCCGCGAAGCGGTCGGCGAGGAATGGGTGGAATTCCAAAGGCGAGGGCGTAGGCACGGGCGTCTCCCCGACATCGGCGGCTTTGCATTTTACCCTGACGCGCGCGGGGTCGCGCCTCCGCGCACCGTGAGGAACACGGCCATCGCGACGCCGGTGAGCGCGGCCCCGAACAGGAACGCGTACGCGGGCTGGCCCGTGACCGTCCAGATGAGGCCGGCCACCGCGCTGCCTGGCAAGGTGAGGAGCCCGATGACCGTCCCCTGCGCGCCCATCGCGGTGGCCTTCAGCTCTTTCGGGCAGATCTCGGCCATGTAGGCGCGGTAACCCGTTTCCCACACCGCGAAGAACACGCCGTAGAGCAGGAAAGACGCGAAGGCGGTGGCGTACGAGTTCGAAAGGCCAAACGCAACGCACGAGGCTGCAAACAGCAAGAAGCTCAGCAACACGAGCGGCCGCCGCCCGCGCGCGTCGGCAAGCAAGCCCGCAGGGATCGAAGCGCCCGTCGCGAGCACGTTGAAGGCAATGTAAGCGACCAGGCCGGCCGCAAGGCTCCCGCCCGTGAAGTCCCCCATCCGCAGGATGAACAGCGCGATCGAGAAGTTGCCAAGCGCAAAGATCCCCGACACGCCAATGAACCGGCGGACGGGCCCCGGCAACATCCGCAGCGATTCACGCAGCCCCGTCCGAGGCGGCTTGGCCGCGCCCGGCTCGCGCCGCGCCTCCTTGAGGCCCGCGACAAGGATCCCGATCGACACGATCCCCGGGATGCTCGCCACGAGGAAGACGAGCTGGAATTGCCCCAGCGTGGCGCCCGCGCTCCCCGCGAACACGAGGATGAGCGTGAGGGCAAGCAGCGCGCCAGCAACCGCCCCGGCCGTGTCGAATGCGCGGTGGACCCCGAACGCTTTCCCGAGGATTTCCTTCGGCGTGGCGTCCGCGATGGCCGCGTCGCGCGGGGCGCCGCGGATCCCCTTGCCGGCGCGGTCGAGGACGCGCGCTGCAAGCGCCTGCGGCCAAACGGCGGAAAGCGCCAGCAGCGGCTTGGCCACCGCGGTGAGGCCGTAGCCACCGACAATGTAGGGTTTCCGCCTCGCCATCCGGTCGCTTCGGTGCCCGACCCAGACTTTGACGAACGCCGTCGCCGAGTCGGCCATCCCTTCGACGAGCCCCACGACCACGACCGGGGCCGCAAGCGGCCCGATGAGGAACAGGGGGAGCAGCGGCGTGACCATTTCGCCGGCCAGGTCGTTCAGCAGCGAGACGACGCCAAGGAGGATGACGATGCGCGGGACGCCGAGGATCCTCCCGGGCTGCCACTGCGCCTTAGCGGGCGAGTCCGACGTAGACGAGGCCACGGCGCTGCACCTCCGCGCGAGGGAGCACGCCCCGCGCGTCGACGACTGCGGCGCCCGGGGGGAGCGATTGGAGGATGTGCGGAGTGCGGCTCACATAGAATTCGTGCGGGGTCATGAGCGCGAGGACATCGGCGCCCGCGATGACCTCGTCGAGTTCGCCTTGGAGGCGCACCTCCGGCGTGGCGCGCGCGTGGGGGTCGTGCACTTGGACATTGGCAAATCCGAGCACCTTGAGCTCATCGAGGAAAGGTAGCGTGGGCGAGCCGTTCGGGTCGGCCGTGTTGGGGTCGGCCGAAAGGCCGAGCACGGCCACCTTCGAAAACTTGGGGTCCTTCCGCGCGCGCTTGATCGCGCGGTGCGCCAGGCGCGCGAGCACGCGCGGCGTGCCCGCAAAGGTCGCGTCGGCGGCGTCGATGAGCGGGAGGCGCAGCTTGTTGTGCGTCGCGCTTTTCAGCAGCGTCGTGTCGTCGGGCGGCCACAGGGGCGCGACGTCCGCGCGCGGCAGGTCCATCCCGCGACGCGGCGATTTCTTCAGCAGCTCGCGCAAGCGCGATGGGGAAGCGCCAAACGCATCGCACGCGAGCGCAAGCTCGGTGGAGAGCGCGCGCTGCACCTCGACGATGGCGCCCTCGGCGGCCGCCACGAGCGCCGCCGTCGGCATGTCGCACGGGTCGAGCTCGCCCCGCGAGATGCTCTTGTACAGGTCGATGGCCCGCTTCGACGAAGTCGCATCCGCGCGCCCGATCACGCGGTTGTAGCGCTCGGGGAATTCGAACAGGTCCGCACCCTGCACGCGCTCGGGCACCGCCGCGATGAACACCCCGACGAACGCCTGCTGGCCCGCCGCGCGCTCGATCCTCGGGCGCACGAAGTCGTGCATGGTGCCCGGGGGCACGCGCGCGGCGACCACGACGAGCGCGCCCGGGGCAATGTGGCCGGTCAGCCCATCGATCAAGACGGCAAGCGGGCCGAGGTCGAACTGCTTGCGCGCGCGGTCGCCTTTCAGCAACGGCGCAAGCACGATCGCTTCGCACGCTTCGGCGTCCTCGGCCGACTCGCCGGCTTCGAGCGTCCCGGCGTCCCGCGCCTTCAGCATCAGGCGCTCGGCGGCCGGGGGCAGCCCCGTGCGGGGCAGCATCCCGTTTTTCAATGCCTGGCCGTCCTCGCTGTCGGAGGCCAGGGCCCTCGTGGGCACGCCCGACGCGGCGAATTTGAGCGTGAGGGAGAGCCATTCATCCCCTGAGCCTAGGACGGCGACGGTCATGCGGGCCAGCCAGACTATTCGCTCCCCCTGGCATTAAGGCTTGGAGCGCCGCCTTTCGAAACGATAGCCAGTCGCGCTCATTCTCAGGATATGCGACCTTTCCGGTGGACGGGCCCCCGAGCGCGGCCTTTTATCATCCTGGCCACGGTGGGCGCGGCGGGACGCGCCCCCCCGGCAAGGGGCGCGTGGGATGCACCTTGGGCGGTCAGCGGAGCAGCGCGGCCCACGTCCAGGGGGGCCAGTATGGGCGGGTATTCTCAGCGCGTAGCGCTCAGCCAGCGTGCTTAAAGGAGGAGCGGCGCCGAGATTCAGTGGTTAGGGGGCTGGCTCCATAGTTCGCACTCCTGGGTGGCCGTTTGGAAAGAGGGCTCGCGCGGGCGCGCACGAGCGTGGGGCCCGGCACCTCGAAGCGTTGAAACCGCTCGAGCCAGGGCCTGCCGAGGCGCCCTCCCTTGACGATGCGCCGCTCGGGCCGCCGGCCGCGGATGCAGGAGGAATCGAGCCGGCGCCGTTGGAGGCCACGCCCGGCGCGATTGACGAGGGCGACGCGCAGTTGGGCCTGTCGAAGCACAAGGGCCTCACGAACGGAAGTGGCCCCGCGTCAAAGGCGGCGGCCTTCGGGCGCAACCACCGTTCCGGCGCGCGCGAGGGGCCGGGTTTCCTCGTATCGCCGGGCCTCACGAACGGCAGCGGGCGCGTGAACGGGGGCCGCGTGAACGGCGGCCGGATCAATGGCGGGCGAGTCAACGGCGGGCGGATCAACGGGGGACAGATCAACGGCGGACGCGTGAATGGAGGGCGCGTCAACGGCAGCCGCGTGAACGGCGGCCGTGTCAACGGCACGCTGATGACCCAGAGGATTCAGGACCGCCGCCGCCGCTCCACGCGCTGGATGGCCATCCTCCTCGCGCTCCTCGTGTTCGGGATCACGCTCGTTGCCCCCCTCTTCATCTCCGGAATTTTCCCGCAGCCGCCGATCGTCGTCGACGGCAACTTCGGCGACTGGGCGGGCGTCCCCGTCGTGCCCGATTCTCCGGACGACGCGCGCGCCAACCCCGACATCAACCTCGTTGCGTTCACGGCGGTCCAGAGCGACCGCGACCTGTTCTTCTACATCCAGGTCTCGCAAGGAGGGCGGCCCTTCGGCTCCGGCGGCGGGCCGAAGGCCGCCGAGATGTTCCGGCTCTTCATCGACCGCGACCGCTCGCAGGCCACCGGCTTCCTCGGCTACGGGCTCGGCTCCGAACTGCTCATCGAAATCAGCGGCTACGACAACGGGGCGCGCGCGTCCACGCTCAAGGTGTTCCCCGCCTTCTCGCAGGACAACACCGACGGCTCGCTCTTCGAATCGGCCGGGTTCGTGCGTGCGGTCGCCCGCGGGAACCAGATCGAGGGGAGCGTGCCCCTTTCGAGCCTCGGCCCGCGCTCGTCGGCTCTTCCCCCGTTCCTCCTCGTCGAGGCCCTCGACTCGAACGGGCTTGCCGACCTCGGCGACGCCGTGTTCTCTTCGCGGCCCGGCGTCCTTGTCGTGTCGCAAACGCGGACGAACGCGACGGTGCTCCCGTCCGACCGCGAAAGCCTCCTGCTTTCGGCCGAGGGGCACGCGCTCCACCAGAACATCACGCTCGCTTCCCTCGTGCTCTCCGTGGACGGGTCGGGCGGCGGCGGCGTGCTCATCACCCACGCCAATGTGGGCGCGCGCAACCAGACCGTGAACCGCTCCGCGGGGGTCGGCGAGACCGTCCGTGTCGACTTCACCGACAGCGGGCCGCTCGTGTTCGACCCCGGCGGCCCCGCGCTCAACATCACCGTGTTCGGCCGCGCCACCGGCGCGCCGGGCGCCGCCACCTTGCGCGTTTCCCTGAACGGCTCGCAGTTCGTGCTGACGGGGCCGCCCGCCGCCGGCACCTCGGGCCACGGCTCCGTGTTCCCGCCAACCGCCTTCGAGCGCGCGTACGTCACTGCGGCGCCAGAACGGATCGTCATCGACGGCGCGTTCGCCGACTGGGCGCCGCTGCGGCCCCCTTCGACCGACGCCGACGATGACCTCCTCGTGGGGATGGCGCCGACGCCCATCAACGCCACGCCGCCCCCCGGACCCACCGACCAGAGTATCGACATCCGCGAAGCGCTTTCCGATGTCAACACCGGGCCCGGCGAGGTCTCGTTCTACCTCTCCGTCGACGGCTCCATCTTCCCCGCCCGCCTGCCCACGGCCCCTGCGTACCCCTCGCCCTCGCAGCCGGCCAGCGGCGGCAACGGCGGCGGCGGCGCGCCTGGAGCCCAGGGCGTCGACGGGAACTTGGCCACGATCTACGTCGACAGCGACATGAACGCGCTTACCGGCTGGCTCGGGCTGCCGGGAATGGGCATCGACGCGATCGTCCAGGTCGTCGGCAGCGGGGGCGCGATGGGGCGCGCACCGCGCCTTGCGGCGACCTCCGTCTCCGCGTGGGACGATGCGGCCAAGGCCTTCAACACCTCCAATAAGCCCGTCGCCGTCGGCCTCTCCTCTTCGAAGATGGAAGCCCAGCTCGCATCGCTGGACCTGTGCCCCTCCGCCTGCGGGCGCGTCCGTTACGCGTACGCATTCTCCAACCGCGCCAGCGCGTTCGACCTGTTTGGCCCCGCGACGAGCGGGGTCCGCGGCGACGGCCAGGCCCTCGCGTTCAACGAGAGCGCGCCGGTCAGCCTCACCGCGTTCTGGGGCGACACCAATGCTCCTGCGCTTGCCGTGTCCCTTTCCTCGTCGGCGTCGAACTCGCGCGTCGCGCAGCTTTCGGCCCTCCTCGTCCGCTTCTCGGGCGTGGCGCAGGGCGACATCACCCGCGTCGCCCTCTACCGCGACGGCGGGACCCGCGGGGCCCTCGACGGCACCGACCTCTCGGCCGGCGCCGTCGCCGAGTCCACCCTGGAGCCGGGCCAGGTGGCGCGGCTTGTCCCCTACAACGCCCTCCTCCTGTCGCCCGGCGAAAGCTTCTACGGGCTCGTCACCGTCGACCTTTCAGGCGGCGCCTCCAAGTCGGCGTTCCTCAACAGCTCGGCCGCCGACATCTTTGGCGTGCGCGCGACGGGCATCGTGGATGTCCGCTACGGCGCCCCCGGCAACCGCACCCCCGTCCACGTCGTCCCGGCAGGCGGCGGCTTCCGCGGGACCAACGACATGGTCATCAACGAAGTCAACTTCGCGAGCGGCTTCGTGGAATTCTGGGACACGGGCGGGGCCGTGACCAACTTGACGAGCCCCTCCCAGCTTGGGTTCGCCGTCTACCGCACGAACAACCAGGGTGGCAACCTCAAGGTCGAAGCCATCCGCGACCTCACGGGCAGCACGAACGCCGAGGGGTTCACGGCCTACAACTTCTCCGTCCCGCTCTCCACGGCCACGACGAAGTATTACATCGGCCTATGGTGCAACAACTGCACGGCGGGGCGCGGCGCCACGGGGACGAACAACGACACGTACATGGACTTCCTGCAGATGCCGCGGTTCACCCTCAACGGGTCCTGGGGGAAGTACCCGGACGGAAACGTGACCGCGCGCAACACCACGAACAACACGCGCGCGGACAACAACGCGGTACCCCCCAACGACACGGGAACCGACCCGTCAGGCCAGAATAACCTCATCATCAATGAGGTGAGCAACATCGGCTCGTGGGTCGAGGTCTACGCAACGCACGGCTCCACGACGAACCTCACCGCCCCGTCAACGATCGGCATCGAGGTCTATTCCACGAACTCTCAGGGAAACGGCCATACCACAGTATCCGTCGTAGTCCTTTCGGGAAGCACCAGTGGTGCTGGCTTCGCGGCGATCAACATCTCCGTCCCGCTCTCCACCGCCCAGACGCGGTATCACGTGGCGCTGTGGTGCAGCAACTGCACCGTCGGCACCGATTACAAAGGGCGCCTCAACAACACGTACATGGACGACATCGAGATGCCGCGCTCGACCGCTAACGGGACATGGGGGCGCTACCCTGACGCCGACGACATGTTCCAGAACACCACGAACAACACGCGCGCGCTGCCAAACACGATCCCCGAGTTCCAGGACATCGTGCTCCCCGTCGGGGGCGTGGCTATGGCCTGCGTCGCGCTCCGACGGCGCCGGACGGGCGACGGGCCCGAGGAGCCTCCGGCTGCGCCCGCGGAGGTTCGCTCGACGCCCGCGCCTTCCTCGCGATGAGCGCGGTGCGCCCCCGCACTTCGACGAGCTCCGCCCCGGCCATCGCCGCGAGCTCCTCTCCCACGGTCTTCATCCCCTTCGCGTCGGCCGCGGCGCCCGACACCTTCGCCTTCACAAGCTCGCGCGCCTTGAGCTGGCCGGCCGCTTCGGAGGCAACCGCGGCCGTCACGCCGCCTTCCCCCACAAACAGCGTCGCGGTGAGCTTCTGGCCCGCCGCGCGCAGCTCCTTTCCCCGCCGTCCTTTCATTTGCGCCCGCCCCCCGCGCTTGCCGCGCGCCCTGCCGCCCCGCGCCCCACGCGCTTGACCGCTTGGCACTCGAGGCACCGGATCACAATTCGCTGCGGGCGCAGCCGCACACTCGCGTTTTTTCCGGGCACCAAGTACGCCCCGCAAGCGGCACACAGCCACCTCCGGTGCGGGCTGGGCATCGACACGTTGTAGCGCATCCCCAGCCTTCGGGCGAGGAACACATACCGCTTGGCGCGCGCGCCATTGCCCGCGCCCGCGGCCTTGCGCGCCTCGTCAAGGAGGATCACGACACGCTCCCGCGCGATTGCGTCCACCTCCTTCGAACGCCGGCCCCGGCCCCGCCGCTCCACAGCCGCGCCGATGGCCCGCTTCCCATTTATGCGTTGACGTCCGACCAGCCGCGTAAGAGCGTTTATGCGCGCCCACCGCTCGGGGAACCGTGGCAAAGCGGGCAGCCGTCCTGCGGCGCGCCATCCATGTTTCCCTGGCGCTCTCGCTGTTGTACTACCTGGTCCCCGACCCGCTGCCCGTGCTCGGCATCGCCAGGGCCCACGGCGCCCTCCTCCTTGCAGGGGTCGTGACCGTCGCCGAAGCGTGGCGGCTCAAGGCCGGCGGGTCGTTCTCCCTTTTCCGCGACTACGAAATGAAGCGCCCCGCGGCCTACTACTGGCTCGGCTTGGGCTGTTGCATCGCCCTCGTGTTCTTCCCGCCGCGCTTCGCCATCGTGACGATCCTCGGCGTTTGCCTCGGCGACCCCGCCATCGGGCTCGCCCGCGCGACCCGGCACAAGCGGTGGGCGGGTGCCGTGGGTTTTGTGGTGTGGGTCGCGGCAGCCGCCGCCGCCTGCTTCGCGTTGACCCTGCCCGTGTCGGTCGGCCTCCTCGTGCTCGGGGCCACCGTGGCCGTGTCGGTGGAGCCCCTGCGGCTGCCCTTCCTCGACGACGACTTCACGATGAACCTCGCCCCGCTCGTTGCGATGACCGCAGCCGCCCGCCTGCTCGGGCTCTAACAGAGGCGCCGCGCTGGGGACCCTCCACGGCCGAGACGGGCTCCGCCAACGTTATCCCTGCCTGCGGCGATCCTCGAAGGTGCTCGACCGCCGGCGCCTGTTTCGGCGCGGCTTCCACGCCATGTCCTCCCTGTTCGTGGTCTACTACTGGCTCCCGCCACGGCTCGATGCGGTCGAGCTCACGCGTGATCAGATTGCCACCCTCGGCATCTTCCTGCTTGCGGGCTTCGAGGCCTACCGCATCCACCGCGGCTGGCTGTTCTTTGGGCTGCGCGACTACGAGAAAAAGTGGGTCGCGGGGTACTTCTGGGGGGCGCTCGGGTACGTAACGGCCCTGCTCTTTTTTGAACAGCGCTTCGCGATGATCACCATCCTCGGGACCACGCTCGTTGACCCCGTCCTCGGCGAGGTCCGTGCATCGGCGCGGAAGAAGTGGGCGCCCGCTGTGGGCTGTGCAGCTTGGTGCGGTGTGGCGCTTGTTTGCGTTGTCGCCGCCGGGCTGACGACGCCCCTGCTTTTCGTGCCCCTTGGGGCCGCCATCGCCGTCGGCGCCGAGTCGATCAGGACGCGGTGGGTCGACGACAACCTGTTGATGAACCTCATCCCCGTCCTCTGCCTCACCGCCCTGGCGGCGGTTACGGGACTGTAGCGGACGGGGGAGCCTCGTGCCGGGGTTTGGGATGCACGGCACAACCGGGGTGGGTTGCAGGCTCCCCCGCCCGCGCGCCCGCACGAGGCGAGCCAGGAGAGGGACGAGTTCATCGATTGCGTGTCATTTGCGTCCTATAGGCCCCACGAGCGGGACCGCGAGCGCTCCCTGCGCTCCACGTTGTCCCATCCGGGAGAGGCCTTGAAGTAACGCGGCTGGTATTCCGCCATAGTTTTCCTCAAGCCTCAGGACGTCCGCGTGCTATTTGAGGCGCAAGGGGGGGTGAGCGAACGATTAGCGGTCGCATAACGCGGCGCGCACGTTGTCTCATGGTGTCTTGCCGGTGTCGCTACGCGGGCCTGGGGGTTTCCTTGTGCTCTTGATCGAAACGCCCGCGAGACGGTTCCGTTGACGCATAGCAAGCCACCGAAAGCGAGCGAATGCGCCCGGCGAGCCACCGCGGCGGGTCGCTCCCCCTGGGTACCCCCAAACTTCCCGGCAAGGCTCAAATGCCCACGGGCGCGTTTTCGCACCGGGGATCGGGCCTGAAAGCCGCCGACATCCGCGTGTGCATCCTCCGGATGGAGGGCACCAACAACGAGCAGGAGATGCTCGACGCCTTCGAGCGGGAAGGCACCGCGGCCGAACTCGTCCACCTCAAGCAGATCCTCGGCAAGACCACGTCCGTCGGGTCGCAGCGCGACCTCGCGGACTTTCACGTGCTCATCTTCCCCGGCGGCTGGTCGGCCGGCGACTACGTCCGCGCCGGCGCGATCTTTGCCGCGCGCCTGAAGGCGGAGGCCAAGAAGGAGCTCAAGGAGTTTGTCGAAGCCGGCAAGGCCGTCGGCGGCATGTGCAACGGGTTCCAGATTCTCGTGGAACTCGGGCTGCTTCCCCAACTTGACGGGGCGACCCTTGCGCCCGAGCCGCAGGCTGCGCTCTTCGTCAACGACTCGGACCGGTTCGAGTGCCGGCCGACCTATTTGCGCTGCGAATCCTCGAAGAGCGCCTTCACAGGGGCCATCAAGAAAGGCGAAGTCCTCTACATCCCTTCGGCGCACGGCGAGGGGAAGCTCACGCTGCCCCCCGAAACGGCCGACAAATCGCTCGACAAGCTCGAGGACGAGGGGTGCGTCATTTTCCGCTACGTGAATCCCTCGACCGGCAACCCCGACGGCTACCCGTTCAACCCCAACGGCTCGCCGCGCGCCATCGCGGCGCTTTCGAACTCCGCGGGAAACGTGTTCGGCATCATGCCGCACCCCGAGCGCTCCTACCTCGGCATCAACCACCCCGACTGGTACCGGCGCTCGCCTGGCGAGTGGGGCGACGGCAAGCGGGTGTTCGACTCCGTGATCAGCTACACCACCAAGAACTTCTGAGCGCGTGCTTCGCGCGCACGGAGGCGCCGCGGCTACCGCATCATCGGGACGGTCCAGGTGAGTCCCACTTTCGCGCTCTTGGCGCGGTGGAGGATGTCGAGCCACCCCGAAAGCAACGGGCCGGCCTTCAGTGACGACTCGAGGTCGTGCTTCTTCGGGTCGAGGACCGCCAGCATCTTCGCGGCCTCGTCCTCCGTAAGGTAGCCCCCCGTGTAGGCATTGTCGTGCTGCAGCCACTCGGGCATGCCCTCGAGGAACTTGTCCGCAAGCGGCTTGGCCTCCCTCAGCGCGACCGACACCTCAAGCAGCAGGTCGACGAGCCCCGCGTTCGTCTTGGAGGCCGGGTGGATCTCGCCCTTCCACCCCGCGCGGGCCGCGTCCTTCACGACAAGGTCGACCATCAGCCGCTCGGCGTCCTGGGCCCACTTTGGGTGGCGCCAGTCGAAGTAGTTCGTCTCCTTGTCGATGAACTGCTTCCAGTGCTCAGGGAGCGGCCCGTCGCCGCGGTAGTCGATCTGCCCGTGGAGGACATCGTTGCGCAGCTCCTGCCAGTCCTTGTCGGCTTCGTCCTTGAGGGCCGGGTTGGCCGCGCCTGCCTCACGCACGACTTGGCCAAGGGCCTCGAGGTCGCGCCTAAAGAGCGCCGCGCGCATCGCGGGCATCACGGTTTCCTCGAGCTTTCGCCCGAAGCAAGGGACGACGACCTCTTCGAGCACGATGGTTCCTCGGCGGCCCAGCCCCGCGGTCGATGATAAAGCTCTGCCGCGGCGGGGTCACTGGCGGCGCCTGCCCATCCGCAGGCGCACGACCACAAGCGCCGCGGTCCCGGCCGCCATCGCGATGATCACGATGAGCGCCGTGGAACTCGACCCGATCGTGTTGACATTGGAAGGCGGCGGGTTGTTCGTGGGGGGCGCCGCCTCGAGGGCGAAGGGGACGCTCGCGAGGTTGTTGGCCTCGTTTCGCTCGAACACCCGCCCGTTCACGGGGGACGCGCCGGGCGCGGTGCCGGGGTCGACCACCACGGAAATCTCGTGGGCCCCCGCGCGCAGCGTCGCGGTGAAATTGAACCACAACGCCGCGGTTTCCCCGAGCTGCAGCGCCCGCACCGGGCCGCTTGCCTGATCGGCTCCATCGAGGCGGACGACGACCTGCGTGGCACCCGACGCCGCCTCGCCGCGGTTTGCCACGACGACTTGGAGTTGCACCGCGATTTCGCCTTCGCGGCCCGACGGGTCGCCGGTGACCTCGATGGTGAGGTCGGGCAGCACGACGTCCACCTGCGCCACGAATTCGGCGGAGGGCCCGCGCGCGCTCGAGAGGTTGACCTTGATCGCGATGTGGAAGCCCACCGGCTCGCGCGGGGCCGTGATCGTGATCGTCAGCGTCCCGTTCTCGAGGGCGGCAAGCAAGAGCGAGCCGTGGAGTTCGCTTTCGTTGCCGCCGTCCGGGCGGTAGAGCGCGCGCCACCCCCACGACTGGAGGTCGGCCACGTCCACGCGAAGCGTGTAGGTGTCCGCCGTGTTGCCCGTGTGGCGGACGGCCCCCACGACCCTGACCTGCCCGTCGGGGCCCACGTGCGCGGGACTTGCGGTGAACGAGGCCTCGACCCCGTACGCCTTCGGCACACGCACGCTGAACACCACGCCCTGCGGCGGCAGGTCGCCCGCAACGAGGCTGACCGTGATGAGGTAGGTGTCCGCGAGCGTGTTCGGGGGCGCCTGCACCAGCACCGAAACCGTCCCGCTGTCGTAGGGGGCGACCGCGGTCGCCGGCGCCCCGGCGACGGTAAGGCTCGAGTGGACCTCCCACCCTGGAGGCGCGTCGTCGATGGTCACCGACACGGGCTCCCGCACGTTCCCCTGGTTCTCGGCGCTCACCGTGAAGGTGCTCGCGCCCGACGCGGAGGCGTCCCCGCTTATTCCCGCCGCGCGCCACTGCACGAGGTGCACGTCGCGCACCACGATCCTGAGGTGCGCCACCCCGTACGCCGACCCCCCCACACAGCTTGCCGAAAGCGTCAGGTTGACCGTCATTCCGCCGAGGGCAAGCGGCGCCGCCGTCACGGAGAGCACGGCCGTCGCTGACCCGCCTCCCCCAAGGGGTGCGCTGTCCGGGTCCACAGCGCTCTGCCACCCCGCCGGCAGCTCCTCTTCGACCCCGACGGCGCACGAGATGGGGGACGCCGCGTTGCCCACATTGGTCAAGGTCCACACCGATAGGGCGGCGCCGCCCGGCTCCACCTCTTGCGCGAGCGCCGGCGGGTCGAGGGTGGGCGCCGCCACGAGCGCCACGCGCACGCAGAAGCCGGCGGTTGCAAGCGAGAACGGGTCGTTCGGGTGCTGCACGCGCAGCCGCGCGCAGTAGGTCTGTCCGCTGGGCGCATTGCCCGGGACCCCCACCGAAAGCGTCACATTGACGCCTTCGCCGACCGCCGCAGTCAGGTTCGCCGGCTGGAGCGACAGCGACCAGCCGGCGGGCGGCGGCGCGCTCACCGCCATGGGAACGCCCGCCTCGGCAACCGTGCCGATCGCGCGGACGTCAAACGAAAGGCTGGCCACGCCGCCGGGCAGGGCCGTCACGTTGGCGTCGGAAGGCGACACCGCGAAGCGGTGCCCCTGCACGACCGTGATGTTCACGCGCAGGGCAAGCGGCGGCCCGCCCCGGTGGTGGTCGGTCACGAGCAGGAGCGCGATCGCGCCGTACCCGGAGGGGTCGACCACCGGCGCGTCGATGCGCATCGTCACCCACTGGAGCACCGAAGCGCCAAGCGAAAGGGCCGGGGAGGGCAAGGCCCCCGCCGCATCCATCACCGTCCCCGTCCAATTGGTGGGGCCCCCGTAGGGGTAGAAGCCGACGCTGAGGTCGTAGTCGGTCGACTCGTTGACAAGGCTCGACACCTTCACCGCAACGTCCACGGGCTCGCCCCGCGGGATTTGCAGCGACGCTTCGGAGGCCTCCAGCGAGAACCCCGACCAGCGCGGCACGAGCCTTGCGCCCGAGATGTTCGCGTAGTAGTACGTCGTCTCGTTTTGCCACGAGACCCACAGCGAGCCGTCCTTCAGGAACGCGGCCGCCGGGTTCGAATTCGAGGCGCGGTCGCTGGAGACCCGCGTCGCGGGGATGGTCGCGCTCATCGTCGAGGCGTCGAAGGCCATCGCGAAGACGTCGAGGTCCGACCCGTCCGAATAGTCCGAGTAGACCACCGCCACTTCGCTGCCGGACATGACCGTCGCCCGCGGGGCCCGTGCGCCTGCCGCCTTCGGCTCGATGGCCACGCTTCCCGCCGCGAGGGCCCCGTCGCGGTCCAGGCGCAATGCGCGCATCGCCGTGTTGTCCACATACACGACCACGACGTCCCCCGACGGCAGCGCCGCGAGCGTCATGTTCGCGCCGCTCATCGTGAACGGGTAGGTCCACGCCACCGAGCCGTTGGGCTCGACGGCCATCACGGTTGCGCCCGAAAGCGGGCTCGACCACGCGATGACCATGCGGCCAGCGGCGGCATCGTACACGATGTGCGGCGGGAACAGGCCCGATGACGCCCCCTGCACCGACACATTGTGCACCGCCCAGGTGCCGTTGGCCCGTAGCACCGAGTAACGCACCTGGCCGTCGTAGTGTACGACATGGACCGTGTTGTTGCGCCCGACGGCAATGGCCGCCGCGCTCGTGTAGTAGGGGGTCGTGCCCACACTTACGGGCCCGAGCGAGGCCGCCCCGGTTGCGTTGTAGCCTGAAAGCGAAACGGCCGAACTCGGGAATGCGAACCCCCACGACACGCGCAGGAGCCGTCCCGTGCCGTCCACCGCGGTGTACGCGCCGCGCGCCGTGGTGTTGGCCCAGGAGTCATACTGGCTCCCCCCCGCCGCCGAGAAAAGGCCCGCCGTGCGCGCGCCCGTTGTCCCATTGTGGACCTCGATGGAAGGGACGCCAGAGTAGGTGTAGATCCCCTCGAAATAAGCAAGCGCGAAGTCGCCGGAAGGCATGGCGACAAGTTCCGGGACGCTCTGCGTTTGGGCGTCATTTGCAAGTTCCATCGTGTTGCCGACTTCGAAGTACCGCAGGGGAGCCGATGTTGCCGTCGCGGCGGCTTGCGCGGCGGGGGCCGCCGGCGCAAGCGGGGCAAGCGTCCCGGCCGCCAGGGCCCAGATGATGAGAACGCCAGCGGCCCTTACACGCAAACGCACTGCAGTCCTCCGCGGGGCCTTCGCCAAACGCGCACTTAAAGGCACTCAAATCGAGCGTTGCAAGCGCCGCTGGCCTTACAGTTCAATCGAAACCCCGTAGACCTTCTCCGGGTTCTCTTTGTGAATCCGCCACACGCGCTCCTCCGCGACCCCCTGCTCGAGCATCGCACGCGTCCTTCGCGGCACCGTCGCGGGGGCCATCACCGCCCCGGGCCTTCGCTTGTCGTCGATAAAGTCCGTCTCTAACATGAAGCGGTCGCCCTTCTTCAGCGCCTCGGCCACGAAGGGCCGCGAGGCGAGCACCGACGGGAAGAGGCCCGCGTTCTCCTCGGGGAGCACGAACGGCGGGCAGTAGTGCTTGGCGACGCGCCCCTTGTCGAGCCCTGCCGCCTCGACGTGGCCCGCCAGGTCGGCCATCACCTCCGGCGTGGCCGACTCGGTGTGCAGCTGCACCGCAAGCCCGGCGTCTTTGGCCGTCGCCAGCTCATAATCGAACACGCGGTTCGAGAATGTCCACACTTCCGGGGACACGGGGTAGTGCGGCCGGCCGGCCTCCGAGAGCGCGACCACGAGCGGCTCCTCCTTTGCGATCTTTGCGCAGAGGTCGATCGCCTTGGTCAACAGCTCCCACGCGGCCTCGAACCCCAGCCGCTCCGCGTGGCGCGTGAACTCCGCCGGGTGCGGGCAGAGCGCCACGAAGCAGCGCGCCTTTCCGCGCGCGTTGACCGCCTTCCCCATCTTCACCGTCTCCTCGAATTCCGCGCGATAGGCGTCGGGCGTCCCCGACAGCTTGTCGAAGTCGGGCTTGTGCACGAGCAGGAAATGCGTCCCGCCCGCGCGCTCGAACTCTTCCACGCTCCCCAAGTACGCACCGTACACGGGGTCGAGGTGGAAGTGGTCGTCAAAGACCGCCGTCTTGGGTGGCTTGCCCATGGGGCCATCCGCCCCTTCAAGTCTGGATGAGGCCGGCCTGCTTCAGCTCGTTCAGGATGTTGACGATCGCTTCCTTGACGTCGTCCGGCTTCTTCGCGCCCGTGCAGACCATCTTGCCCGACCCGAAGAGGAGCAGCACGACCTTCGGCTGGTCCATCCGGTAGACAAGCCCCGGAAACTGTTCGGGTTCATATTCGACCTTCTCAAGGCCGAGCGAAACGGTGATCGTGTTCAGGTTGAGCGGGCTGCCAAGGTCGGTCGAGGCGACGAGGTTCTGGATCGTGATCTCCACCTTCTCCGACACCTTGACGCCCGCGGCGATGAGCCGCTTGATGACCGTGTTGATGGCCTGGTGGACCTCGGGGATCGACTTGGCCCCCGTGCACACCATCTTGCCCGACCGGAAGAGGAGGGTCGCCGTCTTCGGCGTCTCCAGGCGGTAAATAAGGCCAGGGAACCGCTCGGGCTCGTACTCGGCCCCTTCCAGCGTAAGCGCGATCGAGGGGAGGTCAAGCTCGTTGTCAAGGAGCGACGTGGCGACGACGTTCTCGATGCGGAAGTCTGGCATGGGGATCACCATTTAAGGCGGGGCCTTTCTTTGGTTTAAATACGGCCAGCCTTAAAAAGAGTTGGGGTGCACCGACCCATATTGGGCCCGTTGACGGCCGCCGGGGCCTGGCTATTTAAAAGAAAAGGTGGCGCCCAAGGGCCGGCGATTGCCCTATGCTCCCAGAAAGACCCCCAAAGGCCGCTCAAGCGGCCCAAACTCGGCCCTAACGGATCTTGTCAAGCGAGAACGACCCGATGTTGAGCCCCTTGCGCGAGTACTCGTAGGTGACCCACCCGCGGTTCTGCGCATCGCCAATGCCGACGACCCGGATGTAGTTCTTCGTGTTCTCGGTTTTGACTTGGATCGAGCCGTCCATCGCGTGGGCCAAGTTGGCGAGGTCCGTCGCCGAGTGCATGGCCTCGTCAATCGCGTAGAGCGAGACGGCCTTCTTCATCTTGCTCTTGCCCGTGAGCATCTGGAGGAACCGGAAGGTCGCCGTCACATCGGAATACGTGATGAAGGTGGAGATCGACATGACCACGACGCGGTAGGTGGGGTGCTTCTCTTCCTTCACCCACTTGTCCGTGATCATCTCCATCCCTTCCATGATGGCCTTGTAGTCGGTCGGGTGGTCGATCACCACCGCGTCCTTGTTTTCCTCGGATTCGCCCATCGCGCGCGAATAGCAGTCGACCCACTTGAGGAGGCCGAGCTTCTCGTACTCTTCAATCGAGGGGAGGATGGCCGCCAGCTCCTGCTTCACGCTTGCAGGGGCCACGTCGGTGAGCACCATCACGGTGGGCACGCCCTTCTGGAGGCCCTCGGCCGCAAACGCGTACATGAGCACCTCCTTGCCGATGAACGCCGGCCCGGAGCACAGGATGTTGAAGCCGATGGGGAACCCGCCGTAGAGCAGGTCGTCGAGCCGCGGGGTGCCCGTCTTGACTTTTCGGGCCTTCATCTCGAGCTCGATTTCCTTCTTGCGCGCCTGGACGTCCTCCTGGACGGCCGCCTGCTCCTTGATGCGCAGCTGGCCTTCCTTTTGCCGCAGGAACGACTCCTTCGTGTTGATTGCCTCTTCCTTGGCCGCGATCTCGCGTTCGAGCTGCTGGAGGCGCTTCTTCATCTCGAGCTGCTCGACGGAGCCCTCGTTCTGCTTGGCCTCTTGGAGCTGGCGCAGGCTCTGCTCGATGACCTTCTGCTTGTAGTCGAGCTCTTCCTGGCGGCGGTTGAACTCCTCGTCCTTGTACTTCACGATGTTCTTGAGTTTGCGCAGCTCGTCTTCGCGCGACTCCATGGAGATTTGCATCTCCTTGATGCGCCCGTCCTTTTCGAGCGACGCCTTCTGCAGCTCAGGCAGCTGGCTCATCTCGGAGCTGAACTTTGAGTCGGCCTCCTGGCGGCGCAGTTCGCGCTCTTCCTTCATCCGCTGGAACTGCTCGTCGACCTCCCGCTTGCGGGCCTCGAGGAGCTTGTTCTGGCGGTCGATCTCCGAGCGCGCCTTGGCGAGCTCGGACTCCTTGGCGCGGATCGCCTCGCTGTCGACGACCGGGCCGCCGCGCACGGGCAGGGGGCGGCCGGCCACCGGCTGGGCCGAAGTCCCGGCCTTGGCAAGCGCCTCGCGCTTCTCGGCGAGGTCCTTCTCGAGCATGCCGACCTGCTCTTCGAGCGCCTTGCGCCGCGACTCTTCCTCGCGCGCGGTCTCCTTCAGCGACTCGAGTTCCTCGTCGTGCTTCTTGCGCTGGAGGTTCGTGACATACTTCATCATGGCGATGGAGCCCTTCTTCAGGTTCTCGAGCTCCGCTTCGATCTCCGCGCGCCGCTTCTCCTCGCGCGCGTACATGTCGCGGAACTCCTCGAGCTTCATGCGCGCCTGGCGAAGCTCGTCTTCCATGCCCTGGACTTCGGCGGAGGTGAGGCCGAGCACGGCGGCGCCCACGACACCTTCGCCGGCCTGGGCCCGCATGAGTTTCTCGCGCAGGTCCTCGACTTCCGCCATCTTCTTCTTCATCTCGTGGCGGGACTTGTCGAACTCCTCTTCCTTGACCCGGATGTAGTCCTCGGCCTTCTTGAACTCGGCATACTGCTCGAGTTTCCGGTTCATGTCGTTCAGTTCTTTTTCGTACTTGATCCGCTGGAGCGCAATCGTGTTGCGCATCTTGATCTGGAAGTCATTCTTGACGCGGTTGAGCTCCTCTTCCTTAGAGGCGAGCTCGGCCTTCATGCGCTCGGCGTCGGCCGCCGCCTCTACCTGGACGGCCTTGGCCGCCGGGCGGTCGATATTGATGGAGCGGGCGACTTCCCGGTCGGCGGTCTGGGCCACCGACTCCTCGCTCTCGCGGTTCTTCAGCACTTCGCCGCGCCGCTTGTAAGCGGCCATGTAGCGGTCGATGGGGTTGCCCCGGACGGGTGGGACTTGCTGCGCGGCCACAGGAACCCCTCGAACGCGCCGATCGGCCCGGGCGGATTAATATACGTTGCTTGAAAAGCCAGCGCGCCGCGCGGGAACGCTGGCTTCAGTCGGTTTCCATGCCGCTGCCGACATCCGCGCTCTCGATCATGCGGATGCGCCCGTCGTCGAACCGGTAGAGGGCGCGGGGCCGCTTCAGCACCACGTCGGTGAGGTTTGCGATGGCAATCTCACCGAGGAATTCCTCGGTCCTTGAGATGTCGCGCATGACGAGCACGCCGTCGACCGACTTGTCGGCGCTGTGCTGGTCGTCGCGCTCTTGGACGAGGAGGAGGTCGCAATTGGCGCCGCGGACGAGGTCGCGCTGGAGCGTCTCGACGAGCGACTTGTACTCGATGCCGTACTTGCGCGCGAGCGCGTCGGCGCGGTCGACGACGATGACGACCTTCGAGGGGAGGAGCCGCTCGACGGCGTCGTAGAGGTTGATGATCTCTGCCATCGCGGGGTTGAGCGAGAGGAGCCGCGAGATCCGCTCGGTGTTGATGCGGTACGCGCGGGGGCGGTCGAGCACGCGCGGCAGCGTCCCAGCGTCGCTGCGCACGGCGCGGATCGAATCGAGGAGCTTCTGGCGCGCGGCGCGCGCGTCGCCCGCGGGGGGCTGGAGGATCGCGTCAGGCGTGTTCGGGCGCCCGAAGAGCAGGAAGTCCTCCGCGCGCTTCTCGGCGAGCCACGCGTAGGCTTCGGTGAGCCGCTTGTCGGGTTCGTGGGTGAGGAGCAGGAGGACTTCTTCGTCGAAGCCGGCAAGCGCTTCGGCAAGGCCGAGGGCGAGGTTGGTCTTGCCCGTGCGCCGCTTGCCATTGATGATGATGGACCTGCCGTTGGGCTTGTTCAGGTAGTTCAGCAGCTCCGAGGGCAGCGACATCTTCCCCTTGCCAAGCGCCCGGCGCTCCGTTGAGGGCCCGGCCGACGAGTCGTCGAGCTTGCGCAGGGGCGCGATGTCGGCCCCCTGGTTGGACAGCACCGCCAAGCGCTCGGCCATGTCGTGGCTTTGCGGGCCTTGGGGGGCCTTCGGAGCCGCCGGCAGCGGTGCCGGAGCAGGGAAGGACGGCTGGGGACCGACCGACCCGGGCGCGGGCATGGGCCCCGTGG
>JBGPJF010000001.1:0-148328 GCA_041485285.1 Thermoplasmata archaeon | reverse complement strand
GGTACCGCTCGCGCGCGGCCTACAAGCTGCAGCAGATCCAGGAGCGTTACGGAATTCTGAAGCGAGGCGACTTCATCGTCGACCTCGGCTGCGCGCCCGGCGGCTGGACGCAGGCGGCCCTCGAGATCGTGGGCGACGCCGGCCGCGTGGTGGGCGTCGACATCGACCGCGTGCAGAAGCTGCCGCCCGCGCGCTTCGTGCGCGGCGACATGATGGACCCCAAGACGCTCGACGCGGTCCGCGTGGAGCTTGCGGCGCAATCAGGCGTGCGCCAGTCGCCGGCAGACGCCGTCGTCTCGGACATGTCCCCCAACATCTCGGGCATGTACTCGGTCGACCAGGCGAAGTCCGTGCGCCTGGCGCGCATGGCGCTCTCGACAGCCAAGCAGCTGCTGCGCCCCGGCGGGACCTTCTGCGCGAAGGTGTTCGAAGGCGAGGACTTCGCGGGGTACCTCGCGGACGTGAAGCGCTCGTTCCGCTTCGTGAAGGTCCACGCCCCGCTGGCGTCGAGGAAGGAGAGCTCGGAGGTCTATGTCGTGGCGAAGCGGTTCAAGGGGGGCGCCGACCGGGCGGGGCGCGCGCGGCGCGAAGAGGAGTGAGCGCGCCTCACGACGCCGGGCCCTTCTTGGGCCTGCTCGGGAAGTCCATCATCGAGAACGCCGCAAGCACCTCGTCGACCGTGCGCCTCAGGATTCCCACGGCGATGTCCACGCCGTCGTTGCGGTTGTCGACGTCGGCCGCGAGCACGTCGACCTTCGCCTTGACCGCCTTCATGTAGCGCACGAACGCGTCCTTCTCGGCGGCCAGCCCCACCATCGTTGCGCCCCCAGGCGCCACGGTGTCCTCGTAGTGCCACTCGGCACCGCGCTCGTCGAGCTCACGCCTGGCCACGCCCGCGTCGACCATCGCCGCCCAGCCCACGTCCATCCCGACGCGCGCGGCCAGGTTGAGCAGGAGCGACATCTCCTTGCCCTCCACGGGGCGGTTGCCGTTTTTGCCGCCCGACCGCAGGAGCGCGTCGGCGGCAAGCAGCACCCACAGGACTTCCTGCACTCCCGTGTCGTGGCCGGCGCGCGCGGCGGTGATCAGAATCTGTTCGGCTCCCTTCGGGTCGAGGCGCGAGGCGAACCGGTCGAGGATCCCGAACCTGCGCCGCGGCCCGGGCGTGACGTCGGAGGGCGGCGACGAGAGCAACTTCCCGAGCAGAACCGAGTCGGGCTCCGCCGGCACTTCCGCGAGCGTGAGCAGCCCCATGTCGCGGTAGCAGTCGACGCACACCGGCACGCCGTAGAAGTCGCGCAGGTACCCGTCCTGGAACTCTTTGTTGCACGCGGCACAGGCATGGGCCGATGCGATCGCGCCGGCGACCGCCTCCGCGGGGTCCACAAGGGCGCGAGCGGGCCTGGCCCTATTTAGAGGGTGCGCGCCGAACGTCGGCGCTTTAGTAGGCAAGCTCGAAGTCGCTGAAGCGGATCTTGCGCTGCTTGCACACTTCGACCAGCTGCGTGCGCGTGTCCAGCGCGAACTTGTTCCCGCGGTTGAGCCGCAGCGCCTGCGTGAGGGCCTCCACCGCTTCGCGGTACTTCTCCATGTTCGAGAGCGCGATCCCCTTGGCCTCCCACAACGAGTCGTCGTTCGGGTGCTTGGCCACTGCGCGGTCGAGGGCCTTCAGCGCCTCCCTGCTCTTGCCCGCGTTCGTGTAGGCGGTGGCCAGCAGCTGCAGCGCGCGGTACGGGTCCTGGCCTTTCTTTTCGTACAGGTCCACCGCCCGCTCAAGGAACGCCTCCGCGCGCTCGGGAGCCCCCGCGTTGATGAGCAGCGCGCCGTACCCCTCGAGGCTCTTGACGTACTTCGGGTCGAGGCGCAGCACCTGCTCGTAGATCGCGGCCGCCTCCTTCTCGCGGCGCATTTCGACGAGCAGCTTGGCCTTGTTGTGGAGGATGTCCGTGTTGCCAGGCAGCGACGCGTGCGCCTTGTTGTAGGCCGCAAGCGCGCCGTCGAAGTCGCGCGTGCCCGTGTGGAGGATGATCGCGCGGTTGTACCACGCTTTCGCATAGTGCGGGAACGCGAAGAGAATCATGTCGAAAAGCTGCAGCGCGGCCTGGTGATTCTCCCGCGCCATCTCCACCGCGGCGTCCGTCTCCCACTGGATGACGAACTTCCTCTGCCCTTGGAATTCGATCTGCGCGGTCTCGGCGCTCTTGCCGGGGATCACACGGATGCCAGGGGCGGTGCGCCCGGGGGGAGCGGCGGCGGGGCCTGTCCCATGCTCGGGGGGCCGGGGCGGCCTGCGCTGGGTGGGTAGCTCTCCGGTCAAGGTCGCGGGACCCCCTTGGGCTTCGCGCGACTATCCAAGGACGCGCCTTAAACGTGTCGCATCGAGCGCCCCAAAGTGTGGCCGCACCGCGCCCTTCACATCTCGCCTTCGTCGCTCGGCTTGGCCGGGCCCGGGACGCCGTCCATCACCGCGTAGCGCCGCAGCACGAGGGGAGTGTACGCGAGGATGCGCTGCGAGAGCTCGTCCGGGTACCCCTCTTCATACACGATCTCGCGCACGCCCGCGTTCACGATCGCCTTCGAGCAGAAGTTGCAGGGGAACGTCGTGCAGTAGAGCGTGCCGCCCTTCACGGAGACGTTGTTGTACCCCGCCTGCACGATTGCGTTGATCTCGGCGTGCGCGGCCATGCACACCGACGCGCGCCGCCCTGCGGCGATCGCCTCGTCGTCGGTGAGGCACCCCGTCTCCGACGAGCAGTGCGGGACGCCCCGCGGGGCGCCGTTGTACCCCGTCGAGACGACCATCTTGTCGCGGATGATCACGGCGCCCACCTTGCGCCGCCTGCACGTGCCGCGCTCTTTGACCAGGTGCGCCATGCGCATGAAGTACTCGTCAAGGGTGATGCGGCCGGGCACCTCGCCCCCGGGGCTGTCCCCCGGGGGAGGGCCTTCCGTCCGCTGCAAGGATTGGGACCCATCCCCGCGAATTTCTCGCACTAGGCGGCGAGGACGTCCCCTGATTTAATCCTGGCGGGGGGCAGGATTTGAACGCCCTCGTCCTCCCCGGCGCCCTGCGTCATACCGACAAGCGTAAGTGCGACGGTAAACCTGGCGCGCTTCGAGCATGACTTTCCGCCAGAGCCTTGGAAAGTTCATGCGCGCGAGCGGGCGCACGGCCGTCGTCCGCGACGTCCTGTTTGCCGGCATTGCCGTCATCATCGTGATCGGGTCGATCTTCACCTACTCGAGCACGTGGCCGCCCATGGTCGTCATCGAATCGGGCTCCATGATGCACGCGAAGACCGACTCGGGCCTCGGCATCATCGACACGGGCGACCTGACGCTGGTCAAGGAGGTCAACAGCGTCCGGGAGGTGGTGACCTACTTCCAGGGCGTGAAGAACGGCCACCAGACCTACGGGAATTTCGGGGATGTCATCATCTATGCGCGCAACGGCCACCGCGAGGGCACGCCGATCATCCACCGCGCGATGACGTGGCTCCAGTACAACCACTCCGGCGCCCCCATCGCCGGCGGCCAGCCGCCGAGCGCCGTGAATTCGACATGGGACCTGCCGGACATCGACATTTACAACATCACCGTGTCGGCGGCCCCTTTGCCCCACCGGGTCGTGGAGATCGGCACCATCCAAACCTGGCACACGGGCGAGAAGACTGAAATGATCCTCTCGATCGACCTCACGCAGGCGGTCCTCAACATGGGCCCTTGCCAGCACAGCGGGTTCATCACCAAAGGGGACAACAACCCGGGCCCGGACGAGTCGCCCGGTGGCGGCGGAAGCGGCCTTACGGGCCCGCCGCCGGCCGACTGCGACCCCCACGGCGGCTCCACGAACCTGCAGCCGGTCAGGCTCGAGTGGGTCGTGGGCCGGGCGGAGTTCGAGCTGCCGTGGTTCGGCGTCATCAAGCTCTACGCCGGCCACGCGCCCTGCCCGCCGACGTGCATCCCCGGCAACTCCGTGCGCAACCTGTTCATTGCGGTTGCGGCCATCCTCCTGGGCCCCTACGCCATCGAGAAGACGTGGGGAGCCTACGGCGAGCGGATCACAAGCCGCATCCCGCAGAGCACGCGGGACAAGTGGCACCGCGCGTGGGACAAGCTGCCGGGCGGTCCGGGGCGCGCGAAGCGGCGCGCGGAGCGTGCCGGCCAACGCGAGGAAGAGCGCAAGAAGCGCGGCGGGCGAAGGCAGGGCGGAAGAGCGCGGTAGCGGTAATCATGTAATCCGAACGACCGTCCCCTTTTGGCCGGTTGACTGTTCGATATTGGCAAGGATGTCAGCCGCAAGCCCCTCCGCGTCGGCCTCGGTGCCGACAAATTCCTCCATGGCCACCTGAATCCCAGCGTCTTCGTACGAAAACGAAACGATTCCCAGCGCGACCTTGATGCGGTTGTCGCCCCAGCCTTGGATGGTGGTCGATGTTGCCTTCGAGGGCCGAAGGATCTTTGACATCTGCTCCGCAGGAATATCGAACCATTCGCCATCGCTCCGGCGGAGTAGGAACTCGAAAAAGGTGGTCCCCGCCGGGGGAACCTGCGCGGGCTCTACAGGAGCGCGGGACAGATGGCCGACAGGCATCTTGGAGGGGCTACGTTCAGCCGCGGGGCGGCGGCCGAAAAGCCGGCCCATGGGAGGACCCCAACTACACAAGCCGCTGCTGGCCGGGCACATAATCCAGCAGGTCCTTGATCATCTCGTCCTCAGAGAGCACCTTGCGCAGCTCCGCCGTCGAGACGCCGAGCGAGATCTCGCGCGTCCTGCCGCCGCGCCCGAACGACTTCAGCCGCGCCGTGATGATCCCGAGCATATCGAGTTCCGAGATGAAGTCGGTAATGCGCCGCTGCGTGAGCGGCGAGAACCCCGAGCGCCTGCACAGGTCGCGGTAGGTGTCGTACACCTCGCCCGTGGTCGAGGCCCCCTCGCCGCGGTTCTCATTCACGAAGATCGACAGCAGCACGACCTTCGACTGCAGCGGGAGCGTGCGCACGACCTCCGTCACACAGTCGAGCTCGATCTTGTTCTTCGCCTTGATGACATAGCCGTCCGTCAGGCGGTCGGCCTGGTCGCGCTCGGCAAGCTCTGCCGAGACCCGCAGCAGGTCGAGCGCGCGCCGCGCGTCCCCGTGCTCCTGAGCGGCAAGCGCCGCGCACAGCGACACGACCGACGGCTCGTACACGCCGTCCCCGAGGGCGAGCTCCGCGCGCTGCGTGAGGATGTCCTGCAGCTGCTTGGCGTTGTACGGAGGGAACACGAGCCGCTCTTCGCCGAGCCGCGACCGGACACGCGCGTCGAGGAACTCCGTGAACTTCAGGTCGTTCGAGATCGCGACGATCGACAGGGCGCCAGCCTTCAGGTCGTCGTTGATCTGCGTGAGGTGGAACAGCACGTCGTCGCCCGACTTGTACACGAGCTTGTCAATTTCGTCGAGCACGATGACCGTGACGCCGCCCATTTCCTCGATCTGCTTCTTGAGCTGCTGGTAGACCTTCTCCGTTGGCCAGCCCGTGAAGGGGATGCGCTCGTTCCAGTCGGAGATGAACCGGTTCCCGATGTGCGCGAGGATCCCGTAACTGGTGTCGACGATCTCGCAGTTGATGTACACGAAGTGGACCTTGGAGAGAATCTCGGCGGGAACCGCAAGCTGCGGGCCGCGGTGCTCGGACGCCTGCTGAATCGCGTTGCCCAGGTACTTGGCGACGGCCGTTTTGCCCGTTCCCGTCTTCCCGAAGATCAAGACGTTCGACGGTCGGCCGCCCTTGAGCGCCGTCGACAGGATCGACGCCAGCGTGTCGATCTGGCTGTCCCGGTGCGGAAGCTTCTCCGGGATGTAGGAAGGCCGCAGGATGTCGCGGTCCTTTTTGAAGATCGATTTGTTGTGGAGATAGGGCTTGAAGATGCTGTCGGCCGCTTGGCCTTCCTGCCCGATCACAGACTTGACCCCATTTTCCCGGTGGACTTTGGCAATCGGCGGCTGGTTTTATCGCAGGACTTGGCGGAAACTTTTCTGGTAATCCGACACCATGGCGGGAGGGTAGAAAAAGGTTCCCGCCGCGACGAATCGACTCGCATGGCGCGATGATTCAAGGTTCGAGTGGGTGATTTTTTTGCAACTGATTTGCAGATTCGAAAGGGGTCTTGTAAAATGAGCAGGTTCGCCGAACGAGCGCCGCATGATTGGACATGACGCCGGCCGCGCGACAAGTCTGGGCGGACGTATGCCCGTGTCGCGGCCCCCCGAGGGCGCTACCGCACTTCGGGACAAAGGGGGACCCCTACGTTTCCATTGCAAGTCGTTGGAGGGGCGGGCCTTAGGAGGCGGCCTCGACGCACGTTTAAGAACGTTGAACCTTGAAGCGCTGCTTGCGGGCGGTAAGCTGGGCCTCTGCGCGCTTTAATACCGAGTCGTCGCAGGTGACGTGGAACGAAAACGGGCCCGTTGCCCGGGCGGCCACGCAGTTGTCGAGCAGCCAACTCAATATGGATTCCTGGTAACCGGCCCCGGTCTCCGGGTCGAGTTCGATGACCGCCGTAACCAGCCGCTCGATCCGCTCGGTGACCTTCGACAGGAGCTCCTCGATCCCGTCTCCCGTTTTCGCCGAAACCGCTACGTACGAATCGGGCCGCAGGAGCCCACGCTGCTGGAGCTTCTTGACCTTCCACGCGAGCCCCTCCGGGGAGACTTGGTCGCGCTTGTTGAGCACGAGCATGACCGGCGGTTGTTCCACGCTTGCTTCGAGGATTTCCTTGGAGACGAGCAGCTTGCGCTCGACATTCTCTTCATCTTCGGAGACGTCGACGACGAGGAGGATGAGGTCGGAAGAATAGATCTCGGAAATTGTTGAATTAAAGGCGTCTATCATGAAGGGAGGGAGGGATTCGATGAAGCCGACGGTGTCGGACATGAGTACGACTCCGTTCAGCTGCTCTACTTTTCTCGTCGTAGTAGAAAGGGTAGAGAACATGCGGTCTTCGATGAGGAGGTCGGCGCCGGTGATGGCGGCGACCAGCGTGCTCTTGCCGGCGTTCGTGTAGCCTGCAGCGGAGACGACGAAGTACCCGGACCGCTTGCGCCGCTCCCGGCGGGTGCCCGACTCTTTCTTGATCTTCTCTAGGCGTGCATCAATGGCAGCCGTGCGCCTGCGGATCTGGTTGAGGAGGGTGGCGGTCCCGATTTCACCGCCTGCCAGGAAGCCGGGGTTCTCGCCCTTCTTGGAGAGGGAGATCGCTTCTCTCACGAGAGGAATCTGCATCTGCAGTTCAGCGCGCTCGACCTGGAGGCGGGCCTCTGGAGAGCGGGCGCGGTCGGCGAAGATGCGCAGGATCAGCTGCACGCGGTCCCATATCTCGATGCCGAGCGCTTTCTGAATGGTGAGGAGCTGCGAGGGCTTCAGGATGTCATTGACGATGGCGAGGTCGGCTTGGATGAGGCGGACCTCACGTTTGACCTCCTCGAGCTTTCCCGACCCGAAGTAGCTGCGGGGGTTGGGCTTCTCTCGATCTTGGATTTGGATCGAGGAGACCTTGATGGGGAGGCTGCGGGCGAGGTCGAGGATCTCCCCCAGTTCCCGGGATGCAGACATGAGCACCGCTCGTCGGTCCCCCGCATTGGCGGGGGGCTGGGGGGCCTTGGAGGCCTCCAAGCGGCCTTCGCCGCGCTTCTTGTGGGTGCGGCCCCTCGCGGCCTTGTCCTTCACGAGCGCGCGTGAAGGGCCCCGGGCCTAATTGCCTTCCCATGGAAGGAGGCCTCCCGAGGGCGCCTTGCCCGTGTTGCATTCCAGTGGAAATGAAGGGGTCCCTCATGGAGGCGAAACGGAGGTTCTGGCTCCAGGTCGATGGCGGCCCCCAAGGGGTACGCGGGCCCCCTCAGTGCCGGATGCGGAATTCGCGCTTCTTCTTCGCGACAATCTCGCTCTCTTTCGTGCCGAGCTCGAAGGCGAGGCGCTCGATCTTGTCGAGCGCCCGGACGAAGTCGCTCTTGGCCTTGGTCTTGACAAGGCGGTGGAACTCGGACCGCTTGGTGAGCAGGGACGCAAAGAAGTACCCCGAAGCTGCAAGGCACAGGAACCCGAACAGGAACAGGTAGACGTTCCCCCCGCCCAGCGAGTTGAACCAGTTCTCGAGGCCGGCGCCCAGGAGGCCGCGCGCCCACACGGACATCGTGCCGACGACGAACAGCACGAGGCTGCCGGTGAAAGCCAGGACATAGACATCGAGCCGCACGTCGCGGAACCACGCCTTGAACCGCTGCATGCGGCTGCGGCCGCCTGTGGCCACCGCGCGCCCGCTGCGCGACTCCTCCTCCTCGCCCTCGTCACTTTCCTGCGCCTCGCCGTCGCCCTCGTCGCGGGAGGCCTCTTCCTCCTCGTCCGAGTCCTTTATGTCGCGGCGAGCGGCCATGTCGATCGGCCTTGCGATGGGGAAAAGAGTAGAAGAGGATTCCGGGATTGACGGCGCGAGGCTAAGAGCGCTGGCCGCCGCCTTGCGCCGCCTTGCGCCCGAGGGCCGGTGGTGGCCCTACGACGACCCCTTTGAGGTCGCGGTCTCGGCGGTCCTGACCCAGCGCGCCCGCTGGGAGGGTGCGCAGCGCGCGATGGACAACCTGCGCGCGGCGAAGTTGCTCACGCCGCGAGCCCTTGCCGCGGCCCCTGCGACCAAGGTCGAGGCGTGCGTGCGCACGGCCGGATTCTATGGGCAGAAGGCGAAAGCACTCCGCGCCATCGCGAGTCGGATCTGCGCGGCGTTTGACGGGCAGATGGACAAAGTCCTCGAGCTCCCCGACGGCGCGATGCGCGGCGAGTTCCTGTCGTGGCGCGGCGTGGGCGACGAAACGGCCGACGCGATTCTGCTGTACGCCGCGGGGCGGCCGACGTTCGTCGTTGACGCATACACCGTGCGGTTGATGCGGCGGTTCGGCGCGGTGCCCGAAAGCGGGCGGCCATCCTACGGCGACGTCTCCGCCGCTTGGCGCGCAGCGGGCGGCGCTGGCGTCCACGACGCGCAGGCGCTTCACAGCGCAATCGTAGGCTTGTGCAAGACGCACTGCACGGGGAGGCCACGATGCAGCAGCTGCCCGCTCGCCGCCGACTGCGCACACGTCGGTGTCTGACCCGCGCGCGCTCAGGTGACCCTGAAGGGCGAGGTCACCGACGGATCCAGCGCAAGCGCCAGGTCCGCCTCCGCCTTGATCGAGTGGCGCAGTGCGACGATCTGCCCCTCGTACGCCGGCGTGGCCGTCGGCGGCACAGGCAGTTGGAAAGGCAGCCACGCGCCGAAGGCAGCTTCCCCCGGACCGAAGTAGTGCTCCGCCAAGGGCGCGCCCGTTTGCGAGCTTTGATGACCGCGGGCGGTTGCAAAACCCATCTCCATAAGCCGCACCGTGACCCCTCGCAGCCGCTTGGTGCCGGTGGTCGACACGCAAACCGTCCCCGTGATCATCCCACCGCGCGGCGCATCCTGCGTGTCGACCTGCATTTCGATGGAGGTCCCGCCTGTGAAAAAACTCGCGGGCTTCGCGGCTAGCGCCGGCCCGCTCGTCGGCGCGGAAGCCGGCACTACTACCGCAAGGGTCTCGCTAGCGTGGGGGTCCGAAGCCCACGGGACGGCGACGCTTGCATGCACGTTGTACACCGACTCCGCGGCAAACCCATACCGCGTCTTCGAGAACGAAGGTGGCGCCCCATACGGCAGCGGCGCCTCGAAGGGCAGCGTGTAGGTCCCCGCATCGTATGCGCCCGGCCAAAAAAGCGCGCTGCGCGTCTCCAGCGCGACCAGCGGGGCCTGCACGATCGGCCGCGACTCGCGGTAGGTCGTGCTGGTCTTCCCGTGCCGCACCGTCACCATCGCGTTCTCGTGCCCGTACAGCCACGCATCAAACTCCGTCACCTTCGTCCGCCTCGTGAACTGCAGCAGCATCAGCCCCGTAACAATCTCGCCAGGAAACCACGCGTCTTGGTCGAGGTGCAGTTCCACCGTGCCCCCCAAATGCGCTCCCCATACAGGGAGCGGCGGCCCTCAAAAGATAATTGCGCCCACGAGAGGCTCCAGCAGCTCCCGTTTCAGGGCCCCTGGCGCCCCATGTAATATTTATCACCCCGCCCCCATACCCCCGGGGGTCACAAACGCTTGAGTCGAGCCGTCAAGAAAACGACGATCGACCTGGAGATCGATTTGTTTAAGAAACTCAAGCAGTACTCGCTCGACACCGACCAGTCGGTGCGCACGATTGTGTCCGAAGCGATCTCCGAGAAGCTGTCGCGCGACGCGCGACGCGACGGCCCGGCGCCCGGCACGACCCGGCTCATCAAGCGCAATCCCGTCGCCGACCAGGTGCTCGCCGAACTCCTGATGTTTTTTCCAGAGGAGCTCGCCGTGCGCCTCTTCTCGCAGAAGTGCGCGGAGAACGGCGTCATGCCCGAGGCGCTGCGCCCCTCCGACATCACCTCCTCGTTCATCGAGGCGCTCGCCAAGCCCGTGGACCTCATGAGCCCGGGCGCGCGCTCGCAGGACTTTGCAAAGAAGCTCGGGGAAATCGGACAGGGGGCCAAGTAATGTTCCGCAACACGCTGCCTGGAATGGATCTGGTCTTCCACACGGACCCGCCGGCCGGGTCGATTGTCACGCTGGTGGGTGGGGCGGGCACGCTGAAGTCCGCACTCGCGTATGCGATCCTGTCGGCGCGGCTCGACAAGCACCCGGAAGAGCGCGCGATCTACGTCACGCTCGAAGAGACGAAGGACGGGCACCTTGCAAACCTCGCAAGCCTTGGGTTCAAGGTGCACCCGCGCATCCAGATCTCGGATGTCGCGTCCTTCCGCGCCGAGATGCAGGGGCTCGGCGGGGGCGTGCTTCGCGAGGAGGACTACCTCTCGCTGATGCTGAAGCGCGCGCAGGGCGACGAGGTGGGCGGCAAGCCCTACGACTTCCTCGTGCTCGATTCGCTGAACGCGCTCGAGGCCGCGCTGCCGATGGACAGCCGGCAGACCCGCCGGGTGCTGCAGGACTTCTTCTTCCAGCTGCGCTCGAAGAAGGTCACGACGATCGCGCTCATCGAGACCACGCAGGTCGACGACCGGCCGGAGTACTTCCTCGTCGACGGCATCATCGAGCTTGGCGTCATGCGCCACAACAACGACTTCAAACGCTTCATGACAGTCCGCAAGATGCGGGCCTCGCGCCACGAGATGCGGCCGTTCATCCTGGATGTGACGCCGACCGGGATCCGCATCATGGGCGAGGTGATTGACTGAAGTCGCGCCCCAAGGGCGCCCCCCAGGGCCAAACGGCCGCGGCAAAGCGCGCGGCGGAGCGCAAGGCGGCCCCCGCGTACGAGTCGCTTGTGATGCTCGTCGACCTCGACGGGACGCTTGTAGACTCCGAGGACCTGAACCACCGCGCCTTCGTGCAAATTTTCCGCGAGTTCCACCTCGAGGACCGGATCACGAAGGTCATGGAGGGCCTCATCACCGGCCGCGACTTCGCGGGGATCATGGCGGACATCGGCCTGGACCAGAAGACGCGGCAAATGATGGAGAAGCGGATGGACGAAATCGTCCGCAGCGCCGACCTGCACATCATGCCCCACGCGGCCGAGGCGATCGGCGGCTTGCGCAAGCGCGGCGTGAAGTTCTCGATCGCGACCCTCAACCTGTCGAAGCGGGCGCTCGAGATCCTGAAGCTGAACAAGATGGACGGCATGTTCGAGCCGCAGCTCATCGTGGGGTCCGACAGCCTCCCGTGGGAGAAGCCGAACCCGAAGGTCGTCTTCGAAGTGCTGCGGCGCGCGGGCAGGTCGCGCGCGATCGTCGTGGGCAACGCTCCGCGGGACGTGATGCTCGCCAAGAACTGCGACCTGCCGGTGATCTACCTGAAGCAGGCGATGCCGCAGTCGAAGGCGCTGTCGAGCAACCACGATTCCGTGGCGTTTTTCGAAGGGATGATCCGCGACTTGGAGCAGCGCTACGACCACGACAAGATCTTCTGGGGGACGAGTTGGAACGAAATCCCGGGGATCGTCGAGAAGATCCTGGCGGCGCCGTGAGGGAGGAGCGGAGACGGCTCAATGGCGGCGCACCTCCACCACGTACGGCGGCTCAAACCGATACTCGGCAGCCAGTTGTTGTCGGCGCCGGTGCCGCGGGAAGGGCCGCGCCCGTCGCGCCCGAGCCAAGCGCGAACGCCCTCGGCGGGGCAAAATGTGACTCAACCGGGTCTCGCGCCTCGCCGAATTCCCGCAGCTTGGGGCGTCAATTGGAAGGATCCCGTGGGCTACCGGCGAATTTGGGACCACATCAAGGGGGCGATCACCAAAGGCACCGCACAGAGGCAATTCCGGGGCGGTTACGTGGCTCACTTCTATCAGATTACCTTCGAGGGGATTGAGGAGCCCCTAGAGGTCGTCGTTCATCAGTGGGGGAGCAGGTTTTTCGTCAAGACTGCCTACTTCGTTATTGGGTGAGGGCCATGCGCGTATTCGGTTTTGTGTCGGACGGACAATGGAGGGAGCTAGTAGCGACGGCGCCGATTGTGGATGGGCGCTCCAACCCTTTGGCGCCCGGCTCGACTGTAGTCGCCAGCCTCTCTTTGGGCGGGCTTGTTGCGGCATGGACGAACGGCCCCGGCGAAGGCGATGGCCGACGCGGTTTATCGCAGGCAATTCCCGGCTCGCCAATTTATTCCTTCGAAGGTGAGATTATCGGAGCGGTGCCTGTGGGTAGGCCGCGAGCCCTCGGTCGAAAGCGACTCAATAGCCTGCCTTTTCCCCATCCTGTAGCAGCCATGGTTCTGGATTGTGGCGTTCCGGTTGTCGTCGACGCGACATCCGGCCTGTTCGATGGGCTTAGCATTCAGGACGGCTCTTATGCTGGTGGGGTGGGGATTCTGATGGCGATGCTGATCTACCCGGACAGAACACTCGCGCCTGTCAAGGCCCGGGTAATCTCAGTGGCGAAAACAGCACCCATTCGATCCGTTCTTTCCCCCACGGTCTATCGCGTGATCGAGCTAGATGTCGTAGCCACCCTTGGAAAGGGCCGAGGGGACCGGGCTCCGCCAAAGGGAAAGAGAGCCAAGCGCACTAGGCTGTAGTCTCAATTGCCCTTTGCCGAGCTCCCCGGCGCCGCATCCAGTCAGGGTGCCGTCATTGGGCGGGGGGGCGTGGCTTCCGCCAGCACTGCTGGCATCACCTGCGTGATGCTCGAGCCCCGGGTCGGTGCCCCGGCCCTTGCCATGGCCGGAGGCAGTTTGTTTGGGTTGACCCATGTTGCGTTGAGGTCGGCGCGCCATCGATCGATTGGCGCGGGCCGTCCCACGCGCTGTCAGAACTGAAGCCTGACCATGTACGGTGCCTCAAGCTCGTACCCGAGACCGCGGTAGTATCCACGCACCCCGACACCCGCGGTGACCCGCAGCGTAGGAGCCCCCCATTCGTCGAACGCGGTGCGCTCAACCTCCTCCATGAGTTTCGCGCCGAGCCCGCGGTGCTGGAACTTCGCCTCGTCGCCCGCCTCGTCGCCGGCCAGCTCCGCCACGCGCCCCACGACGCGCAGCTCGCGCAGGAAGGCGTCGCCGGCCTTCGAGCCGGCCGCGCCGTCGGCGCCCGCAAGCCGGCCGCGCGCGAAGGCATGAAGCGCGCCGGCGCGGTCAACGAATTCCAGGAAGAGTTCGCGGCCGCCGGACGAATCGTATTCGTGGCGTCGCATCTCCAGGTTGCCGTTCAGGTCAACTTCCTCGCCCTTGTTCGACCGGTGGCCTGCCTCGCGGCACCGGATGCATTGGCACTGCTTGCCGCGGCGTCGCAGTTCCGCAATGGCAAGCTGCCGCAGGTTCGAGCTCTTGACGCCTGCGGCGATCATCGGGGATGGAATGTCGCGGTCGACGCGTTGGATCCGGCAGTAGGGGGGAACGATCTCCTTCAGGGATGCGACCACGCGTGTGGCCGCTTCGTCGCCGTAGGGCTCGAACTGGCCGCGCTGCCACTCCGCGTAAATGCCGGTCTGGGGAAGGACGAGCGTCGGGTACACCTTGAGCTGGTCCGGGCGGAATGCGGGGTCGTCGAACATCCGGTGGAACCCTTCGATGTCTTTCTCCTCCGTCATCCCGGGCAGCCCCGGCATCACGTGATAACAAATCTTGAGCCCCGCGTCCTTCGCTGTGCGCGTCGCTTGGACCGTGTCGGCAACCGTGTGGCCGCGGTGCACGCGCTCGAGCACGGCCTCGTCGAAGCACTGCGCGCCGATCTCCACGCGCGTCGTGCCGTAGTCGAGCATCCGGCGGACATGGCCGGGCCCGCACCAGTCCGGCTTCGTCTCCACGGTGAGCCCGATGCAGCGCGACGCGGCCGATTCGTTGGCGCGTGCCGCTTCCTCCAGCGTCGCCGACGGCGCGCCGTTCATCGCCTCGAGCGCGCCCTTCACGAACCGCTCCTGGTAGTCGCCCTCGCGCGCGGTGAACGTCCCGCCCATCACAATGAGGTCGATTTTGTCCGTGCGGTGGCCGGTCGCCGCAAGTTGCGCGATGCGCCCTTTCACCTGCTCGCCCGAGTCGAAATTGGCCCGCGCGCCGCGCAGCGCCGCAGGCTCGAACCCCGTGTACGCCTGCGGCGAGCCCGCCTCCACGCCGCCCGGGCAGAAGGTGCACCGGCCGTGCGGGCAGTGCGCGGGGCTTGTCATCACCGCCACCACCGCCACCCCCGAGAGCGTGCGCATCGACTTCGTGCGCAGCCACGGCGTCAGCCGCGCCGCAAGGCTCGGGTCGGCCGCCTGGGCAGCGGCAAGCAGGTCGGCATCGGCCGGCACCGCGCCCATCCCGTTGGCCTTGCAGAAGTCCGCCTTCGCCCGGTTGAGGTCCGCCTTGCCGCGGATCTTGCCCGCGCTCACCTGGCGGGCAATCTCTTCGACCAAAAGGGACGCCGTGGCCACGCCCGCGTCCCCCTACTGGCCGCGCCCCAGACGGGCGCCCCACTCACGCCACGCTGAGGCCCTGGATCCGGCCCACCAGCGTCTTCTTGGGCACCGCGCCCACGATCTTCTCTTCGAGCTTGCCCTTCTTGAAGATCAGGGTCGTCGGGATGCTCATGATCTGGTAGCGCTGGGGGATGCCGTGGTTGTCGTCCGTGTTCAGCTTGCCCACGCCGACCTTCTCCTTCATCTCGCGCGCAATCTCCTCGATAATCGGCGAGAGCATCCGGCACGGCCCGCACCAGGGCGCCCAGCAGTCGATGATGGTGACGTCGTATTTCGACACAAACTCGTCAAAAGTCGCGTCGGTCAGGTTGCTGGGCTTGCCTTCGGGGGTGGTCACGGGAGTCCTTCCTTATGGCCCGGGTTCGCCTTGTCCAGGCTTGATGACTTGCTCGGACGGTCGGACGCGTTCGTGCGCCGGGCGCTCCTCCAGCAAGGGGTTTGAATTTAAGCGTTTCCGCGAGGGGACGCAAGACGCCTTCTTCGCGCGCCGCGGCGTTGGTTTTGGGGCCACTGGCAGGGAACCGTTAATACCGGAGAACCCGTCGCGCGACGTCCTGGATGGCCATGCTCTGGAGCCGGGGGAAGCGGGCGCTTAGAAAGCCCCTTGTCCACGTGCTGGCCGCGCTCCTTTTGGCGCCGTCGGCCGCCCTCTTCCTGCCTTCGGCCACCGCCGCCCCCGCGCCGCTTGCCACCGCGGAGAAGACGGCGTTTTTCGAGGACTTTGAAACCGGCGTGCTCGACGGCGAACGGTGGCAGCTCCCGACCACTTGGGGGGTCGAGAAAGCGCGCCTGCGCCCGTGGGCCGACCCGACGCTGCCCGTCGACGACGCAACGACCTTCCACCTCAGCGACACCCCCTACGCCGCGGGCGGCCGCTACCACAACGACTCGCGCTCCACGCTCGAGACCAACTGGGTCGACCTGACGGAAGCCACCGCCGGCGCACACCTGCGCATCACGCAGCGCTACGACCTCGACGCGCGCGACGACGCGGCCGTCGTGTTCGTGCGGTCGGACTCCCAAGGCTGGACGCTCGTCTCCCCCGAGGGCGGCTACGCGACCGCCAACGGCTACGCGGGCTTCTCCGAGAATTGGGAGGTCGTGAGCTTCGACCTGGGGGCGTTTGCAGGCACCCGCGCAAAGCTCGCCTTCCAGGTGCTCAGCGGCGCCGACTCTTTCGTCGGCGACGGCTGGCAGATCGACAGCGTCAGCGTGGCTTTCGTTTCCACGGCCCCGCAGCCCGACCTGCGCGTCACCGAGGTCGAGGTCTACAACAGCCTCGGCGGCCGCGTGGCTTCAGGCACCGCCGGCGACGACCTCCTGCTGCGCGTGAATGTGACGAACGTGGGCAGCTCGGCCACGGCGACGTCGGTCCCCGTCTTCTTCTTCGACGGCTCCCCCTCGCAGGGGCGCTTCCTCGGGCAGGCCGACCTGCCGAGCATCTCCCCGCTTGCCGTGGGCGCCGCCGCCCTGCACGCGGTGCTGCCCGCTGGCAGCCACCAGGTCTCGGTCGTCGTGGACCCGGGCCGGATCCTGGTCGAGCTTTCGACCGCGAACAACGTGGCCACGACCACCATCGCGCTTTCGGCCGCCCCCGGCGTCGACCTCGCGATGCTCTCTTCGACCTTCGAGGTCGCGGGACTGCGCACCGACGGCGCGCGGCCCGGCCAAATCGTCCGCGCCAACATGACGATCGCAAACGTCGGCCTCACCGACCGGATCGGCGCGTTCACCTTCGGCGTCTACCTCGAGGGGTCGGGCGCGCCCGCCAAGCTTGCCGAGGACACCCGCTCGCTCCTTGCCGCAGGCGAGTCGCGGTCGCTCTATGTGAACTTCTCGGCAATCGCCGGCAACCTCTCGCTCATCATGGTCGTCGACCAAGGCAACCTCGTCAACGAATCGAACGAGAACAACAACGAAGTCCGCCTCAACTTCACGGTCACCGACAGCCCGCCCTCCGACCTCATCGTGCCCGGGGTAAGCATCACTTTCCAGAACAACCCCACGAACGAAGTCTCGCTGGGCCAGCTCCTTGTCATCCGCGCGTCGGTGCGCAACATCGGCACGCAGGCCGTGGAGGGCGCCTTCACCATGGGCGTGTTCCTCGGCGACCCCGACGCGGGTGGCGAACTCCTGTGGACGCGCACCGTGCCGGGCGGGCTTGCCCCCAACTCGACGGCGGAGGTCCGCGGGACGTGGGCCGCGGAGGTCGGCCAGCGCACCCTCTACGCCTATGCGGACTTCGGCCACGAGGTCTTCGAAGCCGACGACCAGAACAACAAGAACTACGCGTCGGTGCATGTCCAGGGAGACCTGCGCGCGAACCTCGCGATGCAGTCGGTCCGCTTCACCGTGCTCGGAGAGCGCGTCAACGAGACCCAGGCGGGCGCGCCGGTGGTCGTCGAGGTCACCTTCCGCAACACGGGCGTCAACACGACGCTTGCGGGGGAAGTCGCGATCTCGCACGTGAACCCGTGGGTCACGCCGCTTGCGCCCAACATCGTGAAGAAGCCGCTGCCGGATTCGCTCGTGCGCAACACCGATGCGGTCGTGTCCTTCCCGTGGGTCGCCGAGCCGGGCACCGTGCTGTTCTATGTGACCCTCGATGTGGGGCGCAGCACCGACGAGTTCGACGAGTTCGACAACCAAGCCGTCAAGGCGCTCGGGGTGCGGCCGGAGTCCCCCGACCTCTCGGTGGGGGCGGTGAGCGTAAAGTCGGCCGGCGTCGAGACGACGGCCCTCTACCCGCAGCTCAATGTCACGGTGTCGGCGGAGGTCACCAACGGCGGGACGGCAAACGTGGACCGCCCGTTCGTGTTCGAACTGTTCGCGGGCGACCCCGACGCGCTTGACCACGTGAAACTCGCCGAGCGCAATGTGAGCGCGCCCTTTGCGGCGGGCGACACCATCAAGCTGCAGGTCCAGTGGTTCGTGTCGCTGCCGGCCGCCGGCGCGGCGCAGATCTTCGCGGTGGCCGACCGCGCAGGGGCCGTGGTGGAGGCCGACCGCGCGAACAACGTGGCGGTGAAGGACATCACCTACATCACCACGCAGACCCCGAACCTGCTCGTCGAGCGGTTCGAAGTGCTGCGGGGCAACCAGGTGGTCACATCGGCCACCGCCGGCGAGGCGCTGAAGTTCGAGATCACTGTGAAGAACGATTCGCCGGCGCCCTACCTTGGCGGCGCGGTGCTCGAAGTGCGCAACGGCGCACTCGCTCGCTTCAGCGCGACCCTCCCCCGGATGGAGCCCGGGCAGACCGTCTCATTCACGGGCAACTGGACCGCGGAGACGGGGGCTCACCTTACGGCGGTCGTGGACAGCCTGAACGCAGTCGACGAATCCGCCGAGGCGGACAACACGATGGCGGCGACGGTCAACGTGGCGGCCGTCGTCACGACCCCGTGGGGCCTCTACATCGCGCTCATCGCGGTGGCCGCAGGAGCGGGGGTCGCCGCGGTCGTCGTCGTGCGGCGCCGCAGGGCGAAGGAGCCCGCCCCCGTGGATCTAGCGGCCGCGCCTCTCCCCCCTGCTCCGGCGCCGCCGGTGCAGGCAACGGTGGCTGCGCCACCGCCGCGGTCGGCGGCTCCTGCTGCCCAGCCACGGCCCGCGCCGCCCGCGGGTTGGCGCCCACCTCCGCGCCCGCAAGGAGCGCCGCCTCAGGGGCCGCCGTTTGCGGGTCGGCCCCCGCCGCGGTCGGCGCCTCCTGCCGGTGCGCGCCCGCCGCCTCCGGGCCAACGGGGTCCGCCGCCTCCGGGCCAACGGGGTCCGCCGCCTCCGGGCCAACGGGGCCCGCCGCCTCCGGGCCAACGGGGTCCGCCGCCTCCGGGCCAACGGGGCCCGCCGCCTCCGGGCCAAGGAGGCCCGCCGCCTCCGGGCCAAGGAGGCCCGCCGCCTCCCGGCTGGCGGCCTCCGCCGCAAGGCGGCCGATCGCCGCCCCCGCCGGGCGCGCGTCCTCCTCCCGGTGCACGAGGTCCGCCACCTCCGGGATGGCGCCCGCCTCCGCAAGGCACAAGGCCCCCGCCGGGCGCGCGTCCTCCTCCCGGTGCGCGCGGGCCGCCGCCCCCGGGATGGCGCCCGCCTCCGCAAGGCACCCGCTCTGCCCCGCCGCTTGCCCCTGCGGCCGAACTTACAGCCGCCGCACCTGCAGCCGCGCCGCCCTCGCCGTCGTTGTCCTGCCCGAAGTGCGCCTCCCCCGTCGAGGCCGAGTGGGTGCTCTGTCCCAATTGCAGCGCCGACCTGCGCGCGCCGGGGGAAGCCGCGCCCCCGCCGGCAAGCGCCGAGAGCGCTGCGCCGCCCGCTGCACCCGTTGAACCGACCCCCGCCGTTGTTGCGCCCCCCGAGCCGGCAAGCGCCCCCGCACCGCCCGCCGAACTCGCAGCCGCCCCCGCACCGCCTGCCGAACTCGCAGCCGCCCCCGCACCGCCTGCCGAACTCGCAGCCGCCCCCGCACCGCCCGCCGAACTCGCAACGGCCCCCGCCCCCGCCAAATGCCCGCAGTGCAGCGAACCCACGGAGGCCGGCTGGGCAGTGTGCCCCAACTGCGGGACCACCCTCGCGCCTCCCTAAGCACGCTGGCTCACCCCGTTTTGCCCTCACCACCCACGAAGGTTTTTTCCGCCCACCCCTGATCCGCCCGCCTACCCCTCGAGGAAACCCCGTGCCGTACGCCGCCAACTCCTCCCGCCGCGATGAGCTCCTCGCCGCCATCGGCGCGGGGAGCGTCGAGGACCTCTTCAGCGACATCCCCAAGAACTTCCGCGTGCCCCTCAAGGGCGTCCCCAACGGGATCGGCGAGGGCGAAGTGCTCGCGGAGGTGTTCGGCCTCCTTGCCAAAAACCAGACCGCCGACGACACCGCCTCGTTCCTCGGCCAAGGCTTCTACAACCGGTACCTCTCGCCCGCGCTCCGCTCCATCGTCTCGCGCTCCGAATTCTACACCGCTTACACCCCGTACCAGGCCGAGATCTCGCAGGGCATGCTCCAGTGCCTCTTCGAGTACCAGTCCATCGTCGGCGAACTCACCGGCATGGATTCGGTCAACACCTCGATGTATGACGGGTCGACCGCCCTGGGTGAGGCCGGCCGCATGGCCTACCGCATCAAAGAGGGCGACGCGTTCCTCATCCCCCGCGCCATCCACCCCGACAAGAAATCGATCCTCAAGAATTACCTCACGGGCACGCCCGTGAAAGTCGTCGAAGTGCCGTTCGACCCCGCGACCGGGCAGATCAGCGCGGCCGCGCTTTCGGCGGCGGTGTCGAAGCACAAAGTCTCGGGCGCCTACATCGAATCGCCGAACACCTTCGGCCTGCTCGAAGAGCTCCTCCCCGAAGCGAAGGGGATCGTCGGCGCCGACACGCCGCTCGTCGTGGGCATCGACCCGCTCGCGCAGGCCGTCCTCGAGCCCCCCGCCGCCTACGGCGCGGACATCGTCATCGGCGAAGGCCAGGGGGTCGGCATCCCGCTCCAGTTCGGCGGCCCCACGACCGGCCTCTTCGGCTGCCGGCGCGAGCACACCCGCAAAATGCCCGGCCGCATCATCGGCATGACCCATGACAAGACCGGCCGCCGCGCGTTTTGCATGACGCTGATGACGCGCGAGCAGCACATCCGCCGCTCCAAGGCGATGTCGAACATCTGCACCAACGAATCGTTGCTCTCGCTGGCATTTGCCGCCCATTGCGCGCTCCTCGGCCGCGAGGGCCTCGAGCGCCTCGCGCACACGAACATGGCAAACGCCCGCGCGCTGCTTGACACCCTGAGGGGCGTCCCCGGCCTGCGCGCCCCCCTCTTCAAAGGCCCCTACTTCAACGAGGTCACTGTCGGGGTCCCTTGCTCCGCCGAGTGGCTCGCCGACGCCTGCGCCCACGACGGCGTCGTGCCGGGGATCTCGCAAACGCGCGCGTTCCCCGAGCTTGGCGAGTCGCTCACGCTCGCAGCCACCGAACTCACAACCGAGGGTGCGCTCGCCAAACTCAAGGCCGCGCTCGAAAAGCACACGACGCTCGCGCCCAAAGCGCCGCTCGCCACGGCCAAGGGAGGTGCCCACTAATGGCGCCCGACACTAGCTTCCGGCAGGCGCGCTACGACGAGCCCCTCATCAACGAACTCAAGGGCTCGAAGACCGACGCGTGGACCGGCAAGACGCTCAAGGCCTTCGACGCCGCGTGGCTCCCGGCCAAGCTCGCGCGCAAGACCCCGCTTACGCTCCCCAATGTCCCCGAGCCTCGCGTCGTGCGCCACTACACGCGCCTCTCGCAGATGAACTTCGGAATCGATTCGGGCCCCTACCCGCTCGGCTCGTGCACGATGAAGTACAACCCGAAGGTCAACGAGGAAGTCGCGGCCAACCCTAAGTTCGCACGCTTGCACCCGGCCTCTCCCGCGCTGCACGCGCAGGGGATGCTCGAAATCATGCACAAGCTGCAGCTGTGGCTTGCCGCGATCTCGGGGATGCACACGGTTACGATCCAGCCGGCCGCAGGCGCCCAAGGCGAATGGACCTCGATGCTCGTCACCCGCGCGTACCACGAGTCGCGCGGCGAAGGGCACCGGCACGAAGTGGTTGTGCCGGATTCGGCGCACGGCACCAACCCCGCCTCGGCCGCGATGGCCGGCTACGACGTGGTTGAGATCCCCTCGAAGAACGGTGCGGTTGACCTGGAGGGCTTGCGCGCTGCCGTGTCCAAGGAGAAGACCGCCGCGTTCATGATTACGAACCCCTCGACGCTCGGCCTCTTCGAGCGCAACATCGGCGAGGTCGCCAAGATCGTCCACGACGTGGGCGCACTCCTCTACTACGACGGCGCGAATTTCAACGCGATTCTCGGGAAGACGAACCCAGGCGTGATGGGGTTCGACATGGTTCACTTCAACCTGCACAAGACCTTCTCGACGCCCCACGGCGGCGGCGGCCCGGGCGCGGGGCCCATCGGCGTCGTCGAGAAGCTCGCGCCCTTCCTGCCGGTCCCTCTCGTGGGTCTCAGGGACGGCAAGTACTACTGGGATTACGACCGCCCCCACACGATCGGCCGCGTCAAGGGGTACTGGGGCAACGGCGGGATGTTCGTCCGCGGCTACACCTACATCCGGCTCTTCGGCGCCGACGGCCTCACCGAGAACACGGAGATGGCCGTCCTCGGCGCGAATTACATTCACCACCGCCTGAAGGATACCTATCCGATGGACATCAGCCCCCAGTCGCCGCGGATGCACGAGACGGTGCTCTCGGGCGTGAAGATTCGCGACGCGACGGGCTTGCGGGTCGCCGACATAGCGAAGCGCCTGCTCGATTACGGCATCCACGCGCCCACCGTGTACTTCCCGATGATCGTCGAGGAGTCTATCATGATAGAGCCCACCGAGACAGAAACCAAGGAGGACCTCGACGCGATCTGCGACGCCCTTCTCACGATCGCGAAGGAGGACCCCGAGCTCGTGAAGAGCGCCCCGCACAACACGGCGGTCGCCCGCGTGGACGAGGTCGAGGCGGCAAGGAAGCCGATCCTGACGTGGAAGGACGCGTGAGGGCGCTTTCGGCGACCCCCCCTTCCGCCTTATATGCGCACGTTCCGAGCGGGTGGACATGATCGTGTCCGAGCTTGCCCCCATGGAGTACCGCACCTTCCCGACCGCCATCGGCGCCCTCACCGTGGCCGGCGACAGCCGCGCGGTCCGCTACGTCCACTTTGAGCGCGAAGGAGGCCCGCGTGCATCGTGGGTCAAGTCGCGCGCCGGCGTGGTGCGCGATGCGCAGAGCCAGCTGGAGGAATACCTCGAGCGCGGGCGGCGCGCGTTCGATGTCCCGCTTGCGGCGGAGGGGACGCCGTTTCAACGAAGCGTATGGGACGAGCTGCGCAAGATCCCTTACGGCGAAACGGTTTCGTACGGTGAACTCGCGCGCCGGATCGGTCAGCCCACCGCAGCGCGCGCGGTGGGCGCCGCAAACGGCGCGAACCCCATCCCCATCATCGTGCCCTGCCACCGCGCCGTCGGCGCGGACGGGAGCCTGACGGGCTTCGGCGGGGGAATCGCGGTGAAGAGAAAGTTGCTCGCCCTTGAAGCGGGGCAGCGGGCCCTAGGCTAGTCGAGATCTCCTTGCCTTCGATGCATTCGGCCTACTGGCCCGCATGATTATATGTCCGGCCATCGAAGGCGGAGTGATGGCAAAGCGAGTGTCCCCAACAAAGGCGGAGAGGAAGCCGGGGCGCCGGTCCAACGCCGAGGGGCTCATCGAGCTCCTCCGAGAGATCGGCCCGAGGCCCGACCTGGCCGACGCCATCCAAAGCGTCTACGACGAGAGGCACACAGGCCACCCGTCGAGACCCAGGGGGCGCTCAAAACGCCGACACTCGACACCCAGGCCGTGATTGACCTCCTACGGCGGGATCGCCTCGCTACCCGCGAGGTTGAGGCCCTCATCCGGGCCAAGCGGGACTTGTTCATCACCCCTCACGTGGTTTTCGAACTTTGGCGAGGGGTCCGCCGGGCTCCTGACCCTGAGGCAGAAGCCGTCGGGATCCGGCGCCTGCGCGAGACGTTCCGTGTGTTGCCGTTCTATGCGGAAGCGGCACGGCTGGCCGCGAAAATGTCGTCCTACCTCGAGGAACGCGGACAACCAATTCCTGACATGGACATCTTCATCGCGGCCACCGCAGTCGCGCATGGGGATGGTGTGGTCGTGACAGATGATGAGGACCACTTTGGGCGGCTCGCCGCGTTTGGCCTCACCGTGTTGCCGGTGTAGCTTCGCCCGCCGTGTCCATCACCGCGTCAAAGAACCGGTGCAGGTGCTCGGCGAGCATCGGGTTGTCCACATGCCCGCACGCGTCGAGCTCGGCCGACGCGATGAGCGCCTGCCGCCCGTCGGCCACCATGTCCGTCGCGATCAGCCGCGGCCTGCGGATCAGCCGCACCTTCTCCGCCGTGGCGGGCGGAACGCCCTGCGCCGCGTCCGTGATGATCGTCACCTGCACGCCGCGCTTGGCCGCATCAAGCACCAGCTTGTCGATGGCTTCGCGCAGCTGTCCGTAGGCCGGCGTCGAAAGCCAAAGGCTCTGGGTCGTCGTCTTGATGATGTCCGCGATTTTCTGGATCACGCGGTCCTTCCCCGTAATCGTGAAAATGAGTTGCGGCATCCCGCGCTGCGACGAGAGCTCATGCAGGAGCTGCAGCTTGCTGAAGGTCTCATCGAGGTCCGAGGCCACTCGCTTTTGGACGACGTCGGGTGAGTTCGGGCGGAAGTTCTGCGGTCGGCCGTCGGTGGAGGTCACGAAACCTTTTCGTTCGAGCGCTTGCAACACCTTGTACGCGGAGGTGCGCGGAATCTCGGCCGTGTTCGACACGATCTCCGCGGTCCCCACGCCGAGCCCAATCAGCGCAATGTACGCGCGCGCCTCGTAGGTCGTGAGCCCCACGAGCTCGAGCCTCCCAACGGCCTCCTCAAGCTCGCGCCCCAGGTCGATGTTGAGAGCCTTCAGGTCAATCCCAAATCCGGCAAGATGCTCCGTAAGCTCTCTGGCCGAGACCATTTCCTACCCTCCAAGGCCGGCGTTGTCCACGCCGACGCTACAAAACTCTTATACGCGAACCCTCGATAAGAAACCTGCTTTGCGGGTGGAAATCTCCCCCTGCAGGCCCGGCGCGAGCGCTCTTCCGCGCACGAACCTCCCTGGAGACCCCCCCCATGCGCCAAGTCGACCGTGACACCTGCATGCACTGCTCCGCGTGCGTGGGCACCTGCCCCTTCGACGCCATCACGCTCTTCGACATGCACATCGCGTTCAACGAAAGGTGCGTGGACTGCGGCATGTGCGACCGCGTGTGCCCCGTCGGGGCCATCTCGCCGATCCCCGGCACCGAGAAAATGAAGCCGAAGATCCGCACCACGACCTGAGGGAGCGCAATGACCGAGCGCTACGATTACGAAGTGCTCGTGATTGGCGGAGGCCCTGGCGGGTCGTGCGCCGCGCGGGCGGCGGCCGCTCACGGACTCAAGACGCTCATGATTGAGAAGCGCCAGGAAATCGGCACCCCCGTCCGCTGCGGCGAAGGGATCGCGACCGCCTGGCTGAACCAGATCGGGCTCAAGCCGGGCAAGGACTGGATTGCCAACGAAGTTGACGGGGCGCGCATCTTCGCTCCCAACGAGCAGTACATCACGCTCGACGCGGCGCAGGCCGGCAATGAGACCGGGTTCGTGGTCGAGCGCGACATGTTCGACAAGTTCCTCGCGCGCGAGGCGATCCGGGCGGGGTCGGATGTTTGGGTGAAGACGAACGCGCTCGGGCTCATCGTGGAAAACGGAATCCCGGTGGGCGTCCACGCGCGCAAGCTCAACAAGGACGTCGAACTGCGTGCGCCGCTCATCATCGCGGCCGACGGGTTCGAGTCGCGTGTCGGCCTTTGGGCCGGGATCAAGACGCAGTTGAAGCCGAGCGACATCGAGGCCTGCCTGCAGTACCGGCTCGTGGGCGTTGACTGCGACGTGCGCTACAACGACTTCTACGTCGGCGCCAAGGTGGCGCCGCAAGGGTATTTGTGGGTCTTCCCGAAGGGCCCGGGCGAAGCGAACGTCGGCATCGGCGTGTCGCTCAAGGCGTCGCCGGGGATCGCGACGGCGAAGACCTACCTCGATGCGTGGATCAAGCGCCACCCCGGCTACGCGAAGGGCAAATCCATCGAAGACGTGGCGGGCGCCGTTTCGGTGTCGCAGCCGCTCAAGCGGACGACCGCGGACGGCGTCATGCTCGTGGGCGACGCGGCCAGGCTCGTGGACCCGCTCACTGGCGGCGGAGTTGCAAACGCGTGCATTTCGGGGAAGATCGCCGGCGACGTCGCCAAGGCGGCGTGGGACGCGCACAACTTCAGCGTGAAGTTCCTGCAGCTCTACGAGAAGACCTGGCGCGACGAGCTCGAAGAGCAGCTGATGCGCAATTACATGGCGAAGGAAACCATGATGAAAATGTCCGACGAGTCGCTGAACAAGGTCATCGACGCGCTGCAGGGCGTGGAGTTTAAGAAAGTCACGACGCTGGAGATCCTGAAGGCCGTGCAGAAGAAGTACCCCGAAGTGGTGAAAGAGTTCGAGAGCATGTTGGCCGCGTGAGTGGCCGGAATTCACGGGCGCCCCTCGAATTCCGAGGGGCGCCAAATACGAATTCCCTTAACCTTGACCACCTGCAAATCTCGATCGCCCGAAATGATGTCGCAACCGATGGCCATGGCTAGGGCAAGAACGGGCGCGTCGTCGGGGTCCCGCAGAAGTGCCAGGGCCTCAGCGAGGCGATCTGCGAAAATGCCTGCAGGGACCCACTCTATTCGAACCGCTTGGAGGGCGACGGTAGCCTGGATCGGGGCCCAATCCATCACCTTGCAAAGGACGCGAATCAACTCGAGGCGGACGCTTTCGGGAGCGCACAGGGCGACCCGGCCGGTCGTGCCCGCATCGATGATCCGACCTGGAACCGAATCGGGGTCGTAGAAAGCGGACACGACCACGTTCGTGTCAATGACAACCCTCACCTGATCAGGTCCCTGAGGGTGAGGCCTTTCTCTTTCATTTTCCGCCGCATTAGAATGCTCGTCTCGCGTAGCTTCTTGCGACGGAATTCAATGAGAAGTTCGTCGATGAGAGCATCCAGGTTCTTGTATCGTCCATCCATTTTCAAGGCGGCGAGCTTGTCCCGTGTCTCGGTCCTTACCGTGATGGTTGTGTTGCTCATGGCTCAAGTGTAGTAGTTCAATATTATAATGGTTTCGTGAATTTCGGTCGGCGCCCGCGCTCATCCATAGGGCTATGTGGGCGGCTCGACGTAATCCAACCGTGAAACCGGCGCTGCCTGGCAAAGTCCGCCTCGTGGAACTTCTGGAAGACCAGTGCGACCCCGCCAAGTGCACCGGCAGGAAGCTGATCCGCCGGAATCTGGCCGAGGGCGTCAATACGGTGCGAGGGTTGCCGCGCCGCGCGGTGCTCCTCGACCCGCGCTCCGAGAAGGCGCTGTCGCTCGAAGATTCGCACGCAGCGCACGCACGCGGCTTGGTGGCGCTCGACTGCTCGTGGAAGCATGTGGAGGAGAGCTACGGGCGCCACGACCTCCACGGCCTGCTGCCGGGGCGAGCGCTGCCGTTCCTGCTGGCGGCGAACCCGCTGCATTACGGTCAGCCCATGCAGCTCTCCACGATGGAGGCCTTTGCGGGGGCCCTTTTCATCCTCGGCGAAGACAAGCAGGCGCGCGAGTTGCTGGGGTCGTACACGTGGGGGCTGGGGTTCGAGGCGCTCAATGCCGAGCCGCTTGCCGCCTACGCCGCCTGCGCGACGAGCGGCGAGGTCGTGAAGGTGCAGGCGGAGTTTGCAGGCCCGCTGACGCGCGAAGCAGAGTGACTCACGCCTCGGGCGCGCCGAAGAAGATGCGGTCGGTGAGGACGAAGGCGATCGCGAGCGCCCCGACCGTCGCGGTGACGAGCGCAAAGAACGCGTACCGCGCCGGAGTGTCGTCGGGCGCCTTGGCGACCATTTGCCCTTGGAGCAGGACGGAGCCCGTGCCCTGGTCATAGACCGAGCCGTAGATGGCGACCCAGTCGCCCTTCATCCAGTCGCCGTTGCTGGGGCCCGGCGTCATGCGCGTGATGCTCGTGGTGTCGACGACCAACGAGCCGCTCGGGTCGTTCACGGTGAAGGGCTGGTAGGTGGCGTTCCATGTGCGCCCGTTGGTGCCCACCGTCGACTCCTGACGGTCGATGGCCGTTGCGCAGGTGCAGTTGATCCGCCCGTAAATTTTTGCCATCGTGTCCGCGCGCAGCTCGCCGACATAGGTGACGGGCGTTTCGAAAAACGGAATCTCGGGCGAAACCAGGCCGTAGGAGAGCAGGCCCACGGGGCAGAGGATGGCGCCGGCGATGAGCACGGCGACCTGCAGGCGGCGCCGGCTGCCGCCGGCCCGGCGCAGGACCCAAAGGAGGGGTTTGGCAGCGGTGCCAAGGGCGGACATGCGGCTCCTCTGGCCTAGAGCCCAAGGGGCCCCACGGCCTTTTCGGCGGCGGCCACGACCTCCCCGCTTTTAACCAGGCGCGCGGCCGTCTCCAAATCGCGGTAGATCGCGCGGTCGGCGGTGAGGGGTTTGACCTTGCGTCGCACGGCGGCGCGAGCGGCGGCGGTGCCCTTGGCCGGCCGGCCTTTGTGGAGGTCCATCCCCTCGGCGGCGCACAGCAGCGCGATTCCAACCACGCGCTGCGTATTCTCGACCACCGCGCGCGCCTTGCGCGCGGCGATCGTTCCCATCGAGTTATGGTCTTCCTGTCCCGCGGAGGTGGGGATCGAGTCCACCGAAGCCGGATGGGCGAGCACTTTGTTCTCCGAAACAAGGGCCGCGGCCGTGTACTGGCCGATCATCCACCCGGAATTCAGGCCCGGGTCGCGGGCGAGGAACTTGGGGAGGTGGCCCTCTTCGCCGGAGACGAGCCGTGCGATGGTCCTCTCCATGATGTCCGCGACTTCCGCGGAGGCGATTGCGAGGTAGTCCATCACGAGCGCGACGGGCTGGCCGTGGAAGTTGCCGCCGGAGATGACCTCGCCCGTGTCGGGGAAGACCAGCGGGTTGTCCGTGGCCGAATTGATTTCGACCTCGAGCACGCCGCGGGCGTGCACCATGGCGTCGAAGGAGGCGCCGAGCACTTGCGCAAGCGCGCGCGACGAATAGGGGTCCTGCACCTTGTCGCAGTCTTCATGGTCGTGGATCATGCCGCTGCCCTTGACCATCCGTGAAACGGCGGCCGCGACTTCGCGCGCGCCCTGGTGGGGCCGCGCCGCGTGCACGCGCGGGTCGAAGGGCTTCTCGCTCGAGTCGAGGCATTCAAGCGCCATCGCGCCCGCGACGGCGGCGGCGCTAAGCGCGCGTTCTGCGTCGAGGAGCGCGAGGACGCCGACGGCGGTCATCGCCTGCGTGCCATTGACGATGGAGATCCCTTCCTTCTCGCAGAGCGTGTAGGGTTTGAGGCCCGCGGCTTGGAGCGCCGCCCCGCCCTCCATGGTCGCTCCCCTGAATTCCGCCTCGCCTTCCCCGATGAGGGCAAGGCCGATGTGCGCAAGCGGCGCGAGGTCACCGGACGACCCGACGGACCCTTGCGACGGGACGACGGGGTGCACGCCCGCGTTGAGGAGCGCGGCCATGGCGTCGACAAGGCCGGGTGAAACGCCCGAAAAGCCCTTCGCGAAGGCGTTGAGGCGCAGCGCGAGCATCGCGCGGACGACCTCCGCCGGGAAGGGCTCGCCCACGCCCGCCGCGTGCGAGCGGATCAGGTTCAGCTGGAGTTGGCGCAGCTTCGTGTTCGGGATGCGGACGTCCTTGAGGTCGCCGAACCCCGTGTTGATCCCGTAGACTGTTTCCTTGGAGCCCAGGATCTTCTCGACGGCGGCACGCGAGCGGGCGACGGCTTTGGCCGCCGACGCTGAGAGGGCGACCGGCTCGCGGCCCCGGGCGACGCGCTCGACGGCCTCGAGGGAAAGCCCCGAGCCAGAAAGTTGGACGACCACGCTTGAGGCTCCTCGCTTGCGCGCCCATCCCTCTGGCTGGCTATAAGTTTTCGAGGTCTCTCGTGGGCGGTCACAACGGTTAAATGAGCCATGGGCGATCGGGCGTCGAGGACTCTTCGTGCGCCTATCGATTCGAATTCTCCTGATGACTGCCATTGGACTTTCGACCCTTGCCCTTCTTGGAGCCTCGGCCCAAGCCGCGGCCCCCTGCCCTTCGAATGTGGTGGCGGGCCACCTCGACTATGTGGACGATGTGTGGAACAAGGCCACGCACAAGGAGGAGGCCGGGCACGCGAATTACGATATCCTCCAGACAACGTCTTGCATGGACGGCTCCAACATCGTCCTCGGGGTGCGCGTGGGGGGCACGATTGTCAATGACAGCGTGAAGTCGAACTACACGTTCGTGCTGGTGGGGCCCGAGACGCTGCATGTCTCCTTTTCCAACCACAGCGCGGGCTTCAAGGATGTGAACTTCCACTGGATGACCGCAACGAACACCACGGACGGCGCGTGGCTCACCATTTGGGTGCCGAACGTCCAATACGGCAGCCGGACAGGCGGGTGGGACCTTGAGATCGAGGCCACCGAAAACACGGACGGGACGGGCACTGTTGAGCTCTTCGACGCCGACACCCTCGACACGGGTGAGGAGTACACGGATTCCACCGACCTCTCCTTGGAGCACACGCCCTTCTCGTCGCCCACGGCCGCAGTCACCAAAATTAACGTGACGAAGACCGGGGACACCTACCGTGTTGTGGCCGAAGGGACCACGTCGGGGGCAGTTGCAGAGCTGCGCGTGACGATGGGCGTGCGCAGGACCGGGCTCGGCACCAACGAATGGTCGTACTCCGACTACTACATTGAGCAGACCATGGCCGGGGGCGACATCACCGTCGCGCTCGAGAAAGTCAACGGCAGCTGGGCGCAGTGGAAGTTCACGCGCGACTACACCGAGTCGGGCCTGAAGGGCATCCTCGGCGACTTCCTGACGCTTCACGAAGGGAAGATTGAGGTGCGCGTCATCGCCGAAGACGGCAAGTGGGGCCACGGCAGCCAGACGTTCCAGCCGACGACGGTGGGGTCGGGGGCCGGGTCGGGCGGGGACGCCGGGTCGGGCGCGCTGATCGGAATCGTGCTCTTGGTGGTGTTGGCGGCCGTCGTAGCGGTGGTCATCTTGATGAAGCGCAAGAAGGCCGCGGCGGCGCCCATGGTGCCGCCGGGCATGACGCCCGGCATAGCCCCGCTACCGCCGATGGGCGCGCCTTCGCAGCCGTGGACACCGCCGGGGATGTTGCCACCTCCGCCGCCGGGAGGTGGCATGATGCCGCCGCCCCCGCCGCCGCCCAAGTAGGGCAGGGGGCCCGCGAGCGCGCGACGGCCTTCGCCGCCGCGGGCGCGTGCGCGACTCCCTCTCCCGTGCGCGCCACGCGCTCCACCGCCTCGAGCGTTCGGGTCGATCCATCGAGGCGGACGACCACGGCGCAGTCCCTGGCGGTCGCCATCCGCAGGCGCGCCTAGGGGCCTTCACTCCCCGCCCAACAGTACCCGAACCATTAAGGCGGCCGCGTCGAAGGTAGGGGACGGGGAGCCCCATCCGCGCCGCTGCCTTCTCTCTGGTGTTGGCCTGCCTTGGCGCGTTCGCGCTCCTTGCGGGGGGCGCGTCGGCCGCTCCGCCCTGCCAGGCCGGCTCCGTCGCGGGCCAACTCGACTATGCAGGCGACGTGTACAACTTCAGCTCGTCTGCCCAAGAACGGGGCCACGACGACTACGACATCGTCGAGGTGCGGTCGTGCCGCGACGGCCCCGACATCGTCCTCGGCCTCAGGGTCGCCGGCGCTATCGACGCCGACCACGCAGAGGCGTTCTACGGCTTCATCCTGTATGGGTCGGAAGCTGCCCACGCGGAGAGCCTCTACTTCACCAACGGGTCGGGGTCCTACCGCAACAGCCAGGGCAAAACGGTCTCGCTTGCAAATGAGACGTCCGGTGCTTGGCTCACCCTCCGCTCCCCCGCCGCTGCCTTTCCGGGGACCTCGAACGGGTGGAGCCTGAAGGCGTCGGCGGGCATCGACACCGACTCGGACGATTTCTCCGACTACAAGGACTGGTGCGAGCTGTCGCTCGACTTTGAGTTTGCGCCCGACGACGATATCGCCGCGGCGACCACCCCTTTTGGCGCGCCGACGATATCGATCAGCTCGCTCGAGGTGGCCACGACCGGGTCGCAGTACACCCTGACCGTAAAGGGGACCACGACCGGCTCGGTGGGTGAGGTTCGCGTCTCCATGGGCCTGTACGCGGTTGGGATAACGGTCGACGCGGGCCGTTGGAAGTTCTCGGACTACTGGTTCGAACAGTCGCTGTCGGAGGGCGACCCTGCGGTTTTGCTCGCGAGGGGCGGGTCGTCATGGGCGGAGTGGACGTTCACGCGCACCTACGACAACGGCGATCTCTTCGACCTCTTCTACTACTGCGGAGCGACCGCCCGCGAGTTGAAGGTAGAGGCGCGCGCGATCAGCGACGACGGCAGCTGGGGCCATGTCAACGGGAGCTTCCAGCCTCCGACGTTGAACTACGGTTGCCCGCCAAGCATGGGGCGCGGCGGAGGCGGCGGTGGCGGCTCGACGGTCCCCGCAGTCGCCGGCGCCAGCCCGACTCTCGCAGTCGCCGCCGTCGCCTTGGCCAGCGTCGGCGTGGGCGCTGCGGTCCTAGGGGTGCGAAAGCGGAAGGAGGCAAGCGCCCCGGCGCCGGCAAAGCGGCAAGATCCGCCCCGATGAGGTTGCCTACGCCCGCTGGAAGGTGGCCTTGACCCACCGACCGTCGATGAGGCCGTAGAGGAGCACCGTGAGCAGGGCCATCCCCGCAACGACGAGCGCGATCCACTGGAGCGCGAGGGAGGGGAAGAGGTCGTAGCCGAGCGAAAGGAACGCGATGGCGAGCAGCGGCGGGACGGTAAGCAGGCCGAAGCGCGCAATCACCGGGCCGTTCAGAAGCGCGGTATTCGTGCGCAGCCCGGTGAGGTACGCGGTGGCCACGACCGTGTAGGCCGAGGTCGAGAACGCAACAGGCAGGGCGACGGCGAGCTTCCACACCTCTCCGTTGATGAAGGCCATGAGCACGACGAAGAAAGCGGTAATCCCGGCCGTGACGAGGAAAAATACGATGAGCTTCGCCTTGATGAGGCGGGGGACCGTGACGGGCAGCGTGTCGTAGTACTCTGTGATGTCGATGTGGTTGAGCCACGAGTAGATCATGACCCCGAAGAACCCGACATTGCCGGCGTAGAACACGGTATCGAACTTGAGCGAGACGCCGAGCGTGTTGTTGAGGAACCACACCGAAAGTGAGAGGAACACGAGGGGCACGGCGAAGGAGAACGCCATCTTGGTGAGGGCGTGGGAGCGTTCGAGGTCGGTCCACTCTTTGGCAAGCAGGGGCGCGTAGCGGCCGAACGCCTTGAAGCGCACGGTGCGCGCAAGGAAGGTCTCCTTGAATTGGGTCTCGCTCGACTCGAAGGTTTCCTGCACGGCAAAGGTCGCGACCCACGAGAGGAGGACCGTGGCGACGACGCTGACGATGAGCGGCAGCGGCTCCTTCGTGAGCTGGAATTGGATGGAAGGGATGATGGCGCCAAGCGGGATGATGGCGGTGAACCCCGCGACGGCGAGCAGGCCCATGAAGCCGATGGCAAGCGCGGCAAAGAGTTTGCGGGAGCGCAGGTAGAGGGCGGAGAACGCGTACGCGAGGGCAAGGCCGTACGAGAACGTGAGGACAACGGAGAGCCACAGGAAGAGGACCGAGGACATCGTGTAGGGCGCGAAGGGCTGGGCAATCGCGAGCCCGACGGCGACGGGCGTGAGCGTGAACGCCCAGTAGTAAATTGCGTCTTTGAGGTAGAACGCCGAAGTGGTGGTGCGGAACAGGACGGGCTGTGTGATGGGGGCGGAGAGGAGGAAGTTGACGCTGCCGAACCGCCGGTCGACGATTTCCTTGCCGAGGAAGGCGAATGCGCCGGTGGAGACTCCGTAGAGGAGCATGGAGAAGTGGAGGGTGATGAGCAGCTGCTGGAGGGGGGTCGTGCGGATGAGTTCCTCGTAGAAGTAGCCGGCAAGGAACGCGAAGCCCATGAGGACGAGGGGGAACTCGTAGAACGAGAGCTTGGAGGTGAAGTTGGACTGGAAGCGCGCTTCCTCGCGCATCATCAGGGTGATGATGTAGGCGTAGTCTTTCAGGCGGCCCGTGGCGGCCCCTCCTTGTGCTCGAGGATGTCGAGGAAGGTGTCGGCGAGGTCGTGGCCGTTCTTGCGGAAGGAGGCGATGGGGCCTTGTGCGAGCACCTTGCCGCGGTCGAGGACGACGGCGTGGGTGCAGACCTTGTCGGCGATTTCGAGGATGTGGGAGCACATGAAGATCGTGCCGCCGGCTCTTACGAAGTCGGCGAGGAAGTCGCGGACGCGCCGCTGGTAGATGGGGTCGAGGTTGAGGAACGGCTCATCGAGGAAGAGGAGGGGGGGGCGGTGGATGAACGCGGAGGCGAGCATGAGTTTCTGGCGGGTGCCCTTGGACATGTCTTTGCAGAGGGTGTCCTGCTTGTCAGCCATGTCGAAGTACTCCATCCATTTCGAGATGCGCACGGCGCCGTCGGGGAGGCCGCGCAGGCGGCAGACGAATTCGAGGTATTCGACGGCGGTGAGGAAGGAGGGGGGCGACTCGGACTCGGGGACGATGCCGACGTTGCGCTTGAGGGGGAGCGAATCCTTGCCGGGGGTAAGGCCGAGGACGCGGCAGGTGCCGGCGGTGGGCTCGAGCTGGCCGATGAGGATGCGTGTGAGGGTGGACTTGCCGGCGCCGTTCGGGCCAAAGCAGCCGAAGAACGCGCCTTTGGGCACGTCGAACGACACGTTCTCGAGGGCGGGGGAGTCGCGGTAGGACTTCGACAGCCCGCTCACGGAAATGATGGGGTCGGGGATGGCCAGGCTGGCTTCGGCCACGGCCGTCAAGCCTGGGGGCCGAAGATAATGATTGGCTCGTTAGGCTCGCCGCGTGTGGCGGCGCCTGGCGGCGCCCGCTACGGCGGGGTGCCGGCGGCGGGCGCGGCCTGCGGGGATTCCTCGGCGAGGTTGCCGAGCCGCGCGAGGATCTCCTGGTCCGTTGCGCGCGGGCGCCTGCGCCATGCGATGAACGAGGCGAGGCTCGCGATGGCTCCGATGCCGAGGACGGCAATGGGCAAGATGGTGAAGGCGTCGAAGACAATCGCGGGTCCAAGGATGGGCGTGGCGCCGGGCGCTCGGGTCGCCGACACGAGCGCGGTGATCCCTGCGCCCGCGGCCGCCGTAACCAGCGAGAACCCGAGCGCAAGCGCGATGCGGGTCCGCTCGGGGTCGAGGATGCGTTCGCCCTTCGTGGTGAGCCGGTAGTAAATCCATTTCCGCTCCGCGTCTTCGCGCAGCACGAGGCCGGCTTCCTGCAGGAGCTCCAGATGCTTCATGACGCCGGGCTTGGAGATCTGGAGCCGCTCGGCGAGTTCGGTGAGCGTCATCTGGTGCTCGGAGAGCGCGCGCAGGATGGCGATGCGCGTCTCGGAGGCCAGAGCGCGGAAGCTGGCCTGGTCAAGGGTGACCTTCGGTTCAAACATAGGGGGAGCCTCCGGCCACGTCAAATGGCCCGCGCTCGCCTCTTAAGGCTAACGCGGTAGTTAACCTTGCGACTTGGAGCTGGCCAGCGCTGGATCGTCAGACGAGTATGACGCCGCCGGGGTCGATTTCGGCGCGGTACGGCTTGCCGCCGGCCGCCTCGATGGCGCGCGCGCAGGCCTCGGGCTTGTCGGTGACGGCGATCATACAGCCGCCCCCACCTGCGCCCGTGAGCTTCGCGCCGAAGGCGTGGGGGCGCGCGGCGGCGACGAGCGCTTCGAGTTCGGGGGAGGACACGCCGAGCGCCTTGAGGTGCTCATGGTTGCGGTCCATCAGTTTCCCGACCGCGCGCGCGTCGCCGGCGGCGAGCACGCCGCGGGCCTCCTCAACGAGCGCGCCGATCTCGCTTATCCTTGCGCGGGCGGACTTGTCGGTCTCGGCGAGCTTGCGGACCTTCTCGACAAGCTCGCCGGTGTTCCCCTTCTTCCCGGTGTACCCGACGACGAACTGCAGCGGCGGGAACGCGAGGTCGTGCACACACCAGCGATTGCCGCCCTTCTCGAGCGTCCACAGGTGCCCCGCCCCGGCCTGCTTGGCGATGTAGACGCAGCGGCCGTGGGCGGCCGTCGACGTGTCGGTGGGCGATGCTCGGCCCTGGACCGCGTACTCGACTTCGAACGAGGTGCGCGCAACCTCCTCCTGGTCCATCTTCCCCCGCAGCGCGCGCAGCGCGGCGACCGCCGACACGGTGAGCGCCGCGCTCGAGCCGAGCCCCGAGGAACTTGGCACCGACGAAGTCGTCGAAAGCTCGAGCGGCCCGCGGTCGCCCCACGCGCGCTTCAGCGCCTCCTGGAAGTACGCGTGGTGCCGGCGGTCGAGCGGGCGGCCGTCCACGCGGCTCGACTCGCCCTTGCCGACTTTCACGCGGGTTTCGAAGTACAGGGTGAGGGCTGCGGCGATGGCCCCCTCGCCGAAAACGACCGCGTGCTCGCCGAACAGGATCGCTTTGCCGGGCGCGCGCGCGGCGGCAGCGCTTACCACGGCCCATCACCCGGCCGCCGCCGTCTTGAAGTTTCGCGCGGCGTCGGCCAGCACGTCTGGCTCCGAACATTTAGTCGTGCAATCCTAAACGGTTATATACGGTGGGGACGCTGAAATGGCTCCTAAAGTCGCCTGTAAGCCAGGCGCATCTGTGGAACGGGGGTCAATCCATCGCGGACTTCGAGTACCTGCGCCGCAGGTACGACTGGTCAAAGCGGCTGAACCTGGGCGCCGCGGGCCTTTGCATCGGCATCGGCGCGGTGTCGCTGATCTACGCGATTCTCGTGTACCAGGACTGGCAGTGGCTGAGTTCGCACTTCGGAAATGTCCCCGACCAGACCCGCTGGACGCCGGCCAAGATTTCGGCAAAGCTCACGACGTCCATCCTGTTGATGGTGGTGGGCGGGCTCGGCTTTGCCACGGGCGCAATCGGGTTCCTCTTTATCCGCAAGGCGCTCGACGACGACAAGGTCGATGTCGTGAAGAAGTGGTCGTTCATCGCGGGCATCACGGGGATCCTGCCGGGGCTCGCCGTGGGCGGCCTCCTCGAACTCTTCATCTGGCGCGCGCACGCGACCGAATCGTTCACCATGTTCGGCCTGCTGGGCGCGGCCCCCGCGCCGCCGCCGCCACCGCAGGTCGTCCCTTCGGGTCCGTTGGTCGACGCCGCGGCGCTGGAGGCCCAGCGCAAGGCTGAATACACCTCGCTGTTTGCCCCCGCGCCGGCCCCGGCTCCCTCGTACGCGCCCCAGCCGAGCGCGGGGTACTACGCGCAGCCTTCGACGCAGCAAATGGACTACGCCTACGCGCAAGCGGAGCCGCAGGCGGCCCCCGAGCCAGCGGCGGCAGGACCGGCGGCGGGCGACATTGGCACCCAGTACCAGCAGCCGCAGGGCGCGCCGATCTGCAGCTGCGGCCGCACGATGGAATGGGTTTCCGAGTATAACCGCTATTATTGCTACACGGATGACAAATACGAAGGCGAGTCGTGAAGCAAGTGGAAGACACGCCGGCCGTCGACCCGCCGCCTGAGCCGCACGGGCTCGGCGAAGTGGTGTGGAGCCCGCCGAAGTTTGTGAGGGAACGGGCCCAAAAAGCGAAGCGCAGAGCGAGCGGGCAAGCGCAGGTGCTCGCGCTCCTTGCGCTTGCGGTGCTCCTTGTCGCGGCCGTGGGGCCGGACTTCGAAGCGACCTTCCGGGCCGGCATCGGGGTCCTCGGCGTCGCGCTCCTCATCGGGTTCCTGTGGGGAATCAGCTCCGCCCGGCAGATGGGTGAGGTCCACTTCGCCGTGAGGAAAAACGCCGTCCTGCTTCCAGCGAGCTTCGAAAGTGCGCCCGGTCTCTCGAGCTTGGGCCCTCCGGTCACGCTGAAGCTCGGGCGGATCAAGCGCTACGAGGACATGCGCAAGCCCGAAGGCCGGGCCGTGATCGTGTGGAGCGGCACGGGGCAAGGCGGGGTGGTGTCGAACGCGATTGGGGCGGTGGATCTGACCGCGGAGGAGCAAACGGAGATCCTCGACGGGTTCGTGGGGGCGCTCAAGAGTGTTGGCATCCTCGAGGGGCAAGCGGCGGAAGATGCCGAGGATTGACCAACGCGTACAAGACGCGGGCCTCGATTCGAAGGGGCGACCGTCCGGATGGCTGGCATCAAGAACGTCAAAATGAAGGCGCCCGACCCTTCGTGGGGCGCCACGATCCTCGCTGCGGACGAGGCGCACTTGCGTTTTTTTGATGGACGCCGCAGGAGGGAGAAGCGGGCGCTCGTGGCGCTCCCGTGGATCGGTCTCCTGGTTTTCTTGGGGGGCCTGTTTTGGAGTGGCCTGCCCTCCCGGGCTGGTTCGTACTTGGTCTTCGGGGGCTTCTTGGCCATGATCGCAGGCCCTTACGGTTACTGGCGGACAGCGTTTGCCGAGCACCGATTGTGGGGCCTCTACGCGAATGGGTTCGTACCCGTCATTCACTACAAGCGGGGTTGGGATCCCTTCGTCCGATGGGCGGACGTCCGCGCAGTGTACGCGCTCGAGTTCCCGCGGGGGGGAGGCAGCACGCTCGGCCGCCAGGTCCGATACGTGGTGCGCTTGGAGGACCACCGCAAGCAGCCTCACCACATTCGCGAAAGGGACCTTGCGACCTACTTCGGGTACACGGAAGCCGAGTGCATCAAGGTCCTCGAGGAGGTGCACGCTGTGATCCGCACGAAACTGCCGGAAGTCACGATCCACCAGGGGTACCCCGAGGGCTATCGTCCTTAAACGCCGCGTTCCCCCGCAAGGCCAGACCGCCAGGAAATTTCCCTGGTGCCTTTCATTAACCCTCGTCCCCCTCCAAACTTCATGCCCCTCAAAGTCGATGTCGTCGACAACGGCGGCCAGTGGACGCACCGCGAGTGGCGGGTGCTTCGCGACCTGGGGGCCACCACGAAGATCATCCCCAACACGACGGAGCCGAAGAAGGTCGATGCCGACGCGCTCGTGCTTTCAGGCGGCGCCCCGTCGATCGGCACCGAGGTCGAGAAGCTTGGGAACATCGGCCGCTACATCGACGAGCTCGACATGCCAATCTACGGGATCTGCGTCGGCTGCCAGTACCTGGCGGTCCACTTCGGCGGCAAGGCGGACGCGGCCGACCGCGGCGGTGAGTTCGGGAAAGCCGAATGCGTGATCGACCGGCAAAACGAGCTCTTCAAGGGGCTCCCGAAAAAGTTCACCGTGTGGCAGTCGCACAACGACGAGATCCACAACTTGCCGAAGGTGTTCACCTCGCTTGCGCACAGCGAGAACTGCACGCACCAGGCGATCGCGCACAAGAAGCGCCCGCTCTACGGGACGCAGTTCCACCCGGAGGTGGAGCACACCGAGCACGGTGAGGAGATCTTCGCGAATTTTCTGAAGATTGTCGGGGACTGGAAGAAGCGGTAGGGCGTTTCACTCCATCACGATGGAGTGAAAATGGCCACTTCCGTTCCATTATGATGGAACGAGACCTTCATGCCCGCTTACAGCCAAACTGCAAGCCACGCGACGGCGAGCAGGAGCACGAGCCCGGCGAAGAGCGCCCGGACGAACATGTTGTAGGTCGTCTTCGTGCGCTCCGCGAACTGCAGCTTGTAGACGTCGATGTACGGCAGGCCGTAGCGCCTGTACCAGCCGAACACGCGCACCTGGCGGCCGATGAGCTGCTGGGTGCCGAAAAGGCCGATGAAGAAGTTGATCATGCCAAGGACCTGGTTGTAGTCGAGGAACATGAGGCCGGTCTTGTCCTGGAGCTTCAGGTCCTCGCTGTAGAAGAGGCCGGGCGTGCCGCGGCCGACGATCTCGCCCTCGAGGATGACGGGGTACCCCTTGACGGGGTTGGCCTTCACGATGCCGAGGCACTCTTCGACCGTGGAGGGCTTGAAGCGCATCGGGTAGCGGTAGGCGACCGTGTAGAGCAGGCCGCAGGTGGCGGCCACGATGAGGCCGAGCGGGATGAACAGGGCCGAGTGGAAGAGGAAGATGCCGCCGAAGAGGGTGAGCCCGCCGAGGAGCCACCACGAGTGCTTGACGAAGAGATTCGCGAGGAAGTCGTCGACGTAATGCTCGGGCTTGACGAGGTCGAATTCGACGTAGGGCTCCTCGCCCATTTGGCGGGAGAGGGTGCCCAGCGCCTTGATGCGCGTGGCGGGCAGCGGGTGGGACGACTGGAGCTGCATGATCTTGGCCCACGGGTTCCAGATGTCCCATGCCATCGCGGCCTTGACGCGGTTCTTGTCGACCCCGCCGTCGGGGGCGATGGTGGCGGCAACAAGCGAGCGCGAGCCCTGCGCCGACGAGAACATGAGGGCGTTCGAGTTCTTGCGGAACGACTTGGAAAGTTCGCCCTGCCCGCGGTTTTCAAGGGTGAGGCCGTAGGCGATCTTGACGAGGGCGGAGGCCAGGAGCGACGGGCGTTTGGTAGTTTGGGCCGAGAATTCGTCGGCCCAGGACTCGCGGTAGCGCGAGACGAGCAGGACAATGAGCTGGGCGAGCATGTAGATGACCAACGAGATTACGGCGACGATGAGGGCGATGAGCGCCGCCTGGCCCGAGTTGCGCCCGCCGCCGCGCGAGGCGCGGGCCGCCATCCGCCCGCCGATGTAGAGGGAGTAGAAGATCAGGGGAATGACGGAGATGACGGTCATGACGACGAAGTCGTTGTGCACGATGTGGCCAAGCTCGTGGCCGACGACGGCGACCTGCTCTTCGGCGTCGCAGTAGCGGAACACGCCCTCGGTGATCACGAGGTTGGCGTTCTTGCGGGTGCGCCCGAACACGAAGGCGTTGGGGTTGCCGTCGCGGATGATGCCGACGCGGGGGACGGGGATGTTGTTGTCGGCGCAGGTCCTGCGGATGAAAGGCGCAAGGGTGGGGAAGCCCTGGTCGATGTTGTCGACCCACTCGATCTTGTAGACCCACTTCAGGATGATGGGGCCGAAGTACCACTGCGCGAGGACGACAAGGACGGAGAATGTCAGGGGCAGGATGTAGAACCAGGCGCCGCTGACGAAGCCGAAGAGCGAGAGGAGGACGAAGAGGGCCATCAGGCCGGCAAACATGAGGGCAAAGAGCAGGCCGATCGCGATTGCCATCCGAGTCTTGAGTGCCATGGGGATTCAACCTGTTCAATAGGGTCTTGGGGAAAAGGGTTTGGGCGCAATCATTCGAGTGGTTTACGGGCGTAGGTCACTTCGTGGCGGTCCAAATGGCGACGCCGCCGAGGAGGAGCGCCGCGCGGTCAACGCGCGCGAACCCGCCCGCGCGGATCTCGCCTGCAACGCCCTTGGCGTCGGGCCAGCGGTCGATGCTCTCGGCCAAGTACCGAAACGAAGCGCGGTGCTTCGAGAACAGCCCGGCAAGGCGCGGCATCCCGTGCTGGAAGTAGAGGAGGTACCCGGCGCGCACCAGCGGGTTCTGGGGCTTGGACAGTTCGAGCTGCAGGAAGCGACCGCCGGGCTTGAGGACGCGCGCGACCTCGGCGTAGGCGGCGCGGCGGTCGCCAACATTGCGCATGAGGAACGCGGAGACGACCGTGTCGAACGCGCCGTCGGCGAACGGCAGCTGCTCGGCGTCCCCCTGGGTGAGCTGCGCGCGGCCGAGCACGCCTTCGCCCTCGAGGCGGGCGGCGGCGCCGCGCAACATGGAGCGCGTGAGGTCGAAGCCCGTGAGGCTCGCCTTGGGGTCTTGCTCAAGGAGCGCCTCGGTGAGGTCGCCGGTGCCGCACCCGAGATCCAGGCAGCGCCCGCAGGGCGCCGCGCGGCGCACGAGTTCGAAGCGCCAGGAGGGCGCAAGCCCGAAGGTGATGAGCGCGTTCATCCGGTCGTAGTCGGGCGCAAGCTCGTCGAACATCTGCGCGACGGGAGGGTCGCGCGTGCTGGTGCCAAGCGTTGGCGCGCGCGACGCGTCGGCCACGGCGCTCACGCCCCGGCATCGAAGAACGCCGTGATGGCGCGGCCGAGATCTTCGGGGTCGGCAACTGCGCGCGGCGCGAAGTCGGGCGGGAGGAGCCGCTGGTAGCGCGCCTGCTCGAGGCGTTCGTCCATGAGGACGACCACGCCGCGGTCGGACTCGCTGCGGATGAGGCGGCCGGCGGCCTGGAGGACGCGCGTGATCGCGGGGTTGAGGTAGGCGTAGGTCTCACCGCTGCCCGCGCCGACCTTGCGGTCGAAGTAATCCACGAGGACATCGACCTCCATCGACGGCGGCGCGAGCGGGAGCCCGACGACGACCACGGCTTGGAGGATCCCGCCGTAGAAGTCGATGCCTTCGGAGAACGAGCCGCCCATGACGGCGAGGAAGAGCGCGCCCCCCGTGTTCTGCGCCTTGCGCAGGTGCGACACGAGGCGGCCTTTCTCGCCTTTGGTCATGTCACGGCGCTCGACGATGAGCTCGCCCTTGAGGCGCGGCTTGAGCCGCTGGCCCACGTCCTCGCAGAGCTTGTAGGAGGGGAAGAACACGGCGACATTCCCATGCGTGGCGCGGCACGTCGCGGCGATCCCCGACGCGATCTTGTCGAACATCGCCGCGCCCCGGTCCTTGTAGCGCGTAGACACGCCGCGCAGGAGGAGGACGGGCCGGTTCTTGACCAGAAAAGGCGAGGGGTAGGACTCGAGGATGCGGCGCAAGGCGGGGATTCCGAGCAGGTCGGCGGTGAGCGACATCGGGTAGAGCGTCCCCGACATGAGGATGGCCGCATGGAACTGCGCGAAGAGGGGCGCGGCCACCACGGACGGGTCAAGGAGGGTGATGGAGACCGACGGGATGTCGGCCTTGTCGGCGAGGCGAAGCGTGTCGCGGGCGGGCTGCTGCCACGCGCGGAGGAACTCGGCAAGCTCGAGCGTTGCGGATCGGCCTTCGTGGGCCGCGACGATTTTCCGCGAAATGGTCGCGAGGTCCTTGGCGAATTGCTCGAAGGTCGTCGGCGTGAGCGAGCCCAAGAGGGCTTTCGTGAGCGGCGCCGTGAGGTCCTCGTCGTAGATCTGCGTCTGCTCGCCGTCCTTGGCCTTCTCGAGGGCCGATTCGAACGACTTGGTAAGCACCTGCACGCCGTAGGCGAGTTCGCGGTCGGTGTTGAGGAGTTCCCCGTAGGCCTCGGCAAGCAGCGCGTGGGTAATGCGCCCGCCGGAGGCGTCGCGGATGCGCGGCGCCAGGTTGTGGGCCTCATCGACGACCACGACGAGGTCGCCCGGGTCAAGCCCGAGGCGGTCGAGCGCGCCGTTGCGCCCGTCGAAGAGCGTGTTGTAGTCGCACACGATGACTTCGGCGTCCTTGGCCGCGTCCAGCGCGGCCTTGTGGGGGCACACGCCGAGCCGCGCCGACGACTTGACGGAGTCCTCCACGTCGAGGATGCGGTCGAGGATCGCCTCGCGCGCGCGCTCGGCGCTCTTCAGGAAGAACTTGCAGTGCTTGGTCTCGCAGAGGTTCGCGCACCATTCGTAGAACGCGCCCGAGTGCTCGGGCCGCTCCGGCCGCGGGCACATCGACTGCTTGGAGACAAGGTCGACCGTGCGCGCCGGTTCCCCGGCCGCTTCCGCCATCTCGCGCAGCGTGCGCAGTGCGACTTGGTGCTGCGTTTGTCGGCTGGTGAGGAAGAAGACGGTCTTCCCCCGCGCGCGGGCCTCTTCGAGGGCGGCGGCGAGGACCGCGGCGGTTTTGCCGATCCCCGTGGGGGCGTGGGCGATGAGCACTTTGCCGCCGGTCACCGCCGCACGCACGTCGCGCAGCAGGGCGCGCTGGCCGTCGCGGACCTTCGTGTACGGAAAGAGGGGGAAATCCGCAAGGTCGCGCGCCGGGTTCGCGCCCACGAGGTCGGCGGCCTGCGGCAGCTCGCGCAGGCGGCCGTGCGCGAGCACATCGACCTTGAGGTCGCCGACCCACGCGTGGCCGGGGGCCGCCCGCGGCACGAGCACGACCGTCATATCGCCGCGCTTCAGGTCGCCGCGCGACGGCGGGATGATCTTCAGGGCCGCCGCGATCGCCTCGGGAGGGAGGCCATTGGGGCCACCCGCCACGACGACGCAGGGAGGCTCGCCGGGCCGCGGGATGGCGCGCAGCAGGAGCGAGGCCGTTGCCTGTGGGCGCACGAGGATTCGGCGCGCGGCCTTTCCATCGCGCTCCCAAAGCACCTCCCCCTCTTCGGCCGTCGGTTCCGCGCCAGGCCTCACAACGTACCCAAGCGCCCGCCCCAGCTCCTCCACATTGTGCATGAAGTGGGGCGCCACCGGCCCGTTGTGCTCGCGGCCTGCAAGCGCGCAGGCGGCGGCGATGAGGTCGCTCTCGGGGGCCAACTCGACCAAAGCGGCCACGGCGCCCATGGCGGCGCCAGAAGGGTGCGCAGATAAAGGGTTGAGGGGGGGAGGTCGCCGAACACGGGGCGCGATCCCCGCTGGGGTTCGATCCACCGCCGCTGCCGCGGCGGTCACCGGATCACGGAATCAGGGTGCGGGACCCGCGGGATGAGGTGTTGCTTGTCAAAATCCAGGTCGTGGCTCCAGATAGCATCCGCCTGCACCGCTAGAGCGCACGCCAAGCAGGGCACGTCATTCGGGTCGACGCGCCCCATCGCGCGCTTTGCGCGCGCCAAATGCGGGCGGTAGGCGTCGGCGGCCACCCACTCGATCCGCCGAAGGAGCAGGTTAAGAACCACCTCGAGCTCCCCCCTGGAAATCCCCGTGCGCTGCGCGATCTCCGGCAGGTGCCGGCCGATTTCCTCCCGCAGATACTCCGGCGCGAACAGGGTGGCCCTCGTCTTCAGCACCGCCGCGCGCGTCGCGCCGTCGCGCAACAGCGCACTCACGATTCGGTTCGCGTCGACAACCAACGTTGCCACAGGGCATCCCCCCGGTCTATCGGGCGAGCCCGTGGCGCTTTGCGACGGCAGAGTCGAGCACATCGGCGAGTTCGTCGACGTCCTTCTCCGTGAGTTGCGACGCTCCAAGGACGCGGTCCATCAAGTCGAGCGCCTTGAGGCGCTCCTCGATCGTCTGTGCTACCACCGCGCTCCAGTTTACATCGCGCCGGGCTTGCGCGCGCCGCTTGGTCGTCTCCGGGATCGAGAAAGTCATATGGGCGACCCGTCGCTTGGAGTTTGCTGCCATGTCGTATGGATACATATTTGCACCATTCTTAAAGGTGTCGTTGCACCTTGTCGGACGCCGCGAGGCGGTGTGCAGATAAAGGGGAAAGGGGGGGAGGTCGCCGGACACGGCGCGACGCGCACCTCGGGGGAGCCTTTATCGCCCGTCCAGCGGTGGGCCAGACGATGCTGGTTCGATCTCGGCGGCGCGCCTGGCGCGCCGCGGCGCTGGCAGCGCTTGCGTTCTTTGCAGTTTCGATTTTTCCAGCCCCCGCCAGCGCCATCGGCGTCTCGCTCCAACTCACGGTTTCGCCCCCCCAGACGACCGGGACGCCGACGGCCAGTTCGCCGGGCGAGGCGAACTTCTCGGGCGCGGTCGACCTCCTCTCAAATCCCGTTGGCCGCGCGAGCATCCGGGTGAGCATCGTCTCCCAGTTTGGGTGGACGATCAGCCCCGCGGGCTTCAATTGGGCCGCCACCGGGCCCGACCACTTCCCGTTCAACTTTACCGTCGAGGTCCCAACGGACTCGGTCGCGGGCCGCGCGGACTCCATCGAGGTGACGGTCGACTACCTCGTAGGGGGAGTCAGCACGTACACCGACACGGTCACCGTCCATGCCGAGGCCGGTGGGTACTACGCGGGGTCGGTGCGTCGACAGTCGCCGGCGGTGGTCATGGACCCGGGCAAAACCTACGTCATTGACTTCGATGTCCGCAACGAGGGCAACGCCCCCGCCCTGTTCGCGTTCACCTTCCCCGACCAAGGAATGCTCGACCGCTTGCGTGCGCAGATCGATGTGCCCGACGGCCCCACGCTTGCAGGCCAAAACAACACGACCGTCCAATTCCGCCTCACGCCGGGAGGCACGAGCCCTGCCGGAAAGTACCAGATCCCGATCCGGATGGAATTGCGCGACCGCATGGGCAGCCCGCTTGCCGTCGTCAATTTCACGATGGACGTGGAGGTCAACAACCTCGCGATCTACCAGGGCTTCTTCCCGAACTGGAACCTGCGCGGGCCGTATTCGGTCGGCGTGTTGGTGTCTGCCCTCCTCCTGCTGTGGTTTGCCGTGATCGCCGCTGCCGCGGTTGTCCGGGCCTTGCGGGGCAGGACCGGCTTCGTCGACGAGTTGAAAGCGGGACTCCAGCGCAGCCGCCTCACGCGCGCCGTCCGTTCGCTCGGGCACCGCGTCCGCGGCGCGGCTCCCGGGCGCAAGGCCCCCAAGCGGCCGCTTACGCCCGACGAAGTCCGCGGCAAAGCCGGGCCGCGTCCAACAGCAGCCCTCACACGGCCGGGTCGACGCTGAACAGCACGACCACGTGCGATACCCGCGACCCGCCTGCCATCAGCGGGTGGAGCTCAACACGGGTAGGTTTGCCCTTCTTCCGCACCTCAAGCTTCCCCGACCAGATCCCCCCGCGCAGCGCGGTCGCAAGCGCGCCGCTCCACGCCGATTCCCACCCAGGGGCGAGGATCGAGCCGACCGTGCACGACTGCATCCCCTCGTGCGAGCGTCCCGTGAGCGCCTCGGTGGCGGCGTTTGCAAAGACGATACGCCCATCATGGTCGAGGATGAGCACGGGGCTCGCGGCGAGTTCCAGCGCGCCGCGCATCACGCGGACGGTGGACTCGGCAATTTCGCTCTCCGTCAGGTCCTGCACGACGGCAAGGCGCAGGGGGCGCGAAGAGTGGTGGAGCGCGACGGTGATGAGGTGCACGGGGAACACGCTGCCGTCCCCTTTGCGGTGCACCATCCGCGGCACGACCAGTACGGGCTTCCCGCGGCCCTGCATGCGTTCCTCGACGCGCGGTTTTTCTTCATCGGCCGCGCGCTCGTCGAAATACATCCCGCAGAACTCCGAGTGGGGGATTCCGTAGGCCGCGCAGGCAAACGCATTGGCGTCCACCACGACGAGCGTGTCGGGGTCGTAGAGGATGAGCGGCATCGGGGCGCTGCGGAAGAGCTGCATGTAGAGGCTGCGCCCGTCGTCGGCCGCGCGCCGCGCAAGGACGAGGGGCGTGATGTCGTGCGCGAGGGCCGCGAGCGCCACGATCTCCCCCTCTTTGCTGTACTCGGGCACGCCTGACACTTGGAGCCAGACCTCGCGGCCGTCGCGGGCCAGGAACTGCCCCTCGAAGCGCACATGGTCCGGCTTCTCGAGCGACCACTGCGCGACGAGCGCGGGCAGTTTCCCGGCAAATTCGGGGTGGGTGACGCGGTGCGTGAGGTGCGCGTCCTCGATGAAGTCGTCAGGGCTGTGGCCGAGGATCGCTTCGACCGAAGGGCTCGCGTCGACGATCGCCCCGCTCTTCAAGTTGAAGCGGAGGAACGCGGTCCCCGGGCTGTTGATGAGGTCGTGGGACGAGGCTTCGGCAGAAACCGCGGCCTTTGGGGGCGCAGCCTGCACCAACTGCGCTTCGCGCGCGCCTCTCCCTGTAGTAGACTTACGTCTTGCGGTCGTGGCGAAGCCTCTTGGGCGAGTCTCGGACTCGGAATATAACGAGTTTGGTAAAATTGACCACGGAGATATCGGGGGCACCCTGGATTATGGGTGCAATGAGTGCAATTACGAAGGCCGGCGCCACACGATTTCGCCGCCGACGAGCGTCGCGTCGACCACAAGGTCGCCGATTTCGTGGGGCGAATCGCGCGGGTCACCGCTGAGGACCGCGATGTCCGCGAATTTTCCAAGCTCCAGCGTTCCGCGGTTCGTCTCCTCGCGCAGCGCGAAGGCCGCGTCGCGGGTGTAGGCCGCCAGTGCTTCGAGGACCGTGAGCCGCTGCGCGGGGAAGGGCGCGTTGACGGCGCTGTGGATGCCGTAGAGGGGGGAGAAGGGCATGTTGTCCGACCCAAACGCCACGGTGAGCCCTCCGTCTATCATGAAGCGCATGGGGTTGTCGCGCCCGAGCCACCCCGCCCCGATCCGCTGGTCGTAGAGTTTGCCTTTGGCCGACCAATTTCCGACGAAGTTGGGCTGCATGGACGCGATGAGCCCGAGGCGCCGCATCCTGCGGATGCCGTCCTTGGTCACGAGTTCGCAGTGCTCGATGCGGTGGCGCTCGCGGGCAAAGCGCGCGGGGGAAATGCCGTGTGCGGCCTCCTCGAAGGCCGCGATGACCTCGTCGACGCCGCGGTCGCCGATCGCGTGGATGCAGGCCTGGAGGCCGAGGGCGCGAGCCCGCCCGATCGCCCCGGCCATCTTCGCGCGCTCCAGGTTGAGGGCGCCCTTGTTCCCCGGCTCATCGGCGTACGCGCGGTACATCGCGGCCGTGCGCGAGCCGATCGACCCGTCGCCGTACATCTTGAGGCCGGTGAGCCGGAGCCATTCGTCGCCGAGCCCGGCGCCCAAGCCCGCCGATTCCACGGCATCGAGGTGGCGCAGCCACACGGCGGCGCACACGCGCACGCGCATCGCGCCGGCCCGGCGCCGCTCGATGTAGGCGCGCAGGTCTTTGGGGTCGACGAAGTCGCACACCGTCGTGACACCGAGCTTGTGGGCACGGCGTTCCATGAGGGGGAGCGCCTTGCGGTAGAGTTCGGGCGGGTCCACGATCCGGTCGAGCGTTGCCTCGTAGGCCGCTTCCTTGAGGACCCCGGTGGCGCGGCCGCGGCTGTCGCGCTCGACGCCGGGGAATTCGAGGGGCATCTTGAGCGCCTTCCATCCCGCCGTGTTCACGACGCACGAGTGGCCGTCGACGCGGCTGGCTTTCACCGGCCGGTCGCGGATTCCAGCGTCGAGGTCCTGCCGCGTCGGGAAGCGGCGGTCTTCCCACTTCGAATCGTCCCACCCGCGCCCCAGGATCCATTCGCCCGGCGGCGTCTTGGCGCGCCGCGCGGCAAGGCGCGCAACCATCGCGTTGCGGGAGCGCGCCGTGTGAAGGTCGATGCGCGTGATCCCGAGCGCGCGCTTTGCGAAATGGGTGTGGCAGTCGATGAAGCCGGGGAGCGCGAAGCGGCCGGCCAGGTCGAGCACGCGCGTGTGCCCGCGGCGAAGGCGAATCACTTCGCGGTCGGTTCCAAGCGCCGTGATAACACGGCCCTGCACGGCCACCGCTTCGATGGCGTCCCTGCGGCCCTGCATCGTGAGAAATTCGCCGGAACGGAGGATCAGGTCGGGGCCGGCGGTCGACATCGAATCCCTACGGATTCAGGTTGCCCGGGCTTGGCTTTTGGCCCTCAAAGCTTTCCCGGAGGGGCTCCGGCCGCAAGGTCGATAGCCCATATTCCAGGTTGGAGCGCCTCTCGCAACACTATCGGCGACCCAGGAATATGGGGGACAATATTAGTGCGAACGCCGCAAAGTAAGCACGCCGTCCGCCCAACGTCGGGCGGGTTGGTAGGTGCCTGCGTGGCCTCGGTGGAGCGACGGTTTTCGGCGGGGCCCTTCTCCCCGCCGTTCCCTGCGCGCAAGGCGCCGGAAGGGGGCGAAGCTTGGGCGCCGCCGTAAAAGCCGCCTCCGAGGAGTACGAAACGGCGCTCCGCGCGTTCCTCGTCGACCGACAGGCTCGGTCGCTCGATGACGCGTACGAAATCGGTCGCAAGGCCGTCGACACGGGGCTCACGCTCGTCGATATGGCGGCGATCCACCAGCGCGTGCTTTCTCAGGTCCTCAGGGACATGGAACCGTTTGAACCGAGCGCGCAGATCGTCGAACGCGCAGCCGCCTTCGCGACCGAAAGCTTCGCCGTGTTCGAGGCTGTTTACCGCGGCTACGAGGAAGCCAATGAGGCGCTCACCCGCCTCACGGCCACCCTCGAAGACCGCGTCGAGGAGCGAACCCGGGAACTCCGGCTGAGCGAAGAGCGTTACCGTGGCCTCGTCGAGGGCCTCGACGCGATCGTCTGGGAGGCCGACACGGACCGGCGGCGCTTCACGTTTGTAAGCCAACGCGTCGAATCGATGCTCGGGTACCCGGCATCCGACCTGACCGGCGAGCCCCTGTTCTGGGCGACCCACGTCTTCCCCGCGGACCTCGAGCGGGTTGCCGAGCGCGGCGGCGCCGCGCCCGAGTCTCCCGAAGGCCATGTGCTTGAATACCGCTTCAGGGCCGCCGATGGCCGCTGGGTTTGGCTGCGCGACGTGGTCCGCGTGACGCGCGACGCCGAGGGGCGGGCCGGGGGGCTCGCGGGGTTCATGATCGACGTGAGCGAGGTCATGGCCGTGCAACAGTACCGCGACAACCTGATCGACGTGATCTCGCACGAGTTCAGGACTCCCCTAACCCTGATCCAAGGGTACACGCACCTGCTCACGGACGCGAAAGACAAGTTGAAGCCCGGCGCCGCCACAACCGCAAAGCACCGTATTCAGGAAGCCTCGGCACACCTTGCCTACCTGCTCGGTTCCATCACGGAACTCTCGAGGCTTCGCTCCGGCGGGCCGCCGCCGCGCCTTGAGGCCCTGCCGGCGGAGCTCCTCATTGGCGATGCCGTCGCGGCGCTGTCATCGCGGGGGCGCGACGTGACGGCCGTCGTGAAGGTGCGGATCCGCCCGAAGGCTGAAACGATCCCGGGGGAGCGGCGGAAAATGCTGATCGCGCTCGTTGAACTCCTCGACAATGCCGCCAAGTTCTCGCCCCCCAGCGAACCGATATGGGTGGAGGTGCGCGCGGAAGGCGGCGAGGTCGTCCTCACCGTCGAGGACAAGGGGCCCGGGATTGCCGAGGCCCTGCGCGACGTCGTCTTCAAGCCGTTCGTGCAAGCGGACATGACCTCCGTCCGCACGACCGGAGGCGCGGGCCTGGGGTTGGCGATCGTCTCGGGGCTCGTGCGCGCCCAAGGCGGCCGCGTGGACGTCGACAGCGTCATCGGCGAGGGGTCAGCCTTCCACATCGTGATGCCGGCGGCGCAGAGCAGGGGGGGCCATGGGCCGCTCCGCGCGTAGGGCGGGGTTCTCGCGGCCTTGGAGCCGCGGGCCTTTGAAACGTGCGAGCGGCAACCTGGAAGGAGCACGTTTATTTCCCCCAACCGATAAAACTCGACCCCAGGACGGCGCCCGTCGTTTGACCGATTGCCATGCATGCCGGAGGGTGGAGGAATCGTGAAGTTGATGTCCATGCTCGCGGGCGCTACCCGGCCGGGGACGCCTTCGCCCGCGGCCTTTGCAGGCCGGCCCCGCGCCCTTGCCTTCGCCGACAACCTCGTCCTTGCTTGCGCCGGCTTCTGCGCCGTCATTTCCGTGCTGTCGCTGGTGGCTGCCGCCCTCGCGCTGATCCCCGCGACGAGGCCCGGCGCGCCCCCCGTGGTCATGGCCCCGTTCACGGCCGTCGTCTTCCTCGTCTTCAGCGCGTCGATGGTGCTCGCGCGGTCGACGGCTACCTTCCGATGGATCCCCAAGGGTTGGGGCCCGCGGCTCGCCTTTTGGATGCCCGTCGTCGTGGCGCTCGGGGGGCTCACTCTCTACGTCGCCCCTTTCCTCGGTGCACGCGTCGGGTCGGCGAGCGGCTCGGGGTTCACCTTTGCGCTCCTGGGCGGCTCGCTCGTCATGCGCACGAACAAGCGGCACCTGCTGCGCGCCGCTTCGTTCTTCATCGTCCTCTTCTTCCTCGCGCTGCTCTTTGTCATCCTCCTGTGGTTGGCATACGTAAGTTCCTCTTCCGCGCCCATTCCCGGGCTATCGGGGATTGCCCTCCTCTCCATCGTCGCCTTTGTCGCGCTGCTTTTCGGAATGCTGTTGCTGGAGGTGCCCTCCGGTTACATGCACATCCTTGCGGAGGACTCGCCCGCGGGGGATGTGGCGCGCAGGATTCTGCCCGCGGCGATGATCTTGCCCCCCTTCATTGGATACTTGCGCCTCCAGGGCGAATTTTCGCACCTCTACGATACCCCCGTGGGCACGACCCTATTCGCGTCAGCCCTTGTCGGCGTCTTCAGCGGCGTAGCGGCCCTCTCCGCGCGGGCCGTGCGCAAGCTCGAAGTGGGCCGCCGCGAGGCCGAGGAGGCGCGGCGCAAGAGCGAGGCGTGGTTCGTCACGGCGTTCCGCGCAAGCCCGGTGGGGATGACGCTAACGGAGGTCAAGGGCGGGACCTTCATCGACCTAAACCCTGCGGCCGAGGCCCTGATGGGGCTGTCCAAGGCGGAAGCGGTGGGGAAGACCTCCTTGGAGCTCGGGATCGTCACGCCGGAATCGCGCGCCGCGAACGTAGCGCAGGTCGCACGTGAGGGCCGGCTCCTCTCGATCGAAATCCTGGTGACCCCCAAGGGGGGCTCCCCCAAAACCCTCCTCGCCTCGATCGAGAGCCTCGATTACGGCGGAAGACTCGTGCTCCTCACGGTCATGGTCGACATCACCGAACGCAAGCGCGCCGAGGGCGAGGTGCTGCGCAGCCGCCAGACGCTCTCGGAGGCGCAGCGGATCGGGCATGTGGGCAGCTGGGAGTGGGACATCGTCAAGGACAAGGCGACCTGGTCGGACGAGCTTTACCGCATTTTCGGCCTTGATGCGGCCGAGCCCGCGGCCAACTATGCGAGAGCGATGACGATGATTTACCCCGAGGACCAAGCGAAATTCGCGGGGGATGTCCAGAAGGCGGTCGAAGGCCCGGGCCCCTACTATTCCGAATACCGGATCGTGCGCTCCGACGGCGAACTGCGGTTCCTCACCTCGCAAGGGGAGGTCACGCGGGACAGCGCGGGCAAGGCGGTCTGGATGGTTGGCGCGGTCCACGACCTCACCGAGCGAAAGCGCAACGAGGAGGCGGTGCTCAAGAGCCGCGAGGAGCTCGCGGCCCAGGCCGAAGAACTCGCGCGCTCAAATTCCGAACTCGAGCAGTTCGCCTACGTCGCCTCGCATGACCTGCAGGAGCCGCTGCGCATGGTCGCAAGTTATGTGCAGCTCATCCAGCGGCGGTACAAGGGCAAGCTCGACAGCGACGCGGATGAGTTCATCTCATTCGCGGTCGAAGGCTCGAACCGGATGCAGGCGCTCATCAACGACCTGCTCACGTACTCGCGGGTCGGGACGCGCGGCAAGCCGCTTGTGCCCGTGGACGCGGCGGCGCCGCTCAAGCGCGCCCTCGAGAACCTGCAGGTCGCCATTGATGAATCGAAGGCCGTCGTCAAGGTCGCCCCGCTGCCCACGGTGAAGGCCGACGAATCGCAGCTCGTCCAACTTTTCCAGAACCTGCTTTCGAACGCGATCAAGTACCGCGGGCCCGCCACCCCCGAGATCCATGTCTCGGCCGCCCGCGACGGTCAAGCGTGGCACTTTGCAGTCCGTGATAATGGGATCGGAATCGACCCGAGGCACTTTGACCGGATATTCATTATATTCCAGCGCTTGCAGGCGCGTGACGAGACTTCCGGGACGGGCATCGGGCTCGCCCTGTGCAAGAAGATCGTCGAGCGCCACGGGGGACGAATCTGGGTGGAATCCGCGCCGGGGAAGGGCTCGACGTTCCATTTCACGATTCCCGATACTACACGCGGCGGAGGGACAAGTCTATGAGCTACCGACTAGAAGGGAGACCTGTGCGCATACTGCTCGTCGAAGACAACCCGGCCGATGTCCGGCTGACGCAAGAGGCGATGAAAGAGGCGAAAGTGCGCAACGAGCTCAATGTGGCTCAGGACGGCGAGGAGGCTTTGGCCTTCCTGCACAAGGAGGGGAAGCACAAGGACGCGAAGCGCCCGGACGTGATCCTGCTTGACCTGAACCTCCCGCGGAAAAGCGGGCTCGAGGTCCTGAAGGAGATCAAGGGAGACGACGAGCTGAAGGCCATCCCGGTGGTCGTGATCACCTCATCGAAGGCGGAGCACGACATCGTGCGGACCTACAACCTGCACGCGAACTGCTATGTGAGCAAGCCGGTCGACCTGACGCAGTTCTTGGAGGTCGTCAAGTCGATCGAAGACTTCTGGCTCTCCATCGTGCGGCTGCCGGAGTCGGAGTGACGCGCCCGAGGAACCTCCATGGAACACCAGAAGTTTCGCGTGCTGCTCGTCGAGGACAACCCAGCGGACGCGCGGCTGGTGCGCGAATACCTGAGGGACGTGGAGGGGCAGAGCTTCGAGGTGGTGGCGGCCGCAAGCCTTGCGGCAGCCGTGGACGCCGTTCGCCTCCATGACTTTGACGCGGCGCTGCTCGACCTGTCGCTACCGGACAGCCAGGGCCTTGCGACCTTCGAGGGCCTGCGCTCGGAGGCGCCGCGGCTGCCGCTCATCGCGCTCACGGGCCTCGAGAACGAGGAGCTTGCGCTGAAGGCGCTCCAGGGCGGCGCGCAGGACTACCTGACGAAGCGTGCGCTCTCGGGGGAGTCGCTGGTGCGCGCCATCCGCTATTCCATGAGCCGGTCGGAAATGCTGCGGGCGCTCGAGCTGAACGCGATCGCCCTGCAAGCCTCGGAGGAGCGCTATCGGACGCTTGTTGATGGCTTGGACGCGATCGTTTGGGAGGCCGACCCGGAGCGGCGGCGGTTCACGTTCGTGAGCCACCGCGTCGAGACGATGCTCGGCTACCCGGTCTCCGACCTGCTCGACCACGACAACTTCTGGGAGTTGCACGTCCACCCGAACGACTTCGAGGCCGAGCTGCAGCGGCGCTCGGGGAAGGCGGACAAGCCGGCGGACCACGTCGCGGAGTACCGCATCAAGTCGGCCGACGGCCGGTGGGTGTGGGTGCGGGACGTTGTGCGGGTGGCGAAGGACACCGAGGGGCGGCCGAGCAACCTGTCGGGTGTCATGATTGACGTGAGCGAGATCATCGCGATCCAGCAGTACCGCGAGAACCTGATCGACGTGATCTCGCACGAGTTCAGGACGCCCGTGACGGTGATCCAGGGGTACTCGCAGCTGCTCACCGAGGCGAAGGGGAAGATGAGCCCGGAGCAGATCACCTCGGCCAAGGAGCGGATCAAGACCGCGAGCGAGCACCTGTCGTACCTGCTGGGGTCGATCACGGAGCTCTCGAGGCTTAGGAGCGGCGGCCCGCCCCCGCGCAAGGAGCCCGAGTCGACGCGCGAACTCATCCGTGAAGCGGTCCAGGCGCTCACCGCGCGCGGGCGCACGATCGAGCCGGCGGTGAAGGTGCACGTCTCGAGGGGCGCGGAGCGCGTCGAGGCCGACCGGCGCAAGATGATCATCTCGCTCGTGGAGCTGCTCGACAACGCGGCGAAGTTCTCGCCACCGAATGAGCCGATCTGGGTGGACGCGCACACGGACGGGGAGTGGGTCGTGATCACCATTGAGGACAAGGGCCCGGGGATCGCCGACGAAATGCGGGACAACCTGTTCAAGCCGTTCGTCCAGGCGGACATGACGGCCGTGCGCGCCACGGGCGGAGCGGGCCTCGGGCTCGCGGTCGTGGCGGGTCTCGTGCAGGCCCAGGGCGGGCGCGTCGAGGTCGATTCGGTCGTGGGCGAGGGGTCGGCGTTCCACATCCTGCTGCCCCGCGCGATGGCGCCGCGGATCCCGACGGGCCGCAACGGCAACGGCGCGGCCCTGAACGGCCGCGCGAGGTGACGGCGCGCGCGGCGGATTCTTAAGCGTGCGCGTGGGTAAGGGTGCGTGGCCGCACGCAAGCGCGCGAAGGCGCGTCCAGGTTCATCCGCGAGGGCCAGGCCGGCGCGCCCGGAGCCCCGCGGGGTCGACCCGCGCAACCCCTTGAACGAACTCACGGGCGAACAGTGGCTCTACTTCACCAAGTCCGTGCTCCAGACCTCGTACCCGCGCGAGATGCGCCACGACTTGCGCAAGGCGCACGGCGCCAACAAGCCGCCGGCGCTCATGCGTAAGCTCATCGAGTTCTTCACCAAGCGCGGCGGCCGCGTGCTCGACCCGTTTGCAGGCGTGGGGGGGACGCTGCTGGGGGCCGCGTCGGCCAGCCCGCCGCGGTCGGGCGTTGGCATCGAAGTGAGTCGCAAGTGGATCAGCGTCTACGAAAGTGTGGCCGATGATTTGCGGGCCCAGGGGCTGAAGGCGCTCGACCTGCAGCAGATGGTGCAGGGCGACTGCCTCGAAGTGATGGCCAAAATGCCCGACTCGTCCTTCGACTTCATCGCCACGGACCCTCCTTACAATGTGCACTTCAAGATCACGATGAGTGTGGGCAAGCAGGGCAAGTACAAGGAGTGGGCGAACCGGCGCACCGACTTCGACATGAAGTCCGACGACCCGCGCGATCTCGCGAACCTCGGCGGCTACGGCGCGTACCTTGACGCGATGGAGCGGGCGTTTGTCGAGTGCAACCGGGTGCTGAAGCGCGGGAAGTACATGGCGCTCATCGTGCGCGATGCGTACCAGGAGGGCCGCTACACGTTTACGCATGCGGACCTCGCGGCGCGGGCCGAGCGCGCGGGGTTCACGGCGAAGGGCGACATCGTGTGGTGGCAGACGGGCACGCGGCTGCGGCCGTACGGCTACCCGTTCGCGTATGTGCCAAACATCGCCCACCAGCACATCGTGGTGCTGCGGCGGTCCTGACCGCGCGAGTCAGGAAGGCCCCAGCCAGGCCGACGCGTAACGCTATTGCCGCCACCGAAAGCGCGGTCGGGGATATCTTATACTCTGGCGCTCGTGATTGTTTGGCGATGGCAGCTGACGTAAAGAGTTCGTTCGGAGGGCTCACGCCCGTCGACGAACTGATGGCACTTGTGCCTGGGCCGGTGCTCCTCGTGGACCTTGAGGGGCGCCTGCTTGCGGTAAACCCTCAGGCTGCAACGCTGCTCGGTTTTGCCCACGCCGAACTCGAAGGCCAACTCGTCGACGCGGTGCTCGCGGAAGGTGCGCCGTCGCTGCGGGAGGCCCTCCGGGGGGCCGCGAACAGGGGGCCGGGGACGGAGGCCCTCCGCCCGCTCCCGCTGCGCCTGCGGCGCAAGGACGGGACCGCGCTGGAATCGCTTGCCAACGCGCGCCTGTTTAGCACCGGCCGCGGGCCCGCCGTCGCTCTCTTCCTTGAAGATGTGGGGGCCGACGCGCGGGCGCGCCGCTACCTCGCGATCCAGTACGAACTCACGCGCGTCCTTGCCGAGTCGCCAACGCTTGCGACCGCGGCCCCGCGCCTGGTCGAGCTGGTCGCGCGCCACCTCGGGTGGGACGTGGGCGCCCTCTGGGAAGTCGACGCGCCAGGCGGCGTGGTGCGCAACGTTGCCGTGTGGAATTCACCCAGCCACCCCGCCCCCACTTTCGTCCGCGCCACGCGCGAGATGCGGTTCGTGCCGGGCGTCGGGCTGCCGGGCAGCGTGTGGCAGACCGGCGCGCCGCGCTGGATCCCCGATGTGACCAAGGAGCCGAATTTCCCGCGCGCGCCCTTTGCGGCAAGCGAGGGGCTCCACGGGGCCTTTGGCCTGCCCCTGAAGCTGCCCGGCGAAGTCGTGGGAGTGCTCGAGTTCTTCAGCGGCGAGCTGCGCCAACCCGACGCGGAGATGGAGGGGCACCTGACGGTGTTGGCCAGCCAGCTTTCGGGGTTCGTCGAGCAGGGGCGGCGCGAGGCGCTGCGCGAGCACCTCGAAGCCATCGTGCGCTCCTCGGACGACGGCATCGTGGTGACCGACCTCGAAGGGAAGCTGCTCAGCTTTAACGACGCGGCCGAGGAGATGTTCGCCGTCAAGCGCGAGCACGTCGTGGGGCGGTCGATGTTCGACTTGGCAACCCCGGAGCAGGCCGGCCGGGCCCGCGACCTGCTCGACCGGCTGAACCGCGGCGAGGCGGTCGCCCCCTACGAAGAGCGCCAAATGCGCCGCGACGGCCGAACCGTCGACACCTACGTGCGGGTGTGGCCCCTGCGCAATTCGGCGGGCGCGGTGGTGGGTGCCGTGAGCGCCATCAGCGACGTGACGGAGCGGCGCCGCGCCCAGGACCAGGTGCGCCGCAGTGAGGAGATGCTCGCGCAAACAAGCCGGATGGCGCATGTGGGCAGCTGGACCTGGGACCTCGAAAGCGGGGCGTCGGCGTGGTCAGACGAGTTCTGGCGGATTGTCGGCGTCGAGCCGGGAACGGTGGTGCCCACCTTCGAATCATTCGTGGGCTTGGTGGCGCCCCAGGACCGACAGCGCCTCGGCGAACGGATTCAGGCGCTCGTCACGAAAGGCGACCCCCTCGACCTCGAATTCAGCATCCTGCGCCCCGACGGGTCGCAGCGCACCGTGCACGGGATCGCGGCCGTCACCTTCTCGCCGGAGGGCAAGCTCGTGCGCGCGATCGGCGCGCTGCAGGACCTCACGGAGCGGCGGGCGGCGGAAAACGCGCTCCGCCAGGTTGAGGAGCGGCTCGCCAATGTGTTCCGCGCAAGCCCCGTGCCGATCTCCATCTCGACCCTCAAGGGAGGGCGTATCATTGAGGCCAATGAGAGCGTTCTGCGCTTTCACGGCGTGCCGCGCGACCGCCTCGTGGGGCGCACGATCGAAGAGATCAACGTCTACCGCCGGCCTGAGGACCGGGAGCAGCTTCGCAAGGCCCTCACCGAGAAGGGCGCGCTGCGCGACTACGAGCTCGAGTTGCGAACGCTCTCCGGCGAGGTGCGCACGGTGCTGCTCTCTGCCGACCGCATCGAATTTGCCGGCCAGCCGTGCCTGCTCACCATGTTCTACGACATCACGGAGCGCAAGGCGGCGCAGGAGGCACTCACCCAGAGCGAGGCGCGGCACCGCATCGTCGCCGAGACGGCCTTCGACGGCATGGTGACCATGGACGAGGGCGGATCGATCCTCTTCGTGAACCCGGCGATGGAGCGCATCTTCGGGTACGGCCGCTCGGAGCTCGAGGGCCAGCCGATCACACTCCTCATGGGGGCCGATGAGAAGGGGCGCCACCAGGTGGCGTTCGGGCGGTACCTCTCCACGGGGACGCGCACGACCAATTGGCACTCGATGGAAATGCCGGGGCGCACGAAGGACGGCCGGACGGTGGACCTCGAAATATCGTTCGGCGAGAGCGACCAGGGGGGCAAGCGGCTCTTCACAGGGATCCTACGCGATGTGTCGGAGCGCAAGCGCGCGCAGGCCGAACTCTCGAAGCAGGTGGAGGAGCTTGCCCGATCGAACCAAGACCTCGAGCAGTTCGCGTATGTGGCCTCCCACGACCTGCAGGCGCCCCTGCGGCAGGTGATGAGCTACATGCAGCTGCTGCGCGAGCGCCACGGCGCGCAGCTGCGCGGCGACGCCATCGAGTTCCTCGACTTTTCGCTTCAGGGCGCCGAGCGGATGCAGGAACTCATCGACGACCTGCTCGCGTTCTCGCGGGCGGGGTCGACCCCTGCGCCCACGCGCCTTTCGGACGCGAAGGCCGCGGCGCTGGCCGCCGAGGGCGACCTGCGGCTGGAGGTCGAGGCGGCCGGGGCGCAGGTCGATATTGGCGACCTGCCCGAAGTGTGGGCCGACCCCGCACAGCTGCGCGAGCTATTCCAGAACCTCCTGTCGAACGCGATCAAGTTCCGCGGCAAGGAAAAGCCGCACGTGACCATCGGGTGCGTGCGCGACGGGGCGAACTGGCGGTTCGTGGTGCGGGACAACGGCATCGGCATCGACCCGGCCTACCAGGAGAAGGTCTTCGAGATCTTCCAGCGCCTGCACGGCCGCTCGAAGTACCCCGGCACGGGCATCGGGCTCGCGGTGTGCAAGAAGATCGTGGAGCGCCTGGGGGGTCGCATTTGGTTCGAATCGGTCCCCGGTAAGGGTTCCGATTTCTACTTCACCCTCCCCACGTATCCGAGGGGGAGTAGCGCATGAAGACGCAAAGCGGCGAGGGCCCTCCGGCCGTCCACATCCTGCTTGTCGAAGACGACCCGGCCGACGCCCGGCTCACGGTCGAAGCCCTGAAGGAGGGGCGCGTCCCGACGGAGCTCCATATCGCCGAAGACGGGGACGAAGCCATCGCATTCCTGCGCCGCGAGGGCAAGCACGCGGGTGCCCCGCGGCCCGACCTCATCCTGCTCGACCTGAACCTCCCGAAGCGGTCGGGCGCGGAGGTGCTTCGGGAGATCAAGGCGGACCCGAACCTGAAGCACATCCCGGTGGTCGTGCTCTCCACCTCGCGGGCGTCGAAGGACGTCGAGGAGTCCTACGGGCTGCACGCGAGCTGCTTCATTTCGAAGCCGTCGGACGTGTGGCAGTTCTTCGAGGTCATCAAGTCGGTCGAGGGCTTTTGGCTCACGACCGTACGCCTGCCCGATGCGCCGTCCAAGACTTAGGGCGCGACCCACGAGCGGAACGCGGCGCCGAAGGCATCGGCCGGCGAGGTGTAGCCGACGGCGTGCGCGCGGCCGGCGTCGAAAGCGATGGCCGAGACCGGGGCGGTAGGGTCGAAGCGCGCGCTGCGCCGCTCGAAGTCGGCGACCGCTTCGAGTTCGCACACGGCCTCGGCGATTGGCGTGATGGCGAACCCGTGGGTGTCGGAGGTCATGAGCGCGATGGGCGCGGTCGCGGCGCACGGGTGGTGGGCAAGGTCGGTCTCGAGGGCGTGGGGGTCGTGGGGCCGGTGCGCGCGGGCCGTAAGGAGGAGGCGGGGGTAGCCGACGGCTGCGGGGTCAACGCGGGCCGTCGGGCGCAGGATCCCTTCCTCGAGGAGGGTCATCTTGACGTGGGCGAAGGTGCTCGAAGGAAGGCGCACGGCGCGCGTGCTCTCGGCGAGGGTGCGGGCCGGGTTCGTGAGGAGCTCTTTGGCGACGAGCAGTTCGGTCGTGGAGAGCGCACGGGGCCGCCTGGCCGCCCGCGCGTGGGCCTCGGGCTCGACCTGCGGGGTCGCGCCGATGCGCTCCATCAGCACAGCCCGCAGGAACGGCACGAAATCGGGCCACCGCATGCGCGTGCCGGCGCCTCCGGGGTAGATGGCGTGCTCATGGCGGCCGACCACGGGGGCGGCCCCCGCGGCCCGTTCAAGGCCAAGCACACGCGACTCGAGCGCCTGCAGCCGCGCGACGCCCCGCGGCACGCAGAGGCCAAACGCATGGCGTTCGTCGACGAGGAATCCGCCCGACAGGTCGAGGTCGGCAAGGGCCCGGCGCAGCGCCGCCGCCACGTCGCGGCCTCCCGACGAGCCGTTCGTCTCCACCCGGAACGAAATGACGGGGTCGCTTTCCAGCCGCCGCGTGTCGAGCGCGAAGGCCGGCGCCCACACCTTCAGCCGCTCCAGGCGCCTGCGCGTCCTCGACACGGTTGACGGCTCCATGTGGAGGGAAGGCGAAAGCTCGGCGGCCGTCGCGGCCGGGCGGCACGCGGTGGCGTAGAGCACCTGCAGGTCGGCGCGCGCGAGGGTCATCGTATCACCGCACCACAAGGCAGCGGCCCGGCTTGGCCCGCCGGCCAATAGAGGGGCGGGCCCCGATATGGGTTTTTGGAATCGCCCTTCCGCCGGCCTGCGCCGGCGGGGTCAAACGGCCTGCCCGAGCCACGCGACGGTAAGGTCTCCCGACTCGGAGTGCGCGACGAACTGAGCCTGGGTGAGCAGGAGGGGCGCGATGAAGGGCGGGGCGAGCAGCTCGAGCTCTCGCTCGCGGGCAAGCAGCGCGCGCTGCACATTGAGCGCGGCGGCAAGGTGGGGGTAGGGCGTGACAGTGACCTCGTGGGTCGGCGACGCGTAGGAGGCAACGGGGGCGGTGCCCTGCGAGAGGACCTCCAATACCTGCACCTTGGCGTGGTTGCCGCTGCGCGGCCGGCGGTAGAGGCCGGTGACGAGGATGACAGGGAACCCGAGCGCGGGCAGGTTGACCCATGCGGCTTCTTGCAGGTACCCCTTGGAGAGGAGGGCCCCCTTGACGTGCGCAAACGTGCTGCGCGACAGGCCGCACTTGTGCGCCGCCTCGGCGATCGGCAGGTCGGGGTGCGCGATGAGCGACCGCGCGACCGCCACCTCGCTCTTGCGCAGGGGCCGGGGGGCTTGGCGGCGCGGTTCCGCCTTGTGCGTCGGGGCGCCGGGCAGGCGCCCGCGGCCGGTGAGAACTTCGAGGAACGGCCGGTATGTGACGGGGGTGCGTTCCACCTGTTCGTGGAGCGGGAAGGGGAACGCCTCGAGGCTGTGCACGAGGTAGCCGCCCGCGTGGGGGGCGCGGATGCTGAGCGCCGCGGCCGACCAGAGGGAGAGGTGGCTGCGGGCGGTGTCCATGACCGCCCCGATGAACGACCCGCCCTCGGCAATGAACGCGCCCGACATCCGGTGGTCCTTGAGGAGGCGATCGAGGCCGCGGGCGAGGTCCTTGTCGGACACGTCCGACCCCCCGCGGCCGCATAAAACGGTCACCGGGCCAGGTTGGGTGAGGTCGAGGTCGACGGAGTAGCCCGACGCGAAGACGCGCTTGTCCCGCAAGCGCAGGCGAGCGCGCGTCACGGTGGCGCGCCGGAGGTTCAGCGCGTGGCCGATCTGGTTGTCCGTGGCCCAGGGGTAGCTCACGATGGCGCGCAGGATGAGCAAGTCGCGCTTGGAGAGCGGCACGGGCGCATCGTTTTGTGATCCGGCGGGGGGGTGTGTCCCCGAAGGGGAAGGGCACATCGCAGGCCGCCAGCTGGAGACGGCAGAAATACCTGCCCTCGCAGGGGGGCCAAAGATTCCAAAATTGCAGAGAAGATGGGAAGGATTTCTTCGGGGTGCGCCCTGCGGCATCGTGGCTCGTCGTGGTTTTCGCCGCGCGCCTGCAATGTTGCGCACAGGTCCCTGGGGCACGGGCGCGCCATCCAGAGCGGCGGGGGCTTCGACGCCCGCCCCGGGGGGGGCGGCGGCGGATCGTCAGTTTTAGAATTGATCCCCAGGCGCCTTGCCGTGCTCTCGGCCCGCTTCGCCGAGGCCCCCATCGTGCTTTTCTGCCCCGGCGCCGCTGAAGACCGCTATGTCCGAGCGCGCCACGACGCTGTTTGACTTCGGCGCGCCGCCGGCGAAGGAGGGGGCACCGCGCAAGCCGGGTGTGACCTTCGTGCGCCACAAGACGGGGGCGGTCGTGCACCCGCAGGTTTCGGTCGGATCGATCGCGTGGCGCGAGTACCAGGTGACGATCGCGACGGAGGCCCTGAACGCAAACACGCTCGTGGTCCTCCCGACCGGCCTTGGCAAAACGGTCATCGGCGCGCTTGTCACCGCCGAGCGGATGCTCGCCCCCCCGCACCGCATTCTATGGCTCGCCCCGACGCGCCCCCTGTGCCTCCAGCACGAGGCGCGCCTCAAGCAGTGGCTCGCAGGCCCGCCTGCGATCGTGGCGGTGACCGGCAAGCGCCGCTCCAAGGAGCGCCGGGCCATCGAGGCCGACGCGCGGATCGTCGTGGCCACCCCGCAGGTCGTGGCCAACGACGTTGAGTCCGGCCAGTTCGACGTCTCCCTGTTCTCGCTCGTGGTGTTCGATGAAGGCCACCGCGCGGTGGGCGAGTACCAGTACGTGACGATCGGGAAGGCCATCCTCGCGCTGCCGCCCGAGCGGCGCCCCCTCGTCCTTGCGCTCACGGCCTCGCCCGGCCACGAGGAGGAGCGCGTGCTCGAGGTAACCCGCAACCTCGGCATCGAGCGCGTGGAGGCCCGAACGCAAGAAGACAGCGACGTTGCGCACCATGTCCAGAAGCTCAAGGTCGACTGGGTGCGCGTCCCTTTCCCGCAAGAATTCGAGGAGCCTCGCATGCGGCTGGAGAAGCTGCTCGCGGAGCGCGTCCAAAAGCTGCGCCGCATCGGGTTCCTGCGCGACCGGAAGAATTCGCAGATCACGAAGCGCGACATCCTCGCGGTGACGGGCCAGCTCGCCGTGCGGATGAAGCAGCGGCGCTCGCCCTACCTCTTCGCGGGGTTCTTGCACCAGGGCGTCGCCCTGCACGCGGCCAACTGCCTGGAGCTCCTCGAGTGCGAAGGCGTCGAGGCGATGCGCGGCTACATCGAGCGCATCGAGGGCGGCCAGCGCAAGCGCAAGGACAGCTCGTTCCTCAATGACCGGCACGCGAAGGCCGTGCTGCGCTTCTTGAAGTCGCAGAAAGGCGAAAGCCATCCGAAATTCCCGCGCCTTGCGGACCTGCTCGCGGCCGAATTCAGCGCGAAGCCGGGCGCCAAGGCGATCGTGTTCGCGCAGTACCGCGACACCGTGACCACCATCGTCGAGGAGCTCGCGCGCCGGGGGATCGCGGCGCGCAAATTCATCGGGCAGGCCGACCGCCAGAAGGAGCGCGGCATGTCGCAGGACGAGCAGCGCGCGGCCCTTGCGGCCTTCGGCAAGGGCAAGTTCCCCGTCCTTGTGGCGTCAAGCGTCGGCGAGGAAGGCATCGATATCCCCGCCGTCGACCTCGTCGTGTTCTTCGAGGCGGTGCCCTCCGCCATCCGTTCGATCCAGCGGCGCGGGCGCGCGGGGCGCACCGAAGCTGGCCGCTGCGTCGTGCTCATCACTGCGGGCACGCGCGACGAGAAGATGGCGTTTGCCGGGGCGGCCCGCGAGCGCAAGATGAAGCGGCTCGTGCAGGGGATGCGCAAGCCGAAGGCCAACCCGAAGAGCGCGCTGGATGCCTGGAGGGCCGAGGGCGGCGGGAAGGAAGAAGAGTAAGGGCCCCCGTTCGCGGAAGCAGTTTTGCTCCACGAAGGATGATAAGGCCCCCCTGAGAACCACGCCCGATGGCCGACCTCGACCTCGTCCTTGCGCTCACCGCCGTCCTCGGCCTTGGGCTCGGGGCCGTCGCGCTCGGGCTGCTGCGGCAACTCGCGCCCAAGGTCCGCGGCACGCCGCTTTGGATCCCGGTGATGGTGCTCTTCCTGTGCGCCGCCGTCGCGAACCTCATCGTGGGGTCGGTAGCGCTCGTGGCCGAACGCGGCGAGATGGAACTTGGCGCGCAGCTCTCGCGCGGCGTCTCGGTGTGTACGCTGCTCGGGGAGGCCGCGCTTGTCCACCTCCTGCTTGGCGCGCCGCGGCGCGCGGTCGGGGTGCTCCCGTACGCGCTGGTCTCGCTCCTCTACGTCGTCGCTTTTGGCGCCATCGTCATTGCGCCCTCCGGCCTCCTGTTCGGGGGAAACGAGGTCGTCAACGGCTACCCGGTGCCGCACCGCGCGCCGATTTATTGGTTCTTTGAAGGAACGATGGTCGTGGGCATGGTCGTGGCCCTGGCTTGGCAGGTGCGCATCGCGCTTGCGCCCCGCAGACCGAGCGAAGCGAAGGCCTCACGGTCGCTCATCCTGTCGCTCGTGGTGCCCCTCGGCCTCTACCTCGCCTCCCCCTCCCTCGGGCTCAGCATCGAATCGGGGCGCTCGACCGGGATCCTCGTTGGCATGTTCGTCGGAGGCGTGTACCTTTCCATTCGGACGGGCAGGCTCCCGCTGCCCGTGCCGACCACGCTCCAGGGGGTGCTCGGTGCGGCGCGAAACCCGGTCATGCTGATCGACGCGGAGGGCGTCGTGGTGCTCTGCAACCCCGCGGCGCACGCGGTGCTGGGCGTTTCGCAAGACGCGGTGGGCCAGCCCTTCGAAAGCATGCTGCGAGCGTCCTTCCCGACTTCGACGGCGCTCGACGGCGCCGCGGCGCACGTGGGGGATGTCCTGCTTGCAAAGGTCCCGCGTTTCGACGGGCCGGCCGGAGAACTCGGGCCGGCCTCCACGCCCTTCCGGCTCGTCATCGACCCCCTCATCACCGAGCGCGATTCCACCAAGCCCGGGGCCGCGGTTGTGCAGTTCATCGACGAGACCCAGCGGCGTGACGCGGAGCGCGCGGCCGCGCGCCTGCGCGACCTCCAGGATCTCGTCATCCGCGTGATGGGTCACGACCTAAAGGCGCCCATCGCCGTGATGCAGGGGAACCTCGAGATCGCGAAGATGGACATCGAGGCGGCGGCCCTCGATGCGGAGGCCAAGAAGGCCCTCGTGGCCCGCCTCGACAAGGCCAATCAGGCTGCCGCCGGGATGCAGGTCACCCTCGCCAATGCGCGCGCCATCTCGCGCATCGAGATGGCGCCGGGCTCCACGCCGCGTGCCGAGCCGCTCGACCTGGCCAAGATCGTCAAGGAAACCGCAGAGCTATTGCGTCCGCTCGCCGACGCGAAGGCGCAGGCCCTCACGGTGAGAACGCCGCCGGCGCTGCGCGTTGCGCTCCCGCCGGGCTTCGAATCGGTCGTGTCCAATCTCGTGTCCAACGCGATCAAGTACACGCCCGAGAAGGGGGCCGTCGAGGTCGCGCTCGACCGATCGGGCGGCTCGGCGGTGTTCACCGTCGCCGACTCGGGACCGGGCATCCCCGTGGAAAAGCGGGCGCTCCTCTTCCGAAAGTTCGAGCGCCTGGCGCTCGAGCAGTCCGTGGCAAGTCACGGCCTCGGGCTCTCGATTGCGTCCTCGATTGTCGAGCTTGCGGGCGGCACGATCGCCGCGCTCGACCGGCCCGACGGCGCGAAGGGGACGCTGTTCAGGGTCGAGGTGCCCGCGCCAGCAGACGGCCCCGCGCCGTGAGCCAAGTTGACCCTTCGGCCTCGCGCAATTCGGGGCGTCCAGACGCGCGCGAGCCACGGGATCAAAAGGGTTAATATCGCATGCACCGACTTCCAAGAGTCGCTCCGCGTATGGAACAGATGGACATCAAAGGCTGGTACCAGCGCGGCGAGCGCGCCTGGCAGACCGGCAAGTGGGACGAGGCCGCCGACGCCTACGACAACGTCATCCGCATCCGCCCGAAGGACGACCGGGCTTGGTACAACAAGGGCCTCGCGCTGCGCCAACTCGGCGAACTCGAGGAGGCGATCCTCTGCTACAACAAGTGCCTCGAACTCAAGGTCGAGAACGACCGCGCGTGGGTGAACACCGGCTACGCGCTCTACCAGCTCGGCCGGTTCGACAACGCGATCCAGTGCTTCGAGAAGGCGCTCGAGCACAACCCGAACAACGACAAGGCGTGGTTCAACAAGGGGCTCGCGCTGCGCCGCGTCGGGGATGTCGAGGGCGCGATCACGGCCTACAACAAGGCGATCGAGCTGAACATCGCGAACGACCGCGCGTGGTCGAATGTAGGGTTTGCGCTCTACAAGCTCGAGAAGATGGAGGAAGCGCTCCAGTGCTTCGACAAGGCGCTTGAGATCAACGAGGCCAATGGCGTCCTTCACTTCAACCGCGGCGTGATCCTCGACCGGCTCGACCGGCCAAGCGAGGCGCTGCCCGCCTTCAAGCGGGCGCTGCAACTGGGGCCGAAGGCGGAGTACGCCTCGAAGTGCAAGGAGGTCTTGCAGTACCTCTCGCCCGAGGAAGGTGTGGCGGCGGAAATCATAGAAGCAGAGGCTGTGGCCGAGGAAGAGGAGGAGCCCGCTGCAAAGCCCGCACCGCCGGCGAAGCCGGCGCCGGCAAGGAAGCCCGTGGTCGTCGAGGAAGAGGAGCCTGCTGCCGAGCCGGAAGAGCCCAGCGAGGACCAGGCGGTCGAGTTCGAAGAGGAGCCGGCGCCGGCTCCCAAGCCCGCGCCCTCGAAGGCTGCGCCCGCGGCCAAGGTATCGACGACGCCGCCAACGCCGCCGAGGCCGACGAGCAAGGCCCCACCGCCCCCGCCGCCCCCGCCCGCGCCGGCGGCCAAGAAGCCGCTGCCGGAGGGCGACGAGGACGAGGCGCCTGCCTTCGAAGAGATCACGGAGTTCGAGGAGGCCCCCCACGAGGACCTCGCCGGCGAATTCGAGGCGACGATGAAGGCCCCGCCGAAGAAGGTCGACGACGAGCCGACGGAGTTCGAGGAATTCGAAGACGCCGACGAACCGCCGCCCCCGCCCCCCCAGCCAGCGCCGAAGGGCAAGGCCCCGGCCAAGAAGCCACTGCCTGAGGATTGAGCCGCCCTGGCAACGTTGCTGGCCGGGCGAGGGCCTGCCACATGCGTTTTATACGTCTCACGCCGAACTTCTTAAGGCCAGTCGCTCAACTGGCAGCAGAACACTATGGCACGCCAAGCGCCGGAGCGGTACATTCACCCTTCGCCGCTTGCGCTTGGCGTTGCCGCTTTTTTTGTCCTCCTTGCGGCGGCCCCCGCGTTTGCGGCTCCCTCCGACACGACGGCCCCTTCGCTCACCCTCTACGCGCCCTCCGAAGGCGCGCAGCTTGCCGACGACCGTCCGATCGTGTTCGGGGCCACCGAACGCGGAGCAATGGTCACCGTCAACGGGCACCTCGCGGACGTGAACATCTTTGACGGCACCTTCGAAGTTCGAGACCTGACGCTTCCAGGCACCGGCACTTCATGCCTGCAGCCGGCCGTGATCACGGTCGTCGCGACCGATGCAGCCGGGAACTTTGCGACGGTCCTGCGCATGGTCACGGCCAACCAGTGTGTGACCCACCCGAAGCTCGCCGCCCCGCTGCCCGACCTCACGGTTGCGCTCGGCCAGACGGATCCCGCGGCCTTCGACCTTGCCAAGTATTTCGCCGACGACGGCGGCGGCGACCTGCTCGTCTTTTCCACCTATTTGACGGCGCCCGGCGTGACGGTGAGCTACGCAAGCGGCAAATTCTCATTCGCGTGGGGGCCGGGGGCGGCCGCAGGCGCCTACGACATGCAACTCACCGCGCAGGACCGGAACGGAGAGACCTCCGACGCGGCGCCGTTGCGCCTCGTTGTGGCCGACACCCAAAATCAGGCGCCCGTTGTAGCCCTGGCGGCTGTGCCGGAGCCCGTCCCCACCGGAGGCTATGTGCATGTCACCCTCACCGTCTCTGACCCCGAGGCCGATGCCTTTACGGTCACTGCGCAGGGCGCCACGGCCGGAATTCACACCGTCGACTACTCGACCGTTGACCACGCGCCGTTCACGTTCCTGGTGGGCGCCGACGCGGCCGCGCTCGGTGGCGGCCCCTCGTATCTGCAAATCACGGCGGTTGACACGCACCGCGCGGCGGCGAGCATCGAGGTTCCCATCGTGGTGTACGATGCGTCCGTAGGTGCGGGGCTTGCGCTTGTCGTCCCGGCGGTTCCCGAGGTTCACCTTTCCGACCTCCCGGCAGGCGGCGACCTGTATGCGGAATTCAGCGCTACACGCTACGTAGGCGTGGTTTACCTGAATGACCCCGTGTTGGAGCAGCAAGACCAGCACGCCGACCGCCTAAATGCCGAAGGCACCTACTTCGGAGCCTTCGTTTCCTTGCCGCGGACACCCGGCACCTACACTCGTTACCTGTGGGCGGGGGACCCAGGCCTCCCAGAAAACCGCTTCGCGTTTACCTGGACGGTGCTTCCCGACCCGGTTGCCCCCACGCTAGACCGCATCGTCCCGGTCACCGGGAGCCTCGAGGTCGGCGCGGGGGACGCCGTGTCCCTCCAGTGGGTAGGCAACGTCCCCGACCCGACCAACACCGAATTCACATGGACCGTCGACGGCGAGGCCGCTTCGCACGCGTCGCTCTTTTCGGACGTCAAACTCGCTCCCGGCATCCATGAGATTGCGGTCACTGCCGCCGGCCCCGGCGGGTCAGGTTCCACCAGCACCACAATCACCGTGAGCCCCCACGCCGGGCCGGTCGCTGCTCCCCGCTCCAACCCATGGCCGCTGTGGCTCGGCATCGCCGGGCTGGTCGCCGTCGGCATCTTCCTCGGCGGCACCGAGGTCGGGATCTACTTCCTGCTCGCCGGCCTTGTCGGCGCGATCGTCGACCGCCAGAACCGCGAGAAGCTCCTCACGCACTTTGTCCGCGGCCGAATCTACCAGATCATCGACGATGAGCCGGGCATCCACCTCTCCGAACTCCAGCGCAAGGCGGGGGTCGCGCGCGGCGTGTGCGCGTACCACCTTCACGCGCTCGAGAAGGCCGGGCTCATCAAGACCGCCCGCGAGGGGATGTACCTCCGCTTCTTCGCGACCAAGGTCAAGATCGACGCGGAGGCCTACACGCTCGCCTCCGACGACCGCGCGGTGCTTGAGGCGATCGAGGCGCGCCCGGGCATGACCGAGCAGCAGGTCGCCGAGCTCCTCGGCAAGCCGGGTGGGCATGTGGCACGGTCCGTGCGCGCGCTCTCCCAGTCGGGCTATGTCGAGACGCACCGCGAGGGCGAAACCCTCCAGCTCTTTGCGCGCACCCAGCGCGGGTCGGCGGCGCCCGCTGCCGCCGGCGGGCTCTGAAGGCGCTTCGGCCCGCGGGAAACTCCTTTCGGGTAGCGCGCGCGCTTTGCGCAACCGTTAATCGGTCGCAGCGCTGCATCCTCCCCCGTGGCCGCCGAAGAAGGGGTCCCCGCACCCCTCTTGGAGGCAGGCCTTGACGGCCTGAACTACCTCGAACTCGAGAAGGAGCTCGTGCGCCTGGGCACGCGCTACCACGTGCTTGCAGAGGACGGGCGCGAGCTGTTCCAGATCGAGCGGCCCGCGTCGCAGGCCGCGGTCTCCGAGACCTTCGCGGTGGCGGTCGATGTCCTCGCCTCCAGCGGGAAGCACCATCACCGGCGCGATGTGAACCTCGGCACCCGGCTGGAGCATGCGATGGCCCGCCACTACGAGATGTGGACGCTCGACGACCGGTGGCTTGGCCGGATCGAAAAGGCGTCGGGGTCCGCCCGCCCCGCGTGGACCCTGTTCCTCTCCGATTGGCAGCCGTTTGCATGGGTCGACGTCACGAGCGCAGGGTACGGCCCACTCGGCGCTGTCGTGCTCGATGCCACGGGCGCCCCCGCCCTCTCTCTCAACGTGGCCCCCTACCCCGGGCCGACCCCCATCCTCGACCCCTGGGGGCGTCCGGCCGGCGACCTCTCTCGCGCGCTCCACGGGCTGCGGGACGTGGTCGTCCTGCGCACCTTCGCCCCCGTCCACCCCATTTACTTCGTGTTCCTCGCCGTGGTCCACGACTACGAGATCCACCCCGGACAGTGAGGGGGGGGCCGAAACCTCCCCCTTGCGCTCGCCCGGCGCACCATTACGTTTAAGATGCCCCTCACCCCCTCCTCCGTTCGGGTTACCCCAATGTCAATGGCCGTCAGAATGGAAGACCTGCCACTTGCCGGACGAACGAGTTTCCTGTTGCGTCAGCGCGCGCTCACCATCGGCGCGACCTACGACGTGCTGGATGACCAGAAAAACCCGCTTTTCAAGATCAAGCAGGACGCGGGCCAGGCCGTCGGCGCGGCGCTCGTGGGCGCGCTTGCAGGGTCGATCGTGAAGCGCCACATGAAGCGCTCCTACGCGATCCTCACGAACGACGACCGCCCGGTCGGCATGATCTCGAAGGGCTCGGGCGCGTTCAAGACGGCCTACACGATCACGCTCGCCGACGGGCGGATGGTCGGCTACATCAATGTCAAGCGCGGGTTCATCGGCGGCCTGAAGGCGTCGCTGCTCAACGGCCAGGGCCAGCCCATGATCTCCACGAAGGGCAACCTGATCCGCCGCAAGTACGCGATGAAGGACCCGGCGGGCACCGAAGTGGCGCGCGTCACGGCCAAGATGCTCACCCTGCGCGACACCTACTCGGTGATCCTTGCGGGCAACTCGATGCACCCGATCTACCCGCTCACTTTCGCGGTGATCATCGACTTCGAGAAGGACTCGTAAGGCGCGGGCCGCGCACATTTCCGGGGGCGCTTGCCCCCGTCCACTTTTGCCCCCCTCCCCCCACGCCGCCCAGCCGTTCCCGCCTTCAGAATGTTTCGCGCGGGCCGTCCACGAGCCGGTTTTGGGGGTCCTCGTAAAACCCGACCGCCGAATTCGGGGCTAGCTGGCGGGCCTTGACACCGGCCGCGGCCCAAAGTCGCGCAAACGTTTCCATCTCCTCCGGCGTCCGCCGCGGGAGCCCCCGGTGGGGCCGTTCGCGCACGAAGTCGGTCACTCCCGTGACATACTTGCGGAACAACTCGTGCCACTCCTCCTCGAGCCGCCGGTGCTCCGGGTCCAGCCGAAAGAAAACAATGTGCCGCTCCATGGAGTCCGCGCCAGAGGACGCGCCGTTCGATTCATAGCACCGGTACCAGTGCTTCTGCCCGTCGAGGAGGGCCATCCCGTACAAGGGGCCATCGTAGAAGTGCTCCCACCACAGCAGCGTGAACCGCTCTTTACCGACGCGCTGGAGCGCTCGCAGGTCGACCTCTAGGGGGGTGTCCGTCAAGGAATAGTGGGGGGTTTCCACGGGTGCTCGGAGCGGGGGGCACGCCTTTAGGGTTTCGCAATGAGGGCAAGTCGCGGGCGCAACGGTTGTTCCGCGGCGGTGTTCGACTCCGAGATGCGCCGGGGCTTCGACCAGCCCTCCGCGCCCGAAGATTTCATAAGCGCGCGCGGCTGCCTGCCGTCCTGCGGCCATGCATTTCGAGCACACCTACACGGTGAAGGCGCCGGCGCGCTTCGTGTACGACTGGATGACCTCCCCCACGGCGGAGGACGGCGCCTACACGAAGGGGCTCACCTCCCGCGAGATCACCGAGGTCTGGAAGCAGCTGCAGAACACGACGAAGGACAAGGGCACGCTCGCGGGCGCGCCGTATGAATCGAAGGCCGTGCTGCGCAAGTATCCGCCGTCGCACTTCCGCGTCGAAGAGGAAGCGGGCCGCTGGTACCACCGCACGGAGTTCGGCGTCGAGGAGACGCCGGGCGGCGCGCAGATGAAGGTCAGCATGGAGATCATCGTGCGTGGGTGGCGGCGGGCGTTTGCATCCGGGTTCCGCAAGAAGTTCCAAGAGGACTTCGCGCTGCGGATCGAGGGTTGGGTGGCGAAGATGGAAGAGGAAGCCAAGGCGCTTCCTGAAGGCGCGTACGCGGCGGGCCCTGCGAAGAAGAAGGAAGCGGGCCCGCGCGACATCCCGAAGCAGTATGGGTCGTGAAGCGTAGGCTCGGTGGAAGGGGAGTAGCCCCGGGCAGATTCGAACTGCCGTCGCAGGCTCCAAAGGCCCGCATGATTGGCCGCTACACTACGGGGCTATGGTGCGGCGTGAGCCAGCGGGGCGTATAAAACTTGGCGCGGTCAGGGCGATGGCCCGCCCGCGCGGACCAACGCGGCGGCCTCGTCGAAGACTTCGGCGCGCGAGTCGCGCAGCGTGGGGCGGAACGGCCGGGCGAGGTCGGTGTCTTCGAGGTCGACCTCGCAGTCGAGGAGCGCCTCCTTGACAAGCGGTAGCGCCTGGATCTCCTGGCCCCTGGGCCCGATGAGCGCCGAGCCGCCGGCAAACACGAGGCCGAGGTCGGTGCCGACGCGGTTCAAATAGGCGAAGAACACGGCGTTTTCGACGGCGCGCGCCTCAATGATCCGCTCAAACAGCGAGCGCGCGGTGATCGGCGAGGCCGAGATGTTCACGACGATGTCGGCGCCCTTGAGGCACGAGACCTTCGCAAGCTCGGGGAAGAAGAGGTCGTAGCAGATCTGGAGGCCGAGGGTCCCAAATGGCGTGTTGAACACGGGGACGCCCGTGCCTTTGTGGAAATGCATCTTCTCCTCGTACGGCCCGAAGTTCGGGAGGAACCACTTGCGGTAGACGCCCACTTCGCCGTCGGGCGTGCACACGGCGGCGGAGTTGTAGATCGCGCCGCGCTGGCCGCGCGCCTTCTCGGGGAAGCCGAACACGATCGTGGAGCGCGCTTTGCGCGCGGCCTTGGAGGCGGCTTCGACCGAGGGTCCGTCGGCGGGCTCGGCAAGCTCGATGACCCGGTCTCGAATGGAGTAGCCCGTGAGCCACATCTCGGGGAAGAGGGCGAGCGTGGGTCGGCGCTTGATGACGAGGTCGAGCATGCGCTTCAGGTTCGCGGGCGTGTTGGCGGTTATGGGGCGCCACTGGGCACCGAGGATGCGCATCGCGCAAGGGAGCGGGGCGAGCCTAAATGGACGTTACCCAGCGTGAGGCGCGTCCCCCAATCCAAACGTAAAAAGCGGCGCAGGCCGCTCCCCGCGCCGTGGCGCTCACGCCCTCGCTCCCGGAAGGCGCATCCGACGCCATTGCGGCGTTTCTCCAGGACCACGTCGGTGACGCGGGGGCGCCCGGCGTGGTCATCGGCATGTCCGGGGGCGTGGACTCCGCGCTCGTGACCGCGCTTGCAGTCAAGGCCCTGGGGCCCAAGCGCGTGTGGACGTTCTTCCTCCCCATCGAGCGCGTTCCGCCCGGCGATCTGCGCGACGCGCGCGCGGTCGCGGCCAAGATGAAGGTCTCCTTCGAAGTGCGCGACCTCACGGTGCCCTATTTCGCGATGGTCGAGGCGACCAAGGCGAGCGACCGTAAGGTGCGCGGGAACCTCAAGGCGCGCGTCCGGATGGCCGCGCTCTACGCCGAGGCCAACCGCCGCGGCGCCCTCGTGCTCGGGACCGGCAACAAGAGCGAGCTGCTCACGGGCTACTTCACGAAGTGGGGGGACGGCGGCTGCGACCTGCTGCCGATCGGCGACCTGTACAAGACTCAGGTCCGCGAGATGGCGGCCGCGATGCGCGTGCCAAGGCGCATCATCGAGAAGCCGCCCTCGGCGGGGCTCTGGCCCGGACAAACGGATGAGGGCGACCTCGGGATCGCATACGTCGACCTCGACCGCCTGCTGCTGGGGCTCGAACTCAAGATGAACGACGCGATGATCGTGCGCCGGGCGGGCGTGCCGCTGGCGAAAGTGCGCAAGGTGCGCGCGAAGGTCGAGCACGGCGCCCACAAGCGGCGAATGCCGCTCGTGTGCAAGTTGGGGATGCGAACGGTCGGGATTGACTGGCGCGAGTGATTCTGATGGACAAGGACAAGTCCCATTGGGCCATGGGGGTCCTTGTCACGGCGCTCTTGGTCGTCCTCTTTACACTGTTCGGCGTAGATCAGTCCCTGTTTGGGGATCCCGTTGCCGTTGGGGGTCTGACTCTCGTAGGTGCGGTGACCGTGATGGCTTGGCTACTCTTAGTCGATTTCTTCTCGATTGAAGATTAAACGTAGTGCCGCTGCCCGAATCGAACCGGCGCCGCGGGCGGTCAAAGAGGTCCGCGTGCTTCCACTACACCACAAAGGCCATGAAAAGGGGAAGCGGGCCTGGGGGGATTCGAACCCCCGACGCGCGGATTAAAAGTCCGCTAGACTACCTGGCTGTCCGACAGGCCCGTTGTGGCTCCCGCTAATGAGCGAGAGCGTGCCGTTTAGTCACGGGGGCGGCGGACACAACTGCGGCGAGGCGGGCGCCGCGCAAATACTTTGCGGCCAGCTTTCTGCCCTCCCATGGGTAATCGGGGCCAAAATGTATAAATTGTATGCATTGTATGAAATTCGGATGTCAGCCACAACACTGCGGATTGAAAAACAGCAGAAGAAGCGCTTCGATCGCCTCCAGGCGACACTGCGCGTCATGACGGGCCGGCGTGTGACGCAAGCCGACCTCCTTGACCGGCTCCTTGAAAAGGGAGAAGAGGCGCCCGCGGCCTTGGCGGGCAAAGCCTGGCGGCCACTCTCCAAGGCGGAGCTAGAACGCGTCATGGCGCTCCCGATCGACATCGGATTCGAAATCGGAGACGTGGACGAGGCGCTCTATGGAAGGAAGAAAAGGGATCGATCGTGACCTGTCTCCTCGACACCGACCTGCTCGTAGCCTGGCTCCTCAAGCGTGAGGGTAAACACCACGAGGCTGAGGCGATCGTGGCAAAGGCGCTCGTGGGCGCCTGGGGCTCCCCCTTCGTGACGGACTTTGTTTTGGATGAGGCGTTGACGCTTCTCATGGTGCGGGGCGCCCCCTCCGAGGCAATCGACCGCTTGCTTGCAGCGACCTTCGAGGGGCCCACCCATGGGCAGGCGCCCCCGATTCCGGTTTCGCGCGTGTCGGACGGAGCGTTCCGCGAAGCGGTCCCGCTGTTTCGCCGTCACTATCGTCGAGGCTTGAGCTTTACAGACTGCACTTCGCTTGCGGTAATGGCTGAGCGCCACGTCGCGGTGATCGCGTCTTTCGACCGCGGGTTCGATGGCTTGGTGGCGCGCCTCCCTTCTTAGGGATGCGCTCGGCCGGTGGGTTCATTTGGGCCCAAGGCCCCATCTGGCTGAGCGGGCACCATGGCGACTCCAGGGAAGAACGGGAAAGCGAAGAGCGCCGCGGCACCGACCCGCCCATCCGCCGGCCCCCTGGTCCCCGATGACCGCACCGCGCAGTGGATCGAAAAGGCACGCACCCGCGAATTCCACTTGTGGGAGTGCCGCGCGGCCCTCGGCCAAATGTTGGTGCGCAGCCCCACCACGGAGGAGACCAAGGACGAACCCCGCGTGGACACCAACCTCGACCTGATCATGATGGGCACCGAGTACGTCGAACTGCCCGTGCACCTGAAAGGCATCGCGTTCGACCAGCCCACGCCGGAAGAAGCGGCGCGGCTGAGGAACGCCGTGGGCGCGACGCACAAATCGGTTGAGGTGCTTATGGTCGTCTCGGGCGGGCAGCGCTACGCGATTGCCGCGAGTGTCTTCCTCGTCGACGAGAACAACATGGACGTCAACGAGAGTCCGTTTGGCCTTCCATGGGGGCAGGACTCACGGGATCTGGCGCCGTTTGCGACGCGGGACTTCCGGGGACCGTTCGTGCGGGCGTCCCTGCAGGGTCGTCCGCGGGCGTGAACTTCTCGCCGCCTTTGCGCTGCGCGGTGTATTCCACCAGCATCAGCGTGACCATCCCGCCAACCATCAGCACGACGCCGAGCCAGATGCCCCAGGTGCCGGGGATCTGGCGGACGGAGAGTTCGACGGCGACCGTAGAATTCGTGCCGTTGGACGAGGGGTCGTTGATGTTCACGAGGTTGTTGATCTGGATGTACAGGTCGTAGGTGAGGGTGGAATAAACGTCCGTGTGGATGAGCGCGATCCCGCTGTAGTCGCCGACCGAGAAATTGGCCGATGTCGGTGCGGCAAAGTAGCGCTTGTAGACGACAAAGGCGGAACTCATCCGCACGAGGTGGTGGGCGCCGTCGTACATCGAATAGGTCGCCGTGAACTTGTCCCAGTATTCGGTCGCCGAACCCCCGGCGTTCCCGTCCTTTGTGAAGTTGAGGAGTTCGATGGTGTAGCCGTACACGTCGGCCGTCACCGCCCCGCGGCCGCCTTCGGCGGCGGCGACGATGGCGGGCCTTTCGCTTGCGGCCACATTCGTGGTCGCGTACCCGAGCACCACACACGCCACTCCGACGTGGGCAAGGAGGATCGCGATCGTGCGCGCGCGGGCTTTGAGCGAGGAGAGGGTTTTGCGCCGCAGGGCCCCCGTGATCCGCACCGCGCCCATCCCGAAGATCAGCAAGACCATGGGGATCGCAGCGGCGGCAAGCTTCCAGTAGCCGGCGCCTGGAGGCGCCGGGTAGAGGATGAACGCCATCGCGCCCACGAAGGAGGCGACGATCGCGGCAAGGAGCGCATTCTCGCTGCCAAGCGGGCGGCGCAGGTAGTTGACGGCGATGAAGAACAGGATGACGAAGAGCGGGATCGCGAGCTTCGTCTCGTACTCCTGGGGCTGCGGGGCGATGGCGGCGTTCTTCACGAGCACGACGAAGGTCATGAGCAGGATGGCGGAGAGCATGAGGATGCCCGCGAACACGGTGAATTTGTCCTGCGTGATGTAGTCGACGAGGTCCTCGTCGGCCCCGCGCGGCGGAAGGAAACTGACCTCCTTGTAGTGGTGCTTGAGGAAATGGCGCAGGAGCAGCGCGAGCAGGCCGAGGGGCACGAAGATCATGGCGAAGAACACGGCGAGGCGAAGGTCAGAGGCAAGCGCGTGCGCGATGGCGTCGCCGAGCGACACGTTGGGGCTGGCGATGAACGAGTGGACGGAGTTCCAGACGCCGCTGCGCGTGACGAAGGTGCCGAACTCGGTGAGCGAAAATGCGATGGCCGCAAACAGGGGCGCCGCGAGCGGGTACATCTTGCCGCGCTTGTGCATGACTTGGGCGTGGAGCAGGGCCGTGGTGGCAAGCCACGGCAGGAGGGAGGCGACTTCGACAGGGTCCCAGGCCCAGTACCCGCCCCACCCGAGGGTGATGTACGCCCAAAGCCCGCCGATGGCCAGGCCGGTCGTGAGGAAAATCCACGCGGTGCGCGTCCAGAAGGAGCAGTAGCGGATCCACCCCTTGTCGCCGGTGGCGAGGTACGCGAAGGCGGCGGCCATGGGGAGCGCGGTGAGCGCGTACCCGGTTAGTTCGATGGGCGGGTGGATCGCGTTGAGTTCGGTGCGAAGCGTGGACGAGATTCCCTTTCCCGCGGGGTTGCCGGCGAGCTGCTCGGCGCTTGTCAGTTGAAACCAGTTGGACGCGATAAGGACGATCGCGAAGCTCGTGATGATGACGAGGACGAAGAAAGCGGTCCAGTCACCAAGGCGGGCGTCGGCGACCCGCCGTTTGGCGGCCTTTGACCCTTCTTCGGCGGGCCGCCGCTCGCGGCGGATCGTCAGCCATTCGTTGATCGCGAGCGCGCCCGTCATCGACGAGGCCCAAAGGAAGATCGAGCCCTCTTGCCCGGCCCACAGCCCCTCGACTTTCCAAAGGAGGATGTGTTCGCGCGCGCTGTGGCCCCAAACGTACTGGAACGAAAGGTCGCTCGTCAGGAAGAGGAACTCAACGTAGGCGGCGATGGCAAAGGCCGCGCCGAGCGTGGCGAAGAGCAGCTGACGCGAAACGCGGCGGTAGTCGAACGGGCGCCCCTCGAGCGGCCGCCAAAGATGGAGGCCCCGCAGGACGGCGGCGCCCCCGGCGCAGGCCAGGAACGCGAATACCAGAACGTCGCCGACGCCGGCCACGTTGGCGCTACCCCCGCCCCTGTTGATAAGCGTTGATTGGACGGCCGGGGGGGCTACCTCAGAGGGCGTGCACGCGCAAGTCCTTCACTCGACGGAAGTGCTGCGCGTTACGGGTAACCAAGGTCGCTCCTTGGGCTACCGCCGTCGCTGCAATCATGGTGTCGAGGTCGCCGATCGGGCGCCCGGTTTTCTCGAGCGTTGCGGCGAGTTGCCCGCCCAAACGTGCCGAGGTGTCATCGTAGGGGAGGACCGCGAACGCAGCCATGAATTTGGCCACGGCCGCAACGGCCCGATCGGGATTGTCCGAGCCGAAGGCTCCCTCCCACAGTTCGTGTGCCGTGATGGCGGCGAGCGCCAGGGGGCCCTCGCGTTCGAGGGCAGCAAGCTCATCGGCCGCCCCCCGCAGCCCGCGAATCGCGTCGACACAAACGTCGGTGTCCACGACAAACATTAGCCCTCCTCGAAGCGCACGCGCCGTGCGGAGCGCTTGCGGGCGGCGCGCCTCTTCGCTGCGAACGCCTTCCAATAGTCGGAGTCGTCTGCCAGCAGGCCGCTCACCTCGCGAACGCTCGGCCTCTTCTCGTGCGCGAGCTCTTGCACGACCTCGGAGAACGATTGGCCGGGCTTCTTGAGCCGCGCGAGCACTTCGTAGGCCCGATCGGAGAGCGCCACAGTCTTGGTCACGGATCTACATGTATGTCTACATATAGATAAGGAGTGGGCTCAACCGCGCCTCGCCTGGCCCCTTTCCGTCGAGGGGACGGCCCCATGCATCCTGGACCGGTCAGTGCGCGTACTTGTGCGGGTCGGCGCGGAAGGTGGCGGCGCAGCCCGTCGAGCAGAAGTAGAAGTCCTTGCCCTCGTGGCTTTCATTGCCGGCCGCCTTCTTTGGGTCGACCATCATTCCACACACAGGGTCCTTCTCCATCTTTGGTTTCCTGAACATTTCGTCATCTCCGGTTTTCGTTGTGTCAACCCTGGGTGCCCGGCCGGGCGCCTTCCCCGCGAGCGTCGCGCTCCGCGGGTCGAAGCGCCCGAGCAGCATTGAATTCAGGGTGACCGTGGTGGAGGAAGCGGCCATCGCGATGGCTGCGAAGATCGGGTTGAACAGCGGGCCGCCCACGAGGAGCAGCGCGCCGGCGGCGACGGGGATGAGGGCGATGTTGTACGCGAACGCCCAGAACAGGTTCTGGCGGATCTTCGACACGGTGCGCCGCGAGAGGGCGATGGCCCGCGCGACATCGCGGGGGTCGTCGCGAAGGAGCACGATGCCGCCGGCCTCCTTGGCGACGTCGGTACCGCTGCCGATCGCGATTCCTACGTCGGCCGCGGCAAGCGCGGGGGCGTCGTTGATGCCGTCGCCTACCATTGCGACGACTCTGCCCTCTTTCTTCAGCTCACCGACAACACGCGCCTTGTCGACGGGGCGGACCTCGGCCATCACGCGTTCGATGCCAACAGCAGCCGCCACGGCCTTGGCGGTGCGCGGGTTGTCGCCGGTGAGCAGCATGACCTCGACGCCGCCGTCGCGCAGCAGCTTCACCGCCTCGGCCGCGGTCTCTTTGAGCGTGTCGGCGACCGCAATCAGGCCGGCCGGCTGGCCGTCCACGGCAACGAGCATGACGGTTTTGCCTGCCGTCTCGAGTTGGCTCGCTCGCCGCTCGAGGGCCGATGCATCCACGCCAGAGGCGGCCATCATCGCACGGTTCCCGACCTCGATGCGTTTGCCCATGACGTTGGCCCGAATGCCTTGGCCGGGCACGGCCTCGAAGCCAACGGGGTCGACCATCACGATGCCGAGTTCACGGGCCGCGCGCACCACGGCCTCGCCGACGGGGTGCTCCGAGCCCTGTTCGGCCGAGGATGCAAGGCGCGCCACCTGGCCCTTGTCGAAGGGGGCGATGGCCTCGACCTCGCTCACCGATGGCGAGCCGCTCGTGAGCGTGCCCGTCTTGTCAAACACCACGAGCGAAACGGCGCGCGCCTTCTCCAGCACCTCCCCGCTCTTGACGAGGATGCCCGCCCCGGCGCCCTTGGCGGCCCCAATCATGATAGCAGCCGGGGTCGCGATGCCCAGCGCGCAGGGGCAGGCCACGATCAGCACCGACACGAGGACGATGAAGGCGCTCGAGAAGGGGAGGGCGCCAATCGTGTACCACAGCAGGAAGGCGCTCACCGCCACAACGACCACAACGGGCACAAAGTACGACGACACGCGGTCGGCCATCCGCTGGATCGGGGCATTGGACACGATCGCCTCCTCGACGAGGCGGACGATCTGCGCGAGGGTGGTGTCGGCGCCGACCTTGGTCGCGCGCACCTTGAGCAGGCCCGTGCGGTTGATGCTCCCGCCTACGACGAAGTCGCCGACCCGCTTCTCGACGGGCATGCTTTCGCCGGTTACCAGCGACTCGTCAATGGCGGAGCTGCCGCTTGCGACTTCCCCGTCGACCGGAATTCTTTCGCCGGGCCGCACCACGATCAGGTCACCTACCTGCACCTTCTCGACCGGGACCTCGGTCTCCTTCCCGTCCTTCTCGACCGTCGCCATCTTCGGCTGGAGGTCGAGGAGCTTGTACACGGCCTCGGAGGCGCGCCCCTTGACGAGGTGCTCCATCACGCCGCCAAGCAGGATGAAGCCGATGATGAGGCCCGATTCGGTGAAGTAGACCGCGGGCGCTCCCGTCGAGCTCACGGGCAGGATCCCCGGGAGGAAGGTTACGATGGTGCTGTAGACCCACGCGGCCGAGGTCCCCGTGGCGATGAGGCTGTCCATGTTGGCCTGGCGCGCTTTGATCGCATCCCGTGTGCCCTTGTAGAACCGCGCCCCGCCAATGAATTGGACAAGGGTCGCGGGGACAAACAGCAGCATGTACATCGGGATGCCCGCGACGGGCATGTTGTACTCGCTGGAGCCGACAAGCGGCGCGTAGAGGTATTCGAAGAACGCGGTGATGGCGCCCAGCACGAGGCTGAACGCCGCGGTCCATTTGAGGCGGCGGAACTCCTCTTCGGGTTTCTTGAACGCCTGCGAGCAGCCCTGGCTGCAGAAGTAGTAGGTCTGGCCGCGGCGTTCCGCCCAGAAGGGCGTCTTGCCCTCGTCGACGTACATGCCGCAGATCAGGTCTCTAGCCATAGGGATTGCAGTTCCCCTATGCGCGGGCTACTATGAGGTTCGATCTCCTTACGAATGTAAAGGTGAGCGCGCGCGATCAACGGCGCCGCATCAGGTAGGTCGTGGCAAAGGCAACGAGCGCGACTTTTGCCCCGGCAAGGCCGCCCGCTTTCGCCAGGGCGACGGCGCCGACAAACGAGCCGAAGGTCATGACGCAAACGGTGCACATGGGCGTCCCGCCCGGACGTGGGAGCCCGGCCAAATAATGGTTCCCGAGCCGCCGCGGGCACCCTTCGGGCGCCCGTCCCCCCACGAAAACGGTTAAGTCAGCCCTCCGCTTCCCGCGCTCGACGCGGAGGCGACTTGACGATGCGGAAGGAAGAGGATTTCCTGGCCTGGTACAACGACATCGTCGAGAAGGCCGGCCTCACCGACAAGCGCTATCCGATCAAGGGGATGAATGTCTGGACGCCCTACGGCTGGAAGGCCATGTTCCTCACGGACATGATCACCCGCGGCCTCTGCGAGGCGCGTGGCTACAAGGAGGTCAACTTCCCGCTGCTCATTCCCGAGACGGAGTTCAAGAAAGAAGCCGACCACATCAAGGGTTTCGGCGCCGAGGTCTACTGGGTCACCCACGGCGGGGACAACGAACTCGACGTGAAGCTGCTGCTGCGGCCGACCTCCGAGACGGCGATGTACCCGATGTTCGCGCTCTGGGTGAGGAGCCACGCGGACCTTCCGCTCAAGGTGTTCCAGATCGTGAACACGTTCCGCTACGAGACCAAGATGACGCGCGCGTTCATGCGCGTCCGCGAGATCCACTTCTTCGAGGGCCACACGGCGCAGACGACCTTCGAGGCCGCCGAGGCCCAGGTGCGCGAGGACATGGAGATCTGGCAGGCGCTCGCCCGCGAACTCGCGCTGCCCTACCTCATCAACCGCAGGCCGGAGTGGGACAAGTTCGCCGGGGCGTTTTACTCGCTCGGGGCCGACACGATCACCCCGACGGGCAAGACGCTCCAGGTCGCGACGATCCACCACTACAAGGAGAACTTCTCGCGGCCGTACGGCATCACCTACGAAGACGCCGACGGGTCGCGCAAGTACGTCCACCAGACGACCTACGGGATGAGCGAGCGCCTGATCGGCGCCGTCGTCGCCATTCACGGGGACAACAAGGGGCTCGTGATGCCGCCGGCCATCGCGCCTGTTCAGGTCGTCGTAATCCCGATCCAGACGAAGGACTCGCGCGACGAGCCCCTCGCGGCGGCCAAGGCCATCGCTGCGGAACTCAAGGCCGAGGGCCTGCGCGCGGAGGCCGACATCCGCGACCTCCGCCCGGGCGCGAAGTACTTCGAGCACGAGCTGCGCGGCGTGCCGCTGCGCGTCGAGGTCGGGCCGCGCGACCTCAAGGATGGCACCGTCGTCATCGTCCCCCGCGACACCGGCGGCAAGAACACGTACAAGCGCGAGCGCCTCAAGGAGGCCGTGCGCGAAGAGTTCGAGTTCCTCCGCGAGCGGATGCTCGAGAAGGCCAAGCGCATCATCGAAGACGCCGTGATCGGCGCGCACTCGTGGGAAGAGCTGCGCGCGCACGGCGGGGTGTCGGTCGTGGGCTGGTGCGGCCAGGAAGTCTGCGGGAAGAAGATCGAGCAGGAGTCCGACGCCCACGTGCTCGGCACGCTTGAGGGGGGCGCGCTGCCGGTCGGTGTGCGCGCGCCGGAGAAGTGCCTCGTCTGCGGCAAGCCGGCGGGAAAGCCTACGCTGGTGGCAAAGACGTACTGAAGCGGGGCCGCCTCATTCGGAGGCTTTGGCCTTCGCCTGCTCCCGCTCGAGCTCGCGGTAGAGGAACGTCCCGATGAGCCCCGTGAACACGAGGATCACGGTGATGGTGTAATTCGCGAAGTCGAAGAACGCGTGGAACGCGAACCCCCACATGAAGTAGAAGGTGACGCCCGCCATGAGGACGAGGGCGAAGATCCACTTGAGGTGCTTTGGGGTGAGCAGGTCGTCGGCCATGGCGCTGGGGCGCCGATTTGGGGCGCGATATATAACGGTTGGCGGGGCGGGCCCAGCCTTTCTGTCGCTGGCCCGCAAACACGCTTGGAACGATTACGCCTCCTCATCAACAGCCGTGAACAGGTCGAGATACTTCTTGAGGCCAAAAACCCGGTTCCTGGCTTGACCTGTCCGCTCCACGAGGATCTTGGCGTCGAGCAACGCGTCGACCAGGAGGTTCGTCGAGCTGCGGCCGAGCCCGCTCCACCTCGCTATCTCGGGCACTTCGGCGATCGGTTGGCGGTACAATTCTTCCAATACGCGGAGCGCCGGAACCGTACGCCGTCCCATGGTTCCCCGTACGACCCGTTCGTAATCGCGACAGACGGCGACGACCTCCCTGGATCGCCCGAGCGCCTCCTCGGCGACGTCGCCAATCCCGGTCGTGAGAAAGATACAGAATTCCTCGAGTCCCTCCGGGTCGCGGGCGCCGTTCAGCCGTTCGTAATACTCGCCCTGGAATCGGCGAATGTAATGAGAGAAATACAGGATGGGGCGGTCCACCACGCCGCATTTCCAGAGCATGAAGTGAATGAGGTACCTGCCGATCCTCCCGTTGCCATCCGCGAATGGGTGGATCGTTTCGAAATAGACGTGGGCAACGGCGGCGCGGATAATCGGCGGGAGCCGTGAGTTGTGATTGATGAAAGCCACCAGGTCGCGGAGGGCCTCTTTCACCTCTCCAGGGGGAGGAGGGATGAAATCCGCCATCGAAATGGGCCCTGGCGGTCCGATCCAATTCTGGACGGTGCGGATCTTGCCCAGCGAATGGACACCGACCGTTCCCTTGAGGAGCGTGCGGTGGGCCGCTTCGAGCTCGCCGAGGGTAAGTGGGGCGCTTCGCTTGCGGGTATCGAGAATCTGGAGGAGCTTGAGGTGGTTCGACACTTGCGTGAGGTCGTCCAACCGTTCGGTCTCCTCCGGTTCTTGCTCGAACCTCAACAAGTCCACGAGGGAAGCACGCGTCCCCTCGATGCGCGATGAGATTACTGCCTCAAGTCGCATGTACATTGAAATGAAGTTCTCGGGGCTTGGGAGCACGGATGCCGTTCCGACGAGCTTGCCGACCGCGAGCGTGGCCCGGTCAAGTTCGCCAAGGAGGCGGTCCCCGACCTTGACCGGCATTGCCAGGGGACCGGTCTCGATATGGAACGCCGGGTAGCCGGCGGGGGTCTTCCGGTAAGCCCCGAGGCGGGGTGAGGTTCGGGCGGTCATGTTCCGAGTCCTCGGACTAAGAGCTTCGTTTCGCTTTCTTAATCCGAATTAATCGACTAAGTCATCCTAATTCCTGGAACCCTAATAAGGGTTACGGGGGGGTAACCGAAGCGCGGCGGGGGGCCGGCGCGGGGCAACCTTGTCCGTCTCAGCGGTGGGGGCCCATCACGTCGGACAACGGGGGCCTGTTTTTGTCACCGCGATGGAGGGGGCAGGCCGACAGGCCTTTTGCCTTCCTCGGCATGGTCTTCGCAGGGCGAACTCGATGGAATCCCAATCGCACACCGTAGCACCCGCACCGCAACCGACCGACACTGCCGCGACTGAGGCCTTCGTGGGCCGCGTGATCGGCGACAGCGCCGCGACCTTCACGATCATGTGCTGCGCGCTCGGCGACCGCTACGGCCTCTTCAAGGACCTGGCGCAGCACGGCCCCCACACGGCCAAGGAGATCGCGGAGTGCACCGGCGTCGCTGAGCGCTACGCGCAGGAGTGGGGCGCGTGCCTCTCGACGGCCGGCTACCTCTCCTACGACCCCAAGGGCGGGCGCTTCGGCCTCCTGCCGTCCACGGCACCAGTCCTTGCCGAAGAGGGTGGCCCGTTCTTCTTCGGGGGCTTCTTCCAGATGATGGGCGGGCTGATGGCCATCTACGAGCCGGTTGCCAAGGCGTTCAAGGACGGGAAGGGCGTCTCCCATTCGCACTACGGCGAGGAGATCTGGCGCGCGGAGCTGCGCCAGACCGACCAGTGGCACGAGAACCTGCTCGTGCAGCAGTGGGTCCCCCTGCTGCCTGCCCTCGAGGCGAAGCTGAAGGCGGGCGCGCGTGTTGCCGACATCGGCGCGGGCAGCGGCAAGGCGCTCGTGCGCCTGGCGCAGGCGTACCCCAAGTCCACCTTCGTCGGCTTCGACATTGACGAAGGGAGCGTGTCGCGGGCCCGGGCGCTCGCGGCCAAGGAAAAGGTGGCGGACCGCGTCACCTTCGAGCAGCGCGACCTCACGAAGGGGATTCCGAAGGGATTCGACGCAATCACCGCCTTCGACATGGTCCACGACACCGCCGACCCCTACGCGGTGTTCACCAACGTGCGGAAGGCGCTGAACCCGGGGGGTGTGTTCATGCTCCTCGAGATCAACGGCGCCAACCGTCTCGAGGACAACGCGGCTCCCATGGGCCCCATTTTCTACGGCGTCTCAACGTTTTTCTGCATGTCGATCGCCATCGGGCGCGGCGGCGAGGGTCTCGGCACCGCGGGCCTCTTCGAGAACCGCGTCCACGAGTACGCAAAGCGAGCTGGATTTGCAGGAGTGCGCAAGGTCGACATCCAGAACCCGATCAACGTCCTCTACGAGGTGAGCGCGTAGGGCCGCCGCTTCGCGCAAGGGCTATCTTGCGCCCCGGCCCTCCTCCGGCTCCGTGGACGCGACCGACATCCGGATCCTCCGGACGATGGGCCTCCAGCCCTACGGGAAGTACCCGCGCCCCGCCGCGACCCTCAGGCCGGCGACGATCGCCCGCAAACTGAAGATGTCGCCGGAAGCGGTGCGCGACCGCATCGCGAAGATGACCGCGGAGGGCGTCCTCGCGGGCTACGAGATATTCCCGAACTTCCGCCTCCTCGGGCTCGAGGCCGTGTGCTACTACGTCAAGTTGAAAGACGCCGCCCAGGCGGAAGCGCTTGCCAAGAAGCTCGAGGTGGTCGACGGGATCGTCGGCGTGTACACCTTCACGGAGCCGGAACTGAACATCATCCTGGCCTACCACACCCCCGCGGACCTCGAGCGCAAGCTGCGCCTCCTGCTCGCCATGGCCGGGGAAGCCGAGCTCGTGCGGTTCTTCACGGCCGAGTTGCCGCCCCCGCTTCGCCCGCTCTCGAACCTCGACTGGCGGATCATCAAGGCGCTGCGGGGCGACGCCTTGCGCCCGCTCTCGCAGGTGGCCAGGGAGTTGCACATCCACCCGCGGACGGTGAAGCGGCGGTTCGAGCGGATGAGCGAGGAGGGGGCCGTGTTCGTGATTCCAATCGTCGAGACCGACAAGGTGCCGGGCCTGATCCTCTTCGAGATGCTCGTATGGCTGGAGCCGGACGCAGGCGTAAAAACGTTCCAGGCGGTCACGCGCGCCCTCGACGCGCACATGGTCTGCATCGACTACCCCGCCGACCCCGAGCTTGGGAACTTCGGCGTGGGCCTCTATGCCACGCGGCTCGGCGACATCGAGAAGTGCGCCAAGCTTGCCAAGGGCGTGCGCGGCGTGGCCAAGGTCCGCCCCCTCATCGTGCAGCGGAGCGAGGAGCGGTTCGGGTGGATGGACGACGCCATCGAGGTGGGCATCCTTGCCGACCTGATGAAGGTCGGGACCGACATCATCGGCGGCAACGTCGTCTGACTTACGCAACGATGCGCTTGGAGGCGCGCGCCTCTTCGATTTCCTCGCGCGCGACCGCCGAGAGCCGCTCCACGCCGAGCTTGATGTTCTCGTCCGAGGGGTTGCTGAAGTTCAGCCGGGCCTGGTTTGCGCCGCGGCCGTCGAAGTAGAACGATCGGCCGTGCACGTACGCCACGCTCCTTGCCGCCGACTTGGGGAACATGGCCCGCGTGTCGACGCCGTCGGGGAAGGTGGCCCACAGGAACATCCCGCCGGCCGGGTGCGTCCAGGAAACGCCCTCGGGCATGTTGTCGTGCAGGCCCTTCACCATGATGTCGCGCTTGCGCCGGTACACCGTGCGGATCTTCTCGATGTGGTGGTCGAGGTGGCCCCCGGCCAGGTACTCGTAGGCGATGAACTGGGAGAGCGAGTTCGTGCAGAGGTCGGCCGTCTGCTTGGCGAGCACCATCTTGTTGATGAGGTCGGCCTGCCCAATCGCGTACCCGAGGCGAAGGCCCGGGGACAGGATCTTCGAGAACGACGAGAAGTACAGCACGCGGTTGTCCTCGTCGAGCGACTTGAGGTTGCGGATCTCGATTCCGTCGTAGTTCAGCATGTGGTAGGGGTCGTCCTCGATCACGAGCAGGTCGAACTCGTAGGCGAGGTCCATGACCTGCCTGCGGCGCTTCAGGTCCATCGTGACCCCCGCGGGGTTGTGGAACGTCGGCGTGAGGTAGAGGAACTTCGGCAGGCGGCCGAGGCGTCGCAGGCCCGCGAGTGTCTCCTCAAGCAGGTCGACGCGGATGCCGCCCTCGTCGAGGTCGACGGAGTGGATGTCGCAGCCGTAGACGCGGAATGCCATCCCGCCGGTGAGGTACGACGGCGCCTCCAGCACGAGCGTGTCGCCCTGGTTGATCGTGACCTTCGAGAGGATGTCGAGGCCCTGCTGGACGCCGTTCGAGACCATGACCTGGTCATTCTCGTTGGCGTTGTCCTCGCGCGCGTGCTTCTCCCACAGGATCTGGCGCAGCTTCGCGAGCCCCTCGGTCGAGCCGTACTGGAGCGCCTCCGCGCCGTCCTCGCGCAGCACCTTGTCGACGATCTGGTCGACGATGTCGATGGGGAACGTCTCGGGGTTCGGCAGCCCGCCGGCAAACGAGATCATCCCGGGCCGCTGCGTAACCTTCAGCAGTTCGCGGATCTCGGAGGCGGTCATCTGATTGGCGCGGTCGGAGAAGTGCTTGGAGACGTCGAACACCAAGAGATGCGCCCACTTGGCAAGACGTTTCCATCTGTAATAAAGGTGGCCGTCGGGGGTTTCCATCCGCATTGGATGGCGCTACAATTTTGGACGCTTGAAACGGACAAGCGTCTAATTTTGGGACATCCGTGGGGAAAAAATCGAAAGGGTCGGACATACGGCCAAGGCCGGAGGCCCCGTGTAGCTGGGCGTCCTGTCAGGGTGCTTTGGCGACGTGGACGGCGACCTTGCCGCCGTCGAGGTCCCACGCTTTGGCGCCATCCTTGCGGCCGCGCTGCACGGAGGCGGCCTGGGCGTCGGCTGCGATGCGTTCGAGGTGGCGCTCAAGCATTTTCCAAGCGCCTTCCTCGAGGTCGAGCGTGAGGACGATGCGGTCTTCGATCTTGAGGCCGGCCTCTTTTCGCGTTAGCTGGATGCACCGCACGACTTCCCGGGCGAACCCCTCGGCGCGCAGGTCGTCGTTGAGTTCCAGATTGAGGACGAGGGACTCTGTCCCCAGGTCGGCGACCTTGAAGGGGGCCTTCGGCTCGGCCTCGACGACGAAGTATTCCGTGGGGAGCTCGACCTGCTTGCGGGCCGGGCCGTATTCCAGGTTGAGGGGCTTCTTCGAGTCGAAGAAGGGGGCGATTCGGTCGGGCGACATCGACGCGACGGCCTCGGCGATCGCCTTGGCCTCCCCCCGGAAGCGGGGGCCGAGCTTGGCGATGGGGATGGAGAACCGGCGGGAAAGGAAGGCGTCCTTGGTGCCGGCGCGCCGCAGATGTTTGACGTTCAATTCGTCCTGGAGCAGGGCGAGGAGCGGCTCGATCCGCCGCCAGGCGTCCTCGGGCATGACGAGGATTGCCTCCTTGAGGGGTTGGCGCGTCTTTACCTGGCCCTCATCGCGCAGCCGGTGGCCAGCCTCAGAGAGGGCCCGGATTCTGGCCATCTGGGCTTCGAGGGCGTCGTCGAGGTGCGCCGGGGTGTGGGTCGGCCATTTGGACAAATGGATGGAAGCGGGGTCGGAGGCGCCGCGGATGCCCAGGTACACCTTCTCGGTTGCAAAGGGGGCGAACGGCGCGGCCAAGGAGGTGATCGTCATCACGGCGTCGTAGAGGGTCGTGTAGGCGGCGAGCTTGTCCTTGCCGAACCCTTCGGCCCAGAACCGGTCGCGCGACCTGCGGATCCACCAATTGGAGAGGTCGGCGACGAGGAACTCCTCGATTGTCCGCGCCGCGCGGTGAGGCTCGAAGGCGTCCATAGCCTCGGTCGTGGCCTTGATCGTCCGCTCAGCGCGTGACACGAGCCACCGGTCCAGGGCGGGCAACTCGGCGTTCGGCGGGCCCGGCTTCGCGGGGTCGAACCCGTCGATCGCGCCGTAGGTGGCGAGGAACGAGTAGCAGTTCCACATGGGCAGGAGGAACTTCGCGATGGCCTCGCGGGCAAACGCCCGGTCGAAGCGTTTGTCGGCCCATGGAGGCGACTGCGTGAAGAGGTACCACCGCAGAGCGTCCGCCCCCTCCGCGTCGAAGATCTCCCAGGGGTCGATGACGTTGCCCTTGGACTTCGACATCTTCGCGCCGTCCTTGTCGAGGACGAGCCCGCTCACAAGGACCCGGCGGTACGACGGCTTTCCCCAGATCGCCGTTGAGATCGCCATGAGCGAATAAAACCAGCCGCGGGTCTGGTCGACGGCCTCCGCGATGTAGTCGGCGGGGAACGCGGCCTCGAACGCCTGCTTGTTCTCGTGCGGGTAGTGCCACTGCGCGAAGAACGCCGAGCCGGAGTCGAACCAGGTGTCGATGACGAACGGCTCGCGGGCCATAGGCTCGCCGCAGTCGGCGCAGGTGACGGGGACCTCGTCGATCGAGGGCCGGTGCGGGTCGAAGGGCTCCCCGAGGGCCGCGCCGCGCGCCTTGAGGTCCGCGTACGACCCCGCAACGAACTCGTGTCCCTTCGAGCACCGCCAGATCGGCAGCGGGGTGCCCCAGAACCGCTCGCGCGAGAGCGCCCAGTCCTTCAGGTTCTCGAGGAAGTCGCCAAAGCGGCCGTGCTTGTAGGCCTCGGGGTACCACGCGACTTGCTCGTTGACGCCCTTGATCGCGTCGCGCAGGCGCGACATCCCGATGTACCAGCAATCGGTCGGGTAATACATGAGGGGCGTGTCGCAGCGCCAGCAGAACGGGTACGAGTGCTTGTGCTTCGCAAGCCGGTAGAGGCGCCCGCTCTTCTTCAGCAGGTCGAGCAGCGGCGCGTCGGCGTCCTTGAAGAAGACGCCCGGGACGGGGTTGCCGTCGGAGGGCAGGAACCTGCCCGCGCCGTCGATCGAGCGCGGAAGCGGGATGCCGTTTGCCTTCGCAAGCTCGGCGTCGTCCTCGCCGAAGGGCGCCATGTGGACGACGCCGGTGCCTTCCTCGTGGCTCACGAAGGTCCCGGCGTAGATTTTGTGGAGGCCCGTCGAGCCCGTCGGCATCGGCACGAACGAGAACGGAGGCTCGTAGGCGAGTCCGACGAGGTCCTTGCCCTTGAATTTCGAAATCACCTTGAAGCCGACTTTGAGCGCGGTCTTGGCAAGCGCCTCGAGGACAACGAGCCGTTCTCCCCGTTGCTCGACCTCGAGGTAGTCGAAGTCGGGGTGGACGGCCAGCGCGAAGTTGGAGGGCAGCGTCCACGGCGTCGTGGTCCAGGCAAGCACCGAGCGCGGCGGGCCGTCGCGCGATTCTTTGATGGGGAAGCGGAGGAAGACCGAGGGATCCTCGACGTCCTCGTACCCCGCGGCGACCTCGTGCGACGACAGGGTCGTGCCGCAGCGCGGGCAGTAGGGGTTGACCTTGAGCCCTTTGAAGAGCAAGCCCTTGCCGTGGATCTCCTTGAGCGCCCACCAAACCGACTCGACGTAGTCGTTGGAGAGTGTGATGTACGGGTGCTCCATGTCCACCCAGTAGGCCATCCGCTCCGTCATCTTGCGCCACTCGGCCTCGTAGCGGAACACCGACTCGCGGCACAGTTGGTTGAACTTGGCAACCCCGAGCTTCTCGATGTCCTGCTTGCCAGAGATCTTCAGTTCCTTCTCGACGCTGATCTCGACGGGCAACCCGTGCGTGTCCCAGCCGCCCTTGCGGGCAACCTGGTAGCCCTGCATCGTCTTGTAGCGCGGGAAGAGGTCCTTCAGCGCGCGCGCGATGACGTGGTGGGCGCCGGGCTTGCCGTTGGCGGTGGGCGGCCCTTCAAGGAAAATCCAGGGCGGGCCGGAAGCTCGCTCGCTCACCGAGCGCTCGAAGATGCGCTCGCGCCGCCAGAAGTCGAGGATTTCGGCCTCGACCGCTTGGGGTTTGTACTCGGCTGGAGGGGGCTGTATGGCCACTGAAGTGCACCCGCAGGCATTTCAGCCGACGGAGCGCGGCGGGGGAATATAGACTTGATACCCGTAAGGCGGCGACGAGGCGGCGCTTGTGAACGATGCCGCCGCCGCACGCTCCTTCGCCGAGGGGGAAAAGGACGGTGGCGAGATTCTCTTCGAAGAGCCTCCGGGTGCGTACCGGTGGCGCCGTGGCCGCGTTTACATGGGCCTGTGGATGGTCATGGGGCTGAGCGTGGGGTTCGCCCCCTTCTACTTCCTGCTCCCGCCCCCGGGGCAATCCGGTTTCTTGACGACGGTCGTCCCCCTTGAGGCCCTCCTTCTCGTCGGCGCGCTCATCGGCATCAAGATCGAGAAGCCAAAATACGCCGGCGTCACGCCTTTCCGCATCTATCGGGGGGGCGTCTCGAGCGGCTTCGGAGCCACGCCCTATCGGCGTCTCGCCGACGTGTACTCCATCGACTCCACGGTCTCGAACCGCCACCGCGTCCCATTTACGATCGTGACGTTTGTTGACGGGACTGAGATGACCCTCTCGAAGGGCGGGCTGCGCGACCCGATTGTCATGATGTACAAGGAATACGAACGGGCCGTGGAAATCTTGCGGGCGTGGGCCGGCCGGGTTGCGGTTCCGCGGTTGCCGTGGGATCCCGCTGCTCGTGGTTTCATTGAGGGGGCGCTCGTAATACGAGGGCCCACGATGCTCAAGGCCGAACGGGTGGCAAGGCAGCACAAGGTCGAGATAATCTCGAAGCGCTTCTTGGCCGAACATTGGCGCGAAATTGCAGAGGGCCCAGGGACCGGAATACGGTGGTTCCGCCAAGCGGCGGCCGAGGAGTTCGGGCCGCCCGACGCCTGACCTCCGCCGCCGTTAGGGGGCAGTTGGACAAGCCAAAGTTTCAAAACCGGCCCGCGATGTCAGTTGTCTGATGAAAACGACGGGAAGCGGTCGGCCTGCAAAGCAGGACGCGCAATGGAATCGCATCCTTCGGGAGGAGGAGTTCATTCCTCTCGAAATCGTGAAGAGAGCCCTGCCCGGCCGGCGCCGCTAGCGCCCGCCCTTCATGACCCGCTGCATGTAATCCACGGACTCCTGGGCCGCCTTCGGGGGCGCGGCCGGCACGGCCAATGCCTCTTCTCCCTTCGGCGACCGCGGTTTGCCGGGCGGGCCCTTGGCCTTCTCCGTTACGACCTGCTCCGCCTTCGAAGAGCGCAGCCTGAACCCCTTCCCATCCTTCACGCCGCGCGCGCGCAGGTAGCCGAAGAGCGCGATGACTCCCAGGCCGGCCAACGTCGCCACGAGAATCCACGTGTTGGTCTCCTCGAAGATGCTGTGGGCGGTCGTGGTTACTGAAATGGACGCCGAGTAAGTGCCTTGGCCTTCGTCGTTGCGGACGAGCACCCACACATAGTAGGTCCTGCCCGGCTGGATGACGCCACCGGCCCCCACCTCCTCGATACGGTCGGCCGTCATTTCCCGTGTCTTGATCGTGTTCGTGGGGACGGCGGGGGGTTGGTCGGTGAGCGACACATAGACCTCGTAGTCGGCAAAGTTCGCCTCCTGGCTCATCGTCCACGTAATATCGATGAAGTTTTGGCCGTGCGTCTCGGAGGTCACGTTGATCGGCCTCGGCGGCGAGGTGGGCGTCGTGTGCCGCTCGAGCGACAGCGTGTAGGGGACCGTGTCCATCGCGCCCGCGTTCTCGACGACGAGCAGGTAGCTGCCCGTGTCGTTTGTTTGGAAAATGATCTGCTTGCCAAGGCCCTCGCCGCCGCGTGCGACCGCAGTGACCTGGAGGATCTCGGGGGAGAGCGGGATATGGTAGAGGGCGAGGTTGAGGTCGTGCTCCTTGCTGTAGCTTGGCACCACCTGGAGGGTGATCTCGAGGTGGTCGCCCTGGACGAGCTCGAGCTGGTGGAGCGCGAAGAAGCTGGAGCCGGATATGTTGAAGGCCTTGGTCTGCCCGATCTCGCTGTTCGGCCAAACGGCGGATGAGCCCGCGAACCCGACCTCGTAGTTGGCGGTCGGTGTGCCCGGCTGCGGCGCCAGGGTGATGTTGAAGTAGAAGGTGGTCGAGGCGTTCGACGAGTTCGCCGGCGCGAAGAACGGCAGGACCGCCACGGTGTTGAGGGCGTTGGCGTCGACGGTCGCCAGCGGGACCGTGTTAAGGCCCAGCGTGTGGAGGCCCGCGCGGACGGTGCCCAGCCCGCTCGTCCACTTGACGCCCGCGGCCGTCCACGCGCCGCCCGCGGTCTGGAAGTTGTACTGGTCGGCGCGGTTGTAGGAGTTCAGGTCGCCCGCGATGTGCGTGTCGCTCGCGATCGGCCACCCGTCGACCGTGAGGTTCAGGCCGTACGCGATGTCGCGCGGGGTGTCGAGGTTGACGACCAGGATGAGGTGGACGCCGGTGGTCGTCGCGGTGAAGATGCCGTCCTGCTCGACCGACGGGCCGTTGGCCGACGACACCATCGGCGCGCCCCCGCCTTCGCCCGACGAGGAGGCATTGCCCGAACCCGGGCGGAACACGAGGAGCCCGAGCGAGTAGGGGTACGAGTACCCTTCAGCGCGCCGCAGGCGCAGGTCAAGCGTTTGCCCCGCGTTCAGGTTGATCTGGAACCCGACGAACTGCGACGAGGCCGGCAGCGAGCCGCTCACGACCTGCGATACGGTGTTGATGCCGACGAAGCTCGTCGCAATCTGCACCTGGAAGGTCATCGTGTTGGCGCCCTGGAGCGCCGACTCCTCCGAGAGGAAGTACGACGCATTCGTGGACTGCGCGAACCCGTCGATGGCGATGATCCCCTCGGCGCCGATCCCGCGGACGCGGTCGGTGGCAAGCGCGTTCGAGTCGGGGGTCGGGCCGTGGAGGCTGTGGACGAGCGTGTCCGCCGGCTTCGAGGCCGACCCGATCTTCACGCCCGCGACCGTCCAGGTGGTCGGCGGCGCGCTGAAGGCGTAGTAATTCAGGGCGTTCGCGGCGCTGAGGTCGGACACGGCCGAGACGCCGACGGAGAGCGGCTCGCCGTTGATGCGCACATCGATGGTGGCGGGGACCTCGGTGAGGTTCCCCAGGTTCGCGAGCACGACGAGGTAGCTGCCCGTGAAGGGCACCACGCCCACCAGGTCCTGCTCCGTCGATTCGGTGCCCGCGGAGGCGCCGTAAGCGGAAGGCGCAAGCGCGCCCGAAGTCGAATAGACTTGGAACACCGGGGCCAGCAGGAAGAGCTGGAGGTTGTAGGGGTACGAGTAGCCGGCGTCCACGCGCATGCGGAAGTCCACCGTCTCTCCAGCGTTGAGGTTCACTTCGTAGGCCGACACGATCTGGCCGTCGGGCACCGAGACGTTCGTGCGGGCGTTGCGCGGCAGCGGCAGAGGAGCCGCGTCATACTCGACCATGTAGATCGGCGCGTTTTGGACGCGGACGACCGAGGCGTAGTAGTTCGTCGGCGCCTGGCGGTACCCGTTCACGGCCTCGAAGGCGAACGTCGGCAGGGCCGCGCTCGCGCCGAGGGTGTCCGAGGCGACCGGCGTGCCGTCGAAGCCGCCGGTGGTAATCTGCTGCTTGTAGGCGCCCGTGCCGGCGAGGAACCGGCCCGCGAGGACGCCCCACCGACCGGAGTCCACCGTGAATGCAAACAGGTCCTGGGGGTTCCCGTCGTCGAGCACGCCGACGCGGACGTCATTGTGCACGAGCGGGAGCCCCCCTTGGATCTTCACGGTGACATCGACGGGCACCATGTAGGTCGAGTTGAGCGAGAGCACCGCGACGCCGTAGTAGCCGGTGCTCTTCGCGGTGAACGTCAGGTCCTGCGCGGTGTTCACGCCGGTGCGCGCCGAGGCGACGGGCCCCGTCCCGACCGTCCCGCTTCCCGAGTAGTACGACGACCCCGGCGCGAACACGATGAGCTCGAGCTCGTGGGGGTAGGTGAACAGCGGGTCGACGCCGACGTGGATCTCCACGGTCTGGCCGGCGGAAAGCGCGATCTCCCCGCCGCGCAGGATCTCCCCGGCGCTGAAATTCATCCGGACGGGCGTCTCGCTCGAGGCGAGCAGCGGCACGCGGTTGTCCATCTCGAGCGTGTAGGCCACGGGGAAGAGCGCGTAGGGCCCCCACTTCACCGTGATGAGCGAGGTGTTGGAGGCGGAACTCGGCGCGTTCCGGTTGACCGCAATGACGCCTGCGCGCTCCGACCCCGCCGCGGGGCTCTCCGACGCAAGGACGTTCGAGTCGAAGGTGGGGGAGTGCATCTCGGCGGTGACCCACTCGCCGTACCCGGCGTTGTCGTTGCGCAGCGCGACGAAGCCCCAGTCGCTTGCGGGGTTTGCAAACGCGAAGTCGTCGTTCGTGTTCCAGCTGTCGACCGTGCCGCCGTCGGGCTGGGTGTCGGCAAGGGCCTTGCCGTTGGTGTAGACGGTGAGCGTGTACGGGACATTGGCAAGTTCGCGCGTGTTGCCAATGAGGAGCAAGAACCACCCCGACACGGGCGCGGTGTAACGGAGGTACTGGTCGGAGTTGTCGGGGCCGCCCGACTGCGCGGCAGGGCCGCTTGTCCCGACCCCGGCAGCACTGTAGAAGTTTGAACTGCTGCCGCCGAAGAGGAAGAGCTGGAGATTGTAGTTGTAGGTGTACGTGCTCGGCACGGCGAGGCGGATGTCCAGCGTGTCGCGCTTGTTGAGGAACACCTGGTAGGCTTGGAGGACGCCGCTAGCGCCGATCGACGAGCTGTCGATGTAGGGGTTGGCGAACATCACGGTCGGCGTGCCCTCGAACTCGACCGCGTACGAAGGCGCGTCATTGAGGAGCACCTCGGAGGCCCAGAAGGTCGCCCCCGAGCCGAGGCCGAAGCCGTTCACCGCCAGCACGGAGAGGCGCGATGTCGAGTCGACGTCGCCCGCGGAGTCGGACGCGATCATCGCGCCGGCCGTGGACCCCTGCCGCAATTCGCTGCGCAGGTCGCCCGTGTTGCCTGCCTGGTCGTAGACGAGCGTGCCGAGGGCCGCCCAGGTGCCCGTCGAGACGTTGAAGGAGTGGTCGTCCTGCTGGTTGCCGCTGTCCAGGGAGTCAAGAAACGGCACGTTGTCGGCAAGCGTCGCCCCCAGCGCCGCCGGCAAGGCCGGCAGGAGCGCCCCCATAAACATCAGCACGGCCAGAGACACACACCGCGCGCGTTGCCTGCCAGACATGGCCACGGGAGCGCGCATGGGAAAGCACGTTGAAAAGTTGCGTACCAGTTATAAAGGCTGGCAGACGGGGGCTGGCGCGTGTTCCGCGATTGAGGCAAGCGGAGCCAACCGCGGCATCGCGCCGATCATCGCGACCCCGGCAATCGGATTCGCAGGATGCTGTCGGCGCTATTGCATCACGGAGCGCGACCCCACGCGTGCGTGCCATTACGCATCTAACCGTTTGCCCCGCGTAAACCAATCCCCTAGCGCTTCCGATACGCAAGCGGGGATACGTTTAATTCTCGTACTCCACGATAGGGGCGCGAGACGACGGGCAAGCGGGGAGCAATCCCCATTGCGCGCTCGTTCAGCGTAGCGAACCGTCGCGTGGAGGACCTCGTATGGCAATTTCCGCGGATGCGTACATCTACATCGGCATGATGCTCGCGGGCATCGTCTTCCTCCTGTTTGCCCTCATCGGAGGGTCGGGTGGCGACACCGGCGATGTCGGAGGTGACGTCGGCGGAGATGTGGGCGGAGATGTTGGGGGCTTGGGCCACGACCTTGGGGCGGCCGACTCATCCGGGCTGTCGCCGCTCTCCATGCCGATGATATCTACTTTCATGGGAGTCACTGGCGCTGTGGGGACCGCCCTTTCGTTTGGCGGATGGGACCCCCTCCTGACGGCCATCACCGCGGTCGTCACGGGCGTCGTTGCCTTCGCCGGCCTGTTCTTGGTCGTGGCGAACTTCCTCGTGAAGTCCCAGGCATCGTCAACCATCCATGAAAAGGAGTATGAAGGAAAAGTGGCGACCGTCACGGAAGCCATCCCCGAGGGGGGCATCGGCGCGGTCTCGTTCTCCGTGCGCGGCATCCGCCAGTCGGTGAGCGCGCGGGCCCAAGGCGGCAGGTTGGGGGTCGGCACCACGGTGCTGATCACGCGGATCCAGGAATCCATCGCACTTGTTGAAGAACTCAAGGAACCAAACAAGACTGGAGTGTGAAACCATGGCTGGCGAAGAAATTCTTCCGATTGTGTTTGTGGCTGTAATCGTGATTGTAATTGCAGGCTTCGTGATCTACGCCCGGCGCTACAAGCGCGTCCCCCCGAACCAAGCCATGGTCGTGTTCGGGCGCCGGAGGAAGGACATCGGGTTCGAGGTCATCCAAGGCGGCGGCAAATTCGTCTACCCCATCGTCGAGCAAGTCGCGTACCTCGACCTCTCGCTGCAGACGCTCGAAATCCACGTCCCGGCGGTCATCACCCACTCGGGGGTGCCCCTCACGGTCGAGTGCGTCGCGCAGATCAAGATCTCGAACGAGAAGACGAAGCTCAACGTCGCCTCGGTGCAGCTGCTTGGCAAGACCCGCGAGGGCGTGGGCCAGCTCGCGGAGGCCACGATCATCGGCCAGGTCCGCGGCGTGTGCGCGACCCTCGAAGTCGAGCAGATCAACGCCGACCGCGAGACGCTGGCAAGCAAGATCCGCGAAGTCGCGGTGCCCGAGCTTGGCAACATGGGGCTCGAAATCATCTCGCTCCAGGTCAAGGACATCAGCGACACGCAAGGGTACCTCGAAGCGCTCGGCAAGCGGCGCACCGCCGAAGTCCAAAGGGACGCGCGGGTCGGCCAGGCCAACGCCACGCGTGACGCCGTCATCGGCGAATCCGCGGCGCGCATGGAAGCGATCCAGAAGTCGGCCGATTACGACAAGCAGGGGCAGCAGGCCCGCTTCGAGGCCGACGCGGCGATTGCCGCGGCCCAGCGGGAGCGCGACGTCAAGGTCAACCAGTACCAGGCGCAAGTCGAAATTGAGCGCGCGAACAAGGAGATCGCCTTCGACCTGCAGGACCGCGTGCGGCGCCAGGAACTCGTCCAGGCCGAGGTCAACATCCAGATCAAGGAGAAGGAGCGGCAGATCGACCTCCAGCAGAAGGAAATCGAGCGCAAGACGAAGGAGGTCGAAGCCACAATCCGCGTCCCGGCCAAAGCCGAGGCCGACCGGGCGGCGACCATTGCCGAGGGCGACCAGCGCGCGACCGTGCTGCGCGCCAACGGGGAGGCCTCCGCGACCTTTGCGCGCGGGAAGGCGCAGGCCGACGTCATCCAGGTCCAAGGAGAAGCCAACGCGAACATCATCCGCGTGACGGGGGTCGCCGACGGCGACAAGACGCGCGCGGTCGGTCTCGCGGAGGCCGACATCATCAAGGCAAAGGGTCTCTCCGAGGCCGCCGCCATCGAGGCGACCGGGACGGCGACGGCCGCGGCCATGATGAAGAAGGCCGAGGCCTGGTCGAGGTACCAGGACGCGGCCAAACTCCAGGTCGTGGTCGAGGGCCTGCCGAGCATCGTGCGCGAGATGGCCCAGCCGCTCGCGGGCACGGACAAGCTCATCATGATGGGCGGCGCCGGCGGGCCGGCGGGGCTCGTCGAGAACGTCGCGCAAGGGGCCATGAAGGCCAGCGCGATGCTCGAGTCGATGACCGGCGTGTCGCTCGGTCAACTCGTGCGCGGCGTTGCAAGCGGCGGCGGGGGCAGCCTCGGGCGGCTCGCGTCGCTCGCGACCGACGCGGGGATCGACGTGTCGAAGCTCCAGAATGTGCTAAGCAAGCTCTCGGACGACGAGGTCAAGAACATCCTGAGGAACTTGTCGGCGGCGGGCTCGCTCGTTGAGGACAGCGAGGAGAAGGGCAAGGGCAGGAAGTAGGCTTCTGGCCGCAACACGGCGGGCTACCTCGGCCGCCAGGTTGGCCTCGTTGAGCGGGTGCCTATTCGCTGGCGCTGACGGCCTGCAAGAGCTGCGCCACCTCGCGGTGGCCGCACTGCGTGGCGACTTGGAGCGCGGTGAGGCCGTTCTGGCCTTTTGCGCCCAGGTCTGCACCAAGGATGTACAGGTGCCTGGCAATCCCCACATCGCCGACCTGCGCGGCGTAGATTAACGCGGTGTTCTGGAACCGGTCGCGGGCACGGAAGTCGGCATGCCGTTGCACGAGGACTTGGAAGATTGCCGTCCGCCCTTGCATCGCGGCGAGCAACAGGGGCGTGTAGCCGTCGCCGTCGCGCGCTTCGATACTCGTGCCGAGGGCAAGTTGCTCCAAAACGATGTCCGCGCGGGCGCTCTCGACCGCGTGGTGAATGGTCGCCATCCGATTCTTGTAGCCGATCATCTTGGGCACCTCGGAAAACGCCCCCGTGTACCCGGCTGCGTCGATCGCTCGGAGCGCTCCCGCTTGTGCCTTCTCGTCCCCCGGTTCGATGTGAACGGCCAAACGGTCCCCGTTTGCGTGTCCGATGGCAAGGACCACTTTCAGCCCGTTTGCGGTAAGCCAAGTTGGGGTCGGGTCCGGCGGAACGCGCACGCAGATTCCGCCATCGGCAAAAACCTGCGCATCGATTTCGTGTGGACCGAGGGCCCCTCGTTGTCTGCGCTCGTCGAGCAGTCTCGTCTGGGTGACGAGGTTTCCCCGCGCAGTTTCGAGGGGCGAAAGGCGGTGGCTGCTGCGCATCGCGCCAGGGTCGAAAGCGGCTGAGTGCACCCCGCCGCGCGTGACGATGTGGAAGGCAACGCGCGGCGCCTGGGGGAGGGGGAAGGACTTAGCGAGGGGCAAGAGGCTCACATAACTCTGGGCACAGCCAACGAGGCCAAGCGCTGCGGCTGCCGCTGAGGCGTGGCGCCCCGACCCAATAATCCCACCACCCCTGCTTGTGTACATGCTCGCCGTTCCATCCTCTGCGGCCACAAACGTGACGTGGCCGTCGCCAACGGCCTTGTCAAACAGAACCGCGATGACCGAGTCTTGTTCGCCTGGGCCGGCGAGCCGGATCACCTCGCCGAGGAGCCACTTTTCTCGCAGCGAAGCGTAGGCGGTCGGCCCGGCGGGCCGAGGGTCATCGGCTTTCTTGCCAAACGGGGACCACGGCATGAGACGGGCGAGGGATATGGCAACGGTCACTTACTTTTTGGGGGCCAATGGGGCGGGGCTTGGAGGAATCGCGGGCCCGCGCCAAGGGCGCCTGGGCGAACCTCCTGCGCGCACTATTCTTACCCCGGCTCCTCGTGGGCCCAGCCGATGTCCGGCCTCCAGGGCAAAGTCGCGGCCCTGGCCCCCGGCCACTCGCGCTGGGGCATCCGCAACGAGATCTGGCGTGAGCTTGCCCATGAGGCGGGCCGTTGAGGGGGCGCCAAAATTGTCCCCATCAGGAGGACAAATATTATCTATTTCGTCCTTCTTAGGAGGACAAATGCGCGAGCTCCTCCGCCAGAAGATCGTCGACTCCCTCGCCACGGCCCCACCGCCCCTGACGCCGCGCGACATCCATGTCCCCAATGTGCCGGGGAGGGCCGTCGCCGTTATCGGGCCCCGCCGGGCTGGCAAGACCACCTTCCTCTGGCAGCTCCTCGCGCAGCGCTTGGCCGGCGGCACGCCCCGCGAGGGCCTCCTCTACTTGGGTTTCGAGGACGAGCGGCTCGGGGGGATGACCGCGGCCGACCTCCAGCACGTGGCCGAGGAATACTACCTGCTCCACCCCGCCTGGCGCGACAAGCGCAAGGCGACGTGGTTCCTCGATGAGATTCAGACGGTCCGCGGTTGGGAGACGTTCGCGCGCCGGCTGCTCGACACCGAACGGTTGGACCTCTTCCTGTCCGGGTCTTCGGCGCGGCTGCTTTCACGTGAAGTGGCCACAAGCATGCGGGGGCGCGCGGTCGAGGCGCTTGTTTACCCTTTCAGCTTTCGTGAATACCTGCGCCACCTCGGGCGAGAACCTAAGAAGGCACCTCAGCGGCTTGCGAAGGCGGAGCGCTCCGCGCTTGGGAAGGCACTTCGCGAGTACCTCAAGTGCGGAGGCTTTCCTGAAGCCGTCGGGTTGGGAGCCCGCGACCGGACGGAGCTCCTGCGCGGCCTCGTAGATGTGGCCCTTTTGCGTGACGTGGTAGAGCGCCACGCCGTTAGTCACCCCTTGGCCCTCCGATCGATGGCCCGCCACCTGCTTGCAAACGCCGGGGGGGCATTCAGCGTGAACAAGTTCTACAACGACTTGCGTTCGCAGGGGATGCAGGTCGCGAAGGGCACGTTGCACGCCTACCTGTCCCACCTCGAGGACGCCTTCCTCGTCCGGACCATCTCCATTGCAGCCGGCTCCGAACGGCAGCGGATGGTCAACCCGCGGAAGGTGTACCCGATCGACCCGGGCCTTATCCCGGTCTTCGACCGATCGGGGCGCGCAAACCTCGGCCACGCCCTCGAAACTTGCGTGCTCCTCGAGTTGGATCGCCAAGGCGCGCAGGTCGCCTATGTCCGCACTTCGAGCGGCTTCGAGGTGGATTTCCTCGCTCGTTTCCCTTCGGGGGAGGAGGCCTTGATCCAGGTGTGTGCGGCCCCGGAGGGCGAGACCCTGGAGCGCGAAGCGCGAGCACTCAAGGAAGGCGCGCGGCGGTACCCGCGCGCGAAGCTGCAACTCGTGAGTTTGGACACTCCCGGCGGGGAGCTCCCCCAGGGAGTGCAGGGCCACGGGGCCTTGGACTGGTTCCTCACCCGGCGCGCGTAAGGTGGCGCCCCCCGCCGACGGTAAACGCACCCTTTATCCCCCGGCGCTTCGTCCGCAACGTCGATGTCCGGCATCAAGGGCAAAGTCGCCGTCGTGGCCGCCGGCCACACGCGCTGGGGCATCCGCAACGCGACCTGGCGCGAGCTTGCCCAGGAGGCCGGGCGTGAACTCTTCAAGGCGGTCCCGAACCTTGACCGCAAGCAGGTCGATTCGCTGTTCGTTGGCGCGGCGGAACCCGAGCGCTTCGCGTTCCAGTCGCACGTGGCCCCGCTCGTCGCCGACATGCTCGGCGTGAAGCCCTGGCGCGTCGTGCAGCGCACCGAACTCGCCTGCTCGTCCGGACAGAGCGCCGTGCGCTCCGCGGCGATGGCGATCGCCTCGGGCCTCTCGGAGGTGGCGCTGTGCATCGGCGTCGAGAAAATGAATCTCCCCAACATGGCCGAAGCGCAGACCTCGATGGCTTGCGTTCTCGACCGCGAGTTCGACGGCCCCGCGGGCGCATCCGCTCCGCCGTTCTTCGCGCTCACCGCGATGCGGCACATGCACGAATATGGGACCACCGAGGAGCAGATGGCCCTGGTCTCCGAGAAAAACCACGAGAACTCCACGACCAATCCTTACGCGCAATTCCAAAAGCCCGTCCCTAAGGAGAAGGTGCTCTCGTCGCGCATGATCGCGCCGCCCCTCAAGCTCTTCGACTGCTCCGGGATCACCGACGGCGCAGCCGCCGTGCTCGTGACCTGCGCGGAGCGCGCGAAGGAATTCACCGACCAGGCCGCCTACATCCAAGGCTCCGGCCAGAGCGCGATCGGCGGGAACCTCGCCAACCTCTCGAACTGGACCACCTGGGAGCCCGCGAAGATCGCGAGCCGCGAGGCCTACAAGATGGCGGGAATCGGCCCAAGCGACCTCGACTTCGTCGAGTCGCACGACTGCTTCTCCATTTCCGAGCTCATCGAGTACGAGGACCTCGGCTTCTGCAAGAAGGGCGAGGGCGGGAAATTCATCGAAGAGGGCAACCCGTACATCGGCAGCAAGATTCCATTCAACCCGCGCGGCGGGCTCCTCGGCATGGGTCACCCGCTCGGCGCCACCGGCATCTCGCAGATTGCGGAGGTTCTCTGGCAGTTCCAGTCCAAGGTGCCTGCCAAGCGCCAGGTCGAGGGCGCCGAAATGGCCATGACGCACAACCTATCGGGCGCCGCGAACGTCCACAGCGTCCTTGTGTGGGGCCGCTCGCCGACGGTGGGGGGCTGATGCGATGACCACGCCCGCCCCCAAGGCCGCCGCGAAGCTGCCGCCCGCGAACCCCGTCCCTGAGCCGCTCCCCTACCTCCTCGACTTCTACCCGCTCGAGGACGCGGCGTACACGCAGATCTCGCCGTTCTTCGACGCGCTGCGCGAGGGGCGGTTCATCACGACCTACTGCAAGCACTGCGAGCGCCTGCACTTCCCGCCGCGCGTGGCCTGCGACCAGTGCACGATCGAGACCCTGGAGTGGCGCGAAATGTCGAAGAAAGGGAAGGTGTTCGCGCACACGGCCATGATGCTCGGCGCGCCGATGGGGATGGAGCAGGACATGCCCTTCGTCATCGCGGTCGTCGAGGTCGAGGGGACCCGGTTCAAGATCCTCGCGCGCGTGGATGACGCGAAGCACGAGGACATGAAAATCGGGATGCCCCTGGAGTTCAAGGTGCACAAGCTTGCAGACGGGCGCGTGTTCTACAGGTACCGGCCCGCGAAGTGACGCCATGCAGGCGCCTTCGCGCTTGGCTCGCGCTTGGCTCCACGATTGATCAGCGAGCAAGTGATGGTCATCACGAGAGATTCAAGATGGCGCCCAGTCACGCCGCTCCGTGTGGTTCGACATCGCGTGGACGCTCGAAGGCGAGGAGCACATCGCGCGCCACGCGGTCACGAAGGTCGATGTGGACGATTTGCTCCGATCAGGGCGGTTCTATTGGCGGAATCACGCCGGGGGCGTGATGATCATCGGCCGGATTCGCGGCCGTTACCTAGTGATGTTCCTCCATCGAACCGAACCAAACTCGAATCTTCTTCTGATCGGAACCTGCAGGCCCGCAGACCCTTCCGAGAAAGCCTTATTGCTCCGCCGTGGGAAGGGAGTCCAATGAAGCGCCTCTACCGCCCCGGAGTCGAGGAACTCGGAGCCATTCCTGAGGGCGAATGGGTGGAGGTCGTCGGAGGGCTCAAATTCCGCTGGGTGGACGAAAAGGTTCACGTACGGGGCCGCGAGCTCGTGGTGCCCCTTCCCGCAAATGTCCGGAAGAAATTCCGCGCCAAGGAGGGTGAGGTGCTGCGTGCACGCATCAAGGCCGGCGCTGTCGTCGTGCAACGCTCGCCCCGCAAGAAGACCAAGCAGACCGCTCGGCCTTGACCCGCGCAATTGCTGGACGACCGGCGCGTTTTCGATCGCTACCGGGCCTCGAAGTGATTGCGTGGGATGCGCCAACACGGAATAATCGCACGGCGAGCGATTACCCTCAGGGAACCCTCATCAGCTTCGGCCGCGGCGCACCAGCGTGCGCCGACACCTGATCTGGACGGAACGGGCGATGGACCACATCGCAAAACACGGCGTGAGCAAGGAAGAGGTCTACGCCGTCCTCGTGTCCAAGCAATATCAGCGCTGGGCGGCCGGTCGCTTGACCATCATTGGCAGAACTCATGGAAAGACTCTTTTCAAGGGTTCTCCAGGAGTCGGCACAAGACCCCAGCGCCTTCGAGCTCGTGACGGCACGCCGGGCTACATTCAGCGAAAAGCACCTACTGCGACACCGAGGGAGGAGGGTTCGATGAGGAAGGTTCGCATCCGCTCGATGGCGGACATCGACGCGCTGCCTGAGGGCGAATGGGTGGAAGTACCGGATGGAATGAGGTGGTTAGTGCCAAAGGGATTCGTCCGGAAGGCGGATCGAGAGGTCGTGATTCGCCTGCCCCGCGGCGCAACGAAGAAACTCAACGCCCGGCCGGGGGACGTCCTCGAAGCGCAGGTGTCCGGCGAATCGATCATTGTAACGCCAAGCCGGTCGAAGCGCCCACGCGGGGGCGGCTAACTCGCCAACCGCACATGATGGCCGGCGCCAACGCGCACAGGCCGGCCTACGCGCATGTGTTCTACCGCTACCGGCCCCTTCGCGCCTGAGGCGGCCGTTCGGCCGCCGGGCCGGTCCGCTGCGCAAAGGTGCTGAACAGCTGGCGCATCTTCCGCTCGTGGCGCCGGTGGAGCGCGGCCATCGCGACCATGAGGCCAGCCGCCATGGCAATCAGGACCTCGAAGAAGCCGCCCTGCGCGGTTTCGAGGGCGCGCATCGAGGTCTCCGTGCTCTGAAGGCGGGCATCCCTTTCGTTGAGTTGCGCGCGGGCCCCTCGGAGTTCGTCCCCTATGGCCCTCAGGTCGTCGAGCAGGCGCTGCTCGGCCGCCGCGCGCACCGCGATGGCGGCCTGCAAGGTCTGCATCTCGGCAAGTTGGGCGTCAAAGCTCGCGCGCAGTTCCACCAGGGTGGCATTGGCCGCGGCCAAGCCGTCCGCGAGCCCCCCGAGCGCCGATTCGGCGGTTGCAAGGGATGCCTTGGTTCCGTTGAGCGAGTCCCAGACCCGCGCAAGCTCCTCCGCCGCGGCCACAAGTTCGCCCGTGAGGTTGTTGACCGCCCCTTCAGCGCCCCCAAGCCGGGCTTCGGCCGCGTCGAGTTCGGCAGCCGTTGCGTTCAGATCGGCCCGCGTTTCGATGAGAGCGAGCGACGCCGCGTCAAGTTGCCGTTCGGCGGCCGCAAGCTTGTCTGCAGTGCGATTCAAGGTCGCGGACAGGTTGGCAAGGTCGGCGCGCGCCGCTTCGAGGGCATCACCCAGGCCGGGCACGGGGTCGTCGAATCGGACGACCACCGACGCGATCGCGGCATGGCCAAGCGCGTCCCAGGCCGTTCCGGTAATCGTGTTGTTCCCTGGGGACAGCGCAACCACGAGCGAAAAGGTGCCGTTGGGCTGGACGTCCACGAGCAGCCCGTTTACCGCCACGCGGGCCGCGTTCGTCACGGACCCTGATACCCGCACGCGCGGGACGTCGGTCGTGGCCCCGGGTTGCGGCTCCCAAATGACGATCGTCGGAGCTTGGGGGGCGAAGAAAGTGGCCCACACATCGGAAGGGCTCCCCTGGTGCCATGTGACGCCGAAGCGTCCCCCGCCGCCGACGGCAACCCGCGGGTAAAAGGCGCGCCAAGGTGTCGTCTCTACCAGGTACTCAGCGGCCCCCCAACCTGTGGCCGGGTCAAAACGCGCCATCTCGACGCCTGAAGTGTTGTTCCAATACGCCGACCACACCGCAACCGCATCGCCGTTTCCTGCGACGGCAAGGTGGGGCCACCGCGTGTCGAGGTCCGGCCACCGCGTGAGTTTCTGGGCGGGCCCCCAGGGTCCGACCGGTGGGAGGCGGGCCGTGTAGACGTCGTCCCCCACAGCCCAGAGCGCGATGACATTGCCCCCGCCGTCGATCCCAAGGTCCACCACGCGTCCGGGTTGCGCACTGTTGAGGTCTGGCCCGAAGGGCGGCGACCAACCGAAGCTTGGACGGTACCGCACCGTGATGAGGGTCGTACCGTTAACGCCCGCAAGGAACCCGGGCCACACGACGGTTGCATTCCCCGAAGCGTCGGCGACGACGCGCGGCAGGCTACTGAAAAGGTTTCCATCCGGCCCGATGAGACCCGCCCCGCTCCACCCCGCGCTCTCGTTAAAACGGCTCACGTACACCCCCTGGGCTACGGCCGGGAACGAGTGAAACGCAACCGTCACGTTGCCGGCCCCATCGACTGCGATCGAGGGGTCCTCGCTGTCCTCGTTCGCGATAGAGATCCGTGTCTTGGTGGTCCACCCGGAAGCGGGGTAGTAGCGGGACACCATCACGTACGAATAGGGGTCGTCGTACTCGCCCCAAACCGCCGTCGCGACCCCCGTGGAGTCGCAGACGACCTCCGGCCCGCCGTACGCGCCGTCATGTCCGATGTGGGTGGAAGTGCCCCAGCCGGCCGCCCGTGTGAAAACGCGCGCCTGGACGCCGTCGCCTTCGCCCACCGCCACGACACTGCCGTCGGGGCAGGCGGCGGCGGCATCCATCCAGTCGATCTCGGCCGCGGCCGTCGTCAGGTTCTCGCGCGTTCCCCAACCGGTCGTCCGGTTGAACGATGCGCCCCATGCATATTCGTAACTCGGGATGTCGAGCGTCCACTGCTCGTCCCAGAACGCAAAGGCGTCCCCGTCGGAGTCAAAAACCAGGAAAGGGTTCTTCGCCGCAAAGCCGTTAACGGCGTCCACGACGCCCAAGCCAAACCAGCCGGGGGGGCTCGCTGAGGCCGTAGGGAGCCACGAGGTTCCGAGGGTGGCGAGCAAAAGGCCCGCAAGCAGGAAGGCCTCGGGCCGGCGCGGTGCGCGTGCGTCGCGCCGGAGTCCGGATGTCGGCACCTCTCGTTGGCCCCCTCTCTCCGCCCGCGTCAGCCCCGCCGCGGCGGCCGCGGTCCCCGTTGGTCCTCGCCCCCGATCCGTTCGACCACTTTGCGCATTTCCCGCTCAGACCGCAGCTGGAGCACCACCATCGTGGCGACGAGCCCCAGTGCCACGAGGATGAGCAGGAGGGTCATCCCGGCCTGGGCAGCCCGCATCGAGGCGAGGGCCTCCTCCGAATCAGAGAGCCGCGCGTTGGTGCCGTTCAATTGGTCGTTGGCTGCGCGCAGAGAGGTCCGCGTTTCGTTCAGTTCCTCGAGGAGCTCGGCGTCAGCCGCTGCACGCGCGTCAAGGTCGCGCTGCAGCGCCTCCACCTGCAGCCGAGAGGCATTGACCTGGAGCCCGAGCGCCGCGATCGTGGCGTTCGCCGCCGCCAGCTGGGCCTGCGCCGCGTTGAAGGCGTCGGTGATCTCCGAAAGTTGCGTGACCGCCGCGTCGAGCTGAGCGGTCACGTTGGAAAGGTCGGCGCGAGCGCCGTCCAATTGCCCTTGGAGGTCCGACAAGTTGGCCTCGAGCCCCGCAACCTGCGCCTGCAGATCGGCAACCTGGGCTTGTGCCGCCGCCACTTCCGCCTGTGCGGCCGCAAGTTCAGCGAGGGTGGCGTTGAGGGCATCGCGCGCCGCTTGCAGGGCATCGCGCGTTGCGTTGAGGTCGGCCGAGAGGTTGTCGATCGCATCGCGCGTTTCGTTCAAATCGTCTCGCAGGCCCGGGATGGGGTCATCGAACGTGACCGACACGGAATCCGTCGCGACGGCGCCGAACGCGTCGCTCGCGACCGCCACGATGTCGTTTGCGCCCGCAAGTAGCGGGAGGACGAGGCTGAACGCGCCGTTCTCATCGACGGCCACTTGGATCCCGTTGACCGACACATTTGCCCCCGTCGTCGCGTGGCCGGTCACCGGCACCGTCGGCGTGCCGACAACCGTGCCGCTGGCGGGCGTGTCGATCGCAACGGCAATCGCCGTGAGGTCGAAAGTCGCCATGTAGACGTCCCAGTCGTTGTTGTCGCCTTGCGTCCAGACCATGGCACCCTGGAGGTTTCGGTTGATCGCGATGTCGGTGCCACTCAGGTAGTAGCTGGTCGTGTTGAGGAGGAAGTGCGCGGGGCCCCAGCCGCTGCCCGGGCGATAGACGTGTACCTCGAGCGCGCGGGAGGTGTTGTTGTACATCCCCCACAGCCCGACGGCCTCCCCTGATGGCGCCACGGCGAGCGATGGACCGCCCGCGGAGTCCCACGAGCCGTTGGGAGACATCCGCACGGCTTGTCCCCACCCGGTGCCGGCGGTGTAACGGTTCGACCAGATCACGCTGCCCTTTGTCCACAGCGCGATCGCATGGCCCGCATCGTCGGCCCCTAGCGTCGGGATGTACGAATCCTGGGCGCCGCTCGCCTCGATCGCCGCCTCGGCGCTCCACGGCCCTCCGGCTTCGCGGCGGACAGCGTAGAGTTTGGTGCCGTTGGGGACATCGTACGTTCGCCACACCACGGTCGAGTTGTCGTTGCGGTCGCGGACCACCGTTACCTGCCAGCCGCCTGTCGTGCCCACCTGAACGGGAGTGCCCCAGCCGCCGCCGACGGTGAACTCGTTGGCCCACATCTTGTTGCCTCCAAACTGCCCCGCCCGCATCCACACGGCGGTGGCGTTCCCGGTAGGCGCCACGGAGAGCTGCGGGTAGGTGCTGTCAGCTCCAAGCGAATCAATGCGCACGACGCTGCTCCATCCGGCGCCAGGCACGTACCGGCTGGAGTAGATGTGATCCTCGGTAGAAACAAAAGCGGGCCACACGGCCAATACAGCACCGGAGTCGTCAGCCCCCAATCGCACGGCTCCCCAGTTGGTACCGGGTGCAGGGATTGCCGTTGCGTTTTCGCAGGGAGACGCAGGCGGACAGCGACGAAACATGGCGTTGCCGCCCGTCCCCATCCAGGCGGATGCGGTCGCATTCCCGCCAGGGTCCATGGCGAGGTCTGGATACCACTCCATCTCCGCCCCGGGCTCGCTGAAGTTAATGGGCGGGCCAAGGCCCGAGGTCCGGTTGAGCGCGCGGCCCCATGTGAAGTAGTAATTCGTCGGCATGTCGTCGCCTTCCTGTTGCCACACCGCGAACGCATTGCCGCGAGCATCGACCTCGACATCGGCGAACATCGTCTGGCTGGTGTTGCTGCTGGTGTCCGCGCGCCCCACGGGCGTCCAGGGGAACGGCGCTTCGATGGCGGCCGCACTCGGCGCAAGGGCCACGGGCGGAACCACAAGCAAGGCGGAAATCCAAAGGGCCCGCCACACGCGCTTTCGACATCGGGGAGTGCGGACCATTTCCCCACTCGGCACCGTTTCGGGGGCAGGCGTGATAAACATTCGCCCAACGTCAGGCCGATAATGGACGGAAGAGGCCCACACTAACCGCCCCCGCTTGCGACTTCGAGGCACGTTTGAGAACGCTCAAATATACATCCAGATCGATCGTATCAAGCCGGACGACCCCCCATGCGAAAAGCAATCGCACTTGCGGTAGCGCTGGCCTTCGCGCTCCCCCTCGCCGCGTTGGCCCCGGGTGCCACAGCCTCCCTGACCCCCCAGGCCGCCGTGCCCGTTACGGAACTGACCAGTTGGGCCAACAACGGCACCATCGACGACGTGTCCTACTCCCCCGACGGCAAGCACCTGGCCATCGCCATCGACGGCGGCCCCGTGCAGATCCTCAACGCGACGTCGCTCGCCTTCGAAATCAACATCACGACCCAGCCCAACTGGATCGCGGTCTCCTCGATCTCGTGGGGCCCGAACTCCGACAAGGTCGGCGTGGGCTACGAGGGAGGCGCCGTGTCGGTGTGGCGCATCCCGGGCGGCACGAACGCCTGGGCCAAGAGCGGCCTCAACTACGACGTGCGTGGCGTCGCCTGGTCGCCCGACGGCAAGTTCCTCGCGGCCGGCATCGTCCACTCCGTGCTCATCTTCTGGGGCGAGAACGGCTACCTCAACGCCACGATCCCGCTCGACTACGGCGGCTCGCAGCCCGCCGGCCTCTCGTGGTCGCACGACTCGGACTTCATCGCGGTGGGCCAGCAGGCGCTGTCGCCCTCCGGCGCCATCGTCGCGCTCTTCGACGCCAAGTCCTGGGGCAAGTCGCTGGGGTGGCGGTGGGTCGGCCCCGACATGGACAACGTCGCCTTCGAGGGCCGCGGGCGCTTCCTCGCCGTCCAACTCGGCGGCTCGCGCGCCGAAGTGTGGGAGGTGCGCAACTGGACGCTCTTCGCTAACCTCTCGACCACCTCGGGGCTGGAGAATTTCGCATGGACCGCGGACGGCTCACGCATGGTGACCCTCGAAACCGAGCCCTCGGCGCGGCCGAACCAGACCGAGGACCTCGTCGGCTTCGAGGTGCTGCACCTTGGCGGCGGCTCGGGCAACTCGAGCGCCCTTGCCATCTCGCCGGACGGGCGCACCGTCGCGGTCGGCTACTTGGACGGGACCGTCCGCCTGCTGTCGGTCGGCGGCGAGCGCCTCTTCGAAGACCTCACCCCGCTCACGGCCACCACGGGCGACCCCCTGACCTTCACGGTGCGCTCCACGGGTGCTAGCACCGTCCATGTGGACTACTCGGACGCCTTCGGGGGCCGCGCCGGGTCGGGCGACCTCGTGTTCGCCGCGGGCCGTCACACGCTCACCATCACCGTGCCCCCCGACTGGGAAGGCACGATGCTCTACGCGCTTAGCCAGCCGGGAAACGGCATCACGGCCCCGCAGCGGATCGTGCGGGTCTCGGACAACGACGCTCCGACCGTCACCGCCTGTACGTTCACGCGGACTGGCTCCCGTGGTGAATTCGGCACCGCGACCGCGACGGTCACCGACAACGTCCGCCTGGGGACGGCCTCGATGTTGCTGGCCATCGACTGCACGGCTTCGGCCGCCGCCACGGCAGGAGCCAACAAGACGCTCACGTTTTCGCTCACAGCGGCCATCTCGGAGGAAAATGAGACCGTCCGCATCGAGGTGCGCGGCACGGATGTTACCGGAAACGGCGGCTCGCTCTGCATGACGGTCATCGACCTGGCCGACCTCGGCGCCCCGCAGTTTGGCGCCGACCTGTCGCAGCCGGGCACTGCGGGCGGGCGCATCCTGCTTGGCACCGTGGCCACCGACGCGCGCGGTGCCCCCACGGTCCGCGTTACTTGGCGCGAACTGGCGGTCAACAGCGAGGGCCCATGGTCGGACTTCACCTTCGGAGCCCCGCCGCCGGGCCTCAGCAGCTTCTCGACGACGTTCCCCCTCAGCCACAACACCGTGGCCGTCGAGTACGCGTTCAACGCCAGCGACGCGGCCGGCAACTCGGTCGAGACCCCCACCCGCGTCCAGCCGGTGCTCGACCGCGAGCCGCCCGAGCTGGTGGCCGACCTCAGCGACCGCCAAGCCGCGCAGGGCGACCGGTTCCACCTGGGCCTCATCGCGCGCGACAACATCGCAGTCACCGGCGCCCTGGCGCAAGTCCAGGAAGATGGCGGGGTCACCGTCGAGGTGTTGCTCACGCCATGGCCGGAGTACGGGAAGGGGGCCTTCGAGGCCAACATCACCGTCGGCGCCGAGGCCCAAGTCGTGGCGTACCTCTTTGTCATCACCGACACCGAAGGCAACACGGCCAATTCGGGGCGCCGCCAGCTGAGCGTCCTCGACAATGACCCGCCGGTCATCCGGATCATTGAGCCGGTGCTGCGCGCGACCGCGGGGGCCGACTTCACCTTCCATGTGGAGACCTCCGACCGGTCGGATGTGCGGAACCTCACCGTGTACTTCCGCCACGCCGGGGAAACGAGCTTCCTCCAAGAGGAGTTCGTGCCCGACTCGCGGGGCGGCGCGGTCGTGAAGACGGCGCGCTTCGGAATCTCGCTTACGGAGCTCGGCCTCACGACGGCGCACGACGGGCGGGCCATCGAGGTGTACTTCTACACGATCGACGGGGCGCTGAACGGCGGGACGCTCGGCAGCGCCAGCGCCCCGCTGACAATCTCGGTGCTCGACGGGGCTCCGCCGGTGGCGCGCATCGAGGCGGCCGGCGATTACATCGTGGGGTCATCGGTGGCGCTCGACGCGTCGGGCTCCGAGGATGACCTTGGCATTGTCGAGTACCTTTGGACCATCGACGACCACCCGGCCGGCAACCACAGCAACGTCGCCTGGCGCGTGGATTCCGCGGGCCAGCACACGGTCAAGCTCACGGTGAAGGACGCGGCGAACAACTCGCAGACCCAGACGCTGCGGATCACCGCGACCGAGCCGGCGGTGGCAAGCGCACCCGTGGGAAGCACAATCATTTGGATCGTCGTCGGGGCGGCCGTTGCAGGGGCGGCGGTGGTGCTAGTCATGCGGATGCGCAAGCCGAAGAAGCCGGACGAGGAGTAGGGCTCGGGTCCCGCGCGGGCGGGCCGGTTTCCCAGCGAAATTCATCGGCGTTTTCGCCCGGGAAACCACTTGTCGTATGCCGCATGATCGACCAAATCCAGGAAGATCACATCGCGGCCCTGGATCGTGTAAAACGCACGGTGGAAAAAGGCGAGGTCAATGCCGTAGAGATTCCGGGCGCCATAGCGCCAAACGAAGTAGGCGGGGATGGAGGGGATCACTTCGCCCCATTGGCCGTCGGCTCTGACAGGCAACACGGCCCTCTGAAAGCCTTTCCACAGCGCCGCTTGTTCCTTGCGGCCAGCCTTCGCAGCCGCCTCGATGGCGGCATACATCGTCTCCACTTCGTGGTGGAGGATGACCCGGTTCGGGCGGAAGCCGGACATCGGCCTCACAGCCTGCGCCCGATAGCTTGCGCACGCCTGAGGCTGGGGCTATCCGTACTCGTCCACTGTACGCCCTTGGACCCCTCGACCATGACCCCGAGACTCTCGAAGAATTCGAGCGCCCGATTTAGCCGCCGGCGCGATGTCGTGTGGCCCGAAGCGGCGAGTTTTGCAAGCAGCCAGTTCCGGCTCACCGGGACCGTTGATTTCTCAAGGAGCGCGCGCACGTGCTCGACCGTGGACAGCGTGATGTCGGGAGATGCATGCGCGGGCATTCGACCATGGGAGATCAGATCTTACCAGTATATCGATGTTACCTCCCCCCGAATGCTGAGTCGCTCACGGCGAGCGACCGGCGAGAAGTGTTGTGAAACGGCTCTCAGCGGCGGCTGGGCGCCGCAAGCCCGCGGGCCGTCTTCACTTTCGCCGCGTACTTCGACAGCGCCCGGCGCTGCCCCTCGGCATCGCGCTCGGCCCGCGCAAGCTGGCGCTTGACGCTCTCGCGGGACGAGCCGCCGTGGCTCCCGCGCGCCCCGGCCGAGGCATGCGCTGACAACGTGAGGAGCGCGCGCTTGTCGAAGCGCGCCGAATAGGCGAGCAACTCGGTCGGAGCGAGGTCGGCGAGCGTGCGCCCGCTGTCGGAGAGGTCGCGGACCAGCCGCCCAACGATCCCATGCGCTTCGCGGAACGGGATCCCCTTTTGGACGAGGAATTCGGCGAGGTCGGTGGCACCCGCGAACCCCTCGTGGAACCCGGCCGCCAGCCGCTCCGTCCTGAACTTGAGCGCCGGCAGCATCTCCGCGAAGACTTCGCACGCGCGCGTGGCAAGCGACATGGTGCGCAACAGGGCCGACTTGTCCTCTTGCAGGTCGCGGTTGTAGGCCATCGGCAACCCTTTGAGGATCGCAAGGAGCCCGGCCAGGTCGCCGATGGCAAGCGCCGCGCGGCCGCGCGTGAGTTCCGCGACATCGGGGTTGCGTTTCTGCGGCATGATGGACGAGCCCGTGGAAAACGCATCGGGCAAGACGATGTACCCCAGCGCCTCGCTCGACCACAGCACAATCTCCTCCGAGAGTTGCGAGAGGTGGACGAGCACCATCGTCGAAGCGTACGCCGCATCCGCGATGTAATCGCGGTCGGAGACCGCGTCGATCGAGTTGTGCGCGGGCATGGCGAAGCCGAGGAGCCGGGCCGTCATCTTCGGATCCGTCTTCAGTGTCGTGCCGGCAAGCGCGCCCGCGCCAAGCGGCGAGGCGTCCGCGCGCTCCAGCGCGGACTCGACGCGGTGGCCGTCGCGCGAGAATTTTTCACGGTACGCGAGCAAGTGGTGCGAAAACAGCACGGCCTGCGCGGGCTGGAAATGGGTGCGGCCGATCATGGGGACGCCGTCGAACTTCTGGGCCAGGCCGGTGAGCGCTTCCTGGAGTTCGATGAGTTCCTCGCCGAGTTCAACGAGGCCCTCGCGCGCGAGCAGCCGCGTGTCGAGCGCCACCTGGTCGTTGCGCGAGCGCGCGGTGTGCAGCTTTTCCGCCGCGCGCCCTATGCGCTTCGACAGCAGCGCCTCGACGTTCATGTGGATGTCTTCGAGCGCGGGGTCGAGCACGAGCTTCTCCGCCTGCGCCTCGCGGTAGAGGCGCTTGAGGCCGGCCATAAGCGCACGCTCTTCGGTCCGCGTGACCAGCCGGCAGGCGCCCAGCATCCGCGCGTGGGCAATCGAACCGATGATGTCCCACTTCGCGAGGTGCACGTCCTCGCGCAGCGACTGCGTGTACGCCTCGACCAGCGGGTGCGTGGCGCCCTTGAAGCGGCCGCCCCAGGCTTTCTTGTCCGCCTTCACAGCTTGCCCCGCCCGCTTACGCGCGGCGGTGCAGTCGTGGGGCCCGGGCTAACCTTTTCGGTAACCTGGACCTTCGGCCGCCCGGCGCCGCCCTTGCTCGCGTAGATGCGCGTGGGAAGCCCCCAGAGGTCGATGAACCCGCGGGCCGATCCGTGGTTGAACAGGTCGCCCACCCCGTAGGTCGCAAGCGAGGTGTCGTAGATCGAAAAGGGCGACGCGCGCCCGACGACCGTCGCCGACCCCTTCAGCAGCTTGACGCGGATGTCGCCCGTCACGCGCTCTTGGCTCGACACCAAAAACGCGCGCAGCGACGCCATCAGCGGCGTGAACCACAGGCCGTCGTAGGTGAGCGAGGCGAAGCGGTCCTCGATGCCGTACTTGAAGTGTACGAGGTCCCGCGGCAGCACCATCGACTCGAGCTGGCGGTGCGCCTCCGTGAGGATGACCGCCGCCGGCGCTTCGTAGACCTCGCGGCTCTTGATGCCCACGAGGCGGTTCTCGACGTGGTCGATGCGGCCCACGCCGTGCTTGCCGCCGACCTCGTTGAGCTTCGAGATGAGGTCGTCAAGCGCCATCTTCGAGCCGTCGAGGGCGACCGGGAGCCCCTGGCGGAAGGTGACCGTGACGTACTGCGCTTTGTCGGGCGCCTTCTCCTGCGACACGCTCCACCCGTAGCAGTCCTCGGGCGGCTCTTGGTTCGCGTCCTCCAGGATGCCCGACTCCGCCGAGCGGCCCCAGAGGTTCTCGTCGACCGAGTAGGGGGACTTCTTCGTGATCGGCACCGGGATGCCGCGCTCTTCGGCCCACTGGATGCCTTCCTCGCGGGTGTAAATCCACTCGCGGGCCGGCGCGATGACCTTGAGGTCGGGCGCAAGCGCCTGGATCGAAACTTCGAAGCGCACCTGGTCGTTGCCCTTGGCCGTGCAGCCGTGGGCGACCGCGTTGCAGTTTTCCTTCCGCGCGATCTCGACGAGCTTCGCCGCGATGAGCGGGCGCGCAAGCGCCGTGGCAAGCGGGTAGTGCTTCTCGTACATTGCGTTTGCAAAGATGGCGGGCGCGATGTAATCGGCCGCAAATTCCCCGCGCGCGTCGATCCCGTAGGCGGCGACCGCGCCGATCTTCTTCGCCTTCGCTAGGGCCGCTTGGAACCCTTCCGCGGGCTGGCCGACGTCCACGAGCACGCACACGACGTCCGCCTCGTAGGTGTCCGTAAGCCACCGGATCGCGATCGAAGTGTCGAGCCCGCCGCTGTAGGCGAGCACGATCTTCTGGCGCGGTCCCTTGTTCTTGCCGTTCTTCTTGCCCGTTTGCTGCATGGTGTTGTCCCGCCTCGGTCAGTTGTGTCTCAAAAAGGACATGTAGGGCGCGCCGCGTCCGACCCCTGAGGGGCCCCCATGGCACGCGTGGCGAAGAAGAAGGACGTTCGGCGAGAGACGGCGGCGCACAAGGCGCGCGAGTTCATCGACGCGCACCCCTCCATCCGGGACTGCCTCCAGATGGACCTCATCAACCTCTCCGCGCTGTCGCGCAAGATCGTCAAGGAGACGGATGTCGAGAGCCAGGACGCCGCGCTCATCGCCTGCCGCCGCTACATCGTGCCGCCGGGCTACCGCGCCCGCGAGGCCGCCGTCAAGGGCGTGCTTCGAAAGTCGAAGATCGAGATCCACTCGAAGGTCGCGATCATCACGGTGCGCCCTTCCTACGACATCATGCGCGAACTCGGCCGCATCACGGCGAAGTACTTCGAGGCCGGCCGGCTGTTCCGCATCGTCCAGGGCTCGCACGGCGTGACGCTGATCTGCGACGACGTCATCGTCGAGGAGATGCTCGAGATCCTGTCGCGCCGCGACGTGATCCAGATGACCCGCGGCCTGGTGGAGATGATCGTGACCTCCCCCGACGACATCGCGCAGACGCCCGGCGTGATCGCCTACCTGCTGGGCGCGCTGGCATCGAGCGGCATCAACCTGAATGAAGCCATGTCCTGCCATACCGATACCATCTTCCTCGTTTCTGAGTCTGATATGATGCCCGCCTTCCAAGCGCTCAACAAGTGCCTGACTTGAGGGCCGGAGTCAGGGAAAGCGCCTGCTTGAGCGCGGAGACATAGGCGTCGGCGTGCGCTTGCGTGATGATCAGCGGCGGGGCGAGGCGCAGCACGTGCTCCGAGGTCGCGTTGGCAAGGACCCCGAGGCCGAGCATGGTCTTCACAAGGTCCTTGGCGATCGGCTCGCTGAACTCGACGCCGATGAGCAGGCCCTTGCCGCGGACCTCGCGGATGCGTGCGTCGTGAGCGCGGAGCGCCTCGAGGTGATTCATGAGGTGGGTGCCGATGGATGCGGCGCGCTCGATCAGGTGCTCGCCTTCGATGACGTCGAGGGTCGCAAGGGCGGCGGCTGACGAGAGCGGGTTGCCCCCGAAGGTGGAGCCGTGGCTGCCGGGCTGGAAGACCTCCGCAACATCGGCGCGGGCAAGGCACGCGCCGATGGGCACGCCCGAGCCGAGCGCCTTGGCGAGCGTCACGATGTCCGGCGTGATGCCCTCGTGCTCGTAGGCGAAGAACCGCCCGGTGCGCCCGCAGCCGGTCTGTACTTCATCGAGGATGAGCAGCACGCCGGCGCGGTCGCAGATTTCGCGGACGCGGCGCAGGTAGCCGATGGCCGGCACCTTCACGCCGCCCTCGCCTTGGATCGGTTCGAGCAGGACCGCCGATACATCGGGCGTGAGCCCCTGCTCGAGCCCGTCGAGGTCGTCGTAGGGGACGTACTTGAACCCGGAGGGCAGCGGCTCGAACCCTTGCTGGTACTTCGGCTGAGCGGTGGCCGCGAGGGTGGCCCGCGTGCGCCCGTGGACCGAGTTTAGTGCCGAGATGATCGTGCCCTGGCCAACGCCGTGCTTGTGGCCCCACTTGCGGGCGAGTTTGATCGCGGCCTCGTTGGCCTCGGCGCCGGAGTTGCAGAAAAAGGCGCGGAAGTCCTGGCCCGCCTTCGGCACAAGCCGGCGCGCAAGTTCGCGCTGCGGCTCGATGCCGTAGAGGTTCGAGACGTGGATGAGGGTGCCCGCCTGCGAGGCGATGGCCGCCACGACCGCGGGGTGGCAGTGGCCGGTGGCCGCGACGGCGATGCCGCCGATAAAGTCGAGGTAGCGCCCCCCCGCGTCGTCGAAGACTTCCATCCCGCTGCCGCGGACGATCGTGACCGTGGGCGCGGAATAGTTGTGCATCAGCGGAGCGTCGCCGCTTGCCGGCGGAGCGTGCGCGGGCAAATGCGGTGCTGGGGTGGCTTCGGCTTTGTTCATGATAGTCCCCTCAGGGCGGCTACGGCGTCACGGCCGTGCCGCGGGGCTCGGCCGGAAGGAGCGCGTTCAGCAGCGCGCGGTCCTCGCGGCCATCGACGATCCGCGCTTCGCGCGAGCCGTGCGAGAGCGCTTCGAGGCAGGCTTGGACCTTGGGGAGCATCCCGCCGGAGACGGCGCCCTTTGCAATCAGCGCTTCGGCCTCGCGGTAGCGAAGGGCCGGCATCAGGGTCTCGGGCTTGGCCGGGTCTGCGAGGATGCCCTTAACATCGGTGAGGAACACGCAGGTCGTGGCCTTGAGCGCGCCGGCGACGGCCCCTGCCACCGAATCGGCGTTGATGTTGAGTGACTGGCCGCCGGCGGTGACGGCGATGGGCGCGATCACCGGCGTGTAGCCTCCGCCCTGGAGGAGCTGGAGGAGCCGCGTGTTCACACGCTCAATGTCGCCTACGTACCCCAGGTTGACCTGGACTTCGTGGCCCGCCCCGTCTTTGACCTTGGGCTTGCGGTACTTCGCGCGCAGGAGCGACCCGTCGCGGCCGGAAATGCCAACCGCGCGGCAACCTGCCTTCTCAAGGGCCGTCACGAGCTCGCGGTTGACGCGGCCCGAAAGGACGCGCTCGGCGATCTTCAGGGTGGCCTCGTCGGTCACGCGGTGGCCGTGCACGAAGTTGGGCTCGATGCCGGCCTTCTCCATCTCTTGCGAGATCTCCGGGCCGCCGCCGTGGACCACCACGACGCGGACGCCGGCCCGCGTGAGGTACGCAACATCGGAGGCGAACCCCGCGGTGCCGCCGGCGTGGAGCGCGTGGCCCCCGTACTTGACCACGACCGTTTCGCCCCGCAGCATCTCGAGGCGGGCGCTCGGCGGGTACTCGACCTCGACCTGCAGCGTCTTGAGCTTCTCCATCGTGCGTGCACGCGCTTTTGCAGATGCCATGTGAAACCCCCTACTCTACGTCCGGTAGTGTGCGTTGATCGTCACGTACTCATGGGAGAAGTCGCAGCCCCAGGCCTCGGCTTCGGCGTGGCCGCGGCCAAGCTCGAGGGTGAGCGTGATCCACTCGTTCTTGAGCAGGTCGTGGGCGTCCTTCTCGTTGAATGCCGCCGGCTCGCCCTTCTCGAAGAGCGTGAGCTTGGGGGAGGCCGAGCCGTTCGACACGGAGATGCGCGCCTTCGAGGGGTCGAAGTCCGCCCCGGCATAGCCGGCCGCGCACACGATGCGGCCCCAGTTGGGGTCCGAGCCGTGGATGGCGCACTTGACGAGGTTCGAGCTGGCGACGGCCCTCGCGATCGCGCGGGCGTCGGTCTCGCGGCGCGCGCCCTGTACCTTCACCGCGAACACCTTGGTCGCGCCCTCGCCGTCGCGCACGATCTGGAGCGCAAGGTCGCGGCACACGGCCTGGAGGGCGGACTGGAACTGGCGGAAGTGCGGGCCCGCGGGCTTGTCGATCTTCGCGTTTCCGGCCTCGCCGTTGGCAAAGGCCAGCACGCAGTCGTTCGTCGAGGTGTCGCCGTCGACGGTGATCATGTTGAAGGTGTCCTTCGTGACCTCGCGCAGGGCCCTGCGCAGGACCTCCTTGGAGACGGCCGCGTCGGTGGCGAGGAACCCGAGCATCGTGGCCATGTTGGGGTGGATCATCCCCGACCCCTTGGCGGCGCCGCCGATGGTGATCTCCGTCCCGCCGATGTCCACGGTCGCCGAGACCGTCTTCTCGGTCTTGTCCGTCGTGAGGATCGCCTTCGAGAAGCGGGGGTTGGCCCGGCCGGAGGCAATCTGGCTGCCGAGGTCCTCGATGCCGGTGAGGAGCTTGCGCATGTCGAGCTGCTTGCCGATGATCCCCGTCGAGGCGACGAGCACCTCCTGCGGCTGGACGCCGAGGACATCGGCCGTGGCGTCGGCCATCTCGACGGCGTTCTTCCACCCGAGTTCCCCCGTGCAGGCGTTTGCGCACCCCGAGTTCACGACCGCCGCGCGGTGGCGCCCGCTGCCGCTGAGGTGCTGCTCGGAGAGGAGCACGGGGGCTGCCCGGGTGCGGTTGGTCGTAAACACGCCGGCGGCGACCGAGGGGGTGTCCGAGAACAGGATGCCGATGTCCTGGCCCTTGCGCTTGAGGCCCGCGTGCGTTCCTCCCGAGAAGAAACCCGGGACGTCGAGCACGCCGCCTTCGCGCTTGACCGGAATCGGCGGTGGGGGGGTAATGGGAGTGCCTCCAAGATCAAGCCCCGATGCCGGGGGCTTTGAGGCCCTCCGTCTCGGGGAAGCCAAAGGCGAGGTTCATGTTCTGGACGGCTTGGCCCGCCGCCCCCTTGATGAGGTTGTCAATGGCCGACACGAGCACAATCCGCTTCGTGCGGGGGTCGACCTCGAGGCCGATGTCGCAGAAGTTCGACCCGCGGACATTGCGAATCTCCGGGAGGCCCGTGTCGTAGACGCGCACGAAGGGCGCGGCCTGGTAGAACTCGTGGTAGGCGTTCAGGAGCTCCTTCTTGGAGAGGTCCTTCGCGTTCGTGGCGTAGATCGTGGAGAGGATGCCCCGGTTTATGGGCAAAAGGTGGGGGGTGAAGTTGATGATCATCGCGTGGTGGGCAATCGAGGACATTTCTTGCTCCATTTCGGGGGTGTGGCGGTGCTTGGTGACCCCGTAGGCCTTGAGGGACTCGTTGACCTCCGGGAAGTGGGTGCCCATCGTGGGCTCACGCCCGGCGCCCGTCACGCCGCTCTTGGAGTCGGCGATGATGGAGCCAAGGTCGGTGAGGCCGCCCTGGAGGAGGGGCGCGACGGCAAGGACCACGGAGGTCGGGTAGCAGCCGGGGTTGGCGATGAGGCGGGCGCCCCGGATGTGGGCCCCTTCGATCTCCGGCAGGCCGTAGACGGCTTGGGAGAGGAGCTCGGGGTGGGGGTGGGGGTGGCCGTACCACTCGGCGTAGGCCGCGGGGTCCTTCAGGCGGAAGTCCGCGGACAGGTCAATGACGATGAGGTCGCGGTTGCGCCCGAGGAGGGTGGCCGCGAGCTCTGCACTGACCCCGTGGGGGGTGGCCAGGAACACGCAGTCGGACTCGCGAGCCAGCGTCTCCATGTCCGGCGGGCTGAACGTGAGCCCGTTGATGTGGTTGATCAGGTGGGGGAAGACGTCGGTGACCCGCTTCCCGGCAAGGCCCCGGGAGGTAACGGCCGTAAGGCGAACCCGCGGGTGGTCGGAGAGCAGGCGCACAAGTTCGGTGCCGGTGTAACCGGTACCTCCGACCACGCTGCACTTTTTCATTGCCTGGGGTTTCCGCGCGTTGATCTTACGCGCAAGCGTTGGCGAGTGGTGCTGAGGAGTTAAACGTGATGTTCTGATTGAATCAACACCTGGACATAATTGTCCGGATTCGGACAATGGCATCCGGGCGGGTCCCCAACCTCCATTTCCGGTGGAGTTTTTTGGGACCGCGGCGCCGCCCCGAATCGGCGCCTGCGCGCGGCGAGATCTCCCCTTTCGTCCCCTCCGGCGCGACAAGCCGGGGTTAAGGCCCCCTCCCCCCCGGGTGGCCACCCTGGGAGGCGCTCCCCCCCTCCCCGCATTCCGCTCGGAATGGCGGCCGGTTCGCCGACCCTGCTACAATACCATTTTCTATCTGCCGTAGCCTCAAAACCCCACTGAGGAGGGTGCCCGTGGCTTCGAACATCCGCAGCAGGCTGACCCCCCTCGATGAGGACGGCAAGCCGCTCGTCCGCAACTATGTGTTCGACCAAGCGGCCCACCAAAACCTCCCGCAGAAGGTGCTTTTCTGGGACGAGACCCTGCGCGACGGCGAGCAAACCCCCGGGCTATTTTTCACCGTCGAGGAAAAAGTCGAGATCGCCAAGATGCTTGACGACCTGGGCGTCGCGATCATGGACGTCGGGATCCCCGTGGTCTCGAAGAAGGAGTTCGAGGCCTGCAAGGCGATCGCCAAGGAAGGGACGCACAACACGGTCATCCTGGCCGCCTCGCGCGCCCGCAAGGGGGACATCGACGCCTGCGTGGAGGCGGGTGCCCAGGAGACCTCCATCTTCATCGCCGTCTCCGACCTCCACCTGAAGTACAAGCTGCAGATGACCCGCAGCCAGTGCATCGAGGCCGCCGTCTCGTCCCTCGAGTACGCCAAGGAGCGTGGCATCGCGGCCTGCTTCGTGACGGAGGACACCGTCCGCGCCGACCTCGACTTCGTGGGCGAGCTCTACAATGCCGCGATCGACGCGGGGGCCAAGCGCGCGGTCATCTGCGACACGGTGGGCGTGTGTACCCCCTCGACGACCAAGTGGTTCGTCCGCGAGTTCAAGAAGCGCGTCAAGCCCGTCCAGCTCTCGTGGCACGGCCACAATGACTTCGGGATGGCGGTCGCCAACTCGCTTGCGGCCGTCGAAGAGGGCGTCGAGATCCCCCACGGCTGCATCAACGGGATCGGCGAGCGCGCGGGGAACGCCTCGCTGGAGGAGATGATCATGGCCCTCGAGGTGCTCTATGGCAAGGACACGGGCATCAAGATCGAGAAGGTCTACGCGGTCTCCAAGCGCCTCGAGGAGCTTACGGGCATCCCTCTTGGGACGCAGAAGCCGCTCGTCGGGACGAACGCCTACAGCCACGAGTCGGGCATCCACACCCACGGCATCCTGAAGCACACGCTGACCTACGAGCCGATCATGCCTGAGATGATCGGGCGCAAGCGGGAGTTCGTGTTCGGCAAGCACACGGGCACGACCTCCGTCGAGGAGAAGCTCAAGGACAACAAGGTCGCCGCGACCCAGGAGCAGGTCAAGGAGCTCACAGACCTCATCAAGGTGGCAGCGGAGGGCAAGACGAAGTCCGATTACGCGGAGTACATCGCGGAGTACCACGAACGCGAGCACCTGCGCCGCGGCGTGTCGGACAAGGAATTCTGGCAGCTGGCCGCGAAGGCCGGCATCAAGCGCGCGCCGTGAGCGCCTCAGCGGAGACCGGTCGCCGGAAGGTTCAGCGCAGGACCCGGGCGTTGCCGGCGTCGCGGCGCGCCGGGACTTGCATCTTGGGAGCACCCAGGCAAAGTTGGCATTAAGCACCAGCGGTATGGGGCCCCGGATGGCGCTCTTCCGGCAGAAGGCGGCCCGCAGCCCGGGCGAACAGCGCAGCAACGACGTCGAGCGGCTGCGCAACCGGTGGGAGGAGCACACGGGGCGCGTGCCGCCCAACCCCTCGCCGGTGCGGGAGTACGTGGAGATGCGCGCCGCCATCGCGGAGTGCGAAGTCAAGCTGTCGCGCTACATCGGGGCCGTGCTCACCGGGCACGCGCAAGGGCTCGATGCGCCGTTCGACGTCGCGGGCGAATACGCCGAGCAGGTAGCGAAGTTGACCTTCCCCGGCCAGCCGCGGTCGGAGGAGTTGAAGTTCTTCAGCGAGCAGGCGGTCGAGGTGTCGAGGATCCTCCTTGAGGCTTCAAGGCTGCAGAAGACGGCGCCGTGAGGGGCTCGCGACGGCCGCTCTCCCGTCTTTTGGAGCGAGCCTAGATATGTGAGTTCACATATTCCGCATTCATGCCCAATATCACCCTCGCGCTCGACGAGGAGACCGCCCGTTGGGTCAAAGCCCACCCCGAGATCGGGTGGAGCGAGGTGGCGCGCCAAGCGATCCGCCGCAGGCTACGCGAACTCCACGCGATCGACGCCGCCTTCGCCGCGTCGGAGCTCACCCAAGCCGACGTCGACCGCCTCACGCGAAGGGCGAAGGAACGCCTGCTGCGCGAAGTCCGAAAGGCATGACGGCCCGCCACCCCCGACTCGACGGGCGCGTCGTCGTGGACGCCAACATCCTCTTTGGCGCGCTCCTGCGCGACGGGACAACGCGGCGCTTGCTGCTCTACGGCGGACTCGACCTCTACACCCCCGCGACGATGTGGTCGGAGTTTGATCGGAACCGAGCGCACCTGCTGGCCAAGAGCAGGGCGACGGAAGCCGCCTTCGATCTCCTTCTCGATGCGCTGCGCGACCGGATCGGCGAGGTCCCCCTGGCGATTATCCGCAAGCGATTGGCGCAAGCGGAGGCAATCTTGGGCAAAGGCAATCCGCTCGATGCCCCCTATGTGGCCGCGGCGCTCGCGCTTAGCGCTACCCTGTGGACGCAGGACAAGGAGCTCCTTGCAAAGGCGCCCGTGCCAGTCGTGACCACCGCTGAGGTGATTGCCGCCCTTGGAATCCCATGAAGGGTGACGCTCTTAGCGGCGAGGATGTACGGTGGGCAGGACGGAACCCGCACCCCGCGTCCCTCTCACCGCCCAAGACTCGGGGAGGCGCCCTTAAAAGCCAACACGCCGCCCCCAGGCCGAGGGATTCCCCTGGACAAAACTGTCGCCACCACTACCGGAATGAAGAAGATCATCTGCACCTGCGGATTCGTTGTGAAGAGCCACGACCACAAGGAAGTCGCGTACTTCGCCGTCGCGCACGTCCGCGACAAGCACAAGCAGGAACTCACGCTCGATGCCGCGAACGGCATGATGACCGACGACTGAAGCCCTCGCGCTGCTTGGCCTGCCGCGGGTCGAGGCGAGCAAAGAGCACGGGCAGGGCCCCGCCGCACAGAATCTGACGGACCGCCCCACGGGGCGTGACAAACCCCCTTATACGTGCGGTGGGCCTTTTCAGGCGTAGCGTCGGCGCGTGGCGGGCGCGGGATTTGAGAAGATGTCAACGGCGCAAGTTTCAGGAATCCGTGTAAAGACACTCGACGGCTCGACGACCACCTTGGACGACGCGGCCCTTGCCAAGCTGCGCGCGCGCGTGCGTGGCCCCGTGCTTTTGCCCTCCGACCCCGCCTACGCGCAGTCCCGCTCCATCTGGAACGGGATGATCGACCGCAAGCCCACGCTCGTCGTGAGGGCCTCCGGCACGGCCGACGTACTCGAAACCGTGCGGTTCGCGCGAGAATCCAATTTCTTGATCTGCGTTCGCGCCGGCGGCCACAACATCGCCGGCATGGCGGTGTGGGACGACGCAATCATGATCGACCTCACCGCGATGAAGGGCGTCGTCGTGGATGTCGCTGGAAAGCGCGCCACGGCCCAGGCCGGGTGCACGCTGGGGAACCTCGACCGTGAGACGCAGGTCCACGGCCTTGCAACGGTCATGGGGTTCGTATCCCTGACGGGGCTCGCGGGCCTCACCCTCGGGGGCGGGTTCGGCTACCTCACGCGCAAGTACGGGTGGGCCTCCGACAACCTGCTATCGGCTGAGGTGGTCACCGCCGACGGCCGCGTCGTCCGCGCAAGCGAGAGCGAAAACGCCGACCTCTTTTGGGGCGTGCGGGGCGGCGGCGGGAATTACGGTGTCGTTACCTCGTTCGAGTTCAAGCTCCACCATGTGGGTCCCCGCGTGTGGGGCGGCATCATGCTCTATTCCTTCGAACATGCGAAGGAAGTCCTACAGTTCTACCGCGAGATGGCCGCCAAGGCTCCGCGCGAGCTCACGCTCGTGTTCCTCGCCCGAAGGGCACCGCCGGCACCGTGGGTGCCCAAGGACTGGCACGGCAAGCTCGTGGCCGGGATTCTCGCCTGCCACACAGGCTCGCTCGACGCCGCGGTCAAGGACCTCGCGCCCCTCAAGGCGTTTGGCAAGCCCGTCGCGGACATCCTGATGGAGCGCAACTACGCCGACCTCCAGATGCTGCTCGACGGCACGCAGCCGAACGGCCGCCACTACTACTGGAAGTCCGAGTGGGTGGCCGAGATCTCCGACGGCCTCGTCGAGAAGTTCCTGGAACGCGCAAAGCTCGTCCCCACGCCGCACTGCCTGATGGCCTTCTTCCAGGTTGGCGGCGCCATCGCGGAATTTCCCGCCGACGCCACGGCCGTGGGCAACCGCGATGCAGCCTTCAACCTCAACATCCAAGCGGCCTGGGACGAAGGCCTCGGCGACCCCAACATCGCGTGGGCGCGCGAAACGTGGACGGCCATTCGGCCATTCTCGACGGGAGGCGTGTATGTGAATTTCCTGACCGAGGACGAAGTGCAGTCGCGGATGGGCGACGCCTACAAGGAGAGCCACGCGCGGCTGCGCAGCGTCAAGAAGAAGTGGGACCCCGTAAACTTCTTCCGGGCGAACCAGAACATCAAGCCGGCCGACTGACGGGGGCCGTGGGGTGAAGCCAGCGCAGACGCTCAAGTTGGAGCGCGACTGCGGTGTCCTCATCGGCAGCCACGACGAGGGCGAGGTCGTGGAGTTGTCCACCTTGCTTGTAAGGAAGAAGCACGGGCAGACCATCGGTGAGGCGGAAGTCAAGAAGAAAATCAAGGCGGTCTAGCCAGGCGTTTTTTCCCTTTGGGGCAGATTACTTAAGCGACAAGCGTTGTGCCAAAAACAGGCCTCAAGAATCACCCCTGGCAAGTAGGCAATCAGAATGGCTGGAATGACGCTCGCCGAGAAGATTCTCGCGTCCCACTCGGGCAAAACGCATGTGAAGCCGGGCGACATCCTCGATGTCCGGGTCGACACCGCGATGGGCCACGAGGCCACCGCGCAGGCCGCGCCGCAGTTCCGCAAGATGGGCGCGACCAAGGTCTGGGACCCCGAGCGCGTGATGGTCGTCCTCGACCACTGGGTGCCGGCCTCCACCGACGGCGCGGTGCAGATGCATGTGGACATCCGTAAGTTCGTCAAGGAAGTCGGGATCAAGCACTTCTACGACATCGGCCGCCACGGCATCTGCCACCAGATGCTCGCGGAAGAGGGCTGGGAAGGCCCCGGCGATGTCATCATCGGCTCCGACTCGCACACGAACATGGGCGGCGGGCTTGGCGCGTTCGCCGCGGGCGTGGGGCCCACGGAGATCGCATCGGTATGGGCGACCGGCGAGCTGTGGATGCGCGTGCCCACGAACTTCAAGATCGAAATCTCGGGCAAGCTCGGCGAGCACGTCTACGCGAAGGATGTCATCCTTCGCACCGCGAAGCTCCTCACCTGCGAAGGCGGCCGCTACAAAGCCCTCGAGTTCACGGGGGAGACGATCAAGCGGATGCCCGTCTACGACCGGCTCACGATCTGCAACATGACTACGGAGCTTGGCGCCAAGACGGGCATCATCGCCGGCGACAAGATCGTCCGCGACTACCTGAGGGGCCGCTACCGGCGCGAGATGGCCGACCCGTTCCCGGTCTCCGACGAAGACGCCGTGTTTCAAGAAGAGGTCGAGTTCGATGTCACGGGCATGGAGCCGCAGCTTGCCTGCCCCAATTCGCCGGACAAGGTCAAGGACATCAGCGAAGTCGTCGGCGTCAAGCTCGACCAGGCCTTCGTCGGCTCGTGCACGAACGCACGCATCGAAGACCTGCGCATCACCGCGGCGTTCCTCAAGGGCGAGACCGTCGCGCCCGGCTGCCGCGTCCTCATCTCTCCGGCGTCGACCTCCATCTACAACCAGGCGCTCAAGGAGGGGCTCGTGCAGATCTTCGTGGACGCCGGCGCCGTTTTCACCGAGTCGTCGTGCTCCGCGTGCTTTGGCGGCCACATCGGCAAGATCGGCAAGACCGAAGTCGCGATCTCCAGTTCGAACCGCAACTTCCCCGGGCGAATGGGCCACCGCGAGAGCCAGGTGTACCTCGCATCGCCCGCTGTCGTTGCGGCCTCGGCGCTTTACGGCGAAATCACCGACCCGCGCAAGCTCAAGAAGCGCGTCGTGGTCCCCGCAGTGTGAGGTGGCACGATGGCCGACGAGTCGAAGTTCCAGATTCAGTACAGGGGCCGTGTCCACCTCCTCGGCGACAACATCGACACGGACCAGATCATGCCGGGCAAGTACCTCACGGTGCTCGACCGGACGGAGCTGGCCAAGCACTGCCTTGAGGGCTACGACCCCGACTGGGCCACGAAGAAGGCGAAAGCGGGTGATGTCATCGTCGGGGGCCACAACTTCGGCTGCGGCTCCTCGCGCGAGTCGGCGCCCGTGTCGATCAAGGCCGTCGGGATCTCGGTCGTGCTCGCCGAGAGCTTCGCACGGATCTTCTTCCGCAACGCGATCAACATCGCGCTGCCCGTGATGGTGTGCCCGGGGATCCACGCCGCGTTCAAGGACGGGGACGAGCTTGAGGTGGACATCGACACGGGCGTTGTGAAAAACGTCACGACCGGCAAGAGCCTCAAGGCCGAAGCGCTGCCGCCGAACATCCAGCACATCCTGAAGCAGGGCGGGCTCGTTGAGGTTACGAGGATGAAGTTGGCGGCCGCAAGCGCCGCCCGCGCTTGAGCCCTATGGGGGGGGCGCACGGCCCGCGGCGGGTTCAGCAAGACCTCGTGCGCTGGTACCAGATCGGGGCAGCCACTCTCGACAGGCCGGGCAACCATGGGTGACTTTCAGCGAGCCTGCGCCGAATCTGTGGCGGGTGTGCTTAACACAGATTCGATTCCGTGGTAATTACGACTACCACAGAATCTGGTGCTCAGCCGAGGCCCACCTGGGCCTCGCACGCGTCGTGGCCGGTCTAGATCACCGCCGTCGGACTTGCGTAGGGCCCCCGGCGCCCTTCGCCCCGATCTTCTTCCGCAACGCGATCAAGATCGCGCTGCCGGTGATGGTGTGCCGGGGGATCCATGCGGCCTTCAAGGACGGCGACGAGCTCGAGGCCGACATCGACTCGGGCGTCGTGAAGAACGTGACGAGCGGCAAGAGCCGCAAGGCCGAGGCCCTGCCTCCGAACATCCAGCACATCCTGAAGCAGGGCGGGCTGGTTGAGGTCACGCAGACGACGCTGGCGGCGCGGGCGGCGTGAATTTGTCACGGCCAATCTCGCACGCCATCGGCGGGTTCGCCGCATGTCCAGCACAGAACGTCGTCGAGAAAGTGGTTCTGAACACGCTTGAACCCAAACTCCGGCCCCACTCGAACGAGCGCGAGCAACACGAACTCGTTTTTTTCTGGAGCGGTGTGCTTTCCATCGTCACGATTTGGGCAACGGAGCAAGGAATCACCGCACCCAGGAGCCGCATCCACCTCATGAAGTTCCGCTTCAGCGGCGCAAGAGTGTCTCATCAGCGGTCAATCGTTCCGGAGCGCGGTCCGTAGCGTCCGTCTTGGCGGGCCCCCGCCACCCATAGCTTCATTCGGCGCCGGCGGCAATCTTGGGCGCGCAAATGCCCGACCCAGTCGACAAAGTGAAGGACAATCGCCACCGGCTCCAACTTCTTTGGCTCCGCGCGCATATTGGCGAAACGCTCACCAGCGAAAAACTGCGCGAGGAACTTGACGGATTCAAGGCTCAGATGGGCATCTACAAGCCATCGGGGTCAAGCCACGCGCTTTGGGTTCGCGAGACGATGAACGGCCCGTATCCAGACCAGGAGCCAGAGCGAAACGCCGCCGACGGGACGTGGTCGTATCGATACTCGCCTGAGGGCCGTGGCGGAAAACCCGACATGAATCTCCCGACCAACAAAGGGCTCAAGCGAAACATGGACGACGAGGTGCCGATTGCCGTCCTCAGGCAGGCACCGGCGGTGGGCGGCAAGGCGGCTTACGAGGTTCTCGGGTTGGCCCTTGTCGAAGGGTACGACGACGACCACTTCCACTTGCGCGGACTCCCGATGGATCCCCAAAAGCCCCCCACGAAGGAGGAGAACATCCCCTTCATCGCGTTCGAGGACAAGCGAGTCTCCAAAACGGAGCGGCAGGTCCGGAGCGCCCGATTCACCCAAGAGGTGCGCATTGCCTACCGTGAGCGCTGCGCCGCCTGCGACATCGGCTTTCACATCGGGCCGCGGATGGTCGGCCTCGAGGCGGCACACATCATTCCGGCCAACAAACGAGGGACTTCCGTGGACGTCCGAAATGGAATGCTCCTCTGCGCGAACCACCATGCGCTCTTCGACGCCTACGGGTGGGCGATCGACGAGGAACTGCGGGTGCTCATCGCCGACGACAAGAGCTTCCGCAAATCGGCGGAGCCCAACCACATCCTGCGTTTGGAAGGGCAAAAGCTCCCGAACCTGCCCGAGCGCGAAGCCTTTTGGCCGGCCGAGAAGGCGGTGCAATACCGCCTGAGAGAGTTCGAGGCGTTCTGGGCTCGTTAACATCGTAGCAGCCCCAGTTTGTCGCTCCCCCGAGACTTCCAAACCCGATTTCCACCCGCCAGTCTGCGATCCTCCCGCGAAAATAGCCCGCTACCAAGTCCCCGCCAGCCAGGAGGTGGCTTCGAATGGAGTTCTTGAAAAACCTACGAGCCAAGTTCGGCAAGAAGAAAGAAATGACGGAAACCTCGACCAGCGGCACCCACTAGGGTCGTTGGACGGGGATTCTCATCGAGCGCCGGGCGCCCCCCCGCGTTCTTCGCGCTTCCCAGCGCAAGCTGGAGCCCGCTCGGGCGGCGGTTGGAACCGCCCGTGGGGGCCTACTTTTCGTCCGGGGATTCGCCGGCCGCCGCCTCGCTGGCTGCGGTCATGCTGTGCCCGTTGTGGGCCTCGTGGCTGACCGTGTCGACCTTCACTTCCTCCGCCGGGGCGGGCGCCTGCGTCGAATGGGGCGGCGGCGAGTCGTCAACGACCGGCCTGCGCGCGCGCATCGCGAGCACCGCGGCAAGGAGCGCGACGGCGATGCCGACGGCGGCAAGCGCCATCCCGATGGTCCCGATCCCCTGTGCGCCCTGCGCAACCTCGGTCGCGTGGGCACCCTCTGCGTGGTTAGCCTGGTCGGTGGTCTTGAGGTCGCTCACAGCCGCGGTCAGGTTCGCATCCGATTGGCTGATGGCAAAGCGCGTGCTGTTCAGCCGCGCGTCAAGGGTGTCGAAGGCCGCGTTGACCCGGAGGCGCTCGTTGGTCGCATTCGTGTTGCCCGCTGCGATCTGCCCGTCCATGTCGCCGATGGCGGCGTCGAGCTGCGCGTTGAATTCAGAGCGCGTGTCGTTGAGGTCCGCTTGGATGTCGTCAATGAGGGCGAGCAGCTCATCGTGGGTGAGGTTCAGGTCGCTTGCAAGCGCCAGGAGCCGCGCCTCGAGGGCCGCGATGCGCAGGACCGCCGCGGTGACATTGGCGTTGGTCATGTTCTGCGAGCTGCGCAGCGCCGCGATCTCGATGCGCAGGGCGTCGGCCGTGTCGTTCAGAGCGTCCGAGACCGCCTGGTTGGCCGCCGCGTTTGCGGACGCCGCCGCGTTGATCGCGTTCCACAGCGAGGAATTCTGCGCGGTGAGCGCGGCCAAAAGCGTCGAGTTGAGGGCGGCCAGCCGTACGAGGAGGTCCGCATCGACCGCGCCGATCTGGGCGGCAAGGCTCGCGTTCTGGGCCGCGAGCGAGGCGAGCAGCGAGGCATTCAAGTTGGCCAGCTCCTGGGCCGTCGTCACGCCGAGGTTCGTGATCGCCTGGGAGAGCGACGCGTTCACACCCGCCAGGTTGAGCTGAATTGCGGCGTCTGTTGCCGACAGATTCCCGAGCTGCACGAGCACGGGGTCGACGAACGTGACGTTCGTCCACGCAAGCGCGGTGTTGTTCGCCGCGTCCATCGCCAGGGCGCTTAGCAGGTTGCTCCCGTTCACTAGCGGAACGCTAACCGTCCAGGTGCCGTTTGCCGCAACCACGGCTTGGAACCCGTTCACCCACACGCGGGCGCCCGGTTCGGTCGTCCCGCGGACGGCCGCCCACCCGGCGCCCGTCGTCGAGTTGTTGGAGGGGGCAAGGATCGTGAGCGCTGGCGGCGCAAGGTCGGGCGGCGTGAAGCGCCAGGCCCCGATCGTGCTGTAGCAGCAGCCGTAGTTGGGGTAGTGCAGCGAGACGACTAGCGCGCGGCCGCCCGTGGTCATCGCGACCACGGCGTCGATGTTGTTGCCGCCCACCGGCGTCAGGAACACCGGCGCCTGCCAGCCCTGCCCGGGGATGTACCGGACCGCCTGGACGCGGGCCGAACCGTTGGCCTCATACCAAGCACCGATGGCGGAGCCGTCGTCCGACACGTCGCCGGTCACCCACCCCTTGCTGATGCTCGGGTCATTGTCGAGGAACGTCGTAGTCCCCCAACCGGCCTCCGGCGTGTACCGGACGGCCACCGGGCGCTGTACCCCACTCACGACTTGGAGGAAGATGACCATCACATCCCCGTGCGCGTCGACGCTGGCGCTGTAGTGCCAGTCGATCGTCGAAGCATTCAGGGGGCCGTCGATGTCGACCGGCGCGCCCCAGTTGTTGGACGCATCCGACGAGACGGCGGTCAGGTTGTAGAAGGTGGTGCTCACCGTCGGCTGCCGGTACACGATCGTCATGGCGCCTGACCCGTTTACCACGGCTCGCATGTTGTAGATGTACGTCGAGTTCACCAGGGCGAGGACGCCGGGCCCCCACGACCCATTCCCCGAATTGAACCGGTAGACCGTGATGTTCGAGTAGCCATTGGTGCGGTTGACCCACGCGGCCGCCGCGCCCAGCGCGCCGCCCACTGCAACGGCCTGGTCGGCGATTAGGTTCGCTTGCCCCAGCACGACTGACGGCTGCCACCCGGAGCCCGGGCTGTAGCGCTTTGCCGCATACTGCGTCCCCGAGACGTTGGCTCGGGCGTAGGTGACAAACACGTCGCCGTTGCTGCCCATCGCCGCGCGCGGGAAGTACCCGACGTCGGGCGCGGGCGTGAGGTCTTCGTTGTCCGCCCAACCGAGGAAGCGGTCGAAGCGCGCCGCATAAATCGTGTTCCCGAGCCCAAGGTTCTGTTCCCACACGACCATCGAGCGGCCCGCGCTGTCGGTCATGACCGAGGGGTTGAACGGGGCATTGCTGTTCGCCGAGAGCAAATGGGGGGCCAGCCAACCGGTTCCATTGACGTACGGGGTGGCGTACCACGTATAGGGTAGGGAGCCGTTCGAGGCAATCCAGTACATCATCCCGTCCCCGTTTGCGCCGTACGATACGGCGAAGGTCAGCATGATGGAGCCCCCGTAACTCGTGTACAGCGTCGTCATTTCCGCCGCGCCCCCAGCGTTTCGCACCGGCGTCCAGCCCGTAAGCGCGGCGTCGGCCGTCTCATTGGCCCGAGCATAGGACGGGTCCGTGTACGCGACCCATGCGGCCACCGCGGCCACCGGCCCCGTGCTGCCCGTTGCGTTCACGACAACCCGCGTCCACCCGTGGGTGAGCGTGATCGTGGCCGAGTAGCTGCCGTCGGGCAGGACGGAGGCCGAGACGCCGTTGACTTGAACCGTGGCGCCGGCGGCCGTGTGGCCGCGGACCGTGATCGAGGGCACGCCCACCGACTCGCGGTTGCGCGGGTAGTCCATGGTGAGCGGGAGCGGGTCAGGGTCGGCGTTGAAGAGGCGCGACGCCCAAGGCTGGTTGAACGTGCCATTGTAGGAAGGCCAGGCGACGATCCCGTCGCCTGACGCATCGACCCCAGCGCTCACCCAAGAGGTCGAAGCATTGGGGGCCGCGAAGTCGACCTGTTTGGGCGTGGACCAGGTCGTCCAGGGGGCCCAGGTCGAAGCGAACACGTGCCACCCGGTCCCGTTATATTGCTGCCATGCAACGACCGTCCGCCCAGCGGCGCTTACGGCCACCGCATTCTCGATGTAGTTGACAAAGCCCGTCACATTCGAGTTGGCGCTCCACCCGATGCCGGGGGTAAACCACTTCACCGAGACGCGCGAGTTTTCGACGAAGGACAGGGTCGTGGTGCCGTTGGCCGAGTAGGCGAGGGCTGGGTAATCCGCAAAGAGGCCATTGTCGGAGATGATCGCGGCCGTTGTCCAGGCGCCATTCTGATAGCGGACCTCCCAGATGACCTGCGTGGACTGGTTCTGGACCTGCCACGACGCGACGACGAGCCCCGGCAGGGGCGCGACCACCCGCAGGTCGTTGGTCCAGATGACGAGGCTTGGGCCATTGTCGAAGCCTTTGAACACGAGGGACGGGCTGCTCCAGACGCCGACGGCCGACGACCGGCTGGCATAGAGCCATTCGTCCGACCCGTTGTTCTCGCCCCAGATGACGGTCGTAGTGCCGGCGTCGTCGATGGCCACGTTTTGGTCGTAGGCCGTCCCGTTGCCCATCTGGGCGACGATCTCTTCGCCCGTCCACCCGGAGCCTTGCGTGAAGCGGGCGGCGCGCGCGTGCCAAACGGTCCCGTTGGTGGTCTCCCAGAAAAACGACGCATCGCCATTCTCGTTGATGGCAACCGCATACATGTCGCAGTTGCCGTAAACAGTCGAATTGAAGGAGACGGTGTGGCTCGGCGACCACCCCCAGCCGGCGGTATAGACCGCGCCCATGACCGAGTACGTGCCATTCCACTCAAGCCAGCTGACCGCAACATCGCCCTCGTGGTTGCCCACGACCCGCATGGTGCAGAGGAAGGCGCTGTTGGCCGAAGTGTCGACGGCGGCCTCGGCCGCCCAGCCGCCCGCGGGCGTGTACCGCCTCGCGTAGATGTCCGCTCCTCCGGCCGTCGCCTGCACCCACACAGCCATGGCGGACCCATCTTCGGCGACCTTGACGGCGAGGCTGCTCATGTCAGCGGCCTGCGTGGGGTTAAGGCGGGTCTGCGAGCTCCAGTGGAGCGAGACGTACGCGTCGGTGGGGATGGCGGCCAGGGGCGCGAGCATCATGATAGTGAACGCGATCGCGGAGAGCGGCTTGGCGCGGCGGGTCGACGGTGCGTAGCGGTTGCTGGACTGCATTGAAATTCCCCCCCAAGAGGTAGATTTCGCGCAAGGGCCGTGAGTAGATGAGCATTGTGGGGAGCCCTAGCATGAAAACCGTGCGGTCGTGCGCGGCCGGTGTTCACGGCGGGAGGCGCGGTGGGGAGCGGCGGTTGTTGAACTTGGGGGACTCCAACGCCGGGGAAGGCCCGGAGGTCACGGCTAGGAATGTTTCCCGCCCCGATCGGAATATTCCATTATGAATTTGTAGGAGATATTTTATTCGAGTTGTGATTTGCCCGCCCCATGACGAAATTCGCGACCCTCGCCGTCCACGCCGGACGGCAGCCCGACAGCGACAGCCACGCGGTGCTCACGCCGATCCACCAGGTGACGACCTTCGCGCGCAGCGAGATCGGCGCGATCGGGGGGTACACCTACTCGCGCGTGTCGAACCCGACGGTCGACGCCCTCGAGGCGCGCCTCGCCGCGCTCGAAGGGGGGATGGGGGCCGTCGCGTTCGCAAGCGGGATCGCCGCGATCGATGCGGTGTTTCGCCGACTGTCGAGTGGCGACCACGTCGTCCTCTCGGACGTCGTGTACGGGGGAACGGTCCGGCTGCTTCGTGAGGTCTACGCTCGCCACGGAGTCACCTTCTCGTTTTCCGACGCCTCGAAGCCCGAGGCCTTCGCCAAGGCCCTGCGCCCCTCGACGAAGCTGGTCCTCATCGAGTCGCCTGCCAACCCCACGCTGAAGCTCGCGGACATCCCGGCCATCGCCGCGGTTTGCGCTCGGGCAGACGTGCCGCTGGCGGTCGACAACACCTTCCTCACGCCGTACGGCCAGCGCGCGCTCGACCTCGGCGCCGACCTCGCCATCCACTCGACGACGAAGTACCTCGAAGGGCACAACGCGACGGTGGGCGGAGCCGTGGTGGTCAAGGAGGACGCGCAGTGGATCGAGTCGCTGCAGTTCCTGCGCAAGTGCGCGGGCACTATCATGGCCCCGTTCGAAGCGTGGCTGACGCTCCGGGGAATCAAGACGCTCCCCGTCAGGCTCGACCGGCACGCGGCGTCGGCGCTGGTTCTTGCGGAGCACCTCGAGGGCCGGCCCGAGGTAGTGAAGGTGAACTACCCGGGGCTCAAGTCGCACCCGCAGTACGAGCTCGCCGTCCGCCAGCAGCGCGACGGCGGCGGGGTCATCTCGTTTGAAATCGCGGGGGGGCTTGAGGCCGCCAAGCGGTTCGCGAAAGCCGTCCGCGTCCTCACGCTCGCGGAAAACCTGGGCGCCGTCGAGTCGCTCCTCACGCACCCTGGCACCATGACGCACGCGGCTTACACGGCCGAGGAGCGGCGCGCGCTTGGGGTCCCCGACGGCCTGCTGCGCATCAGCGTCGGGCTCGAAGACGTCGACGACATCATCGCCGATGTGGACCTTGGCCTTGCCGCTTCCCGCGCGGTCCCCCTCCCCGTGCCCGTTGGAGGTGGCGCCTATTGATGCGTCGGCGGCTGCGCTCGCGCGTCCACGAGTGGCGATAGTCTCGCCCCAAGGGGCGGCCCCGCTTCGGATCTGCCTCCTCGGATTCGGCAACGTGGGCCAGGCGCTTGCGCGCCTGATCGCGACCCAGCCGGCTCTTGGCGCCGCCATTCAAATCGTAGCGGTTGCAGACCGCAACGGTGTCGCCCGCGCGCCGAGCGGCCATGCCCTCGAGCGTCTGCTCGTCGCGAAGGCCGCAGGCCGAAGCGTCGGTAACGAGCCGCCTCCCGAATCGCTCGCCCAGTGGGCCGCCGACCTCGACTGCGATTGTATCGTGGACGCACTGCCCTCCAACCTTGATACGGGCGAGCCTTCGCGGTCCATCGCTCTCGCCGCGCTCCGCGCGGGCAAACACGTGGTCACCGCGAACAAGGGGCTCCTTGCTCAACACGGGGCCGAAGCCCTCGCGGTTGCCAAGGAGTGCGGCCGGTCCCTGCGCTCGGGCGCCGCGGTGGGTGGAGGCACTCCCGTGCTCGAATTGCTGTCCGACGCGTTCCGCGGCGACCAAGTCCTGCGGTTCGAAGCCGTACTCAACGGCAGCACCAACTTCGTCCTCTGCGAGCTCGAGCGCGGCGCCACGTGGGACGCGGCCCTTCGCAAAGCGCGCGACGGCGGAATCCTCGAGGCCGACCCGAGCCTCGACCTCAGCGGGCGAGACGCGGCCGCCAAGGCCGTAATCCTGGCCAACTCGCTGTGGGGGCTCGGGTGGCGCTTGCAGGACGCGCGCGTCCAAGGAATATGGGGGCTTGATCAAGGCGAGGCCAAGGACGCGCTCGTTCACGGACTTGCAATCCGGCTCATCGTGCGCGCCGACCCCGAAGGCGGCGTCCGCGTCGCGCCCGTGGCGCTCCCCCGCGAGCACCCGCTCGTCCTCGAGGGCACGGAGAACGCTGTCCGTTTCACGTTGCGCTCCGCCGGGACCGTGACCCTCCGCGGCCCCGGCGCCGGAGGCGTGGAGTCGGCCTCGAAGGTGCTCTCCGACCTCCTCGCGATCGCCGCGCAGGCGCGCTGATTATTTCCAGGGGCCACGCTGGAGGCCCGTGAACCCGTACCCGGTTCGGACCGAGCGGCTGCTCCTGCGCCGCCCGCGCCTCGACGACATCGACGCGGCGGTCCCTCTTCTCAAAGACCGCGAGGTCGGCCGGTTCATTCCGATCATCCCCTTCCCCTACCGCCGCCGCGACTGGACGAAGTTCATCCGCATGAACCGCGGGCGGCCCGCCAAACGCCCCGAGGGCCTCAGCTTCCCCTTCGTCATTGAAATGGACGGCCGTATGGTCGGCATGGTCGGGATGCGGTGGGACGCCAAGGACCGCGGCGCGAACATCGGCTACTGGGTCGGGCGGGCGTTCCGCCGCCAAGGCATCGCGACGGAGGGGGCCCGCGGGCTCACGCGGTACGCGTTCGAGAAGCTCAAGGCCGAACGCGTTTGGGCGACCGTGCTTGCCGGGAACGCGGGGTCCCCGAAGGTGCTGAAGGCCTGCGGCATGCGGTACGAAGGCACACTGCGCGAGCACCAGGTCCACCGCGGCAAGCGCGTGGACATCGAGTACTACGGCGTGATCCGCAGCGAATGGAAACGGAGGCGCAAGCGATGAGGATCTACCCCATCCGCACCAAGCGGCTCACGCTGCGGTGGCCCGAGATGAGCGACGCCCCGCGGCTCGTCGAACTCCTCGGCGAGCCCAGCGTCTCGCGCAACATCCCGCGGATCAAGTACCCCTACACGCGCAAGATGGCGGACAAGTTCCTCCGCCAGGTGCGCAAGCCGCGCTACAACGCGTCGTTCGGCCGCGGCTACGACTTCATGATAGAGATGGACGGGGCCGTCGTTGGCTGCTGCCACCTCTCGTGGAACCTCAAGGAGCGGCGGGCATTCTTCGGGTACTGGGTCGGGAAGCAGTACCGCGGGCAGGGGATCGCCACCGAGGTCTCGAAGGGGCTCGTCGACTTCGCGTTTGCAAGGCTGGGGGCCGAGCGGGTGTGGGCCATGGCGTTCTCGCACAATGAGAAGTCGAGGCACGTGCTCGAGAAGGCAGGGCTCAAGCAGGAGGCGCTGCTGCGGAGAATCGGGGTCTTCTGGGGGCGGTGGCGCGACGATGCGTGCTATGGGATGCTGCGGCGGGAATGGAAGGGCGACCTTCGCTGAAAGCGGCCTTAGCGGCGATTCGGCGGAACCTGTTGACCACCTGCGGTTGGCTCGACGGCGGTCCGGGACGGTTCGCCCCAGCGTGGGGGGAGCCTCGGGGCCACTCCAACGCGCCTATCCCAAGATCGAAACCGGACTTCTGCCATTTCGAACAGTGGCTCATGCCCAAGGATGACGAAAGGCAGTTCGATGCCCGGCTCGGGGACGAAAAACGGGCAAAGGGGAAGCGGCAAGATATGCGAATCCAGCAAAAGGCTGCAGCGCAGCAACACATCGCCCGCCATGAACGACGCGCCCGCCGCCCGAAAACGGAGATCGAACGAATCGGGGATACATTTCAGTGCGGCCGCGAGGTGTCGGGGTAGAAGTGAAGCGCTCGATCCAGAATCCACGAGAGCAGATGCCCGGCGCCGCCTCCCGCCCACTTGCAACAACACCCTGATCACGGGCTTGGGCTCTGGGGCCTCACCGGGAAACGCGAAAGGCTCAAAGCCAGCCCAATGAAGGAGGGTCACTTCTTGCGTTGTTCCACCGTTCGCTGCGGGATGCCAGTGTAGACAACTTCCTCTTCCAGTCCGCGCCTTTTCATCCTCGCATCAAGTCTTGCGAAGTCCAAGTCGTGGTCAATGATTTCCCGGTTCAGGATGGCAAGGTACCCTTTCGGGTACTTGTCGAGCGGGATCGGCTCGCGGGTAATGGGAGCGGTGTACGTCTCGATCACTTGGTCAGCCCTGCGTCTCGGCTGAGTGCGGCCCGCCATATAAGTCCGAACGTGGGGTGAGTGAAAGCGCTAGCGTAAGAAGGTAGCGAAGCCGGTTGCGCCCCCAATCCTTATGGCCCGCGCGCGTTTTGCGCCTCACTAGTGTCTCACAAAATCTACCTCCTGCCCGGCGACGGTGTGGGCCCCGAGGTCGTGCGCGAAGGCGTCAAGATCATGAAGGCGGCCGAGGGCGCCTTCGGCCTTTCGTTCGACTTCGTGGAGGTCCCCGGCGGCGCGCTCTACTACAAGGAGCACGGCCGGGACTGGCCGGACGGCTCGATGGAGCGCCTGCGCGACGACTCGGACGCGATCCTCCTTGGCGCGGTGGGATGGCCCGGCGTCTCGAAGCCCGACGGCGCGCTCGCGGGCGGTTCGCTCGTGCTCGGCGTCCGCTTCGGCCTCGACCTGTACGCAAACGTCCGACCCACCAAGCTCTACCCGGGCGTCCAGCACAAGATCCACGACGGCTTCAAGCAGGTCTGGGACCCGGGCAAGGTCGACTTCGTCATCGTCCGCGAGAACACCGAGGACCTTTACGCGAACACGCACGGGCACCTCACGCGCGGGGGCGTGACGGAGGTCGCCACGGATGTCCGGCTCATCACGCGCAAGGGCAGTGAGCGGGTCATCCGGTTCGCCTTTGAGATCGCGAAGAAGCGGAAGGGCGCGATCTCGGACGGAAAGCACCGCGTGACCTGCGTGGACAAGTCGAACGTGATGCGCGGGTGCCAGCTATTCCGCCAGGTGTTTGACGAGGTGGCCGCCGGGTACCCCGGCACCGAAAAGGACTACGCCTACATCGATGCGTTCCAGCAGTGGCTCATCCGCCAGCCGGAGTTCTACGACGTCGCGGTCACCTCTAACATGATGGGGGACATCGCGACCGACCTCGCCGCGGTCCTGCAAGGCGGGATGGGGATGGCCTCCTCCGGCAACATCGGCGACCGCCACGCGATGTTCGAGCCGATCCACGGGTCGGCACCCAAGCACGCGGGGCAGGACAAGGTCAACCCGATGGCCACGGCGCTTGCGGTGGTGCAGATGTTCGAGTACTTGGCCGAGAAGAAGGGCGGGAAGGGGTACCGGGACGCTGCCGCGGCCGTCGAGGCCGCAGTCGCGACGGTGCTGAAGGAAGGCCGCGTGCTCACCTATGACCTCGGCGGCACGGCGAAGTGCAGCGAGGTCGGGACGCAGATCGCGGCGGTCGTTGCGGGCGGCAAATAGGCAGGAATTGCGCGCCGAGCCATCCCGGCGCGCGCTTGCCGTGAGGGTGCGAGGGTTTTGTGATTACCCTCACCGACCTTTGAAGGCAGCCCAAGGCGCCGGCCTGTCGTGCCTCGCGCCATTCGCTCCGCATACATTGACACGAACGTCTATTTCGAGGCCGCCGTGGAGGGCCCCCTGCATGGCGCCTCCCTCCGGGTCGTTGAGCTCGCTACGACGCGCCGCATCAGGGCCTACGGGAGCGCGGTAGTGCTTCGTGAGTTGCGGGGCGTATGCCGCAAGTACGGCACGCGGCGTGCGCTCGAGTTTTATCCCGGGGCCGTGGTGCACCAGCTCGCCACCGGCAAGCAGACCAAGAGGCTCGCCTGGCGCTACGCCGACGAACTCCAGATCAAGCGCAACGACGCGGTTCATCTCGCGCTGGCGGTAGCGGCGCGTGTGGACGTCTTTGTAAGCTGGAACCGGGAGGACCTGGTCAAGCGAGCCACGACGACGGGTCTGCACGCAATCAACCAGGGCTTGGGGCGCCCAACGCCCAGCATCCTTACGCCGACGCAACTTCTGGCCGCCGCAAGGCCGCAAGGGCAGCGCGGCCGCCTCGAGTTCCGCTAACGCGCACCGTTGCGCCGGGCCTTTCGGCGGCAATCAGCCGCTTCCATCTCTCTTCGGATTTCCTTTACAAGTTGGACCGAGGTTCGCCCAGCCATGGCCTTCTTCACTCTCGCGTTGTAGGCGGGGTCGTGGATTTCGCGCTTTAGGGCCAGCCATTCACGGTTCGAAATCCGCCGGTATACGACTTTTCGCGCCACGACTAATCCTTGTAACGCGGGGATATAACGGTTCGGCCTCGACGAGCGAGATTGGACGCCACGCAAGGTGCCACGCATCCTGCCCGTCAGTGAGTGCCTGGCGCCGCAAAGCGCTGGAGATAGGTGTCGAATGCCATGACCCCCTCGAGCAGCGCGCGGCCTTGGCTCGTGAGCCGGTAGTCGACCCGCGGGGGCACCTCCGCAAAGACTTGCCTCGTTAGCACCTCCGCCTCGACGAGCTCGTTGAGGCGCAGCGACAACGTGTTAGGGCTCGACTGGAGCTCCTTCATGATTTCGCTGAAGCGGAGCGTCTCGCGCGTCCCGAACATCCGCAGGACGTGCATCATGTGCTTGCGCCCGAGGAAGTCCATCAGTTCGCCCGTGGGGCATAGCGGCCGCTCGGCATCGTCCTTGGTTGCGGCCTTTCGGGCGCGGGTGGCTTGCACAGCGGGTCCTTCGCGGGAGCGGGCTTGAACCCCTTGCTCCCGCGCTTAGGAGTCACTTCGATGATATGAAGTTTGTAGTTTAATACTATGATAGGTGTAGCATTCTCAGGTAACCCCCATGCAGCACCTCCTTGCAAAGACGGATGATGTTAGCTCCGAGAAAGTGACCCGCGTCGACTTCTTCGGAAGGCCCGCGATCGTGTACCGCGAAGGCGAGCGTTTCGTCGCCGCCATCGACGTGTGCACACACCTCGGCGGCCCGCTCGAACTCAACGGCGACCACCTCCAGTGCCAGTGGCACGGCGCCTGCTTCGCGCGCGACACCGGGAAGACCACGAAGGGCCCCGCTTCGCCCGAGGCGCGCCTGATCCGGCTGCCCACGCGCGTGAAGGACGGCGGCGTGTATTACGTGGTGGGCGAGTGAATAGCGGGTCGCGCCCCGACGCGCACCAAAGAGTCGCCCTCGTCAACTTCGCCGTCCTCGCGCCGTGCTGAACCCGGAAGGGAGGCGAAATGTCATGGGCAAGAGGATCCGCGTCGGCATCATCGGCGCCAATCCTGATCGCGGGTGGGCGGCGCAGGCGCACATCCCTGTGTTGAAGTCGCTCCCGGACGACTTCGAGATCACCGCGCTATCCACCACCCGCCGCGAATCGGCCGACGCGGCCGCCAAGCTCTTCGGCGTGCCCGCCGCGTTCGACAATCACCAAGACCTCGTGAACAGGCCCGACGTGGACGTCGTGGCTATCACGGTGAAAGTGCCCCACCACCTCGAACTGGCGACCGCAGCCATCGACGCGGGAAAGGCCGTGTATTGCGAGTGGCCGCTCGGCAACGGTTTGGCAGAGGCACAAGCGATGGCCGCGCTCGCGAGAAAGAAGGGTGTCCTTGCCGTCGCGGGGCTGCAAGCCCGCTCCGCGCCGTCCGTGGCGTACGTGCGCGAGCTTGTCAAGCAAGGGTATGTCGGTGAGGTGCTGTCGACGTCGTTGATCGGTTCGGGAATGGGCTGGGGACCCACCGTGGAGCCATTCAACGCCTACCTGAACGACAAGAGGAACGGTGCCACGATGCTTTCGATCCCCTTCGGCCACACGGCAGACGCCATGTGCCACTGCCTCGGCGAGGTGCGGGAACTTTCGGCCACGATGACGCAGCGCCGCAGATCCTTCACCGTCTCGGGAACGGGCGAACGCAAACCTATGACCGCCGAGGACCAGGTGGCCGTGACAGGACTCCTGGAAGGTGGAACTACGTTCTCAATCCATTACCGCGGTGGAGTATCGCGCGGCACGAATCTACTATGGGAGATCAATGGCACCGAGGGCGACCTGCAACTCAGCGCCGCTGGCGGCCAGGCTCAAATCTTCGAGTTGACCGTGCGCGGCGCCAAGGGTGCAAAATCCGCAGTCGAGATCCTGCCGGTTCCAAAGCAGTACCGGTGGTCACCCCCGCAAGTTCCCGGCCCTTCGATCAACGTCGCTCAGGCCTACTCGCTATTCGCCCGCGACTATCGGCAGGGAACGCACCTCTGCCCCACCTTCGACGACGCAGTCACGCGCCATCGAATGCTGGATGCGATCGAGACAGCCTCTGCAACGGGTCGCCGTCAGGCGCTGGGTTGATCCGCCCAGGCAACGGCGCCGCCATCGGCGCCCCGGCCGGTCGGGGTCTTACGCCTTCACGCGCAGCAGCACCTCGCCCTCGTCGCGCGCAAGGCGCGCGGCGGCGGTGCTCACGCATGAGCGCAGGAACGCGTACTCCGCAGCGATCGCGATCGGGAGCGTCACGAACAGGAAGAGCCGGTTGCCGAAAAATGCCGGGAGCCCGCTTGCGAAGCCGACGGGGATGAGGAACGCGATGCCGAGGCCCGTGAAGAGGGCCAACCCCGCGCCCGATACGGTCTTCCGGCGGAACCCCTCCCGCGCGGCGTGGCTCGGGGCGTAGGCGCTTGAGATCATCCCGGCGGCCGTGAGGCCTAGCGTGATGGCAAAGAGGAACGCGATCGACTGCGGGAGCAGGTCGAGGCGGTTGAAGATCACCGACGCCGCGGCCAATGTGATAGCGCCGACGGCCGTGCCGAGGCCAACGAGGAAAATGGCCTTCGCCCGCAGGAAGTCGCGACGCTCGGCCGGCGTCGAAAGGAGGAACGGCAGGCCGTCCTCGACGCCGAAGATGTTCGCACCGAGCCCGAGCAGGAAGGTCCAAGGCGCAAGGAACGCGTAGATGGCAAGGAAAAACCCGCCCGCCTGGCGCGGGTCGGCGATCCGCGTGGTGGCGGATGACACGATCGCGACCACCACGAGCATGAGCGTCCCGTAGGCGGCGGACTTCACGAACGGGTCCCGCCGCAGGTAGATCCGGTCCTTCCAAACGAGGACGTTGCTCACGGGGGCAATCGGCAGGCGCGGGACCCTGACGGCGCGCTCCGCCTTGGCCTGGGGCTTTGTCGGGACGCGGATGTTGAGGAAGTAGTGGGAGAGGGCGCAGCCGGCCACAAAAGTCGCAGCCGTTTCGGCGGCCAGCAGGCCGAGCGCGGTCAACCCGGCGGCACTCCAGGGCTCGGTCATGATGCGGGCCGCGAGCACCGGCGGCAGGCTCCCCTCGCTCAACCTTGAGACGAGCACCTCGCGAGAGCCGAGGTTCCCGAAGACCCACAACTGCAGGGCGGCCCACGCGAGCATCGCGATGAACACCGCCGCGAAGGCCGCCGTGTCGCGGTTGCGCCGCGACGAGACCGAGGACTGGAACGCGACGGCAAGCGCCTGCGACAGGAAGATCGCTTGGAGCACGAGCATCACGAGTGCCGCCAAGGCAGGGAGCAGGGCCGACGGCTCCGGGGCCGCAATGATCAGCGCCGCGACCGCGGGCGGCGCAAGAAACGGGATTGGCAGGAGCAGGCCCCCGGCTCGGCCCAACGCCGTGCCGAGGAAGAGTTCGCGGACGCGCACCGGGAAGGGGAGCAGCTTCTTGGCATCCACCTGGGTCTGGAGCTCCACGCCCGTCGCCGACGGCATGAGGAGCAGGAAGTAGAGCGGGATGAGGGCCGCACTTGCCCAGGTGAACCCCGGCGGCGGCGGCGTCCCCGACGAGCGCAGGAAGTGGATGATCGACGCGAGGAAAGCGAAAGCGGCGATGTCGATGACGAATGCCAGTACAAGGCCGACCAGCAGCAGGAGTCCTCGGGGCCGCCGCAGCAGGCGGCGGTACGAGTTGCCCGTCACGCGCCACTTCAGCCACAATAGGGCCCGGAGGTTGCCCGTTGGCGCAAGGCCGCCGCGGGCTACTGCTTCCAACTCAGGGCCCCCTCTCGGTCAGGGGCATCGACGAGCTTGAGGAAGACTTCCTCGAGGGTGGTGCTGCCGCCCATCTTCGTACGGTGCCGCAGGTCCTCGAGCGGTCCGGCGTCCACGAGTTTGCCCTTGTGGATGACCGCGACGTCCGTGCAGAGCTTCTCGACCACTTCGAGGATGTGCGAGGACAGGAACACGGTCGTCTGCGTCTTCGACAGCTTGCTGAGGATGCTCTTGATGACGCGGGCCGACACGGGGTCGACTCCGTTGAAGGGCTCGTCGAGGAGCAATACTTCGGGGTCGTGGAGGAGGGCCGCGGCGAGGCTGGCCTTCTTTTTCATGCCCTGGGAGTAGTCGACGACCATCTCGTCGGCGCGCTCCTGGAGGTCGAGGAGGAACAGCAGCTCTTCGGAACGGGTCTTGATGTCCTCGGGCGAAACGCCGTGGATCCGCCCCGAAAACTCGAGCAACTCGCGGCCCGTCAGCCGCTGATAAAGGGTGATGTCTTCCGACAGCAGGCCGATGCGCCGCTTGACCTCGAGCGGGCTTGCTACCACATCGAAGCCCGCCACGCGCGCCGACCCGTCCGTCGGGCGCAGGAGCCCCGCGAGGATCTTGATCGTCGTCGTCTTGCCCGACCCGTTCGGCCCCAGGAAGCCGTAAAACGCGCCGCGCGGAACGGACAGGGTGAGGCCGTCGAGGGCCGTGAACTCGTCAAAGGTGCGCGTGAGGCCTCTGGCGTCGATGGCCGCAACCGTGGTGGGGGGCTCGGGCCCCGCGGGGGCAGGTTTGGCGGCAGCCACGAGTGGCCAGCGCGGCTGAAGGGAGATAAAGAGATTCGGATGGAATCTCGGCCGCGAAAGAACGGCGCGGCTCAAAGCTGAGGCGGCATCGTGGGCGGGCCGTCGGCGCGGGCTACCTCCGGCGGCATCGAGCCCGGGAACTGGAACTCACGGACCGAGTGGAGCCCGACGGGCGCCCCAACGGGGGCGGCCTCCTCAGGGACATCGTCGTACTTGCGCCGCATCCTGGCACCCTGGAGCCCGCGTGCGGCCTTGACCAGTTCGCGGGCCGTTTCACGCGGCTTGGCGATGACCGTGTACCGGATCGAGTGGAAGGAGGCGATCGCGATCGCCGCAAAGGCGAGGAACACGAGCACGAGCGTTTCGAAAGGGTCGTAGGCAAAGGACACGGCGATGAGGTCGACAAGGACGAAGAGGGCGCCCACGGTGAAGGCCATGTGGCGGGCAATCGCCCGGCGCGCGGGGCCCGACGCGTGGCGCTGCCCCACTCGGGTGTCCGGGAGGCGGTCGAGGGCATCGAAAAAGAAGCCGCGGGCGATGACCGCGGCAAGCCCCGCGCCGGCGGCGGCAAGCGCGATGGAGACGAGGCCCGGCACGAGCAGGGCGCCCCCCACGACCGCCACGTACGCGATCACGGCCCAGAAGAGCCAGGCAGGGCGCGCCCGCAGGCCCGAGTGTTTGTGGTTGAGGTGCGCCTCGCGGATGAACTCCCCAACGAGCCCGGTGGCGTGGCGCATCGCGTGCGGCGTGAGGAACGCCCCCGCCTTTGCAAGCGCGTTGGCGTGCTTCAGGGCCACAGGCACGATGGCGCTCGTAACGAGCGATACGCCCCCCGCGATCGGGTAGAGTTCCAAGTGGTGCCCCAGCACTGGCTGGCCCGCAAGCGCCGTGCCCGGGGGGTGCACGAGCCCGGCGCCGATATTGGCAAAGATGATCGAGTCCTCCCCGCGGCCGACGGCCGAGGCCCCGATGAGCGCCGCGGCTTTGCCCTTGAAGCCGATCAGCACCGAGAGCGCCCCGAGGATGAACACCTCGTCGAAAATGACGAGGACGACGGCGGCGGCCACGATCCACAGGCTCGCGAACGCCGTGGCCAAGTGGATCTGGACGCCGAACATGAGGAAGAACACGCCGACGAACGCGTCGCGCAGCGTCGACAAGCGTAGCGTCAGTCGTTCGGAGAGGCGCGTCTCGGAGAACGCCATCCCGACGAAGAACGTCCCGATGATGAAGGGCATCCCGTACTGCTCGGCAAGCGCGGCCGACGCGAAGACCAGCCCGAGGGCCAGAAGGGCGAAGACCTCGTCGTTGCGGACCCGCTCGATCCGCTTGTAGAGGCGGGGGATCACGAAGAGCGCGAAGGCGATGAGGGCCCCGTACACAATCGCGACCGCCTGCAGCGACTCGGTGATCTTGCCGGGGTTCGAGGAGCCGACCGCCCAGGCGGTCGTAATGGCGAGGATGATCATCGTGATGAAGTCCTCGACGATCATCATCCCGAGCAGCGTGGCCGTCTCGTCGTTGGCGAGCCGCTTCATGTCGCTCAGCGACTTGGCGGCGACCCCCACCGATGACATGGCCAGGATCCCGGCGAGGAACAGGGTGTCGGCAAGCGGCCACCCCATTGCAAAGCCGAGCAGCGTCCCCGAAAAGTAGAGGACCGCCACATCGGCGACCGCGAGCACCGAGGCCGCCCGCCCGGCGCGGCGCAGGCGCGAGACCGAGACCTCGAGGCCGACGAAGAAGAGGAGGAACGCGACGCCGAGGTCCGAGAGGATGGAGATGGACTCGTTGCCGACGATCTGGATGCCGAAGTTGGGGGTGAGGTACTGGGTCGCGAAGTAGCCGAGCATGACCCCGACGACGAGGTACCCCAGGATCATGGACTGGCGCAGCTTCGCGGCGATCGCGGCGCCAACGAGCGCCGCCGCGAGCACCACGG